>NZ_JAUEYW010000023.1:0-105136 GCF_032489875.1 Bradyrhizobium sp. SZCCHNR1015
AACATTCAACGCCATCTCCGAGAGCCGCCAAGAAAACGAGAATACCAAGCGTTAATTTGGTAAGTTAGCGCCAATGACCTGTCCCCCTCACCCGGATTGCATCTCACGATGCAATCCGACCTCTCCCCGCAAGCGGGGCGAGGTTAAGGAGTAGCCCAGCCGTAGATCGAGCACGCTTCGCACTGCTTCGCCGCCCGCTCGCCTACCGCGACCCACCCTCCCGCATCTTGATCCGCGCATCGGCGCGACGCAGGCGGCGGCACAGCTCGCGATTGATGTTCTGCAGCACGATCACGTAGGCGTGGATGTCAGCCTTGTAGAAGGCATACAGCTTTTGCGCCGTCAGCTCGTACAGCACGGTCGGCGCTTCCGCGACCACGGTGGCCGATCTGTTCTGCATGTCGAGCAGGGTCATCTCGCCGAAGAAATCCCCGGGCTCGAGACGCGACATATGGATCGCGGCACCCGTCTCCAGGCGCTCACTGACCTCCAGCGTACCGCTATGCACGACGAACATCGAGCGACCCGCCTCGCCTTCGGCGACGACCACGGCGCCCTTGTCGAAGCGCCGCTCGACCAGCATCGAGACCAGCAGATCGAGGCTCGCATCAAGCAGGCCGCCGAAGAACGGCGTCGCGAGCAGAAATGCTTTCAGGTCGGGCGAGCTGACAGCCATGGCGGCAGTATACGCCCACTCCCGTCCGCCACAAGCAGACCGGGGATGGCCGGCCGTGCCGGCTCCTCGGCCGCGACATCACTTCTGGCACTTCGGGCACCAGAAGGTCGAGCGGCCGTTCTGCACGAAGCGCTTCACCACGCCGCTGCAGCCGTCCGTCCGGCATGGCTCACCCTCGCGGTCATAGACCTGGAACGAATGCTGGAAATAGCCGAGTTCGCCTGATGTCTGGCGGTGATCGCGCAGCGACGAGCCGCCGGCGCGGATCGCCTCGTTGAGTACGGCGTGGATCGCCTCCACCAGACGCGTGGCGTGATCCGTGGGCTCGCCCTTCTTCGTTGCCAGCGTCGCCGCCAGACGCCGCGGCGACAGATGGGCGCGAAACAGCGCCTCGCAGACATAGATGTTGCCGAGCCCGGCGACCACGCGCTGGTCGAGCAGCGCGGCCTTCAGGCTGGTCTTCTTGCCGGCACAGGCGCGCGCCAGCATCGCGGCATCGAATTCATTGCCGAGCGGCTCCGGCCCGAGGCCCTTCAGATGCGGCTCGGTCTCGATGTCGCCGCGGCCGATGATCTTCATGAAGCCGAAGCGGCGCGGATCGTTGAAGACGATGTCGGCGCCCGACGACATGTGAAACACGACATGGTCGTGCACGCTGTCCTTGCCGCGCGGATAGTGAAACTCGCCCGGCGTCTCCTCGTGCTCCGGCTTGATCACCCGGAACGAGCCGGACATGCCGAGATGCATCAAGAGCACGTCGCCGGAGCCGAGGTCGGCCAGCAGATATTTGGCGCGCCGACCGAGCCCCCTGACGGTCTGGCCCTGCAGGCGCTTGGCAAAATCGGGCTGAAACGGAAACCTGAGATCGCCGCGCCGGGCCTCGGCCTTGACGATGACGGCGCCTTCCATGACCGGCTGCAACCCGCGCCGGACGGTCTCGACTTCGGGCAGCTCAGGCATCCCTGCTCATTTCACCTTTTGCATCCGCGACCATTCACCTTGTCCGGCTGACGTGATAGCGCCTTGGCCGCATCAGCGCTATGGTGCCGTATCGGAGTAAGGGTGATGGATCAGCCGGACCAAACCACTCATTTCGGCTTCAGGGACGTGCCTCTGGGCGAGAAGCAGACGCTGGTGAACGAAGTGTTTCACAGCGTGGCACAGCGCTACGACCTGATGAACGACCTGATGTCGGGCGGACTGCACCGCGTCTGGAAGGACATCATGATCAACATGCTGAACCCGCCGAAGAGCGATGCGCCGTTTGCGCTGCTCGATGTGGCCGGCGGCACCGGTGACATCTCCTTCCGCGCCGCCAGGAAGGCCGGCGCCGGCTTCCATGCGACCGTGTGCGACATCAACGGCGACATGCTCGAGGTCGGGCGCCAGCGCGCGCTGAAGCAATATCTCGACGACAAGGTCTCGTTCGTCGAGGGCAATGCCGAGAAGCTCGCCTTCCCCGACCGCTCCTTCGACGCCTATACGATCGCCTTCGGCATCCGCAACGTGCCGCAGATCGAGCTGGCGCTGGCCGAGGCATTCCGCGTGCTCAAGCATGGCGGCCGCTTCCTGTGCCTGGAGTTCTCCACCGTCGAGATGCCAGGGCTAGACAA
Organism: Bradyrhizobium sp. SZCCHNR1015; assembly: GCF_032489875.1. Taxonomy (NCBI): domain Bacteria; kingdom Pseudomonadati; phylum Pseudomonadota; class Alphaproteobacteria; order Hyphomicrobiales; family Nitrobacteraceae; genus Bradyrhizobium; species Bradyrhizobium sp. SZCCHNR1015. The sequence goes on from NZ_JAUEYW010000023.1 coordinate 2,290, forward strand.
GCTCTATGACCTGTTCTCCTTCAACGTGATCCCGCAGCTCGGCCGCGCCGTTACCGGCGATGCCGAGTCCTACCGCTACCTCGTCGAATCCATCCGCCAGTTTCCGCGGCCCAACGCCTTCGCCGAGATGATCTCGGCGGCCGGCTTCTCCCGCGTGTCCTGGCAGACTCTCTCCGGCGGCATCGTCGCGCTTCATTCCGGCTGGCGTTTGTGATCTCCGCACTCACCCACATTACGCGGCTCGCCCGGGCCGCCCTGGTGTTCGCGCGCGAGGGCGTGTTCGGCGCCGTCGATCCGAGCCTGGCGCCGCCGCCGGGCCAGCTCGCGCTGAAGCTGGCGCGGCTCATCGAGCGCCCCGGCGCCAAGTCCGGGCCAAGATTGTCGCGCGCGCTGGAGCGGATGGGCCCGGCCTATCTCAAGCTCGGCCAGTTCCTGGCGACCCGGCCCGACGTCGTCGGCGTCATCATGGCGCGGGATCTCGAATCGCTGCAGGACCGGCTGCCGCCGTTCCCGCAGGCCGAGGCCGAGGCCGTCATCGCCACCGCGCTCGAACGCCCGATCAGCCAGCTGTTCACGCATCTCGGTCCACCGGTCGCCGCCGCCTCGATCGCGCAGGTGCATCGCGGCGAGGTCGAGCGCGACGGCATTCGTCGTCCGGTCGCGGTGAAGGTGCTTCGACCGAACGTCGCTGCGCGCTTCCGCCGCGACCTCTCCGATTTCTTCTTCGTCGCCGAAAAGGCCGAGGCGCATTCGTCGGAGGCGCGGCGGCTGCGGCTGGTCGAGGTCATCAACACGATGTCGCGCTCGGTCGCGATGGAGATGGACCTTCGCCTGGAGGCCGCTGCGCTCTCCGAAATGGCGGAGAACATCAAGGACGATCCGGATTTCCGCGTGCCCGCGGTCGACTGGGACCGGACCGCCAACACCGTGCTGACGATGGAGTGGATCGACGGCATCGCGCTGAACGATCACGCCCGGCTCGCGGAGGCGAATGTCGATCTGCCCGACGTCGGCCGCAAGGTGATCCAGAGCTTTCTCCGCCACGCCCTGCGCGACGGCTTCTTCCATGCCGACATGCATCCGGGCAACCTGTTCCTGGACCAGCAGGGACGGCTGGTTGCGGTCGATTTCGGCATCATGGGCCGGCTCGGGATGAAGGAGCGGCGCTTCCTCGCCGAAATCCTGCTCGGCTTCATCACCCGCGACTATCGCCGCGTCGCCGAAGTGCATTTCGAGGCCGGCTACGTGCCGCCGCATCATTCGGTGGAGAATTTCGCACAGGCCATCCGCGCCATCGGCGAGCCGATCCATAACCGCACGGCCGAAGAAATCTCGATGGCCAAGCTCTTGACCCTGCTGCTCGAGGTCACCGGCCTGTTCGACATGCGCACCCGGCCGGAGCTGATCCTGCTGCAGAAGACCATGGTGGTGGTCGAGGGCGTCGCGCGCGGCTTCGATCCCAAGCTCGACATCTGGAAGGTCGCCGACCCCGTGGTGCGAGAATGGATCGAGCGCAATCTCGGGCCGATCGGCCGGATCGAGGGCGCCGTCACCGGAATCGGCGAACTGGCCCGGCTGACCGCGACCCTGCCGGTGCTCGCCGCCCGCGCCGCCGCCGTGCTCGAGCACATGGAGACCATGACCCGCGACGGCCTCCGCCTGTCGCCCGAGACCATCGCCGCCATGGGCCGCACCGAAGGCAAGAAGAGCCGCTGGCGCGCGATCGCGCTGTGGGTCATCGCGCTGACCTTCATCGGCATTTTGTTCGCGGTGCTCAGGCTGTAGATTCGTAGGGTGGGCAAAGGCGCAGCCGTGCTGTCTCGTCGTACGAGATGGCGGTGACGCCGTGCCCACCGTCTCACCCTGGAGCCTGCCGATCGACGGTGGGCACGCTGCCGCCTACGGCGGCCGCTTCGCCCACCCTACATTGATTGCACTGCGATCAATTTCTGCTAGCATTGCTTGCATCTGGACCCTGCTGGGGAGGCGGACATGGCCAGCCTGACCATCCGCAAGCTCGACGACTCGCTCAAAACCTATCTACGACTGCGCTCGGCGCAGAACGGGCGCTCCGTCGAGGAGGAAGTCCGGGTCATCCTGCGCGCGCTGATCGAGCCGGTCGATCCGTCCGAGCCGACGACGGCAGCGCCAGCTCCAGCCGCTCTGCCTGAGCCTGGTCTCCCTCAGCCCGGCGCCGCCCGTGAAGCGCGCGTCACCCTGATCATCGGCGGCGGCATCGCGGCATACAAGTCGCTCGACTTGATCCGCCGTCTGAAGGAACGCCACATCCGCGTCCGCTGCGTGCTGACCAAGGCGGCGACGCAGTTCGTCACCGAGTTGGCCGCGTCAGCGCTGTCGGGCGACCGCGTGTTCACCGATCTGTTCGACGCGCGCAGCGAGTTCGACGTCGGCCACATCCGCCTCGCGCGCGACTGCGACCTGATCGTGGTCGCGCCGGCCACCGCCGACCTGATGTCGAAGATGGCGCACGGCGCCGCCGGCGACCTCGCCAGCGCCATCCTGCTCGCGGCGAGCCGGCCGATCCTGCTGGCGCCGGCGATGAACCCGATGATGTGGAGCAACCCGGCCACGCGCCGCAACGCCGCCACCCTGCAGCGCGACGGCGTCCGGATGATCGGCCCCAACGCCGGCGAGATGGCCGAGAAGGGCGAGGCCGGCGTCGGCCGCATGGCCGAGGCCATCGAGATCGCGGACGCCGTCGTCGCCATGCTCAAGCCGCCGACGCCGCGTCCGCTCGCCGGCCGCCGCGTGCTGATCACGGCCGGACCGACGCACGAGCCGATCGATCCGGTGCGCTACATCGCCAACCGCTCCTCCGGCAAGCAGGGCTTTGCGATCGCCGCCGCCGCGCAGGCCGCCGGCGCCGACGTCCGGCTGATCGCGGGGCCGGTCGAGCTCGCCGATCCCAAGGGCGTCAACGTCACGCATGTCGAGTCGGCACGGCAGATGCTGGAAGCGGTCGAGGCCGAGCTGCCGGCCGACGTCGCGATCTTCGCCGCGGCGGTGGCCGACTGGCGCGTCGCCAATGAGGGCGGCCAGAAGCTGAAGAAGACGGACAAGGCGATTCCGCCGCTCGCGCTGGTTGAGAATCCCGACATCCTCGCAACGATCTCGAAGCTCAAAGACAAGCGGCCAGGTCTCGTGATCGGCTTCGCCGCCGAGACCGAGCACCTGATCGACAACGCGAAGGCCAAGTTCGCCCGCAAGGGCTGCGACTGGATCGTCGCCAACGACGTCTCGCCTGCGACCGGCGTGATGGGCGGCGACCGCAACACCGTGCATCTCTTGACGAAGGACGCCGATGGCGTCCATGTCGCGTCCTGGCCGATCATGACCAAGGACGAGGTCGCGACGGCGCTCGTTGCCGAGATTGCCAGAACCATGGGACCCGTTGCGTGACACAGACGATCGCGATCGACGTGCAGATCCTGCCGCATGGCGAAGGCCTGCCGCTGCTGGCCTATCAGACCGCACATGCCGCGGGGCTCGATCTGCTCGCCGCGGTTCCGGCCGATGCACCGCTCGTCCTTGCGTCAGGCGGCCACGCGATGGTGCCGACGGGATTGTCGATCGCGCTGCCCGACGGCTACGAGGCCCAGGTGCGACCGCGTTCGGGGCTCGCTGCACGCCACGGCGTCACGGTGCTGAACGCACCGGGCACGGTGGACGCGGACTACCGCGGCGAGATCTGCGTGCTGCTGATCAACCACGGCAAGGAACCGTTTACGATCCGTCGCGGCGAGCGCATCGCGCAGATGGTGATCGCCGCCGTGGTGCGCGCCGAGCTCAGCCTCGCGACAAGCTTGACGACGACCGCGCGCGGCAGCGGCGGCTTCGGCTCGACGGGCCGTTGAACTACGGGCTTGCCACTGTTCCGACTCGAAAGAGTCGATCGGCGGACGCATTTTCCTCAGGCGCAACCACCGTTCACGGTCTGGACTCTTACCGCTGGAGTCCCGAAGCGGTTATGGTTGATTGATTCGTGAGACGGCGCGGTCGACGCGATCGGCGCCGCGCGGAACTTCGTGCGGTTTGGGGCAAATATGTCGGGCGTGATCGTGGTGATGCGTCAGACGCTGCTGTCGTGCACGTCACTTGCGCGCAAAGGCCTGATGGGTCTCGCTGCGACTGCGCTTGCGCCGGCGACACCGGGCTTCGCAGGCGATGGCGTGCCGCCGGATGCGATCACGACGCTGTTCGAGCTGAGCCGTCCTGATATCGCCGAGGTCACGGCGATGCTGGCGCTGCTCGGCTTCTCCGTGGTCGCTGCGGTCGCGCTGGTGCGCACGCGTCTGGCGGCCGCGCGCAAGGAAGCGCGGCTGCGTGCCAATGTCGCCGAGCTGCAACTGCAGGCCGATCGCTACCGTGCGCTGCTGTTCGCCGAGCCGCAGATCCTGATCGCCTGGCCGGCCGGCGGCCATCGCCCGCAGATCTCCGGCGACACCTCGATGCTGGTGCCGCAGGATCAGCCGCAGCGCATTCTCGCCTTTGGAACCTGGCTGCCGCCGGAGCCTGCGCTGCAGCTCGACCGCGCCGTCGACGCGCTGCGCGAAGCGGGCGAAGGCTTCATGCTCAATCTCACCACCTCGCACGGCCATGCGATCGAGGCGATGGGCCGCGCCATCGGCGGGCAGGCCATCGTGCGCATCCGCGAATTGTCCGGCCTGCGCCGCGAGCTCGCCGAGACGCAGCTCCGCTTCAAGGCGCTCGGCGAGGAGACGGAGTCGCTGCGCGCGCTGGCATCGGCGCTGCCGTGGCCGATCTGGGCGCGGCAGGCCAATGGCGCCCTCGCTTACGTCAACCCGGCCTATGCCCGCGCCGCGGACGCCCGCGACGTGCCGGACGCGATCGGCCGCAACATCGAGCTGCTCGACTCGGCCGACCGTATCGACCTGCAGCGTGCGCTCGGCGCCAACGGCCGTTTCGAGGGCCGGCTGCCGATCGTGACCGGCGGCGAGCGCCGCATGTATGACGTGCGCGCCTTCATGCTGGGCCACGGCAGCGCCGGTGTCGCCATCGACGCCAGCGAGGCGGCGGCGCTGGATGCGGCCGTGGTGCGGATGCGGGAAGCACACCGGCGCACGCTCGACCAGTTGTCCTCAGGCGTGGCCGTGTTCGACGGCCAGCGCCGGCTCGCCTTCTACAACGACTCCTATCGCCGGCTGTGGGGTCTCGATCCCGCCTTCCTGGACAGTCAGCCCGATGACTCGTCGGTGCTCGACCGTCTTCGCGCCGCGCGCAAGTTGCCCGAGCAGGCCGACTTCCGGGCCTGGAAGGCCAAGCTTCACGAGGCCTATCGCGCCGTCGAGGCCGCCAAGGACACCTGGTTCCTGCCCGACGGCCGCGCATTATCGGTCGTCACCACGCCGAACCCGGAAGGCGGCGTCACCTATCTGTTCGACGACGTCACCGAGAGCTTCGCGCTTGCCCGCCGCTTCGACGGCCTGATCCGGGTCCAGCGCGAGACGCTCGACAGCCTTGCCGAAGGCGTCGCGGTGTTCGGCTCGAACGGCCGGGTCGAGCTGTTCAATCCGGCCTTCGCCAAGATGTGGCGGCTGTCGCCGGATCAGTTGCGCGAGCATCCGCATATCGACACCGTGGAATCCTGGTGCCATCAGCTCTATGACGACGCGGTCGCCTGGCGCACCATCCGCGAGGCGATCACCTCGATCGAGAACCGGCTCGACGCGGCGCTGAAGCTCGAGCGCAAGGACGGCAGCGTGCTCGACTGCATGAGCCGCCCCCTGCCCGACGGCGCGACCATGCTCACCTTCCAGGACATCACCGACACCGAGAATGTCGAGCGGGCGCTGCGCGAGAGCAACGAGGCGCTCGAAGCCGCCGGCCAGATGAAGATCGACTTCGTCCACCACGTGTCCTACGAGCTGCGCGCGCCGCTGACGACGATCATCGGCTTCGCGCATTTCCTGTCGGATCCATCCACGGGACCGCTGACGCCGAAGCAGGCCGAGTATCTCGACTACGTCACCAAATCCACCAACGCGCTGCTCGCGCTCACCAACAACATTCTCGACCTCGCCACCATCGATGCCGGCGCCATGAAGCTCGAGCTCGGGCCGGTCGACGCCGCCAAGGCGATCGAGGCCGCGGCCGAGGGCGTGCAGGACCGCCTCGCCACCGATCGCATCCGCCTGACGATCGCGGTCGACCCCGATGTCGGCTCCTTCGTCGGCGACGAGCGCCGCGTCGTGCAGGTGCTCTACAATCTGCTCGCCAACGCCGTTGGCTTCTCGCCGCCGGATTCGAGCGTCGTCGTCAGCGCCCGCCGCACCGATCACAGCGTCACCTTCGCGGTCACCGATTCCGGCCCCGGCATTCCGCCCGAGGTGAAGGACAAGGTGTTCGAATGGTTCGAGAGCCATTCGCAGGGCTCGCGCCATCGCGGCGCCGGCCTCGGCCTGTCGCTGGTGCGCTCCTTCGTCGAGCTGCATGGCGGCAGGGTGCGGATGGATTCGGTGGTCGGCAAGGGCACCACGGTCACCTGTGACTTCCCGACCGACCACGTCGCGCAACGCAACGCCGCGGAATGACGGACCAGCTGACATTCACCACCGCGCTCGCGGACGAAGCCGCCACCGCCGCTCTCATGGCCGACCTCGCGCTGCTGATCGGCCCGGGCGCGCTGATCACGCTCACCGGCGATCTCGGCTCCGGCAAAACCGCGGCGGCGCGGGCGATGATCCGCTACCTCGCCGGCGACGACGAGCTGGAGGTGCCCAGTCCGACCTTCACCCTGGCGCAGAGCTACGACCTGCCGAGCTTCCCGCTGGTGCATGCCGATCTCTATCGCATCAGCGATGCATCGGAGCTCGAGGAGATCGGCCTGTCGCCGCTGCCGGAGGCGACCGTCGTGCTGATCGAATGGCCGGAGCGCGCCGGCAGCGCTCTGCCACTGGACCGCATCGACATCGCGCTGCGCCACGATCCATCGCGGGGCGACACCGCCCGCAGCGCCGAGGTCACCGGCAGCGGCAAGGCGGCCGCGGTGGTTGCACGGCTGAAAGCCTTGCGCGAATTCCTCGCCGAGGCCGGGCACGCCAAATCGCGCCGCGAGCGCATGGCCGGCGATGCCTCGACCCGCTCCTATGCGCGGCTCCACAAGGGCGAGCGCGTCTTCATCCTGATGAACTCGCCGAAACGGCCCGACGGCCCGGCAACCTACAACGGCAAACCCTATAGCGGCGCCGTGCATCTCGCCGAGGACGTCCGCCCCTTCGTCGCGATCGCCGCCGCCTTGCGCGGGCGCGGCATCTCGGCGCCGAAGATCAACGACGCCGATCTCGGCCAAGGCTTTCTCATCACCGAGGATCTCGGACGCGAGGGCGTGATCGAGGGCGACCCGCCACGACCGATCGTGGAGCGCTACGAGGCCGCGACCGATCTGTTGGCCGCGCTGCACGCGCAGGACGTCCCCGCGGTGCTGCCGCTGGCGCCGCAGGTGACCTACGAGGTTCCGACCTTCGACGCCGAAGCCATGCTGATCGAGATCGGCCTGATGCTCGAATGGTACCTGCCCGACCGTGGCGTGGAGCTGTCGCAGGTGCTGCGGGCCGAATTCCTGGAAATATGGCGGGAGATGCTGGAGGCGCCGCTCGCGGCCAAGCCGACATCTAGGCCGACCTGGGTGATCCGCGACTACCACTCGCCCAACCTGCTCTGGCTGCCCGCGCGCGACGGCATCGCCCGCGTGGGCGTGATCGACTTCCAGGACGCGGTGATGGGACCGCCGGCCTACGACGTGGTCTCCCTGGCGCAGGACGCCCGGATCGACGTGTCGCCCGAGATCGAGCGGGCGCTCCGGGAGCGCTACATCGCCGCACGCCAGGCTGCGTCGACGGAGTTCGACGCCGACGAATTCGGCGCGCACTACGCGATCATGTCCGCCCAGCGCAACACCCGCCTGCTCGGCACCTTCGCCCGCCTCAACCGCCGCGACGGCAAGCCGCACTACCTCAAGCACCAGCCCCGTATCTGGGACTACCTGCACCGGTCACTGGCCCATCCCGCACTGGAGCCGCTGCGCGACTGGTACGCGGCGAACGTGCCGCCGCCGGCGGGCATAGCTTGAAGCATCCTCTCATGGCACCGACGGTCCACTCCCCTCCCCCATGCGGGCAGGGGAGCCGACCGTCGCCATGGCAAGCTCGCACCATCGCTCTCACACCGTAGCTTTACCGGTTCTTAGCCATCCCCCCTTACCTTGCGCCCGCGGCGCCGGTTGCGCGCCGCGCGTGAATGGAGGTTGCGATGGCAGAGCGGATGAAGGGCGAACGCGTCGTCTTCGAGCGCGGCATCCCGGCTTTCATGATGGGCATCGACGGCACCTGGCGCCGCAACTGCACCATCGAGGACGTCTCGGAGACCGGGGCGAAGCTGACGGTCGAGGGCTCGGTCGAAGGCCTGCACCTGAAGGAGTTCTTCCTGCTGTTGTCGTCGACCGGCTTGGCCTACCGGCGCTGCGAGTTGGCCTGGGTCAATGGCGACCAGATCGGCGTCACCTTCCTGAAGCAGGGCAAGAAGAAGACCAACAAGCGCGCCACGGCCGAAGCCTGACCGAGCCACGACAGCCTGCGGCATCTTGCATCACGACGGCCGGGCAGCCGTCGCATATTCGTCATCGGCCCAGGCTATCGCAACCGGCCGAGACGATAGATGTTCTTGCGTGGTATGATTCGCACCACCGTTGATCGAGATGCCCTGAAGATGCCCGTCAAACCGCACAAAGCCATGGTCCTCGCCGCCGGTCTCGGATTGCGCATGCGCCCACTGACCGAGACGATGCCCAAACCGCTGGTGCGCGTCGCCGGCCGCCCGCTGCTCGACCATGTGCTCGACCGCCTCGCCGAAGCCGGCGTCACCGAAGCCATCGTCAACGTCCACTATCTCGCCGACCAGATCATCGAGCACACGGCCGCGCGCAGCACGCCCCGCGTGATCATCTCCGACGAGCGCGACCAGGTGCTCGGCACCGGCGGCGGCGTCGTCAAGGCGCTGCCGCTGCTCGGCCATGAGCCGTTCTTCCACGTCAACTCCGACACGATGTGGATCGAGGGCGTGCGCCAGAACCTGTCCCGGCTCGCCGACGCGTTCGATCCCGAACGCATGGACATCATGCTGCTGATGGCGCCGACCGCGACCTCGATCGGCTACGCGGGTCAAGGCGACTACGCGATGCTCGCCGACGGCACCTTGCGCAAGCGGCGGGAGCATCAGGTGGTGCCGTTCGTCTATGCGGGCGCCGCGATCATCTCGCCGGCGATCTTCGACGGCGCGCCGAAGGGCGAGTTCTCGCTGACGAAGATGTTCGACAAGGCGAACGAGCAGGACCGCCTGTTCGGCCTCCGCCTCGAAGGCGTGTGGATGCATGTGGGCACGCCGGCTGCTGTGATGGAAGCCGAAGAGGCGCTGCTGGAGAGTGCGGCGTAGACCCCCGGGGCGAAGCCATCACCTCACACTCGGTATCATCCGGAGCGCAGCGGCTTTTCTCCGTCATTGCGAGCGCAGCGACCCAATCCAGAGTCCCGTGCTCAGCCGTGGATTGCTTCGCCGCGCTGTCGGTGACGATGAAGGTGGGCGGATGGTTCCAGCAACTCAGCTGTCCCCGCCCGCGAAAGCGGGCGAGGACAGCTGAGATCGCGGCCGCAGAGGGGCTCCCCGCGTGCGGCGTCCAACATCGGAGCGGTCGCGGCGCTATCAACACCCATCCACACCCCGGATATGACCTCCGCCCGATCGCTCCCTATATAGACGGCCTGAGCAACCCGAATCGCAGGCCATGCGCGTCTTCACCGTTCCCATCTCGGCGCCGTTCCTGCGCAGCGTGATCGCGGCGCTGGTCGACGGCCGGCTGGTCGACGGCTTCGAGGCGCGCAGCGATCCGGCCCGACTCGCGACCGCCACGCTGTATCTGCCGACGCGCCGTTCGCTCCGTGTCGCGCGCGAAATGTTCCTCGACGAGCTGAAGACCGATGCCGCGGTGCTGCCGCGCCTCGTCGCGCTCGGCGACATCGATGAGGACGAGCTTGCCTTCGCCGAGGATCGCGACGCGTTCCTCGGGCCCGCGCCGCTGGAGATCCCGGAACGGCTCGACGACCTCCAGCGCCGGCTCACGCTGGCACGGCTGGTGGCGGCCTGGGCCAAGACGCCGGTGTCGGCGCCGCTGGTGATCGGCGGGCCCGCCTCGACGCTCGCGCTGGCCGGCGACCTCGCACGGCTGATCGACGACATGGTGACGCGCGGCGTGTCGTGGGACGCGCTCGACGCGCTGGTGCCGGATCAGCTCGACAAATACTGGCAGTATTCGCTCGAGTTCCTGCGGATCGCGCGGACCGCGTGGCCGGCCTATCTGCAGGAGATCGGGCGCATCGAGCCGGCGGCGCGGCGCGATCTGTTGATCGCGGCCGAGGCGGCGCGGCTGTCGGCGCATCCCGATGGGCCCGTGATTGCCGCCGGCTCCACCGGCTCGATGCCGGCGACGGCAAAATTCCTGCTCGCCGTCGCCAAGCTTCCGCATGGCGCGGTGGTGCTGCCTGGGCTCGACACCGATCTCGACGAAGCCGCGTGGAATTCGATCGGCGGTGCCAGGGACCGCGCCGGCCGCGTGTTGACGCCGCCCGCGGTCAACCATCCGCAATATGCCATGCACCTGCTGCTCAAGCGCTTCGGCCTAGAGCGGCGCGACGTGGTCCGTCTCGCGCCTACGGGCCGCGGCGGCCGGGAGGTGCTGATCTCAGAGGCGATGCGGCCGTCGGAAGCGACCGCCGTCTGGCACGAGCGGCTGCGCCAGTTCGACATCGCCGCCAACATCGCGGAAGCCATGGACAACCTCGCCGTGGTCGCCGCGCCCAATCCGGAGATGGAGGCGCTGGCGATCGCCATCGCGATGCGCGAGGCGCGCCATCTCGGCAAATCGGCCGCGCTGGTGACGCCGGACCGCGCGCTGGCGCGCCGCGTGATGGCGGCGCTGGCGCGCTGGCGCCTCACCTTCGACGACTCCGGCGGTGACGCGCTGCTGGAAACGCCCGCCGGCATCTTCGCGCGCCTCGCCGCCGAAGCCGCCGCGCGCGGGTTGGAGCCGCCGACCCTGCTGGCGCTGCTCAAGCATCCGCTGTGCCGGCTCGGCCGCGCCGCGAATGGCTGGAAGAGTGCCATCGAGACGCTGGAGCTCGCGGTGCTGCGCGGCACACGGCCGCAAGCCGGAAGCGGCGGGCTCGCGCGCGACTTCGCGCGCTTCCGCGACGAGCACACCAAGCTGCACCAGGGCGAGGCATCATCGCTGCACAAGGCCGAGCCGCGCGCGCGCCTCAGTCCCGAGCAGCTCGACCGCGCCGGCGCGCTGATCGCGCAATTGCAGACGGCGCTGGCGCCGCTGGAAAACCTCGCCTCGCCGCGCCCGCAGGATTTCGCTGAGCTCGCGGCGCGGCATCGTGAGGTGCTGATCGCGCTGTCGACCGACGATGTCGGCCTCAGCACCGCCTTCACCGATCGCGACGGCGCCGCGCTGGCGCGCTGCTTCGACGACCTGCTCGCGTCCGGCGAGCGCTGCGGCCTGATGGCGCCGCTGGCGGATTATCCGGATCTGTTCCATACCGCCTTCTCCGATCGCGCGGTGCGCCGCCCCGAGCGCCACGGTGCGCAGCTGCAGATCTACGGTCCGCTCGAAGCCCGGCTGATGCAGGCCGACCGCATGATCGTCGGCGGCCTGATCGAGGGCATCTGGCCGCCGGCGCCGCGCATCGATCCCTGGCTCAGCCGCCCGATGCGGCATCAGCTCGGCCTCGACCTGCCTGAGCGCCGCATCGGACTATCAGCACACGATTTCGCGCAATTGCTCGGCGCGCCCGAGGTGATCCTGACCCACGCCGCAAAGTCCGGCGGCGCGCCCGCCGTGGCCTCGCGCTTCCTGCATCGGCTCGAAGCCGTCGCCGGCGCCGAGCGCTGGAAGGCGGCGGAGGCGCGCGGTGACATCTACGTCCGCTATGCCGAGGTGCTCGACCAGCCCGCCGCGGTGAAACCGATCGAGCAGCCGGCGCCGAAGCCGCCGCTGGCGGCACGTCCCCTTCGGATGTCGGTCACTGCCATCGAAGACTGGCTGCGCGATCCCTACACCATCTTCGCGCGCTACATCCTGCGGCTCGATCCGCTCGATCCCGTCGACATGCCGCTGTCGGCCGCCGATCGCGGCTCGGCGATCCACGAGGCGATCGGCGAGTTCACGCAAGTTTATGCCGATGCGCTGCCGCTGCATCCGGCGCATGCGCTACGCGTGATCGGCGAGAAGCATTTTGCACCATTGATGGAGCGTCCCGAGGCGCGGGCGCTGTGGTGGCCTCGCTTCCAGCGCATCGCCGGCTGGTTCGCGGCGTGGGAGAGTGCGCGGCGCGCGCAGATCGGCGCGATCACCGCGGAGATCCGTGGCGAGATCGGCATTCCCGTAGGCCCGGGCCGCACCTTCATGCTGTCGGCGCGCGCCGACCGCATCGAGCAGCGTGCCGAGGGCACCTACGCCATTCTCGACTACAAGACCGGGCAGCCACCAACGGCCAAGCAGGTGCGCATGGGCCTGTCGCCGCAGCTCACGCTTGAAGCCGCGATCCTCCGCGAGGGCGGCTTCGACGGCATTCCGGCCGGCAGCCTGATCAGCCAGCTCGTTTATGTCCGGCTGTCCGGCAACAACCCGCCGGGCGAGGAGCGCATTCTCGAGCTGAAGATCAACAAGAGCGACCCGCCGCAGCATCCGGACCAGGCCGCGCAGGAGGCGCGCGAAAAACTCGAAGCGCTGATCCGCAGCTTCGAGGACGTCAATCAGGGCTACACCTCGCTGAACCTGTCGATGTGGGCCAACCGCTACGGCAGCTATGACGACCTCGCCCGCATCAAGGAGTGGTCGGCGGCCGGCGGCCTGGGAGTGGAGGAATGGTGAAGGCGCCCCGCCCCATTCCGCAGGCCGTGCGCGAGGCGCAGACGCGCGCGTCGAACCCGGCGGCCTCGGCGTTCGTGTCGGCCAATGCCGGCTCGGGCAAGACGCATGTGCTGGTGCAGCGCGTGATCCGGCTGCTGCTCGACGGCGTGCCGCCGGAGAAGATCCTCTGCATCACCTTCACCAAGGCCGCCGCCGCCAACATGGCCGAGCGCGTGTTCTCGACGCTCGGCCATTGGGTGACGCTCGACGACGACGCGCTGGATGACGCGATCCGATCCACCGGCATTCCCAACCCCGACAAGAAGCTGCGCGCCTCGGCGCGCAAACTATTTGCCAGCGCGCTGGAGACGCCGGGCGGGCTGAAGGTGCAGACCATCCACGCGCTGTGCACCCGGCTGCTGCAGCAGTTTCCATTCGAGGCCAACGTTCCCGCGCGGTTCTCGGTGCTCGACGAGCGCGACCAGACCGAGATGATGGAGCGCGCCAATCTCAAGGTGCTGCTCGATGCCTCCAGGGCGCCGGACAGCGCGGTCGGCCGGGCGCTGCAGGTGGCGATGGCCAATGCCGCCGACTCGACCTTCAAGGAGGTCGTGCGCGAGGCTTGCCTGAGCCGCGATCATTTCATGGCCTGGACCGATGGCGCCGGCCGCGTCGAGGTCGCCGCGCAGCATCTCGGCGAGGTGCTCGGCATCGCGCCGGATGAGACGCTGGAAGCCATCGAGCGCGACATGGTCGACGGTCCCAATCTGCCGCGTGCGGATTGGACCGATATCGCCGCCCGGCTGGATGGCGGCGCCAAGACCGACCAGAAGCAGGCGGAGCAACTTCGCGCTGCACTGGCGTTCTCTGGAGCCGATCAGGTCGACGAATATCTCCGGCTGTTTCTCACCGACGACAAGCAGCCGCGCAAATCGCTGCTGACCAAGAAGTTCGCCGAGAGCAATCCCGGCCTTGCCGGCCTGTTCGACGCCGAAGCGCGTCGGCTCGACCGCCTGATCGAGAAGCGCCGCGCCGCTGTCGTGCGCGACCGCACCGAGGCGCTGCTGCAGATCGCGACAGCGGCAGCCGCGAACTATCGCCGCGAGAAGGAGGAGCGCGGGCTGCTCGACTATGACGACCTGATCGACAAGACACTGGCGATGCTCAACCGCGTCTCCGCCGGCTGGGTCCACTACAAGCTCGACCGCGGCGTCGATCACGTGCTGATCGACGAGGCCCAGGATACGAGCCCACGGCAGTGGGACATCGTTGCCCACATCATCGAGGAGTTCACCGCCGGCGCCGGCGCGCGCGACGGGCTGACGCGCACGATCTTCGCCGTCGGCGACGAGAAGCAATCGATCTTCTCGTTCCAGGGCGCCGACCCGCATGAGTTCGATGCGCGCCGGCGGCAATTGCAGAAGCGCTTCACCGACGCCGGGCTGTTGTTCGATCCGGTGTCCTTCACCTATTCGTTCCGCTCCGGGCCGACGGTGCTGCACGCGGTCGACCACGTGTTCCGCGAGCGCGAGGTCTACAGCAGCATCCACTCGCCTGACATCGGCCATCCCATCCACAACGCGCTGACCGATGCCGGACCGAGCATGGTCGAGCTCTGGAGCCTGTGCGAGCGCGACGACCGCAAGGAGATCGAGGGCTGGCGCGCGCCGTTCGACGGCGTCTCCGTCACCAGCCCCGAGGTCAAGCTTTCCCGGCGCATCCAGGCCGAGATCAAGCGGCTCATTCGTGTGGGGACGATGACCGGCCATGACGGTGCGCGGCGGCGGCTCAGCTATGGCGATATGCTGATCCTGGTGCGCCGGCGCGGCAACGCATTCGATGCCGTGATCCAGGCGCTGAAGCACGCCGGCATCCCCGTCGCCGGCGCCGACCGGCTGAAGCTGACCGAGCACATCGCGATCATCGACCTGATGAACCTCGCCGACGCGCTGCTGCTGCCGCAGGACGACCTGGCGCTGGCCACCGCGCTGAAGAGCCCGCTGTTCGGCCTCGACGACGAGGATCTGTTCAAGCTGGCGTGGCAGCGTCGCGGCTCGCTACGCGACGCACTCACAGCCCACGCCGCTGACGACGAACGGCTGCAGGCGGTCGTCCGACGCCTGCAGCAATGCGAGCGCCGTGCGTCTGAGGACACGCCGTTCGCGTTCTATGCCTGGCTGCTCGGCGGCGATGGTGGCCGGCGGCGTGTCCTGGCGCGGCTCGGCCACGAGGCCAATGACGCGCTCGACGAATTCCTGGAGCTCGCGTTGTCGTATGAGCGCAAGGCGCCGGCCTCCCTCCAAGGCTTTATCGCCTGGCTGCGCGCCGCCGACACCGAGGTGAAGCGCGACATGGAGATCTCGCGCGACGAGGTGCGCGTCATGACCGTTCACGGCGCCAAGGGTCTCGAAGCCTCCGTCGTGTTCCTGGTCGATACGACCTCCTCGCCCGCGGATTCGCAGCGGCTGCGGCTGATCCACGTGCCGCATGGCGAGCAGGAGATCGTGGTCTGGGCCGGCCGCAAGGCCGACGATCCGCAAGCCGTGGCGGCTTCGCGCACGGCGATGCTCAAGGAAACCGAGGACGAATATCGGCGGCTTCTCTATGTCGCGATGACGCGCGCCGCGGATCGGCTGGTCATCGGCGGCTGCATGCCGGGCAACATGAACAACGTGCGCGGCGGCAGCTGGTACGACCTGATGGCGCGCGGCCTTGACGCGGCGGGCCTGCAGGTCGAGGTGATCGAAACCGAGGACGGGCCGGTCAAGCGCTACGCGCGGGCCGAGGACATCGCGGAAACCGCAGCTGACGAAACGCAGCGCATGGTCGAGACGGCCGTCGAGCTGCCGGCGTGGCTACGCACGGCGGCGGCGGAGGCGCCCGGCGAGGTCGCCGTGCTCCGGCCGTCCGATCCGTCCGCCGACGAGCGGCCGGTGCGCACGGGCGAATCGCTGGCGGCGCGCAGCCTCGCGATGCAGCGCGGCACGCTGGTGCATCGCCTGCTGCAGTCGCTGCCCGACGTGCCGCCGGAGCGGCGGCGCGATGCCGCGCTGCGATATCTGATTCGCAACGCCGCCGACTGGCCGGAGGACGAGCGCGCGGGACTCGCGGAACGCGTGCTCGCCGTGGTCGAAGACCCGCGCTTTGCCGCGGTGTTCGCGGCCGGGAGCCGGGCGGAAGTCTCGATCGTGGGCCGCCTCGCACTGGCCGGCCAGCCTCCGGCGCTGGTCTCCGGCCAGATCGACCGACTGGTGGTGACCGAGGCCGAGGTGCTGATCGTCGACTTCAAGACCAACCAGCAGCCGCCCTCGGGACTCGCCGACGTGCCCCCGGCCTATGTCCGGCAGCTCGCGCTGTACCGCGCCGTGCTCGGCCAGTTGTACCCCGGACGAAACGTCCGCGCCGCGCTGCTCTGGACCGAAGCCGCTGAATTCATGGAGCTTCCGGCCTCCGCGCTGGACGCCATGCTGCCATCCCAGCACGTCTGAGTGAGCCCGCTTGACCCGGCATCACGCCATTCCTACTTTGACACCCACGCTGAGGCGGTGCGTCCGCGCCGCTCCCTCCAACCGAACGAGGTAATCCCATGGCCGTTGGCAAGGTTTCCGACGCCGATTTCGAAAGCGAAGTGCTCAAGGCCGACGGCCCGGTCGTGGTCGACTTCTGGGCCGAGTGGTGCGGCCCGTGCCGCATGATTGCGCCCGCCCTGGACGAGATCTCGAGCGCGATGGGCGACAAGGTCAAGATCGTCAAGCTCAACGTCGACGAGAGCCCGAAGACGGCCTCGAAGTACGGCGTGATGTCGATCCCCACCCTGATGGTGTTCAAGGGCGGCGAGATGGCCTCGCGCCAGGTCGGCGCTGCGCCGAAGGCGAAGCTGCAGCAGTGGATCTCGTCGGCGGTCTGACGCTTCACGATCCAGGATTTTTGTCGAACGGCCGGCGGAATCGCCGGCCGTTCGCGTTGAGGGGGTATGTTTCAGCGTTTTCGGATGTCGCCATGCCCGCCCGCGCCCATCGCTCGCCCTCCCGCAAATCCGGTTTGCTGGCCATGGAGGCGCGCTCGGTGGATTCAATCCCGCGCGGCGAGGACTGGCAATACGAGCCGAAATGGGACGGCTTCCGCTGCCTGCTCGCGCGCGAGGGCGCTCAGGTGACGATGCAGTCCAAGGCCGGCGAAGATCTCGCCCGCTACTTCCCCGAGGTGGTCGCTGCGGCACGCCAACTGAAGGCAACCAGCTTCATCCTCGACGGAGAGCTGGTGGTGCCGCAGGTGAAGTCGTTCTCGTTCGATGCGTTGCTGCAGCGGATTCATCCCGCCGCCAGCCGGGTGAAGAAGCTGTCGGTGGAGACGCCGGCGCTGTTCCTCGCCTTCGATCTGCTGGCGAGTGGCAAGAAGGAGCTCGTGACGCACACGCTGCACGAGCGGCGGCCGGCGCTGGAGGCGTTTGCGGAAGCGAACTTCGCCGGGCACCCGACGTTTCGGCTGTCGCCGGCGACGACGCGCTTTGCGACCGCGCAAGACTGGCTGGCGCAATCCGGCGGCGGCTCGGATGGCGTGATCGCCAAGCGCATCGACCTGCCCTACCAGGCAGGCAACCGCGACGGCATGCAGAAGATCAAGCGCTATCGCTCGGCCGATTGCGTGATCGGCGGCTTCCGCTACGCCACCAACAAGGGCGCCCAGGGGCGCAAGCTGGTCGGCTCGCTGCTGCTCGGGCTCTACGATGATGACGGCCTGCTGCATCACGTCGGCTTCACCTCCGCGCTCAAGAAGGACGAGAAGCCCGCGCTGACCGACAAGCTCGAGCCGCTGATCTCGCCACCCGGCTTCACCGGCAATGCGCCGGGCGGGCCGAGCCGCTGGTCGACCGAGCGCTCCGCGGAGTGGTGTCCGCTGAAACCGAAGCTGGTGATCGAGGTCTGCTACGACCATTTCTCCGGCGAGCGCTTTCGCCACGGCACCTCGATCCTGCGCTGGCGGCCCGACAAATCGCCGAGGCAATGCACGTTCGAGCAGCTCGAGCAGAAGGTCGCCGATCCCTGGAAACTGCTCGCGTGAGCTCAGCGGATCCAGCCGGTCGCAAGCGCCGATGCAAATTCCTCGTCGCCATTGGCGCGCGCGAGCGCAGCCATGGATCGGTGATCATAGGGCACGTGGCGGAAGCTCACGCTCCAGCCGGACGACGTCAGCTCAAGGATCGCGTAGCGCGCATCAGGCGTGCCGGCCTGCACGACATGCGGATGCGGGACGTTGTAGGAATAGCCGGGGCTGCCGACGCTGCCGGGATTGACGATCAGCCGACCGTCACGCAAGCGCGCTGCACGGGCCGTGTGGGTGTGGCCACACAGGATCAATGATTGCGAAATGCCGGCGGCCAGTCGCTCGATGTCGTCGAGCGGCGCGCAAGTGATCGCACCATCTGGAGCCACGCTTTCGAGCCAGTAGACGTTGTCGTCCTCGGGTGTCGCGTGACATAGAAACACTTCGTCGCGGTAGACAGCGGTCGCCGGAATCGTGCGCAGCCAGTCGAGGTGCATGGCGTCGAGCTGTGGAAAGGCCGGCCGCTCCCAGGCTCCCATCTTATCGAATGGCCGGTCGATCAGCCAGCGATCGTGATTGCCGCGCACATGGACGGCATCGAGCGGCATCAGCAAGTCCATCGTCTTGCGCGCATCGAGCGGGCCGCTCGCCATGTCGCCGAGATTGACGATGTCATCGACGCCTTGCGCGCGGATGTCGGCCAGCACGGCTTCGAGTGCGAGGTGGTTGCCGTGGACGTCCGCGATCGCGGCAAAGCGCATGCGCCATTCCTCTCAGGTCGGCGGGGTGCCGTTGAGGTCGAGCACGTGGCCCGCGAGATAGAGCGACCCCGTGATCAGGATACGCGGCGGGACCTCATAGGCAAGCCGCGCGATGCCGGCCAGTGCCGACGCGACACCATCGGCGATCTCGACGCGCATGCCGAGCGTGCGCGCGGCGGCGGCCAGATCAGCCGGCGCCATCGCCTTGCTCTCGTTCGGAATCTGCACGACGATGATGTGGCGCGTCAGGCCGGCGAAGTTGACCAGGAAGCCCGCGGCATCCTTGTTGCCCATCATGCCGACGATGACGACGAGCTGCCGCGACACGCGCTCCTCGAGATCCCCGATCGCCGCGGCGACGACGCGGCCGCCTTCGGCATTGTGGCCGCCGTCGAGCCAGATCTCCGCGCCCTGCGGCGCGATCGCGGTGAGCGCGCCGCTCGACAGCCGCTGCATGCGCGCCGGCCATTCGGCGCCGACGATGCCGTCCTCGAACGCCTTGGTGGCGAGCTTGAACTGATCGACCGCGCGCAAGGTCGCGATCGCGAGGCCCGCATTGTCGAACTGATGCCGGCCGAACAGTTTTGGCGCCGGAAGATCAAGAAGACCACGGTCGTCCTGATAGACCAGCCGGTTGCGCTCGACACTGACGTGCCAGCTCTCTCCGGCCGCAAACAACGGCGCGCGCTGTCGCCTGGCCTCGCGCTCGATCACGGCCATCGCATCGGGCTCCTGCGCCGCCGAGATCACCGGGCAGCCGCGCTTGATGATGGCGGCCTTCTCGGCCGCGATCAGCGCGCGGGTGTCACCGAGAAACTCCATGTGGTCCATGCTGATCGGCGTCAGCACGGAGGCCGCGACCTGCTCGACAACATTGGTGGAATCGAGCCGGCCACCGAGGCCGACTTCGAGCAGCACGACATCGGCTGGATGCCTTGCGAACAGCACGAAGGCCGCGACGGTCTTGACCTCGAAGAAGGTGATCGGCGCGCCGGCATTGACCCGCTCGCACTCCAAGAGCGCGGAGATCAGCTCGTCGTCCTCGACCAGGACGCCACCGCCGGCGCGGCCGAGCCGATAGCTCTCGTTGATGCGCACCAGCCAGGGCGAGGTGAAGACGTGGACGCGCAGCCCCGCGGCCTCGAGCATTGCGCGCAGATATGCGACCGTGGAGCCCTTGCCGTTGGTGCCGGCGACGTGGATGACCGGCGGCAGCTTGCGCTCGGGATGACCGAGCTGCGCCAGCAGCCGGTGCATGCGATCCAGCCCGAGCGAGATCCGGCTCGGATGCAGGGCAGAAAGCCGCGTGATCAGCTCGTCGAGCGACGGTCTTGGCTGGGCGGCAGAATCGTTCACGCGCTCGTTGCGACCGCCGGCGCTTCCGCGGCTTCGGCGGGCTTGGCCGGCGGCGGCAGCTGCGGCGCGGGCTTGGCGTGTTCGATGGCCGGCGCCTTGGTCAGCAACCGGCACAGCCGCGCCAGCGTCGGCCGCAGGTCATGACGGTGCACGACCATGTCGACCATGCCGTGGTCGAGCAGGTATTCAGCGCGCTGGAAACCTTCGGGCAGCTTCTCGCGAATGGTCTGCTCGATCACCCGGGCGCCGGCGAACCCGATCAGCGCACCGGGCTCGGCAATGTGGACGTCGCCCAGCATCGCGTAGGACGCGGTGACGCCGCCGGTGGTCGGATTGGTCTGCACGACGATGTAGGGCAGCTTGGCCTCGCGCAGCATCTGGACCGCGACCGTGGTGCGCGGCATCTGCATCAGGGACAGGATGCCTTCCTGCATGCGCGCGCCGCCGGAGGCCGCGAACACGATGAACGGCGACTTCTTCTCGACCGCGAGCTCCAGGCCACGCACGATCGCCTCACCGGCGGCCATGCCGAGCGAACCGCCCATGAAATCGAAATCCTGCACGGCGATGACGACGCCCATGCCTTCGAGCTTGCCGAAGCCGACCTTCACCGCATCGTTCATGCCGGTGCGCGCCCGCGCATCCTTGATGCGGTCGGCATAGCGGCGCTCGTCGCGGAATTTCAGCGGGTCGGGCGTGACCTCGGGCAGCGCGACGTCGAACCAGGTCTCGTTGTCGAACATCGACTTCAACCGCGCCACCGCGCCCATGCGCATATGATAGTTGGAGCCGGGAATGACGAACTGGTTGGCCTCGACGTCCTTGTAGAACACGAGCTGTCCGGAATCCGGGCACTTGATCCAGAGGTTCTCCGGCGTCTCGCGGCGCAGGATGTTGCGGATCTTCGGCCGGACCACATTGGTAAGCCAGTTCATGTGTCGCTCCGTGTTGCGGTCGCCCGGATATATGGCGGGACGGCGGGGTCACGGCAAGACGGCCGCGACATCCGCTCGGATAGTGGTTGACGGCCTATTCCGCGGCCTGTTGCGCGCCGCGCACGCCCTGGGCGAGAGCGGCGGCCAGATCGGCGACCGCACTGACGGTCTTGGCGGTCGCGCGGTCCTCAGCATCGAGGCTGGCGCGGAGTGCGTCGACCAGGGCGGTGCCGACCACGGCGCCATCGGCATGGGCTGCGATGGCGCGGGCCGTCTCCGGTGTCCGGATGCCGAAGCCGACGCAGACGGGCAGCGCCGTATGGCGCTTGATGCGCGCCACGGCGGCGCCCACAGCCGACGAATCCGCGGCCGCCGCGCCGGTGATGCCGGTGATCGAGACGTAGTAGACGAAGCCGGAGGTGTTCGCGAGCACCGCCGGCAGCCGCTTGTCATCGGTGGTCGGCGTCGCCAGCCGGATGAAGTTGAGCCCGGCCTTCAGCGCGGGGATGCAGAGCTCGGTGTCCTCTTCCGGCGGCAGGTCGACGATGATCAGGCCGTCGACGCCGGCGGTCTTGGCATCGTCGAGAAACCTGTCGACGCCGTAGATGTAGATCGGGTTGTAGTAGCCCATCAGCACGATCGGCGTGTCGACATCGCCGTCGCGGAAGCTGCGCACCAGTTGCAGCGTCTTCCTCAGGGTCATGCCGGCCTTCAGCGCGCGCAGGCCCGCCGCCTGGATCGACGGACCGTCGGCCATCGGATCGGTGAACGGCATGCCGATCTCGATGATGTCGGCGCCAGCCTGCGGCAGCGCCTTGACGATCGCCAGCGAGGTTTCAGGGTCAGGGTCGCCTGACATCACGAAAGTGACGAACGCCGAGCGGCCTTCCTTTTTCAATTGCGCGAAACGCGCATCCATCCGGCTGGTCACGATGCCTTCGCCCTTCCTCGCAAGATGTCGCCCACCTGCGGCACGTCCTTGTCGCCGCGGCCGGACATGTTGACCACCATCAGGTGGTCTTTCGGCTTCTTCGGCGCGAGCTCCATGACCTTGGCGATCGCATGCGCCGGCTCCAGCGCCGGGATGATGCCTTCGAGCCGCGATAGCAATTGGAACGCGGCCAGCGCCTCCTCATCGGTCGCCGACAAATAGTTCACGCGGCCGACCTCGTGCAGCCAGGAATGCTCCGGTCCGATACCGGGATAGTCGAGACCGGCCGAGATCGAATGCGCCTCCTCGATCTGTCCGTCCTCATCCATCAGCAGATAGGTGCGGTTGCCGTGCAGCACGCCGGGACGGCCACCGGCGATCGATGCCGCATGCAGCTGCGTGAGGCCGTGGCCCGCGGCCTCGACGCCGTAGATCTCGACCGAGGGATCATCGAGGAACGGATGGAACAGGCCCATCGCATTGGAGCCGCCGCCGATGCAGGCGATCAGCGAATCCGGCAGGCGGCCTTCGGCCTCCTGCATCTGCGCGCGCGTCTCGCTGCCGATCACCGACTGGAAGTCGCGCACCATCATCGGATAGGGGTGCGGGCCGGCGACGGTGCCGATGCAATAGAACGTGTTGTGGACGTTGGTGACCCAGTCACGCAGCGCCTCGTTCATCGCATCCTTCAGCGTCTTGGCGCCGGACTGCACCGGCACCACCTTGGCGCCGAGCATCTCCATGCGGATCACATTCGGCTGCTGCCGCTCGACGTCGACGGCGCCCATGTAGACCACGCAGTCCAATCCGAAGCGCGCGCACAGCGTTGCGGTGGCCACACCATGCTGGCCGGCGCCGGTCTCGGCGATGATGCGCTTCTTGCCCATCCGGCGCGCGACCATGATCTGGCCGAGCACGTTGTTGACCTTGTGCGAGCCGGTGTGATTCAGCTCCTCGCGCTTGAAGTAAATCTTGGCGCCGCCGAGATGCTCCGTCAGCCGCTCCGCGTAATACAGCGGCGAGGGCCGGCCGACGTAGTTCTTCAGGTAGCCGTTCATCTCGGCATGGAATGCCGGATCGGCCTTGGCCTCCGCATAGGCCTTTTCCAGGTCGAGGATCAGCGGCATCAGGGTTTCGGCGACGAAGCGGCCGCCGAAGATGCCGAAGTGACCGCGGTCATCAGGACCGCTGCGGTAGGAATTGGGAATGGCTGTCGTCATTGAACGCTCAACTCTTCAGCGGCCCGCGCCGCGCGAATGAAATCCCGGATCATGTCGCAATCCTTCACACCCGGCGTTCGCTCGACGCCGGATGACACGTCGACGCCGCCGGCGCGCGTGATCCGCACGGCCTCGGCGACGTTGTCGGCGCTCAGGCCGCCGGACACCATGAACGGGCGATCGAGTTTCAGGCCCTGCAGCAGACGCCAATCGAAGGTAGCCCCGAGTCCGCCGGGACGGGTCGCATCCTTCGGCGCCCGCGCGTCGAACAGGATGCGGTCGCACACATCGGCGTAGCCCGCCAGCGGCGCAAGATCGGCGTCGGTCGCGACCGGAATGGCTTTCATGATGGGCAGGCCGAAGCGCTGCTTGAGGTCGCGGATGCGCGCGATGCTTTCGCGGCCATGCAGCTGCAGGAGATCAGGCCGCAGCGTCTCGACGATATTTTCGATCATCGCGTCGTCGGCATCGACGGTCAGCGCCACCTTGAGCGCGCGCCCCCTGACGTCACGGCCCAGCTCACGCGCGGCCGTCAGGCCGACATGGCGTGGGGACGGCGGAAAGAACACGAAGCCCACCATGTCGGCGCCCGCGTCGAGCGCCGAAGCGAGGGTATCGGGCGTGGTCAGGCCGCAGATTTTGACGAGCAGGGACATCGATGAACAACGCACGTCCGGGCGGAAAGGATCACCAGAAGCCGGCGGCTTCCAAGGCCGCCGAGCTTGGGCGCCTTCTACAACGCGGCGCCCTGCTTGTCTCGCCCATAAGGGGCGAAAAGCCGCGCCGGCGCCGCCGGAACCAGAGATTGTGCCGAGCCCTGATTTGCACGCGCCGCGGCGCTCAACTGCACCACCTGCGCACGGGCCGCTTCGGCATCGGCCTGATGACGGCGCGCGGCCCGCCGCCAGCGGCGCTGGCCGATCCAGGTGGCACAACCACCTGCGATCACGCCCAGGATCGCGACGGCGATGATCAAGGCGAACAACGGGACCGATACCGCGAGCGCCGGATCGGTCGCGTTGAACGGATCAAACGATACGGTAACGAAATGCCGATTGGCGACCGCGAAGATGACGAACAGCACCAGCAGCGGAAGGACGACCACGACAGTGAAGAATTTTCGCATGCGCTCGCTCGTGTCAGTCAGGCCGGATTCGCCTCGAAATCAGCCGCCGACGACTAGCACGGCCGGCGCGAGATGCTTCAATCGTCTGAGTCGTCAGCCGCAGCGCCGGCGGGATTGTCCCGGTTCAGCCGCTCGCGCATTTCCTTGCCCGTCTTGAAGAACGGGACGCTCTTCTGGTCCACCGGGACATGCGCCCCGGTCCGCGGGTTGCGACCGGCGCGGGCCGGCCGATGCTTGACCGAGAAGGCGCCGAAGCCGCGCAGCTCGACGCGGTCACCGCGGGCGAGCGCCGCGACGATCTCGTCGAGGATCGCGTTGACGATGTTCTCGACATCCCGCTGGTAGAGATGCGGGTTGTGCTCGGCGATACGCTGAACCAGCTCGGATTTGATCATCGAGAAAATGTACCCGGGGAGACAGGTCCCATTTCCGTGAAAATATGCTGGACTGTCAAGACGCTAAATCATTCATCGCGGCCGTGAATCGGGGGGCGAGGCCGGGTACGGGGCCTCGCCATGGCACACGCGAAACGGGAAGATCGTCCCGAGGATGGTCTTGGCGAGTTCAATTGCCCGGCGCGGGCGTCCAGAGCGCGAGCATGCCGTCGAGGCCGATGCGATCGACCGCCTGGACCACGCCGGTGTGCTCGAGCTGGCGGGCGATTCCGGAAAGACCGACGGCGTCGAGCGCGATCGAGGTGGCCGTTCGCAGGAAGGTGAGATCGCCAAACCGCGGCGTGAGCTTGTAGTCACGCACCGGAAGGTCCTTCTTGACGTTCTTGTTAGCGACGAGCCAGGCGACCGCGGTCTTCTCGTCGCCAAGCTCGTCGATCAGCTTCAGCTCGATCGCCTGCCGGCCGGTGAAGACGCGGCCGTCGGCCACCTTCTCCAACTGCTCATCATTCATGGCCCGGCGATCCTTCACCAGTCCGCGGAACCAGGCGTAGGAATCCTTGACCAGGGCGTCGAGCGCCGCACGCGCTTCCGGGCTGGTGGGCTCGTAGCCGTTGGGGGCGGCCTTCAGCGGCGAGGATTTGACCTCCTCGATCTTCACGCCGACCGTCTTCAACAGCTCGCCGACATTGGGGTACTGGAACAGCACGCCGATCGAACCGACCAGCGAACTCTGCTGCGCGACGATGTGATCGGCAGCGATCGCGCCGATATAGCCGCCGGACGCCGCGAGACCTTCAACGACGACGACCAGCGGCTTCTTCGCCTTCAGCCGGACCAGCGAATCGTAGAGCTGCTCGGAGCCGGCGGTGGTGCCGCCCGGCGAATTGATGTGGACGATGACGGCTTCGGCCGAGGAGTTTTCGAGCCGCTCCAGCGCCTCGACGCGCTCATGATCGCTACGGATCAGGCCATCGATATTGACGCGGGCGATCGAGCCGGTGGTCGACAGCACGGTGCGGCCGCGCGGCGACATGGCGAGGCCGATGGCGGAAAGAGCCGCGACCGCGATCAGCACCGCGACCACCCGCCAGAACGTCAGCTTGCGGCGCAGCCTGCGGCGATCGACGATCACATCCGAATCAAGCGACATGGACAGCTCCTGGAAGTCTCGGCGCGTTTTGCATCCGCAGCCTGAATATCTCGTTATCCGATTACATCAATCGCGGCGCAATTTGAAGAAAGGAAGGCTCCGCCACGAAGCCGTCAAAGGGTCGACGGGCTCCGAGCAGGCCGCAGGGCTAGCGTATTCGATGATCGGAGTCTTGCTCTCATCTCTCCACGTCGTCATGGCCGGGCGTATCCGCATATGCGATGGCGAGGGGCGGATCGAAATGCCCCGGGGGCACAAAAAAGCCCCGGCCGAAGCCGGGGCTTTGATCTCGTCACGCGGATCGAAGGCTTACTTCGAGTCGCGGTTCTTGAGCGCGGTGCCCAGAATGTCGCCCAGCGTCGCGCCCGAATCGGACGAGCCGTACTGCGCGATGGCTTCCTTCTCTTCAGCGACTTCCAGCGCCTTGATCGACACCTGGACCTTGCGGGCCTTCTTGTCGAACTGGATCACGCGGGCATCGACCTTCTCACCGACGGCGAACCGCTCTGTGCGCTGATCGTTGCGATCGCGCGCCAGCTCGGAGCGCTTGATGAAGGTGGTGAAGTCGGTGCCGGTGATCTTGACGTCGATGCCGCCGTCCTTGACGTCGAGTACCTCGCAGGTGACGACCGCACCCTTCTTGACATCGCCCGGCTCGGCGAAGGGATCGCCTTCGAGCTGCTTGATGCCGAGCGAGATGCGCTCCTTCTCCACGTCCACGTCGAGCACCACGGCCTTGACCATGTCGCCCTTCTTGTAGTTGTCGATGACCTGCTCGCCCGGCTGCTTCCAGTCGAGGTCCGACAGATGGACCATGCCGTCGACGTCGCCTTCGAGACCCAGGAACAGGCCGAACTCGGTCTTGTTCTTGACCTCGCCCTCGACCACCGAACCCGTCGGATGCTTCTCGACGAAGACCTCCCACGGGTTGCGCATGGTCTGCTTGAGACCGAGCGAGATGCGGCGCTTGACGCTGTCGACTTCGAGCACCTGCACTTCGACTTCCTGCGAGGTCGAGACGATCTTGCCGGGGTGCATGTTCTTCTTGGTCCACGACATCTCGGAGACGTGGATCAGGCCTTCGATGCCCGGCTCGAGCTCGACGAACGCGCCGTAGTCGGTGATGTTGGTGACGCGGCCATGGAAACGGGCCTGCAGCGGGTACTTCGCCTCGATGCCCTGCCACGGATCGTCGAGCAGCTGCTTCATGCCCAGCGAGATGCGGTGCGTCTCGTGGTTGATCTTGATGATCTTGACCTTGACCGTCTGACCGATGCTCAGCACCTCGGTCGGATGGTTGACACGGCGCCAGGCGATGTCGGTGACGTGCAGCAGGCCGTCGATGCCGCCGAGGTCGACGAACGCACCGTAATCGGTAATGTTCTTGACGACGCCGTCGATCACCTGACCCTCTTCGAGGTTCTGCACCAGCTCCTGGCGCTGCTCGGCGCGGGTCTCTTCCAGCACGGTCCGGCGCGACACGACGATGTTGCCGCGGCGACGGTCCATCTTGAGGATCTGGAACGGCTGCGAGTTGTTCATCAGCGGCGCGACGTCGCGGATCGGACGGATGTCGACCTGCGAGCGCGGCAGGAAGGCCACGGCACCGTCGAGGTCGACGGTGAAGCCGCCCTTGACCTGGTTGAAGATGACGCCGTTGACCTTTTCGTTGTTCTGGAACGCCTTCTCGAGCTTGCCCCAGCTCTCTTCGCGGCGCGCCTTGTCGCGCGACAGCACCGCTTCGCCGAGCGCGTTCTCGATGCGATCGAGGAACACTTCGACCTCGTCGCCGACTTTCAATTCACTGTCACGGCCGGGCCCGGCGAATTCGCGCAGCGCCACGCGGCCTTCGGTCTTCAGGCCGACGTCGATGACGGCCATGTCCTTCTCGATCGCAACAACCTTGCCCTTGACGACAGAGCTTTCCTGCAGGTTGCCCTTGGTGAAGGACTCGTCCAGCATCGCGGCGAAATCATCGCGGCTGGGATTGTAGGAAGAAGCAGAGGTACTCGAAGCCATTTGTTCTCCAGATGCGGACATTCTCGCCAGCTTGGGTTGATCGGCGCATCGAATGGACAGTGCCTGGAGGTCCACAAATCCCCAGACGTCCGCGCTGTCAGCGCGATAAGCGCAAACGGCGCGGGCCGGCAGTGCCTGCACATGCGATACGTATGAAGTGCGTCCGGCTGATCGGACTCGATTGAACCGCAATCGAGCTATCGACGGTCAAGGGCGGGAGCGGGCTTTCCTCCAATGACGCCGGCGGAAATCAAACCCGCTGGCGGCCCGCTCGAACGGCCTCGACGATGTCGATGGCGGCCCGGACGCCGCTCTCTATATCCAAATGGGAGTTGTCAAGCAAGTAAGCATCCGGGGCTTGTTTTAAAGGCGCGACGGCCCGGTTCTGGTCACGCTCGTCGCGCGCCAGGATGTCGGCCAGAATGGCCGCCTCGTCGGCCGGTTCCCCCCGCGAAAGCGCCTCGAGCGTGCGGCGATGCGCCCGGATGCGGGGATCGGCGACGACGTAGATCTTCACCTCGGCGTCCGGGCAGATCACGGTTCCGATGTCACGGCCGTCGAGCACGGCACCGGGTGGCTGGCTTGCGAACTGACGCTGGAAGGCCACCAGCGCCTCGCGCACTTTCGGCAACGCCGAGACCACGGAGGCCGCGGACCCGACCTGGTGCGACCTCAGCGCCGGATTGTCGAAGGTCGAGGGATCCAGGCTCATGGCGACGTCCGCCGCCCGCACCTCGTCCTTGAGGTCGATGCCGGCGGTCAGCAGCGCATGGGCAACGGCCCGGTAGATCACGCCCGTATCCAGGTGCCTGAGGCCGTAATGCGCCGCGAGACGCTTGGCCATGGTGCCCTTGCCCGAGGCCGCCGGGCCGTCGATGGCGATGATCATGCGAAATCCGCGCCCGCCTTGCACATCAGCGGGATGAAATCCGGGAAGCTGGTGGCGATGAAGGCGGTGTCGTCGACGGTGACCGGCTTGTCGGACGCGAGGCCCATCACGAGGGCGGACATCGCGATGCGGTGGTCCATGTGGGTCGCGACGATGCCGCCGCCCGGCACGTGACCGCGGCCCTCGACGATCAGGTCATCGCCGCTGATCTCGACCTTGACGCCGTTGACACGCAGCATCGCCGCGGTGGCCTCCAGCCGGTCGGATTCCTTGACGCGCAGCTCATGCAGGCCGCGCATCACGGTGGTGCCCTCGGCATAGGCGGCGGCGACGGCCAAGACGAGATATTCGTCGATCATCGACGGCGCGCGCTCGGGCGGCACGACGACGCCCCTCAGCTTCGAGGCGCGTACGCGCAGCCGGGCCATGGGCTCGCCGGCATCGCCGCGGACGTCGTCCTCCTCGATCGAGGCGCCCATCTCGCGCAGGGTCGTGAACAGGCCGGTGCGCAGCGGGTTGGTCATCACGTCCGACAGCACGAGGTCCGAGCCATCGACGATCAGCGCGGCGACCAGCGGGAACGCGGCCGAGGACGGGTCGGCGGGAACGATCACGGGGGCACCACACAGCTCCGGCTGGCCGGTCAGTGCGATGCGGCGGCCATGAGACCCTTCCGGCGTGGTCACGATCTCCGCGCCGAAATGCTTCAGCATCAGCTCCGTATGGTCGCGGCTGGCCTCCTGCTCGATCACGGTGGTCACACCGGGCGCGGCGAGGCCCGCGAGCAGCACCGCCGACTTGATCTGGGCCGAAGCCACCGGCGTGCGGTACTCGATCGGCACCGGGTTGCCGGCGCCCTGCAGGGTCAACGGAAGCTTGCCGCCCTCGGCGATCGACACCACCTTCGCGCCCATCAGCGCCAGCGGGTCGAGGATGCGCCGCATCGGACGGCTGCGCAGCGAGGCATCACCGTCGAAAACGGCCGTGATCGGGCAACCGGCGACGGCGCCCATCACCAGCCGGCAGCCGGTGCCGGAGTTGCCGAAATCGAGCGGTGTGCTGGGCTGGGCGAAGCCGCCGACCCCCACGCCACGGACGGTCCACGCGAAGTCGCCGGTGCGCTCGACCTTGGCACCCAGGGATCGCATCGATTCGGCGGTGTTGAGGACGTCCTCGCCCTCGAGCAGGCCGGAAATCCGGGTCTCGCCGACCGACAGCGCCCCCAGGATCAGCGCCCGGTGCGAGATCGACTTGTCGCCAGGCACGCGAATCGTGCCCGAGAGGGGCCCGGAGGCGCGTGATTCCAGGGGAGTCGGGGCGGCTGACGTGCTCACGGCGGGATCCTCGTGTTTCGGACGCGGCAGGTATCACAGCCCCCGCCCTCCGTCACGAGCGGTGATTTTCCCGTTGACAGCGCTATTGACAGCGGCGCGGCAACTAGCCAAGTGAGACACCGCTTTTCAGACATTGCCAGGACGCCTGCACGTGGCCAAATCCGAGCTCGGAACCAAACGCATTTGCCCGACCACGGGCAAAAAGTTCTATGACCTCAACAAGAACCCGGTGATTTCGCCCTACACCGGCGAGGTCGTGCCGATCGCGCCCGTGGCTCCGACCCGCGCCATGCGCGGCGAGGCTGCGCGTGCCGCTGCGGCGGCCGACGTGGTTGAGCCCGCCGAGGCCGAGGAGTTGGTGTCGCTCGAGGAGGCCGATGCCGAGGAGAACTCCGGCAAGGTCAAGGCCGTCGTTCCCGAATCGGAGGACGACATCGAGATCGACGAGACCCTCGACGATGACGAGGATGATGACTCGACCTTCATCGCCGACGAGGAAGAAGGCGACGAGGACGTGACCGACATCATCGGTGATGTCGGCGGCGACGAAGAATAATCGTCGAAGACACTTGAGATCAGCCGTGAACTGTGGTTCACGGTGCTCCCCGGCGGTCACCCAGACCGCCGGGGAGGTTCAGGGGCCATAGCTCAGCTGGGAGAGCGCTTGCATGGCATGCAAGAGGTCGGCGGTTCGATCCCGCCTGGCTCCACCAGCCTTCGCTCGCTTCGCGAGCTTCGGCTCGGCAAGCCACCCCAATCTGCCAATTGAGCGAAGCGAGCGAAGGCTGTCGCGCCGTAGCCTGGACGCCGGAGCCCTCTTTGGCGCAGGCGGGAAGGCGAAGGCGGACTTCGCTCCGCACGACGATACCCCCCTCTCCGTCGCTTCGCGAGCTTCGGCTCGGCAAGCCACCCTAATCCGCCAATTGCGCGAAGCGTGCGAGGGCTGTCGCGCCATAGCCCGAAGGGCGAAGGCGGACCTGGGCTCCGGGCGATAAGGCCACCTCCTTCGAACTGCTCATTCGACCGAAGCTGTAGACCCTAAGCGGCATCGCCTGCCACAATCGTACCTAGAAGGGTCGGGACGGCCTGCCATGAAGTTTGTTTACATCCTCGAAAGCCTCGATGGCGAGCACTTCTACGCCGGCATCACAGACGACGTCCCGGCTCGGGTCGCGAAGCACAATGCAGGCGAAGTTCCCGCACACCTCGAAGTTTCGGCCGTGGCGGCTCAAGACTTACATCGCTTTCAACGACGTGAAGCAGGCCTTCGCCTTCGAGAAGTATCTCAAATCTGGCTCAGGTCGGGCGTTTGCGAAGAAGCGCCTCTAACGATGCGGTGCTCCGAGGCTGATCAGGCGGGAGGTCTCACCCCTCCGCCGCCGCATCGAGCCGCTCCCGCAGCTTCACCAGCTTGCCGTGCAGATCCGTGAGCTCCGCGATCGAGCATCCCGTCGCGTCCAGGATCGCCGGCGGCACGATCGCTCTTGCCTTGTCGCGCAGGCTCGCGCCCTGGCTCGTCAGGGTGACCAGCACCTGCCGTTCGTCCTCGGCCGACCGGGTCCGCTTCACCAGATGCGTAGCCTCCATCCGCTTCAGCAGCGGCGTCAGCGTGCCGGAATCGAGGAACAGGCGGGCGCCGATGTCCTTCACCGTCAGGCCGTCCTGCTCCCACAGCACCAGCATGACCAGATATTGCGGATAGGTCAGGCCTAGGCGGTCGAGCAGCGGCTTGTAGACGCGGTTGAAGGCGTGCGCGGTCGAATAGACGGCGAAGCAGAGCTGGTTGCCGAGCTGGAGCGGCACGTCTGCCGCGGACTTCTTTCGCATCGAGGTCACCACAGGTCGATCCTATCGGCATCTTGAGCCCGCACGCCTCGCATCGACAACGGGCCCGGCGCACCGATCACGAATTTTCTACCGAACAATTATATTGTGCACAATCTAATTGTGTGCAATATGGACTCGCTGAATTCGTCCAACCAGGAGACACTCCATGTCCGTGAACGTGCTCTACAAGACCAGCGCCAAGGCCACCGGCGGCCGCGACGGCGAGGCGGCGACCCTCGACGGCTCGCTCAAGGTCAAGCTCTCCACCCCGAAGGAGCTCGGTGGCGGCGGCGGCGCCGGCAACAATCCCGAGCAGCTGTTCGCGGCCGGCTACGCCGCCTGCTTCATCGGCGCGATGAAGTTCGTCGGCTCGCAGGGCGGCCCGAAGGTTCCCGCCGACACGTCGGTGACCTCCACCGTCGGCATCGGGCCGCGCTCGGAAGGCGGCTTCGGCATCACCGTCGAGCTCGCCATCTCTCTGCCCGGCCTCGCCAAGGCTGACGCCGAGGCGCTGGTCGCCAAGGCGCATGAGGTGTGCCCCTATTCCAACGCCACGCGCGGCAATGTCGACGTCAAGCTGACCGTCGTCTGAGCTTCAATTCCGTCGTGCGGCAGGACGACCTCCGTTGTCCTGCCGCATGGCAGCCCCCGTTTGCGCCACCGCCGCAGCAATGCTTAATGATCGCGAGCTGAAACCAACCTCGCGACATCCGATGACACCTCAATTTGCTCCCGGCGCCATGGCCGGACTGCGCGTGATCGATCTGACGCGCGTGCTCGGCGGGCCCTATTGCACGCAGATCCTGGCCGATCACGGCGCCGACGTGATCAAGGTCGAGCCGCCGGCCGGCGACGAAGTGCGCGACTGGGGCCCTCCGTTCCACGACGAGGACGCGGCCTATTTCGTCGGGATCAACCGCAACAAGCGCTCGATCGGCCTCGATCTCGCGTCCGAGGGCGGCCGCGTCGTGCTGATGCGGATGCTCGAGACCGCCGACGTGCTGATCGAGAACTTCAAGCCCGGCACCTTGGAGAAGTGGGGCATCGGCAGCGACACGCTGCGCGAGAAATTCCCGAAGCTGGTGCACTGCCGCATCTGCGGCTTCGGTGCCGACGGTCCGCGCGGCGGCAATCCCGGCTATGACGCGATCATCCAGGCGATGACCGGCATGATCGCCGCGACCGGCTCGCCGCAAAGCGGGCCGATGCGGATCGGCGTGCCGCTGGTCGACATCACGACCGGCCTCTATGCCGCGATCGGCATCCTGATGGCGCTGTCGGAACGGCAGCGTTCTGGGCTCGGTCAGTTCCTCGAGGTCACGCTGTATGAGACCGGCCTCGCGATCATGCATCCGCATACCGCAAACTACTTCATGCATGGCAAGCCGCCGTCGCTGACCGGCAACGAGCATCCGAACCTCGTGCCCTATGCGATCTTCCCGACCAGGACCGACGATATCTTCATCGGCGTCGGCAATGACGGCACCTTCCGCAAGCTCGCCAAGGAAATCGGCCGGCCGGAACTCGGCACCGATCCGCGCTTCGCCCGCAACAAGGATCGCGTCGCCAATCGCGAGGCTCTGCGCGCCGAGCTCGCCGCCGTGTTCAGCCAATTCGAGGCGGAGCCGCTGTGCGACCGGCTCCTCGCAGCCGGCCTGCCGGCGGGACCCGTGCAGAAGATCGACCAGGCGCTGACCAATCCGCACACGATCCACCGCGGCGATGTCATCGAGAAGGACTGGTACAAGGGCGTGGCGTCGCCGATCCGGCTCGAACGCACCAAGCCGAGCCTGCGCTCCACCCCGCCGAAGTTCAGCCAGCATGCCCAGGAGGTGCTCAGCGAGTTCGGCTACTCGGAGCCCGAGATCCAGGCCCTGCTGTCCGAGGGCACGGTGTGCGCAGAGCGCAAGCGGTGAAGCGCCATCAGCCTGTCGTCTCGCAACGCGAGCGTCGCCTCGGGCATCGCCCGGGCGCCGCGCCGTCTCGCACAACTCGCGGCGTTGCGCCGCAAAGCCGCGACGAACGCGCTTTCCGCTGACGATCCAACCGGTTATACATTCACAAAACTGTCATCTCGCGCTGCTACGGCCGCGACGCCGATGACGTTCCATGGGAGGAATTTTTTTAATGTCACTTCGACAATTCTGGACAGCCGCCGCAGCGGCAGCCACGCTGGTCCTTGGCGCCGCCGCACCCGCACACGCGGTGACGGAGATTCAGTGGTGGCACGCGATGACCGGCGCCAACAACGACGTCATCGTCAAGCTCGCCAACGATTTCAACGCCTCGCAGACCGACTACAAGGTCGTTCCGACCTACAAGGGCAACTACGCCGACACGATGAATGCCGGCATCGCCGCGTTCCGCGCCGGCAATGCGCCGCATATCATGCAGGTGTTCGAGGTCGGCACTGCCACGATGATGGCCGCCACCGGCGCCGTGAAGCCGGTCTACAAGCTGATGCAGGACGCCGGCGAGAAGTTCGATCCCAAGAGCTACCTGCCGGCCATCACCGGCTACTATTCGACCTCGAAGGGCGAAATGCTGTCCTTCCCCTTCAACTCGTCCTCCACCGTCATGTGGGTCAATCTCGATGAGCTGAAGAAGGTCAACGCCGAGATCCCGAAGACCTGGCCCGAGCTGTTCGAGACCGCCAAGAAGCTCCATGCGGCCGGCCACCCGACCTGCGGCTTCTCCGGCTCGTGGGTAACCTGGGTCAATCTCGAGCAGCTCTCCGCCTGGCACAACGTGCCGCTCGCCAGCAAGGCGAACGGTCTCGACGGCTTCGACACTGTGCTGGAGTTCAACGGTCCGCTGCAGGTCAAGCATCTCGAAAACCTGGTCGAGCTGCAGAAGGACAAGACCTATGACTACGCCGGCCGCACCAACACCGGCGAGGGCCGCTTCACCTCGGGCGAATGCCCGATCTACCTGACCTCGTCGGCGTTCTTCGGCAACGTCAAGGCGCAGGCGAAGTTCGCCTTCACCGCCGCGCCGATGCCGTATTACCCCGACGTGAAGGGCGCGCCGCAGAACTCGATCATCGGCGGCGCTTCGCTCTGGGTCATGGGCGGCAAGTCGGCCGATGAGTACAAGGGCGTCGCCAAGTTCCTGACCTTCCTCTCGGACACCGACCGCCAAGTCTACATCCACAAGGCGTCGGGCTATCTGCCGATCACCAAGGCCGCCTATGCCAAGGCCAAGGCCGAGGGCTTCTACAAGGATCAGCCCTATCTGGAGACCCCGCTGCTCGAGTTGACCAACAAGGAGCCGACCGAGAACTCCCGCGGCCTGCGCCTGGGCAACATGGTGCAGCTGCGTGACGTCTGGTCGGAGGAGATCGAGCAGGCTCTGGCCGGCAAGAAGACCGCCAAGCAGGCGCTGGACGCCGCCGTCGAGCGCGGCAACCAGATGCTGCGCCAGTTCGAAAAGACGGCCGTGAAATAAGGCCAAGAGCCGGCAGGCCACCCGCGGCCTGCCGGCTCGCCGACCGATCATGCAGAAGAACGCCATCTTCCAGTCAAAGCTGCTGCCGTTCGTGCTGGTCGCTCCCCAGCTCGCGATCGTGCTGATCTTCTTCTATTGGCCCGCCATCCAGGCCGTCATCCAGTCGTTCCTGCTGCAGGACGCGTTCGGCCTGTCCACGAGCTTCGTCTGGTTCGAGAACTACGCCGACCTGCTCAGCCAGCCGGACTATTTCGAGGCCATTCTCCGCACGTTCGGCTTCTCGTTCGCCATCGCATTCTCGTCGCTGTCGGTCGCGCTGCTGCTCGCGGTCATGGCGGACAAGCCGCTGCGCGGCGTGACGCTGTACCGGACGCTGCTGATCTGGCCCTATGCCGTGGCGCCGCCGGTGGTGGGCGTGCTCTGGATCTTCATGCTGCACCCCTCGCTCGGCGTGATCTCGCGCTATCTGCGCGCCATGGGCATCGACTGGAATCCGCTGCTCGACGGCGACCAGGCGGCACTGCAGATCATCCTCGCGGCCGCCTGGAAGCAGATCTCCTACAACTTCCTGTTCTTCCTCGCCGGGCTGCAGAGCATCCCCCGCAGCGTGCTCGAGGCCGCGGCGATCGACGGCGCGCGGCCGATGCGGCGGTTCTGGACCGTGACCTTCCCGCTGCTGTCGCCCACCATCTTCTTCCTGCTGGTGATCAACATCGTCTACGCCTTCTTCGAGACGTTCGGCATCATCGACACGATGACCCGCGGCGGTCCTGGCAAGTCCACCGAGACGCTGGTCTACAAGGTCTACACCGATGGCCTGCTCGGCGGCAATCTCGGCTCCTCGGCTGCACAATCCGTCGTTCTGATGGTCATCGTCATCGTGCTGACGGCGATCCAGTTCCGCTTCGTCGAGCGCAAGGTGACCTACTGATGGTCGAGCAAGAAGGCATTCGACGCTACGTCGCGCATGTCATCCTGTGGATCGGAATCGCGATCGTCGCGTTCCCGGTCTATCTCGCATTCGTCGCCTCGACGCAGGACAATGCGGTGATCGCCAATGGGCAGATGTCGCTGCTGCCGGGCGGGCACTTCCTGTCGACCTACTATCAGACGATCTTCGTCGGCACGAGCGGCTCGACCCGCGAGCCGGTTGCGACCATGCTTTTGAACTCGCTGGTCATGGCGCTCTCGATCGCCGTCGGCAAGATCGCGATCTCGATCATCTCGGCGTATGCCGTCGTCTACTTCCGCTTCCCGTTCCGCATGCCGATCTTCTGGCTCATCTTCATCACCCTGATGCTGCCGGTCGAGGTGCGCATCTATCCGACCTACAAGATCGTCGCCGACCTCCATATGCTCGACAGTTATGCGGGGCTCGCGCTGCCGCTGATCGCGTCCGCCACCGCGACGCTGCTGTTCCGCCAGTTCTTCATGACCGTGCCGGACGAGCTGCTGGAGGCGTCCCGCATCGACGGCGCCGGGCCGTTCCGCTTCTTCTGGGACACCCTGCTGCCGCTGTCGCGCACCAACATGGCGGCGCTATTCGTGATCCTGTTCATCCTCGGCTGGAATCAATATCTCTGGCCGCTGCTGATCACGACGCGCGACGACATGCAGACCATCCAGATCGGCATCCGCAAGATGATCACGACGACCGACGCGCTGACGGAGTGGCCGATCGTCATGGCGACCGCAGTGCTCGCGATGCTGCCGCCGGTGTTCGTCGTCGTCGTCATGCAGCGCCTGTTCGTCAAGGGGCTGGTGGAGACGGAAAAGTGAGGACGGCGAATAGGGAGTGGCGAATAGCGAATAGAGACATCCGGGCATCAGAAGCCGTTCGCCTTCCCCTCCTCGCCACTCCCCATTCACCATTCGCCTGCCACCGCCCGCTGCTCAACCTCTACCGGTAATCATTCCATGGCCAACGTCACCCTCCGCAACGTCCGCAAGGTCTACCAGGGCGGCTTCGAAGCCATCAAAGGCGTCGATATCGATGTCGGCGACGGTCAGTTCTGCGTGCTGGTCGGCCCGTCGGGCTGCGGCAAATCCACCCTGCTGCGGATGGTCGCGGGGCTCGAGACGATCACCTCGGGCGAGATCGACATCGGCGGCCGCATCGTCAATGCGATCGAGCCGGCCGATCGCGACATCGCGATGGTGTTCCAGAACTACGCGCTCTATCCGCATATGACCGTCTACAACAACATGGCCTACGGCCTGCGCAATCGCGGCATGGCCGAGAAGGAGATCAGGACGCGCGTCGAGGACGCCGCTCGCATCCTCGAGCTCGGCACCATGCTCGAGCGGAAGCCGCGCCAGCTCTCCGGCGGCCAGCGCCAGCGCGTCGCGATGGGCCGCGCCATCGTGCGCCAGCCCAAGGTGTTCCTGTTCGACGAGCCGCTCTCCAACCTGGACGCCAAGCTGCGCATCGCGATGCGGGTCGAGATCCGCAAGCTGCAGCGCCGGCTCAACACCACCGCGATCTACGTCACCCACGACCAGCTCGAGGCGATGACGCTCGCCGACATCCTGGTGGTGATGAACGGCGGCAAGGTCGAGCAGATCGGCAATCCGCTCGAGATCTATCAGAAGCCCGCCACCACCTTCGTCGCATCGTTCATCGGCGCGCCGCCGATGAACCTGATGCCGGTCGATGGCCTCCGTCCCCAGTTGCACGGTGCCGACGCGGTTCCCGCCGATGCCGGCCAGCTCGGCATCCGCCCTGAAGATTTCGAGCTCGGCGACACCGTTCCGGCGGGCGGGGTCGGGCTCGACCTCCGCGTCGAAGCGATCGAGCACGTCGGCGCCGAAACCTATGTCTACGGCGCGCGCCAGGACGCCGGCAGCGACGACCGGCTCTCCGCCACCGCCAACGACATCATCGTGCGGCTGCCGGGCACGGCCGCGCCGGAGATCGGCGCGCGGATTCGCGCCGTGGCGCCGCGGGCCAAGCTGCACCTGTTCTCGGCCGACGGCCGGCAGCGGCTATCGGCTTAAGCCCTTCCACAGGCTGACCGTTCCGGCGCATTCGGGGTGCTTGAACGCACCCCGGATCGTGCCCATATTGCTGCTCAAGGGGTGCCGACAGGGCCCTGATACATCAAAGTCGCTTCGAGAGGACTTTGTAAACCATGTCTCGTGTTCCTTCGCTCTCCAGTCCGTTTCTGCTGGGCTTCGACGAGATCGAGCGCGTGCTCGACCGCGTCGTCAAAGGTGCCGACGGGTATCCGCCGTACAATATCGAGCGGTTCGAACGCACCAATGGCCAGCCCGAGCGTCTGCGGATCACGCTGGCGGTGGCGGGTTTCACCCGCGACCAACTCGATGTCACCATTGAGGAAAACCAGCTGGTCATCCGCGGCCGGCAGCAGGACGACAAGACCAGGCAATACATTCATCGCGGCATTGCCGCGCGCCACTTCCAGCGCACCTTCGTGCTGGCGGAGGGAATGCATGTGCTCGGTGCGGACCTGAAGAACGGGTTGTTGTCGGTCGATCTGGCCAGGCCGGAGCCTGAGCGGATCGTTAAGACAATAGCGATCAATGAACACGAATAATGGTTTGATGGAACGAGTAGCGGACTCGACCGCTTGAGTCTCAGAAGGAGTCGAGACCATGACTGAAGGTAATGTTGCGTCGGAATCCCCCGTCTCCCTGGAGTCGCTGGCTACCTTGGGCGAGGGCCACATTGCTTATGTGAAGCAGATCCGCTCCGAGGACGTACCGGGACTGTTTCCGCAGGCACCGCACATCGCGCCGGGACTGAAGCTGTTCGCCTTGCATGCCGCTGACGGCACGCCGATCATGCTCACCGACAGCCGCGAAGCCGCGATTGCGAATGCTTGGAGCCACGAACTCCAGGCCGTGAGCGTGCACTGACGCAAAGGCCGCGCCGCAGCGCCTGCGGCAACCGCGTCTCGTGAGACTTGATGCTCACGAGATCCATGCGGCTCACGCACTGACACGAGGGCGGTCCCCGGAAACGGGGGCGGCCCTTTTTTCTGCCCGGAGCGAGCGCCGCACATGACGTTGCCGACAACACCCCTGAGCGCCGCAGAGCTGAGCGCAGATCGCGCGCTCGCGGACGCACTGCTCGCGCTCAACAATGCGCATGCCTCGGAGCTGTCCTGGCTCTCGCCCGATGCGCTGGAGCAGCTGGTCGATCGAGCCTGGCGCGCCCGGCGCGTTGGTTGGGCCGACGCGCTGGTGATCGCGCTGGATCACGCCGCCGCCTATGACAATCCGAATCACCGCTGGTTCCGGGCGCGCTACGATCGGTTCGTCTATGTCGACCGCATCGTGGTGGCGCCGGCCGCCCGCGGCCGGGGCCTGGCGCGGCAGCTCTATGAGGAGCTGATTCGGGAGGCGGCCGCGGCGGGCCACGACCACATCGTCTGCGAGGTCAATCTGGATCCGCCCAATCCGCAGTCGGACGCGTTTCATGCTGCGCTCGGCTTCGCGCCGTTGGCGACGGCCGGCATCCATGGCGGCGCCAAGACGGTGCGCTACATGGCGAGATCGTTGCGATAGCCGGCGTCGGACGACGCGGCTGCTGAAAGCGCCTTTGAGAAATTTGTTTCCATCGATGTCTGGAACGGTCGATTTGACAACCAGATACAATCCGACCGGGTTTAAGGCGAAGGTGTCCAATCCTTAAGTTGTCCCCGTTGCGGCACGCGCTAGTCCGATGTGTGACGAGCATGTGTAGGGATGGCAGATGCATGGATCACGGCTTGATGCAGGCGGCGTCTATCGAGAGCTTGCACGCGGGACCCTCCCCAACCGGCACGTCTTTGTGGACAGTCCTCCGCCGGGACCGAGCCCTTACTACGTCATCTGCAACAGCGTGCCGAAAGCAGGAACGTACCTGCTGGTCGAACTCGTCAGAGCGCTGGGTGGTCACGTCGATGTCGGCTATCACACCTACACGTCATCGATCAGCAGGCTGAATCCCGACGGCTCGCTCGACTACGGACGCGCGCTCCCGGCGCCGCTCTGGGCGTCGGCCCTGAGCTCCGGCTACTCCTGCGCCTCGCACACCGAGTACTGTCCGTATCTCGAGCAATACCTGCTGGGCAGACCGGACCACAAGATGCTGTTCATCGTCCGCGACCCCCGCGACATCGTCGTGAGCTGGGTCGACTTCGTCTACCATTCGGCGGCCTACCCGAAGATGCGGAAGTGGAACGCCTATCTGCGGGCGGCCGGATCGGCCGCTCACCCGGATGACGACTCCCGAATCACATCGACCCTCCTCTCTTTGCCCCGATCGGGCATCAAGAAGTTCATGAGCTGGCTGGACTCGCCGGCCTGCCTGACCGTGAGGTTCGAAGAGCTCTATGCAGAGCTCGCGGCCGACGATGTGGCGCGGTCGTCGTTTCCCGTCCTTCACGGCATCTGCGACTACCTGGGGCTGCCGCGCAAGACGGCCGCGGAGCTCGATGTGCTCGGCCGCGGTCTGACGTCGTCGGGACGGGGCCGGAAGGTCGGCATCTACAAGGAGCGAATGATGCCGCATCATTTCGACCTGCTCCGCAGCGAGGCATTCCAGGAGCTCGTCGTCGAGTTCGGCTACGAGCCGACGCCGTTGCACCCACCCGCGCGGACGAGCGGGTTCAGTGCGGCGCGGAAGCTCGCCAGCAGGCTTTCCCGGTCCTTGCAGGGCGGCGGCGCGATACGACGTCAGGCCGCGGAGGCGGGCGGCAGCGCCAGCACCGAATAGATCGCCTGGGCGTCGCGCGAGGCACGGAGCTTCTTGGCGACATCCTGGTCGCGGAGAAGCCGGGCGATCCGCGCGAGGGCCTTCAGATGGTCGGCACCGGCGCCTTCCGGCGCCAGCAGCAGGAACACCAGATCGACCGGCTGGCCGTCCATGGCCTCGAAATCGATCGGCCGCTCCAGCCGGGCGAACAGGCCGAACAGCTTCTCCAGCTTCGGCAGCTTGCCGTGGGGAATCGCCACGCCATACCCGACGGCCGTGGTTCCGAGCTTCTCCCGCTGCAGCAGCACTTCGAAGATGTTGCGCTCGTTCTGCCCGGTCAGCGCAGCCGCGCGGGCGGCAAGCTCCTGCAGCGCCTGCTTCTTACTGATGACCTTCAAAGCCGGCACGATCGCCTCGGGTGCGACCAGATCGGTAATCGGCATAGGGCGTTCCGAGGTGATTGAACCGTCAGGGTGCGAAATAGGTCGGGACAGACCGGCGTCAAGAAGCTGAGGCGGCAGGCGGGCTTAACCCGTGTCCGATGGGTGGGGCTTCTACCCCAACGCAACGGCCGTGCCAACACCCGCAAGCGTGTTCCCGCAGCCTATCCTTAAAGATCGCCGGAGCGTGGCGGCCTGAAGGCGCCAGCGCCCCAACCGCTTGGTCGCATCCCTTCATTGCCGTGGCGTGACGTCGCAACCCGTCCGCCAACCGCCTGATCGGGAACCGGTTTTCGCGCCGCCAGGAGATCCCTGGAACGCATCCGCGCGACTACGGTGTCACCGCCGGTGGATCGACCCAGCCGATATTGCCGTCGGCGCGGCGGTAGATGATGTTCACCCGGCCGCTGGAGCCATGCTGAAACACCATGCAGGGCGCCCCCGAAAGATCGAGCTCCATGACCGCTTCCGACACCGACAGCCGCTTCAGCGCCGTGGTGTTCTCGGCAATGATCACCGGACTGTAGCCAGTGATCTCCTCGTCGCCCTCGGCCGGCGCCTCGATCACGTAGCTCGGCGCATCCAGCACCGCGCCGTCGAGATTGGCGAGCGCCGCATTGGCCGCATGGGATTTGCGCCCCGAGCGGTCCTTCAACCGGCTCTTGTAGCGGCGCAGGCGCTTCTCGATCATCAGGAGCGCCTGGTCGGCGCTGGCATAGGCGTCCGGCGCATTCGATTCGGCCTCGAGCGTGATGCCGGAATCGAGGTGCAGGGCGCAATCGGTCTTGAACCCGAAACCGTCCTTGGAGAGCGTGACATGGCCGGAATAGTTGCCGTCGAAGTATTTTCGCAAGACTTCGTCGGTGCGCTCGCTGACGCGCCCACGCAGCGCTTCGCTGACGCTGATGCTCTTTCCGGAAATCCGCAGGGTCATGTGTCGCCTCGATTCATGTGAACCAAGTATGACACTAAGCCTATTTGGTTAAGGCGCAATCGCGGGGCCCGGTCAAACTGACGCGGCATCCCGGGTGCGGTCGGCGCTGGCGGGGGCCGACAGGGCATGCGCCAGCATGCTCTGCTTGTCGCGGCGGCGCTGCACCGAGGACGGGATCCGCATCGCCTCCCGGTATTTCGCGACCGTGCGGCGGGCGATGTCGATGCCGGCGGTCCGCAGCTTCTCGACGATGGTGTCGTCGGAGAGAATTGCGGAGGGATCTTCCGCATCGATCAGCTGCTTGATGTGATGGCGCACGGCTTCCGCCGAGTGCGCCTCGCCGCCATCGGCCGATGCGATCGAGGCGGTGAAGAAATATTTCAGCTCGAACGTGCCGCGATTGGTCGCCATGTATTTGTTGGCGGTGACGCGCGAAACCGTCGATTCATGCATCTGGATCGCATCCGCAACGGCCTTCAAGTTGAGCGGCCGCAGATGCGCGACGCCGTGGGTGAAGAAGCCGTCCTGCTGGCGCACGATTTCGGTCGCGACCTTCAGGATCGTGCGGGCGCGCTGATCGAGCGCACGCACCAGCCACGTCGCGTTCT
This sequence comes from Bradyrhizobium sp. SZCCHNR1015, assembly GCF_032489875.1. Taxonomy (NCBI): domain Bacteria; kingdom Pseudomonadati; phylum Pseudomonadota; class Alphaproteobacteria; order Hyphomicrobiales; family Nitrobacteraceae; genus Bradyrhizobium; species Bradyrhizobium sp. SZCCHNR1015. The sequence goes on from NZ_JAUEYW010000023.1 coordinate 45,349, forward strand.
GCAGGCAGTCGGTGAAGTAGGACTTGTCGCCGTCCTTGCGGATCGTCTTCGACAGCTCGGAGTAATAGTGCTGGTTCACCAGGACGCGCGGCAGCGTGTCGCTGTTGAGCTCGACCAGCCAGCCGCCGTCGGGACCCGGGCGGACGTAGACGTCGGGCACCATGGTCTGTGTGCGCGTGGTGCCGAACTTCAGCCCCGGCTTCGGATCGAGCCTGCGGATCTCGCCGATCATGTCGACGAGGTCCTCGTCGTCGACGCCGCACAGCTTGCGAAGGGCGACGAAGTCGCGCTTGGCCAGGAGATCGAGGTGCTCGACGAGCGCCTGCATCGCCGGATCGTAGCGGTCGAGCTCACGCAGCTGGATTGCGAGACATTCGCTCAAATTGCGGGCGCAGATGCCGGGCGGATCGAACGTCTGCAGCACGCCGAGCACGGCATCGACGTCGGCCTGCTCGGCGCCGAGCCGGTCGGCGGCCTGGCCGAGATCGGCGGGCAGATAGCCGGCCTCGTCGACGAGATCGATCAGATACTGGCCGATCATGCGGTCGGCCGGCGCGGTGAAGGCCACCGCCGCCTGCTCGGCGAGATGATCCGACAGCGTGGTCTCGGCCGCGACGAAGGCTTCGAGATTGTAGTCCTCATCACCGGAGGCACCACCGCCCCATTCGGTGTAGGTGGTCGGCGCGGCGTCCTGCGCGGTCCGCGCGGCCGCTTCGGCGGGCTCTTCGGAGAACACATTCTCGAGCCCGGAATCGAGCGTCTGTTCGATCTCCGTACGGGTGCCGAGATCGCGGCTCATCCAGTCGTCCTGGGCGCCCTCGAAGCTCTCGCCGCCGCTCGCGCCCTCGCCGAAATCGTCGCCGCCGGCCTCGCCACCTTCCGAGAACTCGGCCCGCTCGGACATCTGCTGCTCGCCGGCGACCGGCGCTTCCGGACCGTCGCTCGCGCGCTCCAGCAGCGGGTTGCGCTCCAGCTCCTCTTCGACGAACGTGGAGAGGTCGAGATTGGACAATTGCAGCAGCTTGATCGCCTGCATCAGCTGCGGCGTCATCACCAGCGACTGCGACTGGCGGAATTCTAATCTCTGCGTCAACGCCATGGGAGCAAGAACATTCCCTTACTGGTCCAATTCTTGCTTATCCTAATCTGCGCGCGATGTACACGGCTTGACGAATAAGAAAAACGGAGTATGGCGCGCGCGGAAGACGAGGTTACCGGCCTCGCAAAGCAGTTGGAAACAGCGGTATTCGCAGCGTTTCCGCGACCCGTCCTGTGTCCGACAAAGCGGACAAACAGCGCGTCGGCAACCCTACAGCCGGAATTCCTCACCGAGATACAGCCGGCGCACGTCGGGATCGGCGACGATCTCCTCCGGGCTGCCTTCGGTGAGAATCTGCCCCGCATAGACGATGTAGGCCCGATCGGTGAGGCCGAGCGTCTCGCGGACGTTATGGTCGGTGATGAGCACGCCGATGCCGCGGTTGGTGAGATGGCGCACCAGCTGCTGGATGTCGCCGACCGCGATCGGATCGATGCCGGCGAACGGCTCGTCGAGCAGCATGTAGTTCGGGCGCGTCGCCAGCGCGCGCGCGATCTCGACGCGGCGACGCTCGCCGCCGGACAGCGCGATCGACGGCGACTTGCGCAGCCGCGTGATGGTGAACTCTTCCAGCAGCGCGTCGAGCTCGCGCTCGCGCTTCTTGCGCGACGGCTCGACCACCTCGAGCACGGCGCGGATGTTCTGCTCGACGGTGAGGCCGCGGAAGATCGAGGCCTCCTGCGGCAGGTAGCCGATGCCGAGCCGCGCGCGCTGATACATCGGCAGCCGCGTCACGTCATGGCCATCGAGCTCGATGGCGCCGCGATCGGCCTTGATCAGCCCGGTGATCATGTAGAACACGGTGGTCTTGCCGGCGCCGTTCGGCCCGAGCAGGCCGACGGCCTCGCCGCGGCGGACATAGATCGAGACGCCGCGCACGACCTGGCGGCTGCCAAAGCTCTTCTCGATCGAATGCACGGCGAGGAAGCCCGGCCGGCGCAGCAATTGCGGGCCGCCGCCCGCGCCATTGTTGCGCGGCTTGGCGGGTCCCGGCTGTGAGGCCGGCCGCTTGCGCTGGATCTGCTCGGTGTTCTGCGGCGAGCGCGGATTGATGCGTGGCACCGTTTCATCGCGCACGGAGTCGGCGAGCGCGGCGAGCGGATCATCGCTGTAGGAATTGCCGAACGGATCGTCCATGGCCGTGATGTCGTCGCGCCGGCGCGAGGAGCCTCGCTGGCCGCGCTTGGCGGGACGCCCACGAAACATGCCGAGTAGATCCACCATCCCCGCTTCGCTTACGCCCTTCGAGGCTGCCCGTCACCGACCGCAGCGCTGGCTCGCCCGCTCACCGCGAGCGAACGCATCTCACCTCTCTCGCGGATCACAGGGAGCGCGAGGCCGGCCAAAGCGCGGCAGGCCGCGCTTCGGAGTTTGTCGTCTGACGGCGAAGTCGCGGTCGCCACGCAGGCGACCGATCGCAAGATCGCAATCGTGTCCGGCATCACTCTTTCGCAGCCATGCAACGGGCTCCACGGCCTCCCGTTACATCGGTCCTGCGACAGAACCGCCCGCCCGCTAGATAGAGGCAGCAGCGGCGCGGTTCAACTGGGCCGCCGGCGTTTTGCTAAATAATTGAAGTCACTTCGATTTGCCTGGACCGAGCTGCAGCGGCGCGGCGCTGCCCGGAGCCGAGGCGGTCGACGGACCGCAGCCGCCGCCCGCGCCGGCGCCCGCCTGCGGCAGCAGCACCTGCACGCCGCGCCCGCTGTCGGATTCGACGCGCGACACGCCGGTGGTCATGTCCACCGTCAGGCGGTCGCCACGCATCACGTTCTTGCACTGGGTCAGCACCACGCCGCCCTGCATCGAGATCATGTTGGTCTTGGTGTCGTAGACCGCGGTCTCGCCGGTCACGACCTGATCCTTCTGGGTCACCTTGACGTCGCCGCGCGCCTCCAACCGGCGAATCGCCGAGCTGCCGTCCGGCCCCGGCGTCGCCGCCGGCGTGGCCTTGCTCGACTTGGCGCCGCCCGGCTGGGCGCCGCCGTCGTAGAACACCACCAGCGATTTCGAGGTCATGGTGGTATCGCCCTGCACGACCTTGACGTTGCCGGTGAAGGTCGCCTCCTTCTTCTTGTCGCGCATCTCGAGCGCAGCGGCCTCGATCTGGATCGGCTGGTCGCGGTTCTGCGAAAATCCCTGCAGCGCGTTCGGCACCCCGGTGGTCGCGCTCTGCGCCTGCAGCGGATCGGCGAACGCGATCAGCGCCAGCGCACCGAACGAGGCGCCGCGCCGGACCGCGGCAATCAAACGATACGTCGTCATGAGCTCACTTCACGTTGCGGGCCGGACGGCCGGGATCGGCGCTCGCGGTCGTGGCCGGAGCGGCATTCATGTTGTCGAGGTTCATCATCACGTTGCCCTCGAAGCGGATGACCTCGCCATTGTCGGTGATGCGCAGGCGGTCGGCGGAGAGCGTGCCGTTGGTGAGCTTGACGTCGACGCGCTCGTCCGAGCTCACGGTGCCCTTGGCCATGTCGACCGAGGCCCGGCTCAGCCGCGCCTCGTAACCCGTCGACGTCGTCAGCAGGATGTCCTTCTTCAGCTCGAGCTGCTGCTGCTTGGTGTCGAACACGCCGGTATTGGCCTTCAACGTCACCGTCGACTGATCCTCCATCAGCACCTTGGCGCGGAGGATGTTGAGCTCGACGTGATCGGGATCGGTGAGGTCCTGCACCGCGCTCCGGGCGACGAGATCATAGGGCCGCTGGTCCGGCGTGAAGCCGGTCAGATGCGGCGTCTCCATCGTGATCTTGCGGCCGGAAATGACGAGGTTGCCGGTGAGATTGGGGGTGTTGATCTCCATGTGGAACGGATTGAACAGCGCGATGCCGATCACGACCGCCATCGCCAGTCCGACCGCCGCCGGCACCGCGACCCGCAGCACGCGCACGAAACGGCTGTGGCGCGCCGCGATCGCAAAGCGCGCCTGCAGGGTGGGATCATAGGCGGTGTTGTGGACCGAGTTCACCAGGGCTCCGACGGACACGGGATGCGCGCGAAACAGCGCCCATCCTACCATGGGGGGCCCCACCATTGCAGCCTGGAACTGGCGCGAAATCGCGACACAGGGGCCTCGCGATCATTACGAGACATTAATGATCGTGAACACGTCTGCGATTCGCCCCCGTCAGGAATGCGCGAAGATGTCCTCGGCCTCGAATCCGCCCAGATCGAGGGTGGCCCGGTGGGGCAGGAACGCGAAGCAGGCCTGCGCCAGCGCCAGCCGCCCTTCGCGCGCGAGCATCACGTCGAGCTTCTCGCGCAGCGCATGCAGGTGCAGCACGTCGGAGGCGGCATAAGCGAGCTGCGGCTCGCTGAGCGTATCTGCGCCCCAATCGCTCGACTGCTGCTGCTTGGAGAGATCGACATTGAGCAGCTCGCGCACGAGATCCTTGAGGCCGTGGCGGTCGGTATAGGTGCGCGCCAGCCGCGAGGCGATCTTGGTGCAGTACACCGGCTGCGGCATCACCCCGAACGCGTGAAACAGTGCCGCGATGTCGAAGCGCGCGAAGTGGAAGATCTTGGTGATGTCGGGGTTGCCGAGCAGCGCCTTCAGGTTCGGCGCGTCGGTGTGCCCCTTCGGGATCTGCACCACGTCGGCCGAGCCGTCGCCGGGCGACAGCTGCACCACGCACAGCCGGTCGCGGTGCGGATTGAGCCCCATCGTCTCGGTGTCGATCGCGACCGACGAGGTGTAGCGGGAAAGATCGGGCAGGTCGCCGCGGTGCAGGCGTACGGTCATGGCTCTCAAAACCTCGGTCGAATCGAAATCGGACGCGACGGGCCGGAGCAACGCCGCGGGAAGCGCTCGGGAACCGGCTGTAGCCCGGCGCTGGTAACCAACCGGCAAACGCGCCGGGCCGGTCCGGAGATCAGCCGTGGGAATGCCAGCCCCGCCGCCCGGGCGCAAGGGCCGGACGGGGCAAGGTGATCGCATCGGAGGTGACGCCGGCAGGTGTCGCCGCGGCCGTCGAGGTGGCGCCCTGAGGCGATCGGCCCGGTGGTTGCATCGCGCCAGATCGCACCCAATCGATCGATGCAACTCTTGCATTGATCGATGCCGCCTTTGGCTTGGACAGAAAATGCCACTGGCCGTACGCGTGATATTGTCGCATGACTTCGCATCTGAAGTGCAGCGACCCAAGGCGGCCGCAGCATCTGCCGACAACGACATAATCACATGAGGAGGAAGCCAAGATGAAGGCACTTACAGGTATCATTGCGGCCGCTGTGCTGGCGGTCTCGTCGCCCTTGGCGGTCGCGCGCGATTTCCGCTCAGCCGACGTGCACCCCGCGGATTATCCGACCGTCGAAGCCGTCAAGTTCATGGGCAAGCAGCTCGCTGCCGCGAGCGGTGGCAAGCTCGGCGTCAAGGTGTATCCGAACGGGGCGCTGGGCTCCGAGAAGGACACGATCGAGCAGCTCAAGATCGGCGCGCTCGACATGATGCGCATCAACTCCTCGCCGCTCAACAATTTCGTGCCCGAGACCGTCGCGCTATGCCTGCCCTTCGTCTTCCGCGACACGCAGCACATGCGCCACGTGCTCGACGGGCCGATCGGCGACGAGATCCTGGCCGCCATGGAGCCCGCGGGCCTGATCGGCCTCGCCTATTATGACAGCGGCGCGCGCTCAATCTACACGGTCAAGGCGCCGGTCAAGTCGCTCGCCGACCTCAAGGGCCTGAAGATTCGCGTCCAGCAGTCCGACCTCTGGGTCGGCATGATCCAGAGCCTCGGTGCCAACCCGACGCCGATGCCCTATGGCGAGGTCTACACCGCGCTCAAGACCGGCCTCGTCGACGCCGCCGAGAACAACTGGCCGTCCTACGAATCCTCGCGCCATTTCGAGGCCGCCAAGTTCTACAACGTCACCGAGCACTCGCTGGCGCCCGAAGTCCTCGTGATGTCCAAGAAGGTCTGGGACACCCTGAGCAAGGAGGACCAGGCGATGATCCGCAAGGCGGCAAAGGACTCCGTGCCGGTCATGCGCAAGCTGTGGGACGAGCGCGAGCAGACCTCCCGCAAGGCCGTCGAGGCCGCCGGCGTCCAGGTCGTGACGATCGCCAACAAGCAGGAATTCGTCGACGCGATGAAGCCGGTCTATCAGAAGTTCGCCGGCGACGAGAAGCTCTCGAGCCTCGTCAAGCGCATCCAGGATACGAAGTAAGAGTAGCGACGTAGCAATCGCGACTTCAAAGACACCTACCAAGAACAACAATCACACGGTCCGGCGCCGCCATCAGGCGGCGCCGGAGGAAAGCCAGGGGAGGGACGGGAATGACAGACCCACATGTCGGCGACCACGAGCATGGGGAGGGACGCCCGTCACGCGGCCCGCTGACGCGGATCAACGCCATCATCGCGCGGCTGGGCATGTATCTGTCCGTCGCCGGCCTGCTCGTCATCGTCACCATCGTGTTCTACCAGGTGTTCGGCCGCTACGTGCTCAACTCCAGCCCGACCTGGACCGAGAACCTGGCGCTGGTCCTGATCCTCTATGTCACATTGATCGGCGGCGCCGTCGGCGTCCGCGACGCCGGACATATCGGCATGGATAGTCTCCTCGTGATGCTGCCGGACTCGACGCGCGAGAAGATCGAGATCGTGATTCACGTGCTGGTCGCCCTGTTCGGCATCGCCATGGCCTACAACGGCTGGATCCTCGGCGCCTCCGTCGGCACCGTGAAGATCGCCAATCTCGGCCTGCCCGAGCTCGTCCGCTACGTCCCGCTGGTCGTCTCCGGGCTCCTGATCGTCTCCTTCTCGATCGAGCACATCATTGCTCTCCTGCGCGGTGAAGAGGTCATCCCGTCATGGAACTGATCATTCTCGGCGTCACGTTCTTCGGCTTTCTCATCCTCGGCGTTCCCGTCGCCTTCGCCATCGGCCTCTCCGCGATCTGCACCATTCTGTATGAAGGCCTGCCGGTCGCCGTCATCTTCCAGCAGATGATGTCGGGGATGAACATCTTCTCGTTCCTCGCCATCCCGTTCTTCGTCTTCAGCGGCGAGCTGATGCTGCATGGCGGCGTCGCCGACAAGATCGTGAAGCTCGCCAAGAATCTTGTCGGCCACATCCGCGGCGGACTCGGCATGTCCAATGTCGTCGCCTGCACCTTGTTCGGCGGCGTCTCCGGCTCTCCCGTCGCCGACGTCTCGGCGATGGGCGCGGTGATGATCCCGATGATGAAGAAGGAGGGGTTCGACACCGACTACGCCGTCAACGTCACCACCCACGCCTCGCTGGTCGGCGCGCTGATGCCGACCAGCCACAACATGATCATCTATGCGCTGGCCGCCGGCGGCAAGGTGTCGATCGGCGCGCTGATCGCCGCCGGCCTCCTGCCGGCGATGGTGCTGATGGTCTGCATGCTGGTCGCCGCCTACGCGGTCGCCGTGAAGCGCGGCTATCCCGCGGGCAAGTTTCCCGGCTGGCCCGAAGTTTTCCGCTCGTTCGCGGCGGCGCTGCCCGGCCTTCTGATCGTCGGCATCATCCTGACGGGCATCCTGTCCGGCGTCTTCACCGCCACGGAGTCCGCGGCCGTCGCGGTGACCTACACGATCCTGCTGACGTTCTTCATCTACCGCACGATGACCCTGGGCAACTTCCTGCGCGCCGCCGCCAAGGCGGTGAAGACCACCGGCGTCGTGCTGCTGCTGATCGGCGTCTCCACCATGTTCCAGTACCTGATGGGACTCTACGAGGTCGCCGATTTCGCCGGCGACCTGATGAGCAAGGTCTCGACGCAGCCCTGGATGATCTTCCTCTTGATCAACGTCATCCTGTTCCTGCTCGGCACCTTCATGGACATGGCCGCCACCATCCTGATCTGCACGCCGATCTTCCTGCCGATCGCGATGAAGGCCGGCATGGATCCGGTGCAGTTCGGCATGCTGATGCTGATCAACTGCGCGCTCGGCCTCAACACCCCACCGGTCGGCACCACGCAGTTCGTCGGCTGCGCCATCGGCGGCATCTCGGTCGGCGCCGTCATGCGCACCATCCTGCCGTTCTACGCCGCCCTGATCGCCGCCCTGATGTTCGTGACCTACGTGCCGGCCTTCTCGCTCTGGCTGCCGCGGCTGTTGATGGGGTATAAGGGATAGCTGCAAGCGGTCGAAGGTTTGCTGGCCAGCCAGGCTAGCAAACCGCGCCCGCCGTGATTGGCTGACAACAACATTTGCTGACAGCGTAGGGTGGGCAAAGGCGCGCCCGACAGCCAGCTGGCCTATGCGGTCTCGCGCGCGACGTGCCCACCGCGCTGCGCCGAGATCAAGATGGTGGGCACGGCGCGCCAGCAGCGTAAGCCGCGAGAGCTCGCGATGCGCCTTTGCTCACCCCACAAAGCCTGACAGCAACCTCCTCCGCTGTCGTCCCGGACAAGCCTGCCGACGCAACGCGTCGACGGGCGCCAATCCGGGACCCATGGTCACCGTCGGTCATGCGGCGCACCGCCTGCACATTGCGGATATCAGGCGATAGGAGTCCGCATGCGTCGACGCTCACTTCATGCACGACCCGCGACAATGCCAATTGTTCCGACGGCCGCGCGATCCGTGGCGTCTGCATGAGCGGCAGGATCGTCTGCTCCATCGACACCGGCGACTATTCGGACGACTATCTCGCTCGGCCGAGCCGCAGCGCGGTGTCATGGTCGAATTGACCGGCAGGACCGGATGAAGAGGAGCTTGCAATGGCGGCAATCGGATTCATCGGGTTGGGAGTCATGGGCGAGCCGATGTGCCGCAATCTGGCGCGGAAGTCCGGCGTCCCGGTGCTCGGCTTCGATCGTCTGGATGCGCCGCTGGAGCGCCTCGCTGCCGTCGGCGTCATCAGGGCCGCGTCGCTGGCGGAGTTGGCGCGCGAGGCAGACGTGATCTTCATGGCGTTGCCGAGCGGAAAGCACGTCCAGGCCGTGTGCGACGGCGATGACGGCCTGCTCCGGCACGCGGCAGCACGACACACCATCGTCGACCTCGGCACCTCCCCGGTGCAGACCACCCGGGACCTGGCCGCGCGTTTCGCGGCCAACGGCGCCGCCTATGCCGATGCGCCGATCGCCCGCACCCGGCAGGCGGCCGAAGACGGCACGCTGAGCGTGATGGTAGGAGCCGACGCCGCCACGTTCGAAAGGCTGCGGCCGCTGATCGCGACGTTTGCGACTGACATCACCCATTGCGGCGGCGTCGGCGCAGGCCAGGTCGTGAAGATCCTCAACAACATGGTGCTGATGCAGACCGTGGTGGCGCTCGGCGAGGCGCTGGAGACCGCCAAGCGCGCGGGCCTCGATCCCAAGCTGCTGTTCGAAACGCTCGCCAAGGGCTCCGCCGACAGCTTCGCGCTGCGCAACCACGGCATGAAGGCGATGCTCCCCGACACATATCCCGAGCGCGCGTTCTCGACCGAATATGCGCGCAAGGACGTCGGCTATGCCCTCGATCTCGCCAGGTCCGTACAGATCGATCTGCCGGGCGCGGAGCTCGCCGACCGACGATTGGGAGAGGCCATCGAAGCGGGATATGGCGATCTGTATTGGCCGGTGCTGGCCCGTGTGATCGCGGCGTCACGCACGGAGTGACCTGGACATCGGACTTTGTTGGCCAGCCCTGGACCGGCGGATTGCGCTTTGATAGCCAGCCGACAACGGCATTCTCTGCGTGGCCGATGAGCTTTTCTTGTAACAGAGACATCGGTGGCTAGAATTGCGCATGTTTACGAATGTGAAGACCTTGCTCGGGGCTGAGATGATCCGCGATGGCGGTTCTCTTGCCGTGTCGTTCTGCGACGAACGTGACGCGGAATGGATCGTTTTCCTGCCGCTTCGCTCGATCAATCACGGAGATCGAATGGAGAGACTCGGCTTCGATGAACCCTTACTGATCGACGCATCCCCTGATAACCGTCCGGCAGTTAGCCCAGGCATTCAATATAGCAAGCTGTCTGGGCCCAACCAGACTCTGACCTGGGTGGAGGCTCAAGCCTTGACCATGCAGTTCGCCGCGCGTTCGGCTGAGCTAGGTCAGCGGGCAGCCGAATGCCTGAAGATGCTCTGCTTTGCCGTCGATCGGCAAGGCGAGTTGCCGCCAGGCATGGATCGTTTTCTTGGAATTGGAAGCTAGCAGCGGCGATACGGCTAGGGACTCATAACGTGCCGTCTGCTTCTTCCGGAAATCACGCCTCGCGGCACCCTCCGCTGTCGTCCCGGACAAGCCTGCCGACGCAACGCGTCGGCGGGCGCTGATCCGGGATCCATAACCACAGGATGCCGTGAGGCGCTCGGGATGGGCCGCATGCCCCTTTCAGACATCACGCGGTATGGGTCCCCGCGTTCGCGGGGACGACACCAATTGTGGGGCGGCGGCTTCGCGCCACACCACCGGGCTGCGGCAGTTGCCTCTTCAATTCGCGGCACCGCTATCATCTCCGTGACGGGGCCCCTGATGCGGTCATCATCGGCCATCGAACTCGGTCCGCAAGTCATCGGGAGTCCGGACCGAGCTCTGGATTGCGTCACGTCGCTCGCGACGACGGTGGCGCTATCAGCATGACTACCATGCGCAAATTGCCCGTCGTGTTAGTTCGTCGCAATATTCCCCCTTGCACCGTCGGGCAAATCACCTGCACATTTCCGCGCGTCCCTGCTGCCGCATGAGGGGCGTGTCGCGACCGTCACGAGACGTTGGCAGTGGGATGCGATGGGCGTGTGTCGACGCAGCGTGAGCTAATCGCGCGGACGAACGGCGATGCACGCACGGTCAAGTCGCGCGGTCCTGATATCCCGACGCTGATATCAACCTGGCGCAATGCTAGCGCATTGCGTGGGGGATGGTGGCCAACAAGCCCGGCGCACCAGGGAGAACGCGAAGCAGCCGTTAAAACCGTTGCGCAGGGAGGGCCGGATGATCCGGCGCGTACCTGTGGTTCCTGCCGCCAGCATTTTCTTCCGCTGGCGGGCCATGGGTGCGGTCGGCACCCGGCCTTCCCTGCGCCCTCATGATTTGGAGGGCGAGACGATCAGCATGACTCGGGCGCGGATGCGTCGCGAGGCCGAGGAGGCTCGTCCGGAATGATTTCCGATAAGCGCACGAGATCCGAGACGATGAGGATGACTGACAAGCAAGATGTATCTCCGCGCAGGAGGCGCCTCGCCTTTCTTCGTTACGCGATCGGATCAAAGTCTCACCAAGGTCTCGGTCCACTCCCCTCCCCCTTGCGGGGAGGGGTCGGGGGTGGGGGTCTCCGGGCGATGAAGCAAGCGACAGGCACCACCTCTCTGAAGCAAGAGAAGCGACGTGCGCCTCATTTGCAGCGGAGCGTGCGGACCCCCACCCCCAACCGCTCCCCGCAAGGGGGAGGGGAGCTGACCGTCGCTGCGGCGAGATCGAGAATGACACGAGGTGTTGGCATGGCCGAAACGGAGCTCACGGCGAAAGCCGCCGATGCGCGGCGAAGCGTGTCTGCGACCGACGGGATGCGTGGTCCGGCGACTTCGGAGCTACGGCGATATCGGGGAAAAATCGAAACCGAGCCTTGGCTCGGCGGCGCCACGCGTAGCCTGAAAGGCGTAGCGTGGTGCCCAGGAAAGGACTCGAACCTTCACGGCCGTTAAGCCACTGGCACCTGAAGCCAGCGCGTCTACCAATTCCGCCACCTGGGCATGTGGAGGCGGTGTGTACGGATCGAACGGCGGCTTGTCAAACCGCCGAAGGCCCAAGATGACAATTTTTCTCACGCCATGCGCAAAAACACGGCCACTTTTCCGCGGTGCGGACGATGGGCTATACAGCGGGCCAGGATGGCGGCCCGCGGGGTGCGAATCGCCGCTCAGAGCCCTCTCGTCGAGGCGGCCCAACCGCCCGATGCAATCCCAGGAAGCATTCCATGGCATCGAATCTGGACACATTGGTTACCGTCTTCGGCGGCTCCGGCTTCGTCGGGCGCAACGTGGTCCGGGCGCTGGCCAAGCGCGACTACCGCATCCGCGTCGCGGTGCGGCGGCCGGAGCTCGCCGGCCACCTGCAGCCGCTCGGCCGGGTCGGCCAGATCCACGCCGTCCAGGCCAATCTGCGCTATCCCGACTCGGTGGCATCAGCGCTGCGCGACAGCCATGTCGCGATCAACCTCGTCGGCATCCTGACCGAGAGCGGCGCGCAGACCTTCGAGGCCGTGCAGGCCGAGGGTGCCGCCACCGTCGCCAAGGCGGCCGCCGCTGCCGGCGCCCGCATGGTGCATGTCTCGGCCATCGGCGCCGATGCGGAGTCGGCGTCTGCTTACGCCCGCGCCAAGGCGGCCGGCGAGGCGGCCGTGCTGGCGGCGGTCCCCGAGGCCGTGATCATGCGCCCCTCGGTCGTGTTCGGCCCCGAGGACCAGTTCACCAACCGCTTTGCGGGGCTGGCGCGGATCTCGCCGTTCCTGCCGCTGATCGGCGGCGGCGAGACCAAGATGCAGCCGGTCTATGTCGGCGACGTCGCGTCAGCGGTCGCCGATGCGGTCGACGGCAAGGCGCAGCCGGGCGCCATCTACGAGCTCGGCGGGCCGGAGGTGCTGAGCTTCCGGGAGATCCTGAAGATCATCCTCGAGATCACCGACCGCGACCGCGCGCTGCTGCCGGTGCCGTTCGGACTGGCGAAGATGAAGGCAACCTTCCTGCAGTTCGCGCCGGGGCCGCTGAAGCTGACGCCCGACCAGGTCGAGCTGCTGCGCCACGACAACGTCGTGTCGGAGGCGGCGAAGGCGGCCGGCCTGACTTTTCAGGGCCTGGGCATCACGCCGGATTCACTCGAGGCGGTCGCCCCGCAATATCTCTGGCGCTTCCGTCCCGCCGGGCAGTTCCAGCGCAAGAACGCGTAAGAAGGGCCCCCCTGCTAAACGCCGTCATTGCGAGGAGCGAAGCGACGAAGCAATCCAGAGTCCCGCCCACCACACTGGATTGCTGCGCTTGCGCTCGCAATGACGAGCGGAGAGAGACGGGCCGACTTACTTCCCCAGCGCCAGCGCGATCAGGCCGAGGGTGCCGACGACGACGCGCCACCAGGCGAACAGCACGAAGCCATGGCGGGTGACGTAGCCGAGGAACGCCTTCACCACGATCATCGCGGTGATGAAGGACACGACGAAGCCGATCGCGATCAGGCCGAGGTGATCGGACGTCATCTCGGCGCGGCTCTTGTAGAAGTCGTAGACGAAGGCGCCGACCATGGTCGGGATCGCCAGGAAGAAGGAGAACTCCGCGGCCGAGCGCTTGTCGCCGCCGAGCAGCATCGCCGCCACGATGGTGGCGCCGGAGCGCGACACGCCGGGGATCATGGCGACGCACTGCGCGACGCCGATCCACAGATACATCATGAGCGGATAGCGCGTGGCGTCGTGCTCCCGCGGCTTGAGATCGATCTGATCGACCCACAGCAGCATGGCGCCGCCGACGATCAGCGAGAAGCACACGACCCAGGGATCGAACAGGAGCGCCTTGATGTACTTGCCGGCGATGAGGCCGACGACGACCGCGGGCAGGAACGCGATCAGCACGCCGATGATGAAGCGACGATCGTCAGGGTTCGTCAGCGCGCCGATCGCGACGCGGGTGAGCTTGAAGAAGTACAGCGCGACGATGGCGAGGATGGCGCCGAGCTGGATCAGGATCGCAAAGCTCTTCCAGAACCCCTCGTCGCCGAGCCCGAAAAAGCGCTCCGCCAGCAGCAGATGGCCGGTCGAGGATACGGGAAGAAACTCGGTGACGCCCTCGACGATGCCGAGAAGCACCGCCCGCAGCGTATCTGACATCATGGATCGGATCCTGGATTGCCGGCAAAACGCCGCCCTTCTCGCCTATTCGGCCCCCGCCCGCAATTGCAAAAAGCGGCATGGGCGGTCCTATCGGATGAATGAACCGGCGCGTGAGCGCAGCTTCCGAATCAGAACGCGACGGGTCCGGAGGGCCGATCCAGCTCACCGACGCGTGTTCCCCGAACGTCGTTTCCCGCATGCTGACCCGTCGCCCTACTGCTTACACTTTCGCCGACCATGCGCTAATGGTCCGATTCGCGAGCGCAACCGCGCGCCGGTATCGGGACGAGGCATCGGTGCGAACCGATGGTTGATTGTTCGTTAAGCGCCGCAGCCGCGGAATCGTCGAAAGGCTCCATGTACACGCTCTTCCACCATCCCTTCTGCCCGCATTCACGCTTCGTCCGGCTGGTGCTCGGCGAATACGGGCTCGATCTGCGCCTGGTGGAGGAACGCGCCTGGGAGCGCCGCGAGGCGTTTCTCGTGCTCAATCCCGCGGCCACCACGCCGGTGCTGTCGGTCGAAGGCCTGCCGCCGGTGCCCGGTGTCGGCGTGATCGCCGAATTCATCGATGAGACCTGCGGGCTTGAGATGGGCGATCGCCGGCTGATGCCGGGCACGGCGGCCGAGCGCATCGAGGTGCGCCGGCTGATGGACTGGTTCAACACCAAGTTCTTCGAGGAGGCCTCGAACCTCTTGGTCACCGAGCGCATCTACAAGCGCTTCATGAGCGAGGAGGATGGCGGCGGGCCGCCGTCGACCGACGTGATTCGCGCCGCCAAGACCAATGTGCGCTATCATCTCGCCTATATCGGCTGGCTCGCGCAGCGGCGCAATTTCCTGGCCGGCGACCGCCTGACCTATGCTGATCTGGCCGCCGCCGCGCATCTGTCGGCGATCGACTATCTGGGCGACGTGCCATGGATCGAGGACGACGCCGCGAAGGCGTGGTACGCGCGGGTCAAGTCGCGGCCGTCGTTCCGGCCGCTGCTGAGCGACTGGCTGGCCGGCGTGCCGGCGTCGCGCACCTATGTGGATCTGGACTTCTGAGCGCCGATAGGCCCACGCCGGAGACGTTGAAGGCGGCGCTGGCCGCCGAGGCGCAGCGGCTGGGCTTCGATGTCATCGGTCTCACCGCCCCGGTCGTGAGCGCCGAGCGGGCCGCCGCGTTCGAACGCTTCCTCGCCGCCGGCCAGCACGGCGACATGGACTGGCTGGCGCGCGAGCCGTCCCGCCGCACCGATCCCACAACGCTGTGGAGCGAGGTCCGCAGCATCATCATGCTGGGCGTCAATTACGGCCCCGACGAGGACCCGCGCGCGGTGCTGTCCCAGCGCAGCAATGCTGCGATCTCGGTCTATGCCCGCGGCGACGACTATCACGACATCATCAAGAAGAACCTCAAGACGCTCGCGCGCTGGCTGGTCGCGCAGGCCGGCTGTGACGTGAAGGTGTTCGTCGACACCGCGGCCGTCATGGAGAAGCCGCTGGCCGAAGCGGCCGGGCTCGGCTGGCAGGGCAAGCACACCAACCTGGTGTCATCAGGCTTCGGCTCCTGGCTGTTCCTCGGCGCCATCTACACCACGCTGGACCTGCCGCCGGAT
This sequence comes from Bradyrhizobium sp. SZCCHNR1015, assembly GCF_032489875.1. NCBI lineage: Bacteria > Pseudomonadati > Pseudomonadota > Alphaproteobacteria > Hyphomicrobiales > Nitrobacteraceae > Bradyrhizobium > Bradyrhizobium sp. SZCCHNR1015. Next base: position 60,840 of record NZ_JAUEYW010000023.1, read on the forward strand.
GCGCCGGAGCTCGATCATTGCGGCTCCTGCCGGGCCTGCCTCGACAGTTGCCCGACCGCGGCCTTCCCGGCCCCCTACAGCCTCGATGCACGGCGCTGCATCTCCTATCTGACGATCGAGAACAAGGGGCCGATCCCGCGCGAGTTCCGCAAGGCCATGGGCAATCGCATCTACGGCTGCGATGACTGCCTCGCCGCCTGTCCGTGGAACAAGTTCGCGCAGGCTGGACGCGAGGCGAAGCTGGCGGCGCGCGACGCGTTGCGCGCGCCTTCACTGGCGGAGCTGGCCGCGCTCGACGATGCCGCGTTCCGCGCGCTGTTCGCGAAATCGCCGATCAAGCGCATCGGCCGCGACCGCTTCCTGCGCAACGTGCTGATCGCGATCGGCAACTCCGGCGATGTGGCGCTGACGCCGTCCGCCGAGCGGCTGGCCTCCGATCCGAGTCCGCTGGTGCGCGGTGCCGCCGCCTGGGCCTTGGCGCAACTGCTCGACCCGGGGGCTTTTGCCCAACGTGCGACGATTGCGCTGGCGACCGAGGCCGCCGAGAGCGTCCGCGCGGAATGGCAAGTCCGATGCTGAAGCAGGCCGCCTCAGCCCATCTCGCCAACGGCGGCCAGCATGCGCGCGATGTCCTGCGGACGCGACAGCCGGTGGTCGCCGTCCTGGATCATGGTCAGCACCACGTCTTCGGCGGGCAGGCGGTGGGTCAGCGCGAACGCATGCTGCCAGGGGACGTCCGGGTCCTGCGCGCCCTGCAGGATGCGCACCGGGCAGCCGATCTTGATGGCACCGCCGAGCAGGAGATGATGACGCCCGTCCTCGATCAGCGCCCTGGTGATGGGATAGGGCTCGCCGTACTCCGACGGGCGCATCCAGACGCCGTTGGTCTCGATCTCGGTCCGGACCGCCGGCGAGAAGCCCTTCCACATCAGCTCCTCGGTGAAATCGGGCGCCGGAGCGATCAGGACCAGGCCCGCCAGCGTCGCTTCGGCCGGCTCATCGAGCAGCGCGCGCGCCAGCAGCAGCGCCATCCAGCCGCCCATCGAGGAGCCGACCACGACCTGCGGTCCGCGGCAGAATTGCCGGAACACGGCAACGCTCTCCTCGAGCCAGCGGCTGATCGTGCCGTCGACGAAGCGTCCGCCGGATTCGCCGTGCCCGGAATAGTCGAAGCGGACGCAGGCGCGCCCGCGCCCGGCGGCCCAGGCGTCGAGGGCCAGTGCCTTGGTGCCTTTCATGTCGGAATTGAAGCCACCGAGCCAGAACAGCCCGGGCGGATGGCCTGGCCGCGCCCGCACCGCGATCCGGCGCGACGATTCGCCCGCGCCGACGGTGATGAAGACAGGCGGATCGGCATTCTCTGCAGCAGGGTTCATGGATCGTTACTCGCTGTCGGGTGTTGTGTGGGCGAACCGGCCGTTTCCGTCAATCGGCCAAGCTTGACGCTGCCGCTTGCGAAAGCGCGCGGCGCACTCTATGTCCCCCGGCGGAACCACGAGGGCCCGAAAAAGCGCGAGTTTGATCGCAATTCTCGGCCGTGTGGCTTCCTTGGGGGAATGCATCGACGCACGAGTCTCGCGCATGCGTCGCAGGAGCCGCGACGGCCGGGCGGAATTTCGACGCACCGGACAGTTGCGACCTTGCCCGCGAAAGCATCTTCCTTCAAACTAGCCGCCTTCTTCCACAACCTTGGAGAACTACCCATTCGCCGCCCCAATCGAGCCCCGCCCGCTGCCGTCAAAGACGGGCCGCGCACCAATGATGAGATTCGCAATGCGCAGATCCAGCTGATCGATGCCGAAGGCACCAACCGTGGTGTCGTCGAGACCGTTGTCGCGATCAAGATGGCCGCTGACGCCGGCATGGATCTGGTCGAGATTTCGCCGAACAACACGCCTCCCGTCTGTAAGATCATGGACTACGGGAAGTACAAATATTCGGCGCAGAAGAAGGCCGCCGAGGCCCGCAAGAAGCAGAAGGTCGTTGAGATCAAGGAGATCAAGCTCCGCCCGATGATCGACGACCACGACTACGACGTGAAGATGCGCGCGATGCAGCGGTTCTTCGAAGAGGGCGACAAGGTCAAGATCACGCTGCGCTATCGCGGCCGCGAAATGGCGCACCAGGAGATCGGCACCAAGCTGCTCGACAAGGTGAAATCCGACGTCGCAGCGTTCGCCAAGGTCGAGCAGGACGCCAGGTTCGAGGGCCGTCAGGTGGTCATGGTTCTGGCGCCGCGCTAGGTCCAGCACACCGACACCCGAAGCCGGGCCCGCCACGCGTTTGGCGGGCTTTTCTCTTGAGAGCGCCCGCCAGGACCGCTCTTGCGGGCCTGGGTCTTTCGGGCCTGGGTCAGGACCGCGTCGCCTGCCACCGCCCGCGGCAGGTCCCGGACGAGCCTTTGCCGCTCCAGCGACCGAAACCTGACGTGGCGCCGAGCCGGCCGGTGCCACTGGCCGAGGCGCCACCCTGGGATACCCGCACGGTGACGGCGCCGCCGCGGCCTACCGAGCCGGTGATGTTGGCGGTGCTGTTCGAGAGGACCCGGCCGCCGCTGATCCGGATCGGGAAGCTGTAGCCCTGGTCGCAACTGCCGGTCTCGGTGATGATCAGCACGGTCCAGGCGCCATCGAAGCCGGCAGCGTGCGCAGGCCTCGCCGGCAGGCCTGCGAGGCCCGTCAGCAGCGCGGTCGTGAAGGCGGCGGAGATGGCGCGGCGAATGAGGGGGGTCATGGTCGATCCTCGACTGTCATGGTCGGCTGATCATGGGTCGGAATAGCCGATTCCGTGGTTCGACGTTGCCAACTGGCTTTGTCTCTGGCATAAGCGCGGCCTTCGTCGCCCGGCTGATCAAGGGCTGCCGTGGCGATGTTTCTGTGCGGGTGGATCCTCGTTTGGACCCGAAACCTGAGCACAACCAACGCTCTAACGAGCATTTTCGCCGGATGGCGCCGCTTTTGCGGGCGGCTTGCCGTTGGCATCAAGGAGAGCCAAATGCCCAAGCTGAAGACCAAATCCGGCGCCAAAAAGCGCTTCAAGGTGACTGCCACCGGCAAAGTGATGCACGCCCAGCGCGGCAAGCGCCACGGCATGATCAAGCGGACGAAGAAGCAGATCCGGCAGCTGCGCGGCACCCGCGTGCTGTTCAAGACCGACGGCGACAACGTCAAGAAGTACTTCTTGCCGAACGCCTGACCGGCCTCTCGCTTCCGAACCCCTGGCCGCCTCAAAGCCGCGGCTGATCGTCATCTCTGAATCCAAGGATTTCCGGCATGTCTCGCGTCAAACGCGGTGTGACCGCCCACGCCAAGCACAAGAAAGTCTTCAAGGCCGCCAAGGGCTATTACGGCCGCCGCAAGAACACGATCCGCACCGCCAAGCAGGCCGTCGAGAAGGCCGGCCAGTATGCGTTCCGTGATCGCAAGCGCAAGAAGCGCACCTTCCGCGCGCTCTGGATCCAGCGCCTGAATGCCGCCGTGCGCCCGTTCGAGCTGACCTACAGCCGATTTATCGACGGCCTCTCGAAGTCCGGCATCACCGTCGACCGCAAGGTGCTGTCCGATCTCGCGATCAACGAGCCCGCCGCGTTCCAGGCGATCGTTGAGAAGGCCAAGGCGGCGCTCGCCGCCTGATCGCCCAGCGCATCGTGAGGGTTTCAAAAGCGGCCGATGCTCTCGGCCGCTTTTTGCTATCCGGCGACATGCCGGTTTGCTTGCCTGCTTTCGCTTGACCCCTGTCGCCGGCGCGGCGACAACCCAGCCGCCTTTTGTCCCGCGGAGATTTTGCCCGTGTCCGACCTCGCCTCGCTCGAAACCTCGATCCTCGACCAGATCGCCGCTGCGGGCGACGAAGCCGCGCTGGAAGCGGTGCGCGTCGCCGCCCTCGGCAAGAAGGGCTCGATCTCGGCGCTGCTGGCCACGCTCGGCAAGATGTCGCCGGACGAGCGCAAGACGCAAGGCGCGGCGATCAACCTCGCCAAGGACAAGGTCACGCAGGCGCTGACCGCGCGCCGCGACGTGCTCAAGGCCGCCGCGCTCGACGCCCGCCTCGCCGCCGAGACCATCGACGTCACCCTGCCCTTGCAGGACACGCCGGCCGACACCGGTCGCATCCATCCGCTCAGCCAGGTGATGGACGAGCTGACCACGATCTTCGCCGACATGGGCTTCTCGATCGCCGAAGGTCCCGACGTCGAGACCGACGACTACAACTTCACCAAGCTGAATTTCCCGGAAGGCCATCCGGCGCGGGAGATGCACGACACCTTCTTCTTCAACCCTAAGCCTGACGGCTCGCGCATGCTGCTGCGGACCCACACCTCGCCGGTGCAGGTGCGCACGATGCTGAGCCAGAAACCGCCGATCCGCGTGATCTGTCCGGGCCGCACCTACCGCATCGATTCGGACGCGACGCACACGCCGCAATTCCACCAGGTCGAGGGCCTCGTCATCGACAAGGGCTCGCATCTCGGCCACCTCAAATGGATCCTGCACGAATTCTGCAAGGCGTTCTTCGAGGTCGACCACATCAACATGAAGTTCCGGCCGTCGTTCTTCCCGTTCACCGAGCCGTCGCTCGAGGTCGACATCCAGTGCCGCCGCGACAAGGGCGAGATCCGCTTCGGCGAGGGCGAGGACTGGCTGGAGATTCTCGGCTGCGGCATGGTGCATCCGAACGTGCTGCACGCCTGCGGCATCGATCCCGACGAGTACCAGGGTTTCGCCTGGGGCATGGGCATCGACCGCATCGCGATGCTGAAATACGGCATGAGCGATTTGCGCCAGCTGTTCGAAGGCGACGTCCGCTGGCTGTCGCATTACGGCTTCAAGCCGCTGGAGGTGCCGACGCTGGCCGGGGGATTGAGCACGTGACGATTGTCGGCCCCAATGTTTCCCAGCAAACGCTAGGACTCCCTCTCCCGCTTGCGGGGGAGGGCTGGGATCTGCGCGCTCTTACTTCGACAACCATCGGTCTCTCCGTTCCCTCCCCCCTTGTGGGGGAGGGTCAGGGAGGGGGGTAGCCCAGGATGCCGCACGCCGTTGTCAGCAACCGCCAGCGCAACCGAGCGAAGCAACTTCGCCAGGCGATGACGCGCGCCGAGACGCTGCTGTGGTGCTACATCAAGGCCGACCGAATTGACGGCGCCAGCTTTCGCCGCCAGGTGCCATTTCGCAACTACATCGCAGACTTCGCCTGCTTCTCGGCCAAGCTCGTGATCGAGCTCGATGGCGAGTCGCACGATTTCACCGAACGGCAGGCAAGAGACGCCGAGCGTGACGCCTTCTTCGCAGCCGAAGGCTTCGAGGTCCTCCGCTTCACTAATGAGCAGGTGACCTCGAATCTGGAAGGTGTTGTTGCGGCAATCCGCCAAGCCATTGCCGACCGCGCCCGCGGCTTACCCCCCTCCCCACCCCTCCCCCACAAGGGGGGAGGGAGCGGAGAGAGCGTCGCAAGCGACCAAGACAGCGAACACGACCACACTCACGATACAAACACCAGCAAGATCCGAGGCATGCAGCCATGAAATTCACGCTGTCCTGGCTGAAGGACCATCTCGACACCGATGAGTCGGTCGAGACAATCGCCGACAAGCTCACGATGATCGGCCTCGAGGTCGAGCATCTCGAGGACAAGGCGAAGCTGCTCGCGCCGTATAGGATTGCGCGCGTCGTCTCCGCCGAGCAGCACCCGAACGCCGACCGGCTGCGCGTCTGCATGGTCGACACCGGTGACGGTGGCGCGCCGGTGCAGGTGGTCTGCGGCGCGCCGAATGCGCGCGCGGGGCTGGTGTCGGTGTTCTCGCCGCCCGGCACCTACATCCCCGGCAAGAACATCACGCTCTCGGTCGGCACGATCAGAGGTGTCGAGAGCCGCGGCATGCTGTGCTCGGCGGCCGAGCTTGAGATCTCCGACGATCACGACGGCATCATGGAGCTGCCGGCGGATGCGCCGATCGGCACCCCCTATGCCGAATGGGCCGGGCTCGGCGATCCCCAGTTCGAGATCAATCTGACGCCGAACCGCCAGGACTGCACCGGCGTGCACGGCATCGCACGCGACCTCGCTGCCGCCGACATGGGTAAGCTGAAAGACCCCGGCATCAAGCCGATGAAGGGCGGATTCCCCTGTCCCGTGAAAGTCGTGCTCGAAGACGAGAAGCTGTGTCCCGGCTTCGCGCTGCGGCTGGTGCGCAGCGTCAAGAACGGCCCGTCGCCGACATGGCTGCAGCAGCGCCTGACCTCGATCGGCCTGCGCCCGATCAACGCGCTCGTCGACATCACCAACTACATGACATTCGACCGCGCGCGTCCGCTGCACGTGTTCGATGCCAAGAAGGTCAAGGGCAACCTGGTCGTCCGCCGCGCGCGCGACGGTGAGACGCTGCTGGCGCTGGACGGCCGCACCTACACGCTCGACGATTCGATGTGCGTCATCGCCGATGACGCCGCTGTCGAATCGCTCGCCGGCATCATGGGCGGCGAGGCGTCGGGCTGCGATGAAGACACCACCGACGTGCTGATCGAATCGGCGCTGTGGAACGAGATCAACATCGCCCAGACCGGCCGCAAGCTCGGCATCAACTCCGATGCGCGCTACCGCTTCGAGCGTGGCGTCGATCCGGCCTTCATGGTGCCGGGCCTGGAGATGGCGACCAGGCTGGTGCTCGACCTGTGCGGCGGCACGCCATCGGAAATCCTCGTCGTCGGCAATCCCTTCGGCGATGACCGCATCGTCGACTTCCCGCTCACCGAGGTGAAGCGGCTGGCGGGCATCGAGGTGCCACTGACCGAGATGCGGCGGATCCTGACGCATCTCGGCTTCGTGGTCGCAGGCAATGGCCCGGTCGTGAAGGTCGCGGTGCCCTCCTGGCGCAGCGACGTCCACGGCAAGGCTGACATCGTCGAGGAAATCGTGCGCATCGTCGGCGTCGACAAGGTGCCGATGACGCCGTTCGAGCGCGGCGATGCGCCGCGCAAGCCGGTTCTGACGCCGCTGCAATTGCGCACGCGGCGCGCCAAGCGCGCGTTGGCGGCACGCGGCATGGTCGAAGCCGTGACGTGGTCATTCATCTCGAAGCCGGCCGCCGAATTGTTCGGCGGCGGCAAGGCCGAACTCGCACTCGCCAATCCGATCGCAGCCGATCTATCGGACATGCGCCCGAGCCTGTTGCCGGGCCTGATCGCGACTGTGCAGGCCAACGCCGATCGCGGCTTCGGCGATGCGGCGATCTTCGAGGTCGGGCAGGTCTTCAAGGGCGACGGCCCCACGGATCAGTTCGTGGCCGCGAGCGGCATCCGCCGTGGCATCGCCTCGGCGAAGGGACTCGGCCGGCATTGGACGGGATCGCAGCCGGCCAGTGCCTACGACGCCAAGGCCGATGCGCTGGCCGTGCTGGCGGCGGCCGGCGCGCCGATGGCGTCGCTGCAGATCGTTGCCGGCGGTCCGGCCTGGATGCATCCGGGTCGCTCCGGCACCATCCAGATGGGACCGCAGAACGTGCTCGGACATTTCGGCGAGCTGCATCCGCGCACGCTGGAGGCCCTGAAGGTCGACGGCCCGCTCGTCGCTTTCGAGGTCATCCTCGATCGCATTCCGGCCGCCAAGGCGAAGCCGACCCGCGCCAAGCCGGTGCTCGAGCTCTCGGCATTCCAGCCGGTGTCGCGCGACTTCGCCTTCATCGTCGATCGCAAGGTCAAGGCCGGCGACATCGTGCGCGCCGCGCAGGGCGTCGACAAGAAGCTGATCACCGATGTTACCGTGTTCGACGTCTACGAGGGCAAGGGCATCGAGGACGGCAAGAAGTCGGTCGCGATCGCCGTGACCCTGCAGCCACGCGACAAGACCATGACCGACGAGGAGATCGACGCCGTCGCGGCGAAGATCACCGCTGACGTCGCCAAGAAGACCGGCGGCACGTTGCGCGGATGAGCCTGTCCGGGCTCATCCCTGCCGACCTCAGCCTGTTCGCGACGGTCGCACTGGCGATCACGGCTTTTATTGCTGCGACCGCGCGCGGGTTCTCCGGCTTCGGCTCGGCGCTGATCTTCATGCCGCTCGCGAGCAGCTTTGCGACGCCCCGTCTGGTCGCGCCGCTGCTGCTGGTGATCGATTTCGTCTCGATGGCCCCGATGGTGGCGCCAGCCTGGCGCGAGGCCGACCGCAGGGCCACCGCGGTGATCGTTGCGGGCGCGTTGGTCGGCGTGCCCGTGGGCACCTATTTCCTCAGCCGGCTGGACCCGGTCACCGTCCGCTGGATCATCACCGGTTTCGTGCTCGCGCTGCTTGCGCTGCTGCTGTCCGGCTGGCGCTATCGCGGCAGGGAGTACACCGCACTGTCGGTCGCTGTCGGCTGTATCTCCGGATTTTGCAGCGGACTGGCGCAGACCGGGGGCCCGCCGATCGTCGGCTACTGGCTGGGACGCCCGATCCCGCCGAAGATCGCGCGAGCGAACATCGTGCTGTTCTTCGGCGCATCGGACTTCTTCGCGATGGTGAGCTACGCAATGAGCGGGCTGATCTCCTGGGATTCGCTGAAGCTCTCGCTGCTGATCGGGCCGGTCTACGCGCTTGGCGTTGCGTTCGGCGCTTCGCTGTTCGGCCGCGCCAGCGAGCAGGTGTTCCGCGCCATCTGCTATGTGCTGATCGCAATTGCCGTCATCGCCGGCCTGCCGGCCCTCGACGGCGTGCTCGGGCGAGGCTAGCCTCCCCGCAACGAGACCGACCGGGAGGACACCATGATCAATCGCCGCACGATGTTGTCGCTCGCGCTGGGCACAGCCGGAGCTGTCGCAGCGCGCTCGGTGTTCGCGCAAGGCGCCAAGACCGGCACGCGGATCGTCTTCCTCGGCACCAAGGGCGGCCCACGCGTCGGCGTGGGCGCTTCGAATCCGGCCAATCTCGTCGTCGTCAACGGCACGCCGTTCGTGATCGATTGCGGCATGGGCGTCAGCCGTCAGCTCGTCAATGCGGGCGTTCCGATCCCGTCGGTCAAGTACATCCTGATCAGCCATCACCATTCCGATCACAATCTCGAATACGGCAACCTGTTCTACAACGCCTGGGCCGCAGGATTGTCGACGCCAATCCAGTCGTTCGGACCGAAGGGCCTGGAGGCGATGACCAGGAGTTTCTGGGAAACCAACAAGTTCGACGTCGACACACGCATCGCAGATGAAGGCAGGCCCGATCCTCGGCCGCTCCTGGTCGCGAAGGACATCGACGCGGACGGCGTCGTGCTGAAGACGGCGGATGTGACGGTGACCGCGTTCCGCACGCCGCATCCGCCGATCACCGACAATTTCGCCTACAAGTTCGAGACCCCGGACGGCATGATCGTGTTCTCGAGCGACACCGCCTACAATCCGAAGCTCGCCGAGTTCGCCAGGGGCGCCGACGTGCTGGTGCACGAATGCCTGTATGTGCCGGCGGTCGATCGCTTGGTCGCGAAAACGAAGAACGGCTCGACGCTGAAGAAGCACCTGCTCGACAGCCACACGACGACCGAGGACGTCGGGCGTATCGCTGCGGCGGCAGGCGTGAAGGTGCTGGCGCTCAGCCACTTCGTGCCCGGTGATGATCCGGAGGTCACCGACGACGACTGGACGCGCGACGTGAAGAAGAACTACACGGGCCGGATCATCGTGGCGAAGGATTTGATGGAGCTGAAGCTGCCGGTGTAGCCCGCGTAGGGTGGGCAAAGCGGCCGCCGCAAGGCGGCAGCGTGCCCACCATCCACCCGCGAACTCATCAGCAAAATGGCGGGCACGGCGCCACGACGATTTTCGAATGTGGTGATAGCACGGCTGCGCCTTTGCCCACCCTACGGTCCTACTTCAATCCTCCGGCGAGGCCGAGCGTACCTTGCCGCGGCGGCGCGGCCGTTGCCGCTCACTGCTCGGCTCCGGCTCGGGATCCTTCAGCGCGCCGATCCGCCGCAGCGCGGCTTCGGCGGCACGTTCGCCGGAGTCCCAGGCGCCGTCGACCGTGCCCCACAGCGTTTCGTGCGTCGCCTCGCCCGCCAGGAACAGCGGACCGAGGGGTTCGCCGAGGATCTTGCGCGCCCCCTGGCTGCCGGGCGTGGCCGCCGACATCGCGCCGAGCACGCCCGGCGCCTGGTTCCAGCGCGTGGCTGCGGACGACTTCACCGCTGCGGCGGCCTCACTTCCAAACAGCTTGCCGATCCACTCCCTGGCGAAGTCGACCATCGCCGCCTCGCCCTGCGCTGAGAGTTCGCGGCCGAAGGCGCCGGCAACATCGACGGCGCAGAGCGACGATCCGCCGATATTGGCCAGCAACAGACCCGTGCGGTTGGAATTGCTCTGCTCGATGATGACCTCGTCCCGCGACAGGCCGAGCGGATTGCCCGCCAGCATCAGCGCAATGTGATCGTAGCTGCCGAGGCTGAGCTTGGCGGCGGCGTCGAGCTGCCGCTTGGGCAGCTCGGGCGCAAACTTGATGGCGCCTGATGTCAGCACGTTGGTCGACACCGTGAGGATGACGGCGCGCGTCGCGATTCGCCCCGCCGGCGTTTCCACCGCGACGTCGCGGTTGGCCCACACGACGCGCGTTGCCGGCGTCGACAGCGACAACGGCAACGCTTCGCCGAGCCTGGCGATGAAGGTGCCCAGCCCCTGGCGGCAGGCCAGCGGCGCGCTGCGATCCTGCGCACGCGCCTTGTCCATCGCGGAGAGATCGGCGAGATCCTTCCCGGTCGCGCTGGCGCCGAGCACGAACGCGGTGGTGCTGGTCCAGTCGCCCAGATCTTTCGGCAGCGCCGCGGCGCAGGAGGTGTCGAGCTTGCCGCGCGCCGCCTCGTCGATGGCGCGATTGGCGCGCACCAGCCCCGCCAGGAACTGCTCGGTCTCACCGGGCCGCGCATTGCGCCGACCGACCCGGATCTTCTGCCCGACGGGGGCCGCGACGAGATCGAGCCCGAGACCCCGCGCGAGCCTGCTGATGGGATTGCCGTCGGCATTGAGCAGCCAGCGGGCGCCGCGATCGAACGGCACGCCGAAGGTGGCAGTATCCGTGCTGCAACGGCCGCCGGGCTGCGGCGCGGCCTCCAGCACCACGACCTTGCGGTTGGCCGCGACGATCCGACGGGCCGCGGCGATTCCCGCCGCTCCCGCCCCGATCACGACAATGTCAGCCTCGCGTGGAACAGCCGACTGCGCGGCGCGGCCGGCAATAGGCAGCGCGGCCAGCGCCGCGGAAGCGGAGAGGAAGCCGCGGCGCGTGACATTCATGACATGGTTTCCGAAAGCTTTTGAATCAAACGAATACCCGCCGAATTTGCCGCATCTGCCGCGCTGCGGCAACCGGGATGGTAAACGTGATGCCGTGCAGAACGCATCGACTATGAACCAAATTGCAACCGCAATCGACCATCATGGAAGAAGGGAAAAAGCCGGCGACCGGCCAAGGTCGCCCGGGGAGCGTTATGGGTATCGTGCTCGATCACATCGGCAAGCTGATTGCCGCCTATCTCCAGAAGGAGATCCCGGGCTATGAGCCGTTCACGCCGAGCGATCCGGACTATCTGCGCAAGGATGTCCAGCCCGGCGACGTGCTGCTCGTCGAGGGCAACAGCCGTATTTCCGGCATCATCAAATACCTCACGCAGTCGACCTGGTCGCATGCCGCGCTCTATGTCGGACCGATCGACGGCGCCGTCGAGCCCGATGGGGAGCCGCACGTGCTGGTCGAGGCCTATGTCGGCGATGGCGTGATCTCGGCGCCGCTGTCGAAATATTTCGCCTACCACACCCGTGTGTGCCGTCCGGTCGGACTAACGTATGAGGACCGGCACACGGTGTGCCGCTACGCCATCAATCGCATCGGCTTCGGCTACGACACCAAGAACATCATCGACCTGATGCGCTATCTGATCCCGATGCCGATTCCGCAACGCTGGCGGCGGCGCATGATCGCGCTGGGCTCGGGCGATCCGACCAAGATGATCTGCTCGGCGCTGATCGCGCAGGCGTTCGACGCGGTGCGCTATCCGATCCTGCCGAAGATCACGCGGGCGCCATCGCGGCGCGCCAAGCGCGAGATCCTGCACATCCGCGATTCGTCGCTCTACATGCCGCGCGACTTCGACATCTCGCCCTATTTCGAGATCGTCAAGCCGACCATCGTCAATGGATTCGACTACACGACGCTGCATTGGGCCGACAAGCAGAAGCCGCTCGCGGAGGTAGCGGGCGAGTTCGCCGTGTTTCCAGGAGCCATCACAGCGCCGCCGCTCGTTCCTGAGACGGCTGACGAAGAAGCGACGCAGCAGGCTGCGGCTGAGGAAGTAGTTGCGAAGCTCGGCGAGCGGCTCGTGGTCAGCGAGCATTTTCTCGTCGCCGAGCCGGTACGAAACGTCGCGCCACGTCCGACCGCACGACGCCGCAAAAAAGTGGCAGTCTGACCCGGGCTGGCCTCAGCGATCCGACCGGCTGATCACATCCATCAACTCCGCGATCTTCTGCCGTTGATCGGCCTTGTCGCCCGATGCGATGGCGTGCTCGACGCAATGGGCGACGTGGTCGCGTAGAATCTCCTCCTCGACTCGTCGCAGCGCCGCCCTGACAGCGGAGATCTGGGTCACGATGTCGATGCAGTAGCGGTTGTCCTCGACCATTTTCGACAGGCCCCTGACCTGCCCTTCGATCCGGCTCAAACGTTTCTGACAGGATGTCTTGATGTCCTCGCGCATGCGGCCTATATACCCCTACAGGGTATAGGTTTCAAGAGGCGAGGCTGGGCAATGTCGGGAACCGAACACGGACATGGCGCCGCAGCGGTCAAGGCCAGCGGATGCGGCTGTGGACCACAGGCGAGCGCGGTGGAAACCGGACAAGAGACCGCGGCTGCAGAGGGATGTTGCAGTGATCGTGCCGATGCGACACCAGCGCACAACCATGGCGGCTGCTGCGGCGGCCGTGACGAGGCGCCGCCGCCGATCGCGAAGGTGAAGGATCCCGTCTGCGGCATGTCCGTCGATCCCGCGACCTCCAAGCACCGCTTCGAACATCAGGGGCAGACGTACCATTTCTGCTCCGCGAGCTGCCGCACCAAGTTCGCCGCCGATCCCGCCAAGTATCTCGTGACGGCCGCGCCTGCAGCCGCGGCGTCGTGCTGTGGCGGTCATGACCATCACGCGCATCAGCATGACGATGCGAAGGTGATCGATCCCGTCTGCGGCATGAGCGTCGATCCCGCGACCTCGAAACATCGCTTCGAGCACGCGGGTCACGCTTTCCATTTCTGCTCGGCCGGCTGCCGCACCAAATTCGCGGCCGAGCCCGACAAATATCTCGGCGAGCGCGAGCCGCCGCCGGAGATGCCGGCGGGCACGATCTACACCTGCCCGATGCATCCCGAGATCCGGCAGGAAGGCCCAGGCACCTGCCCGATCTGCGGCATGGCGCTGGAGCCCGACGTCATCAGCCTCGACGATGCGCCCAATCCCGAGCTCGCCGACATGACCAGACGATTCTGGATCGGCGCGGTGCTGGCAGCTCCCGTGGTCGTGCTGGAGATGGGCGGGCACCTCGTCGGCGGCCACGGCCTGATCGATCCCGTGCTGTCGAACTGGATCCAGTTCGCGCTGGCGACGCCGGTGGTGCTGTGGGCCGGCTGGCCGTTCTTCGTACGCGGCTGGCAATCGGTCCAGACCCGCAATCTCAACATGTTCACCTTGATCGCGATGGGTACGGGCGTCGCCTATGTCTACAGCGTGATCGCGACCCTGGCGCCGCAGGCGTTTCCGCCGGCGTTCCGCGGCCATGGCGGCGCGGTGGCGGTGTATTTCGAGGCGGCCTCGGTCATCACCATTCTCGTCCTGCTCGGCCAGGTGCTCGAGCTGCGCGCACGCGAGGCGACGTCGGGCGCGATCAAGGCGCTGCTGCAGCTGGCGCCGAAGACGGCGCGGCGGCTCGATGCCGACGGCACCGATCATGAGGTGGAGATCGTCGAGCTCGCGGTCGGCGACCGGCTGCGCGTGCGTCCCGGTGAGAAGGTGCCGGTCGACGGCGTCATCCTCGAAGGCCGCTCGTCGCTCGACGAATCGCTGGTCACCGGCGAATCGATGCCTGTCACCAAGGACGAGGGCGAGCGCGTCATCGCCGGCACGTTGAACCAGACCGGCAGCTTCGTGATGCGCGCCGACAAGGTCGGTCGCGAGACGCTGCTGTCGCAGATCGTGCAGATGGTCGCCGATGCGCAGCGCTCGCGCGCGCCGATCCAGCGCCTCGCCGACCAGGTCGCGGGCTGGTTCGTGCCGACGGTGATCGCGGCTGCCATTGCCGCCTTCGTCGCGTGGTACGTCTTCGGCCCCGAGCCGCGCTTCGCCTTCGGCCTCGTCGCCGCCGTGAGCGTGCTGATCATCGCCTGTCCCTGCGCGCTCGGCCTGGCAACGCCGATGTCGATCATGGTCGGGGTCGGTCGCGGCGCCCAGGCCGGCGTGCTGATCAAGAGCGCCGAGGCGCTGGAGCGGATGGAGAAGGTCGACACGCTGGTCGTCGACAAGACCGGCACACTGACCGAGGGCAAGCCGAAGGTGACCAGCATCGTCACCGCTCAGGGCTTCGACGAGGCCGAGGCGCTGCGGCTGGCCGCCAGCGTCGAGCGCGCCAGCGAGCATCCGCTCGCCGAGGCCATCGTCCGGCACGCCAGCGAGCGCAACCTCAAGCTCGCCGACGTCAAGAACTTCGACGCACCGACCGGCAAGGGCGCGCGCGGCGAGATCGACGGCAAGTCGGTCGTGCTCGGCAATGCCACCTATCTCGCCTCGCTCGGTATCATCACCGATACGCTGGGGGTCGAGAGCAAGCGGCTGCGCGAAGAGGGCGCGACCGTGATCACGATGGCCGTTGACGGCAAACCGGCCGCGTTGTTCGCGATTGCCGATCCGGTCAAGGCCTCGACGCCGGAGGCGCTGAAGGCACTCGCGGCCGACGGCATCAAGGTGATCATGCTGACCGGCGACAACCGCACCACGGCCACCGCGGTCGCGCGAAAAATCGGCATCACCGAGGTCGAGGCCGAGGTGCTGCCGGACCAGAAGAGCGCCGTGGTCGCGCGGCTGCGCGCCAGCGGCAAGATCGTCGCGATGGCCGGCGACGGCGTCAACGATGCGCCGGCGCTCGCCGCGGCCGACGTCGGCATCGCCATGGGCACCGGCACCGACGTGGCGATGGAGAGCGCCGGCGTCACGCTGCTGCAGGGCGATCTCGGCGGCATCGCGCGGGCGCGAAAACTGTCGGCGGCGACGATGCGCAACATCCGCCAGAACCTGTTCTTCGCGTTCATCTACAACGCCGCGGGCATCCCGATCGCCGCCGGCATCCTCTACCCCGTGTTCGGCATCCTGCTGTCGCCGATCATCGCCGCTGCCGCGATGTCGCTGTCGTCGGTCAGCGTGGTCGGCAACGCGCTGCGGCTGCGGGCGACCGATCTTTGAGACGATGCCGGCGGACTTGCCGAAGCCCGCCGGCATGTCTACCTCTGCCGCGGGCTTTGCAGCGAGGGACCCCGCCATGATCGACGCCGCCATCAAGGCGATTTCGCAAATTCTGTCGCCGCCGATGCGCTCGATCCTGTGGCGCTCGATCGGGCTGGCGCTGGTGCTGGTCACGGTGCTCGCGATTGGGCTGCAGCGGCTCTTGACCTGGCTCGCGACCGCCGGCGAGGGCTGGGCGGAAGCCATGCTCGGGCCGAACTCGCACGGCACGCTCGAGGTGCTGACCTGGATCATCTCGATCGCCGCCGGCTTCGGCGTGGTGTTCGGCGGCATCATGCTGATGCCGGCGATCACGTCGCTGATCGCGAGCCTGTTCGTCGACGACGTCGCCGACCTCGTCGAGCGCGAGCACTATCCGGCCGAACGCCCCGGCGTCGCCCTGCCTTTCGGCGTCGCGATCGCGGAAGGCCTCAAGGCCGCCGGCCTCACCATCCTGGTCTATCTGATCGCCCTGCCCTTCGTATTCCTGGCCGGCGCCGGCTTCGTGATCTTCTTCCTCGCCACCGCCTGGCTGCTCGGCCGCGAATATTTCGAGCTCGCCGCGATGCGCTTCCGGCCGCCGGCGGAAGCGAAGGCGATGCGGCGCGACAATGCGGTGACTGTGTTCACCGCGGGCCTGATCATCGCGGCCTTCGTCACCATCCCGATCGTGAACCTGGCGACGCCGCTGTTCGGCATGGCCTTCATGGTCCACCTGCACAAGCGCCTATCCGGACCGCGGCCCGAGCTGATCGAGCCGTCGCCGGAGCGCCGGCTGCGCAGCCTCTAGCGCCATCATCCGCGGCGACAGGCTCACGGCCTTGTTGCGCGCAAACGGGATCAGCAGGAAGCCGAGCAGGGCTATGCCTGCGAGCAGCGACCAGGCCTCGTTGACGCACAGCGCCAGCGAGGCCTTCTCCACCAGCGGCCGGACATAGGCGATCGCCTGCTCCTCCGAGACGCCGCGCGGCCGGTTGCGCAGCAGCTCCGGCGCCAGCCCGATCGCCTTGGCGGCGGCGGTGTCGCCGGCCATCAGGCGGTCGCGGAACGCCTGCGCATGCAAGGTGACGCGCCCGTAGATGATGGTGTCGATCAGCGCGATGCCGATGGCGCCGCCGAGATTGCGCATCAGGTTGAACAGCCCGCTGGCATCGGCGACTTCCGCCTGCGGCAGGTCGCCGAGCGCGATCCGCGTCGGCGGCAGCAGGCAGAACATGATGCCGACGCCGCGCACCACCTGCGGCCAGAACATCTCCTGATAGTCCGCCGTCGGCGGCTGGAACGCGCTGGCCGCAAGCCCCGTGCCGAACACCACGAAGCCGAACGCCGTCAGCAGACGCGCATCGACCTTGCCGTCCAGCGCCGTCACCAGCGGGGCTGCGATCAATTGCGCCACGCCCGTGACCAGCATGATCTTGCCGATCTCGAACGCATCGTGGCCACGCACGAAGGCGAGGAACACCGGCATCAGATACACCGAGCCGAACAGCCCGATGCCCAGACAGAAGCTCGACAGGCAGCCGAGCGTGAACGACCGCCGCTGAAAGCTGCCGAGCCGCAGGATCGGATGCGGCGAGGCCAGCAGGCGCTGAACGAGCAAGGTGAAGCATGACGCGCTCAGCACCAGGAACGCGATGCAGTTCGACGACAGCCAGCCGCCCTTCGGCGCCTCCTTCAGCCCGAGCTCGAGGCTGGCCAGGGACACCGCGAGCAGTAGCAGCGCAAACAGGTCGAGCTTGTCGAGCTCCGCGAGATCCATGCGCTGCTTCGGCAGCAGGCCAGGCGTCACCAGCGCGGCAATGACACCCGGCACGATGTTGATGAGGAACAGCCAAGGCCACGACCAGGTGTTGGTGATGAAGCCGCCGACCACGGGCCCGATGGTCGGCGCGAGCACCGCGACGACGCCGCCGATGGTGGTCGCGACCGCGTGCAGGCGCGGCGGAAACAGCAGGAAGACGGCGGAGAACACCACGGGGATCAACAGACCGCCGAAGAAGCCCTGCAGCACGCGGAACGCCAGCAGCGTGTGAAAATCGCCGCTGAACGCGCAGCCGAGCGAGGCGGCGGTGAAGATGCCGACGGCGCCTGTGAACAGCCAGCGCAAGGTGAACACGCGCGTGAGCAGGCCGGTGAGCGGAATGGCGATGATCTCGGCGATCAGATACGCCGTCTGGATCCAGCTCATCGCCTCGGGCGTGATGCCGAGCGCCTCCTGGATGGTCGGCAGCGACGTCGCCACCACCTGGATGTCCAGGATCGCCATGAACATGCCGACGCACATCAGGATGAAGCCGAGCCAGGTGGTGAGGCTCGGACGATCCTGCGGCGCGGCCGACCCGCTCATGCCGTCTGGCCGCCGCCGATGCCGGTGAGTGCTTCCGATTCGGCGCGGATGCGGATGAACAGCACCGCCGCATTCAGGCCTGAGAAGATCAGCGCGATCAGCGGCAGATGCAGCGCCAGCGGCAGCAGCGCGATCTCGGCGGCGACCACCAGATAGTTCGGATGCGAGATGTAGCGATAGGGACCATCGGTCACCAGCGGCGCACCGGGCAGGATGATGATGCGCGTCGTCCAGCGCGGACCGAGCGTCGCGAGCACCCACCAGCGCAGCCCCTGCAGCAGCACGAAGCCCGACAGCAGCCACGGATCGACCTCCTGGTCGGCGCCGAGCAGCCACAGCGACACCAGCCAGGCCGCGTGCATCGAGATCATCAGCGGATAATGGTCCGCGCCGACCTCGACCGCGCCCATGGCGCGCAGGCGACGGGTGTTGTGGCGGGCGAGCACGAGCTCGCCGAGCCGTTGCATGGTGACGAGGGCGAGGACGAAGGCGGCGAAGGTCATGCGGCGTGCCTCAATGAAACGCAGCTTGCGGTGAAACCGGGTCCGAGCGCCGTCAGCACCGAGCGCGGCGGCAGTCCGCGGGCGCGCGCGCGCTCCAGCACGAACAGCACCGTCGGCGCCGACATGTTGCCGTAGTCGGCGATGATCTCGCGCTCATGGTCGAGCGTGCCCTGGCCGATCGACAGCGCGCGCTCCAGCGCCGTGATCACCTTGGCGCCGCCGGGATGGCAGACGAAGCGATCGACGTCGCCGGGCAGGAGCTTCATGTTGCCGAGGATCTCGTTGACCGCGGGGCCCATGTTCTCGGTGACGAAGTCCGGAATGGTGCGCTGGAAGATCACGCCAAAGCCTTCGGGATCGACGCTCCAGCCCATGATATCAAGCGTATCCGGCCACAGCTTCTCGCCGGTCGCCTCGACGCGCGTCTGCCCGCCGTCGCCGGCGCGCAGGATCGCGGCCGCCGCGCCGTCGCCGAACAGGCTGAGCGCGACGATGTTGGCCTTGCTCAGCTCGTCGTGGCGCACCGCGAGCGTGCACAATTCGAAGGTCACGAACAGCACATTGGTGCCGGGCCGCGCCTGCGCCAGCCGCGCGGCGATCGACAGGCCGGAAACGCCGCCGGCGCAGCCGAGGCCGAACACCGGCACGCGCGAGACGTCGGAGCGGAAGCCCATGCGGCCGGCGACGCGCGCCTCCAAGGTCGGCGTCGCGATGCCGGTCGAGCTCACGCTGACGATGGTGTCGATCTCGGCAGCCGTGAGATCGGCCTGCGCCAGCGCCTTGTTCGTCGCGTCGACGAACAGTGCCTCGGCGCCTTCGAGATAGGCTTGCGTGCGCTCCGGCCAGCCGCGCCGCTCCATGTACCATTCGATCGGCTTGACGCCGTAGCGCTGGCGGATGCCGGTGTTGGCGAACAGGCTCGCCATCGTGTCGAACTGCGGAAAGCGCGGCGACAGCACCACGCGCGCCGCCTCCATCACCTCGTTCTGGCGAAACTGATGCGGTGGCACCGAGGTCGCGAGCGACACGAGTGCGGCAGTGTTGTCCATGCGGCTGATCCTTCAACGTCCCGGCGCAGAAGGGTCCGAGAACGCGGGAACTAACACGCGCCACTCACATCGCCCCGGATTACGGGTGTCATCTTATGTCCAATGCGGGCGCCGATGTGGCCCGGCCATGGTGAGACGGCGTCGCCGCGTGACACAATAGTGACTGTCAAATGCGTTCTCCGGCGAAACCGTTCGTCACGGACAACGTATCAGGCGGTCTTCTCCGGCCAGCGGCAGAGGTCCTTGATCAGGCACAGCTCGCAGCGCGGCTTGCGCGCCAAGCAGGTGTAGCGGCCGTGCAGGATCAGCCAGTGATGGGCATGCAGCATGAACTCGGCGGGAATGACCTTCTCCAACCCGAGCTCGACCTCGAGCGGGGTCTTGCCGGGGGCCAGGCCGGTGCGGTTGCCGACGCGAAACACATGGGTGTCGACTGCCATCGTATGCTCGCCGAACGCCATGTTGAGCACGACGTTCGCGGTCTTGCGGCCGGCGCCGGGCAGCGACTCCAATTCCGCGCGCGTGCGCGGCACCTCGCCGCCGAACTCGTTGATCAGCTTGTGCGACAGCGCGATCACGTTCTTGGCCTTGGTGCGATAGAGGCCGACGGTCTTGATGGTGTCGCGCAAGGTCTCCTCGCCGAGCGCGATCATCTTCTGCGGCGTGTCGGCGACCTGAAACAGTGGTCGCGTCGCCTTGTTGACCCCGGCATCCGTCGCCTGCGCCGACAGCACCACGGCGACCAGCAGGGTGTAGGGGTTGAGGTGCTCGAGCTCGCCCTTCGGCTCCGGGTTGGAGGCCGCAAACCGGCTGAAGGCCTCGCGGATCTCCGCCGGAGTCCACGGCTTGGTCGCCTTCAGCGTCGTCTTGACTGACTTGCCCGGGCCGGCCTTCGGCTTGCCCGCCGGGCTCGCCTTGGCGGCCTTTTTCGGTGCTGGCCTGGAAGCCGTCTTGGGCGCGGCTTTAGCGGCCTTTTTGGCCGGCTTGTTGGCGAGCTTGCGAACCGGCGCCGGCTTGGCGCGTTGGGGGCGGGTGATTTTGGCCATGATCCGGGTATACTGAGGCCCCATGACGCCAGGCAATGCTTTTGCGTATCAGGAGACCGGCACCGACGCCGCTGATCCCGAGCTCTTCTCGGCCCGGCTGACGCCGCATCGCTCGCTCAACCGCACCGGCTTCCTGGTGCTGATGGTCGTGGTCTGCGCCATCAGCTTCATCGGCGGCCTTGCCTCGCTGCTGATGGGCGCGTGGCCGGTGCTCGGCTTCTTCGGCCTTGATGCGCTGGCGATCTACTGGGCCTTCAAGGTCAATTTCCGCCGCGCCAACGCCTATGAGGACGTGACGATCACCCTGACCGAGCTGCGCCTGCGCCGCGTCAGCCACAAGGGCCATGTCATGGAATGGCGCTTCAACCCGCTGTGGGTGCGGCTCGACCAGGAGACCCACGAGGAGTTCGGCATCGAGCGCCTGTATCTGGTGGCACGCGGCCAGCGCGTGGCTATCGCGAGCTTTCTCGGGCCGGAGGAAAAGGCGAGCTTTGCGAAAGCCCTGACGGCCGGGCTGCAGGCCGCGAAACGCGGGCCGGTGTATAATCCGCTGTAGTCATCGAAGACCCCAGCGCAGCCGAGCTGCCCGCGAACGGCAGCGCGCTCCCTCCCCCCGTTCTTACGGAGCGAGGGTTGGGGTGAGGAGCAGCCCCACCCACCGACCGTGCGGACAGCCCCTTCCCCGGATCGCATCTGCCGAAGCAATCCGATCTCTTCTCGCGCGCGGGAAGAGGTAAACCGCCGCCTTGGGCGGCAGAGGTGCCAGCGTCTCCGCTGTCGTTCCGGGGCGCGCGCAGCGCGAGCCCGGAACCCATACCCCCAGGACGTCGTGTGGGGCACGCCGGTCATGGGCATCTCGCCTCACACGTCGTCCCGTGGATATGGATTCCGGGCTCATTCGCGCTTGCGCGCGAATGCCCCGGAATGACGGCGCAAACCAAATAAGGGCACGCGTCGAGGCGCAGGCCACTCAATCCGCCCCTAGCCCTCCAATCAGAAATCGGGTGGAGTCCCCGCCCCGGCCGCCCTACATCCGGATCATGATGACCCTCGCCATTCACGATTCCGCCCTGGCCAAGCCGGGCCCGCAACAATCGGCCGCGCTACGCGACTACGACGCGGTGCGCCGCGCGATCGCGTTCATCTCCGAGCACTGGCGCCGGCAGCCGACCATCGAGGACATGGCCGACGCCGCCAGCCTGACGCCGGACGAGCTGCACCATCTGTTCCGGCGCTGGGCCGGGCTGACGCCGAAGGCGTTCATGCAGGCGCTGACGCTCGACCATGCCAAGGGCCTGTTGAAGGGCTCGGCGAGCGTGCTCGACGCCGCGCTCGACTCGGGGCTATCAGGCCCCGGCCGCCTGCACGACCTGTTCGTCACCCACGAGGCGATGTCGCCCGGCGAATGGAAGACCGGCGGCGCCGGCACCACCTTGCGCTACGGCTTCCACCCCTGCCCGTTCGGCATGGCGCTCGTCATGGCCACCCCGCGCGGCCTCGCCGGCCTCGCCTTCGCCGACCCCGGCGAGGAGGCGTCCGCGCTTGCCGACATGAAGAGCCGCTGGCCCCGCGCCGAATACGTCGAGGACGTCCCCGGCACCGCCGGCCTCGCCCAACGCATCTTCGACAAGACCCTGTGGCGCCCCGACCAGCCGCTGCGCGTCGTCCTGATCGGCACCGACTTCGAGGTCCGCGTCTGGGAGACCCTGCTCAAGATCCCCATGGGGCGGGCGGTCTGCTACTCCGATATCGCGACACGGCTGGAGTCGCCGAAGGCCTCGCGCGCGGTGGGCGCGGCGGTGGGGAAGAACCCGATCTCGTTCGTCGTGCCGTGCCATCGCGCGCTCGGCAAGACCGGCGCGTTGACGGGCTATCACTGGGGGCTCACGCGCAAGCAGGCGATGATCGGGTGGGAAGCCGGGCAGGTGGAGATGGGGTAGAACGATTTATGATGCCCCATCTGGATCAGCGTAAGGCTGCATTGGACGGGCCTTCCGATTAGCTCGGCGTGGCCCCTTTTCGGCGTAGCGTCACAGTCGCCGACCTGTATGAAGCCATGTCGACTCGTGGTCGAGTTCGGTACCCATGCGGACCCAACCCTAGAAGGTTGGGGGAAGCTTCAAGCGGACACACTCGATCGATTGGCGCAGTATTTTTTCGCCCGGTGACGCGGTCCGTTCGATATTAAAGACCCTTCCGCAGTTCGAGCATTGCGGCGTTGATACCGAGCAACTCGAACTTCGCGTTGTAGAGGACCTGCAACAGCTCCAGTGACACCATTCCGCACTGGGCGGTAGTCCGCAATGCCGTGTCCAGTTCAATGCCGTCGCCGTGCAGCATGATCGCGAGCATCAACCGGCGGTCGGGCTCATCGATGATCTTCATGTTGCCAGTGACGGAGCGCTCATTCGGATGGCCGCCCCAGTCGATGCAGCGTTGGTACAGGTCCTCGAAGCGCTGCCCGGCGTGCCGATTCGCTGCGGTCACGGACGCTGCGACGGCAACATGCTGGAACGCCTTCTTCGACGCCTTCATGCCCGCCTCGTCCTGATGCCGGTTAAGCCAAACAGTCGCCAGTGACGGGTCGCGACGAATGTGAACGGCATAGGCCGCGTTTTCAAGCATACCCCGGCACTGGCGGTAACACTCAACGGCCTGCCCGGCCATCGCTTCCCCTGCGGCAGCACGCATGGCGGCATGGCAGCGGAGCAGAAGCATCGCCTCAACCTCGCTTGGTGGGTTTACCCAGTGCTTCGAAATCCTGACGAACAGTTCGTCGATTGCCACGAGCCGAGCGGTCGCGGCCTTCTTGTTGTGGAAGGTCGCATTCTGTTGCTGATGGGTCTCCTGCAGGAATTTCGTGAGATCATCGTTAGCCCAGCCGGGCGGCGGCGTGTTGGTCCGGGCGACGGCGGGCGGTGCAGAAGGGAGTTTGGCGGTGTCTGACATTCCACTGATGTAGGTGTGGGGCGGCGGATTTGGGAGCCGGCTTGCTACCGAAAATCGCATTTGCTATGTGGTGGAGCAACTTCTAAAAAATATAATTTACTTGCGTATTTTCGGAAATCATGTTTCTATCCCCCATCCCGCCTCAACGAGAGGGGCGTTGCGCGCGATCGTCACGACACGCGAGGTGGGGAGGCGATGGCCGCGGTCTGCCGCAGCGTGTCTTCGGGCGCGCCGACGAACGGCTGGATCGTGGACGTGAAGTCGCAGGGTCCTGACACCCCGACGCTGGTGTCACGTTCGCGACGGCGCTTGAGGCGCTGCGTGGACAATGGTGGCCAACAAGCCCGGCGCACCAGGGAGACTGCGTATAAGCGTTAAGACCGTCGCGCAGGGAATGCCGGATGATCGGCAGCACCTGTGGTACCTGCCGCCTGCATTTTTTTACGCAGGCGGGCCATGGGTGAGGCCTTCACCCGGCATTCCCTGCGCCCTCTCGATTTTCGGAGGGACACGGTTCGATGCAGGACTCGGGCGATGACGCCGCGAGATCGCGGAGCTGTGTCCAAGGCTGTTTGAGATGTGAATCGGGACAGGAGGGCGGCGCGTTTGCTGCCGAACGGCGCGAGCTTCGCGTTCACAGGGCATCCACATCCATCATCGCATGCCGCTATCTGGTCCGCCGCCTCCGCGTCGTCATGGCCGGGCTTGTCCCGGCCATCCACGTCGTCCGGCATACGATGATGGACGTGGATGCCCGGGACGAGCCCGGGCATGACGAGCAACTCATTAGTAGAAGGCTTGTGGTTAGGTCGCAGATCAGGCACTGCCCGTGTGGCTGCCCCTCACCCCAGCCCTCTCCCCGTAAGAACGGGGCGAGGGGGCGCAGCGTCGCTGCGGCCGGTAGTGGGGCCTCAACTCATAAGAAGCGCCACGAGGCGCGGGGACGGAACGCTTGCAGCGATCAGTCAGCCCGCCAGATCCAGCTTGGACTCCACCGTCGAGTCCGCGTTCAGCCGGTAGATGATCGGCACGCCCGTCGCCAGCTCGCGTTTCAAAATGCCTTCGGGCGAGAGCTTCTCCAGCACCATGATCAGGGCGCGGAGCGAGTTGCCGTGGGCGGCGACGAGGGTGCGCTGGCCGCGGAGGACGCCGGGGAGGATCTCCTGGACGTAGTAGGGCAGCGCGCGGGCGAGCGTGTCCTTGAGGCTTTCGCCGCCGGGCGGCGGGACGTCGTAGGAGCGGCGCCAGATGTGGACCTGGTCCTCGCCCCATCTGGCGCGGGCGTCGTCCTTGTTGAGGCCCGAGAGGTCGCCATAGTCGCGCTCGTTGAGCGCGAGGTTCTTCTGTGTCGGCAGGCCGGTCTGGCCGAGTTCGGTCAGGATCAGGTCGAGCGTGTGCTGGGCACGCGTCAGCACCGAGGTGAAGGCGACGTCGAAGACGAGCCCCTGCGCCTTCAGCTTGCGCCCGGCCTCCCTGGCCTCGGCCACGCCCTGCTCGGTCAGGTCCGGATCCTTCCAGCCGGTGAACAGGTTCTTCAGGTTCCACTCGCTCTGGCCGTGGCGCACCAGCACCAGGAGACGTTCGCTCATCAGTTCGCTTCCATCGACGTTGAACTAGAACAGATCCTTGAGGCCGAGCACGTCGTCCATCGTGTAGTAGCCCGGCGGCTTGCCATGCGCCCACAGCGCCGCCTTCAGCGCGCCATGGGCGAAGATCATGCGGTCCTCGGCCTGGTGCGACAGCACCAGCCGCTCCGAGGGACCGGCGAAGATGACGCTGTGATCGCCGGCGGCGGTGCCGCCGCGCAGCGAGGCGAAGCCGATGTCGCCAGCGCGGCGCTCGCCGGTGATGCCGTCGCGGCCGCGCGCGGAGTGCTGGTCGAGCGGGATGCCGCGGCCGTCGGCAGCGGCACGTCCCAGCATCAGCGCGGTGCCGGAGGGCGCGTCGACCTTGTGCTTGTGATGCATCTCGAGGATCTCGATGTCGAAGCCGGCGTCGAGCGACTTCGCCACCTGCCTGACCAGCGCCGCCAGCAGGTTGACGCCGAGGCTCATATTGCCGGACTGCACGACGATGGCGCGCTTGGTGACGCTCTTGATGACGGCGTCGTCCGACGACGACAGGCCGGTGGTGCCGACGACGTGGACGATGCCGCGCTCGGCGGCGATGGCGACGTTGGCGATGGTCGCGGCCGGGACGGTGAAATCGAGGATGCCGTCGGCCTCGGCGGACATGGTCCAGAGGTCGCCCGACAGCTTGATGCCGTTGGCAGGCAGGCCGGCGAGGGCGCCGGAGTCCTTGCCGATCAGCTCCGAGCCGGGGGCTTCGAGCGCACCCGCCAGCACGGCGCCGTCGGTCTCGGCGATTGCACGCACCAGGGCGCGGCCCATGCGGCCGCCAGCTCCGGCAACGATCAAGCGCATCTTGGACATCTCAGCTCCTCCGCTCCTTCAAGGGCTATAGCCGGGGCCGATGGCGGCGGCAACCGAGCGAGGCCAGATCGCGGGTGGTCGGA
The DNA here is from genome assembly GCF_032489875.1 of Bradyrhizobium sp. SZCCHNR1015. Taxonomy (NCBI): domain Bacteria; kingdom Pseudomonadati; phylum Pseudomonadota; class Alphaproteobacteria; order Hyphomicrobiales; family Nitrobacteraceae; genus Bradyrhizobium; species Bradyrhizobium sp. SZCCHNR1015. The sequence continues at coordinate 86,742 of NZ_JAUEYW010000023.1, forward strand.
CGGGCGGCGATCACGGCTGCGGGCCGTCATAGCCCTCGATGATCACCAGATCGCCCTGCGAATGCGGCGCGCGCATCGCGACCAGGCGCTGGTACTCGGGAGAATTGTAACACGCCAGCGCGGTCGCGTAGTCCTTGAACTCGATCACGACGTTGCGCGAGCGCGAGGTGCCCTCCCTGGTCTCGTACTGGCCGCCGCGGACCAGGAACTTGGCGCCGTACTGGTGGAACACCGCGCCGTTCTGCGCGACGTAGTCCTTGTAGCCGTCCATGTTGTGCACGTCGATCCGCGCGATCCAATAGGCCTTGGGCATCCCTGTCGTCTCCCTGTTCTCGGTCGCTGTTGCTTACGTGCGATTGGTCTTGCCGGCCAGCGCCACGGCGCCGGCGATGTCGGCGACGATGCTTTCGGCGACCGCAGCCGGATCGGCAGCGCCGGTGACGGGACGCCCGACGACGAGGCGGTCGGCGCCGCCGGCGATCGCCAGGGCCGGGGTCATGATGCGCTTCTGGTCGCCAACGTCGGATCCCGCCGGACGGATCCCGGGGGTCACGAGCTGCATGTCAGGCCCGACCAGCGGACGCACCAGCGCCGTTTCCTCGGGCGACAGGATCAGGCCGTGGATGCCGATCTCCTTGGCCTGCACGGCGCGCCTGGTGACGAGCTCCTTGACGCCCATGGCGTAGCCGGCGGCGGCGAGGTCGGCATCATCGTAGGACGTCATCACGGTGACGGCGAGCAGCTCGAGGCTGGAGCCGGCGGCGCCGGCGAGCGCCGCTCGCATGCTCTGCGAGAAGCCATGCACGGTAAGGAAACGGGCGCCGAGCCGGGCGATCTGCCTCGTGGCGCGCTCGACCGTGGTCGGGATGTCGTGCAGCTTGAGGTCCATGAAGACGTGCTTACCCTCGGCCGCGAGGCGCTCGGCGAGGCCGAGGCCGCCGGCATAGGTCAGCTCCATGCCGATCTTGTAGAACGTCACGGCTTCGCCCAGCCTGGCGATCATCGCCTCGGCCTCGGCCACGCCGGGCAGGTCGAGCGCCACGATCAGGCGGTCGCGCGGAGCAATCTCGGTCGGCATGTCACCTCACATCGTATGTTGCGCTGTTGCGATCAGCTCCCGCACCAGCGCGTCGAGCGCGGTGACGTCAGCGGGCAGTTTGAGCCGGTCCATGTCGTTGTACGCCTTGTCGGCGAAGGCCAGCGCAAGCTGGCTCGGGATCACGGTGGCGTCGCAGGCGGTCAGCATCAGCCGCAACGCGGCGAGCGCGCGGATGCCGCCGAAGCGGTTCTCGGAGGCGGCGGCGATCGCGAACGGCCGGCTGCGTAACACCGCGCCGCGGCTGCCGGGCGGCTTGTCGACGCGCGAGATCCAGGTGATGGCGTTGGTCAGCAGCGGCGGCACCGAGGCGTTGTATTCCGGCGTCACCAGCAGCACGGCATGATGCACCCCGATCATGCGCGTCAGATTCACGGCGTGATGCGGAATGCCCGATTGCGCCTCGAGATCGGCGTCGTAGATCGGCAGCGGGAAGTCGGCGAGCGAGATGCGGGTGATGTCGGCGCCAGCCTGCACGAACTGATAGGCGGCGGCCGCGGCGAGCTTCGCGTTGTGCGAGCCGGCCCGGGTCGAGCCGGGAATGATGAGGATCTTCAGCGCGGACATCGTGAGGTCGGTCAGCGACCCGCCACGAAGGATCGCGGCCGCCGGTCAGGGCTTGCGATACACCCAGACGCGCGCCGGCGGAAGGTTCATCCAGATGCGCTCGGAGGCCTGCGTGGTGACGCCGGGCAGCGACTTCGGAATCGGCGGCACGACGGAATAGGTGAACTGCACGAACGGCGCATTCGGCGACATCGCCGCGAACGCATCGCGGATCAGCTTCATGCGCGTCAGCATCGGCTTGGTCACGAGCGGCAGGCCGGAGACGACGGCGGCGGCAGGGGCGCTGAGCACGTTCCAGAGTGTGTCGCGGAGGCGATAGGCGTCGCCCTGGACCACCTTGGCCTGCGGGTAGCGGTCGCGCAGCAACGCGCAGAAGCCCGGATTGTACTCGACCAGCACCAGCCGCTTCTGATCGACGCCGCGCTCGACCAGCGCATTGGTGATCGCGCCGGTGCCCGGTCCAAGCTCGATGACGGGGCCTGTGCCGTGCGGATCGACGTACTGCGCCATGGTCCGCGCCAGCAGCCGGCCCGACGGCATGACGGCGCCCATATGCAGCGGCTTTTCGATCCATGAGCGGAGGAAGCGCACTTCGTCGTCCAGACGGAGAGGCTTTTTCGACGCACGCACGGACGTTTGCAGGGGCATCTCGGTACCAGACGGGACCGCTTTCACGGCGATGTCAGAAAAGAGTCACAAAGACGTATAGGGCGCAGGCGGGACGGTCAAGCCGAACCGTAACGTACGATTAAGGCTGGCGGGTCCGCGCTCTTACAGTTGCATTCGATAATTTTTTGCATGTGCAGAGCAGCAAATTCGCTCGACCTCTGAATCTGAATCCCGAAATCATTCGGCGAAACCACGAGGCCGTGCTTGCTTGAACTCACGGCTCAGCTCGCCGCCTTGCCGAAGAAGTCCTTGACCTTGGTGAAGAAGCCGGCCGCCTCGGGCTGGGTCGCTCCGGACGACAACTTATCGAACTCGGCCAGCAGCTCCTGCTGCTTCTTGGTCAGGTTCTGCGGCGTCTCGACCACGATCTGGACATACATGTCGCCGGTCTGGCGCGAGCGCAGCACCGGCATGCCCTTGGACGCGATCCGGAAGCGGCGGCCGGACTGCGCTCCGGCGGGAATCTTGACCTTGGTCTTGCCCTTGTCGATCGTCGGCACCTCGAACTCGCCACCGAGCGCCGCCGTCACCATCGAGATCGGCACGCGGCAGTGCAGGTCGGCGCCGTCGCGCTGGAAGAACTCGTGAGCCGTCAGCGACAGGAAGATGTAGAGATCGCCGGGCGGTCCGCCGCGCAGGCCGGCTTCGCCCTCGCCGGCGAGACGGATGCGGGTGCCGTCCTCGACGCCCTGGGGAATGTTGACGGACAGCGTGCGGTCACGGGTGACGCGGCCGGAGCCGGAGCAGGACGGACAGGGGTCCTCGATCATCTGGCCGCGGCCATGACAGCCGGGGCAGGTGCGCTCCAGGGTGAAGAAGCCTTGGGCCTGCCGGACGCGGCCGGCGCCGCCGCACATCGCGCAGGTCTTCGGCTTGGTGCCGGCCTTGGCACCGGTGCCGGAGCAGGACTCGCAGGTCACCGAGACCGGAATCTCGATCTGTGCGGTCTTGCCCTGGAACGCCTCTTCCAGGGTGATTTCCATGTTGTAGCGCAGGTCGGCGCCGCGCTCGCGCCCGGTCCCGCCGCGCCGCTGGCCGGCCATGCCGAACAGGTCTTCGAAGATGTCGGAGAACGACGAAGCAAAGCCGGCGCCGAAGCCGTGCGCTCCGCCCATGCCGCCCTGCTCGAACGCGGCGTGGCCATAGCGGTCGTAGGCGGCGCGCTTGTCGGCGTCGCGCAGCACCTCATAGGCCTCGTTGATTTCCTTGAATTTCACTTCGCTGGAGGCATCGCCCGGATTCTTGTCCGGATGCCACTTCATGGCCAGCTTGCGGAAGGCGGCCTTGAGCTTGCCCTCGTCGGCGTCGCGTTCGACTTCCAGGGTCTCGTAGTAGCAGCGCTTGGTGGACATCAATCAAACCCGCCCGAACTTCGCCCAACAGGAACGGCTGGCGCGATCGCCGCGCGCGTTCCGGGTCAATGAAAATGACCCCCATCCAACGAGCCGCTGAAAGCGCTCTTTGGCATGGGGGCCATGGTCACTACCTCTGCCTCAGTTAAGCAGATTTCTTCTTGTCGTCGTCGACCTCGGTGAACTCCGCGTCGACCACGTCATCCTTGGCGGCGTCGCGGGCCGCATCGCTCTCGGCCTGCTGCTTGTACATCGCCTCGCCGAGCTTCATCGACGCCTGGGCCAGCGTGTTGGTCTTGGCCTTGATCGCCTCGGCATCGTCGCCCTTCAGCGCTTCCTTGAGGTCGCTGACGGCATCCTCGATGGCGCGGCGCTCGGTGTCGGCGACCTTCGAGCCATGCTCGGCCAGCGCCTTCTCGGTGGAGTGCACCAGCGCGTCGGCATGGTTCTTGGCGTCGACCGCCTCGCGGCGCTTCTTGTCCGCCGCGGCATTCGCCTCGGCGTCCTTGACCATCTTGTCGATGTCGGCTTCCGACAGGCCACCCGAGGCCTGGATGCGGATCTGCTGCTCCTTGCCGGTGGCCTTGTCCTTGGCCGAGACGTTGACGATGCCGTTGGCGTCGATGTCGAACGTCACCTCGATCTGCGGCATGCCGCGCGGGGCCGGCGGAATGCCCATCAGGTCGAACTGGCCGAGCATCTTGTTGTCGGCCGCCATCTCGCGCTCACCCTGGAAGACCCGGATGGTGACCGCGTTCTGATTGTCCTCGGCGGTCGAGAACACCTGGCTCTTCTTGGTCGGGATCGTGGTGTTGCGGTCGATGATGCGGGTGAACACGCCGCCCAGGGTCTCGATGCCCAGCGAGAGCGGGGTCACGTCGAGCAGCAGCACGTCCTTGACGTCGCCCTGCAGCACGCCGGCCTGGATCGCGGCACCGATCGCCACCACCTCGTCGGGGTTGACGCCCTTGTGCGGCTCCTTGCCGAAGAACTGCTTCACCATCTCCTGGATCTTCGGCATGCGGGTCATGCCGCCGACCAGCACCACTTCGCCGATCTCGCCGGCGGTCAGGCCGGCATCCTTCAGCGCCTTGCGGCACGGCTCGATGGTCTTCTCGACGAGGTCGGCCACCAGCGCCTCGAACTTGGCGCGGGTCAGCTTCATCGTCAGATGCTTCGGACCGGACTGGTCCGCGGTGATGAAGGGCAGGTTGATCTCGGTCTGCGTGGTCGACGACAGCTCGATCTTGGCCTTCTCGGCCGCTTCCTTGAGGCGCTGCAGAGCGAGCTTGTCGTTGCGCAGGTTGATGCCCTGCTCCTTCTGGAATTCGTCGGCGAGGTAGCTGACCAGACGCATGTCGAAGTCTTCACCGCCGAGGAAGGTGTCGCCGTTGGTCGACTTCACCTCGAACACGCCGTCGCCGATTTCAAGAATGGAGACGTCGAAGGTGCCGCCGCCGAGGTCGTACACGGCGATCGTGCCGGCCTTGGTCTTGTCGAGGCCGTAGGCGAGCGCCGCCGCGGTCGGCTCGTTGATGATGCGCAGAACCTCGAGGCCCGCGATCTTGCCGGCGTCCTTGGTGGCCTGACGCTGGGCGTCGTTGAAATAAGCGGGGACGGTGATGACGGCCTGGTCGACCTTCTGGCCGAGATGGGCTTCCGCGGTCTCCTTCATCTTCTGCAGGATGAAGGCGGAGACCTGCGAGGGCGAATAGGTCTTGCCGTCGGCCTCGACCCAGGCGTCGCCGTTGCCGGCCTTGACGATCTTGTAGGGGACGAGCTTCTTGTCCTTCTCGACCATCGGGTCATCATAGCGGCGGCCGATGAGGCGCTTGACCGCAAAGAAGGTGCGCTCGGGGTTGGTCACGGCCTGACGCTTGGCCGGCTGGCCGACCAGACGTTCGCCGTCGTCACTGAAGGCGACGATCGACGGCGTGGTGCGCATGCCCTCGGCGTTCTCGATGACCTTCGACGTTTTGCCGTCCATAACGGCCACGCACGAATTCGTGGTGCCGAGATCGATCCCGATGACCTTTCCCATGGTCTCATATCCTTCTTTTTGCGGCAGGTTGGGTGGGGCCCTGACGGCGCCCCCATCCAAAACCCCCTCAGATCAAATGCTCGCGATATTGCGACGATGAGCGTCATATAGGAGGGGGGGAGTGGCCCGCAAGGACCGGACCAGGGGTTCGACCCCACGAAAATCACGGCCCTCGCCGAACGACCTCGCGGAGTCATCAAGAAGGGCCAATCGACCTTGGCAGCGCCCTAAACGGGAGGGTGCGATCGCGGGCAGGGAGCAACGAATCCGGTACTCCGGATCTGCCCCGATGACCGAAATGCGTTGTTAACCCACGGGCCCTAGCCTGCCGCACTCCTGGGACGGGAATGAGGCATGGTCATCGACACCGATTGGGGCTTTCCGCAGCGTGCGCGCGAAGCCGGCCAGGCCACGTTCCCCGGACTGCTGATCTGCGCCATCGTGGTTGCAGCGGCGTGGCTGCGATACACCCTTCCCCTCAATGTCGATGTCAGCTGGTGGCTCCTCGTCAGCGAGCGCATGCTCGATGGCCAGCGGCTCTACGTCGACATCCTCGAGACCAATCCGCCGATGGCCGGATCGGTCTATCTGCTGGCCGTCGCGCTGGCGCGTGCGATCCATCTCAGGCCCGAATTGGCGACGAACATCCTGATCTTCGCGCTGGCCGCGGCATCCCTGACGCTGGTGTGGCTGGTGCTGCGGACATCGGCGCTGCGCCATCGCCTCGCCGACGGTTGGCTGGCGGCGTGGACGGCCGCCCTGCTCCTGATCGCGCCGATGTATGATTTCGGCCAGCGGGAACACCTGGCCCTGATCACGATCCTGCCGGCGATCGCGGTGTACATCCTGCGCGCCAGGGGCGAGCGGGTGGGCCCGGCCGCCGTGCTCATCGCCGGGCTCAGCGCCGGCCTCACGATGAGCTTCAAGCCCTATTTCGCCTTCAGCGCCGGCTTCTGCATTCTCGCCGCCGCCGCTCAGGCGCGCGACTGGCGCGTGCTGTTCGCGCTGGAGAACTGGATCGCCGCGGCGCTGGTGCTGCTCAACGCGGCCTGTATCTACCTGTTCTTTCCCGAATATTTCACGCTCATCTATCCGCTGGTCCGCGACGTCTATCTGCTCCTGAAGGCGCCGGTGCCGACCATCCTCGTGACCCTGCCGATGGGCCTGTGGCTTGCCGCAGCGATCACCATTCTCCTCCTCCAACGCCGGCAGCACGCGCGCGACGCGGCGTCTTTCACCACGCTGGCCGGATCGCTCGGATTCCTGGTGTCGTTCGTCGCGCAGCAGAAGGGCTGGGGCTATCACGCCTATCCCATGGTCGCGCTGGCGTTGCTCGCCGCCGGCCTCGCCGCGTCGGCGATCGACACCCGCCGCGACATGCGGCGCTGGCCGCAGGTCGCCACCGCTCTCGCCGGCGCCGTGCTGTTCGTGCAGACCTGCTTCTGGTTCAATGGCAGCGTCGACGTCCGGCAGATTGAAGCCCAGGTGGCGCGACTCGGGCCGCGACCGAGCATGCTGGTGCTGAGCGCGGCCGCGGTCATCGGCCACCCGATGGTGCGGACCCTCGGTGGCACCTGGATCTCGCGCCAGGAGGCGTTCTGGGTCCGGGAAATCGTCCGCCGATCGCAACAGGACGGAACCATCGATTCACAGACGGCGCAGCGGCTCGCGCCCTATGTGGAACGCGAACGCGCCGGGATCATCGCCGACTTCCGGAAGCAGCCGCCCGACGTCGTCCTGATCGACAATCAGAACAGCGACTGGGGCGATTGGGCGCGTTCCGACCCCGAGCTCAGGGCCCTGCTCGCGCCCTATGTGCTGGTACAGACCGTCGACGGCGTCGAAATCCTGAAGCGCGGCTAGCGCTGGACCATCCTGAATCCGCCTTTCGAGGCGAAATGAGCCGCGAAATGCGCCCCGCCGGAGCGCGCCGATCGCCGCAGGCGATCAAAACCGCGCGCCCGGCCTGTTGCGGGGGGCGCAAAGCCGCTAAAAGCGTGCCCGCCGAAGACCACGCTGGCGAGGACCCCCGACCGCCTCGGCGCGCGGCCCCGGTCAACGAGGCAATGTTTGATGATGATCGTTCGACTCTTCACCGCGGCCACCCTGCTGATCTCGCTGCTGCACCCCGCATGGGCCACTGACGCCGTATTTCCGCCCGGCGTCCGCATCGGGCTCGCGCCGCTGGTCGGGCTCGCCAAGGCCAAGACGTTCTCCGGCTTCGAAACCGAGGACCAGAGCGTGAAGGTGCTGCTGACCGAACTGCCCGCCGCCGCCTATGGCGAGGTGAAGAACGCGTTTACCGCCAATCCCGCCGGGACCGGCAGCGTCAAGCCGGAGAGCATCGAGACCGCCGCCGGCACCGCCTACTATACCGTCGAGAACGGCCGCGATGGCAACACGCCGGTGCGGCGCTACTCGATGATCCTGCCCGGCAACGGCTTCTCCGGCTACGTGGCCGTGCAGATCCCGGAGACCGCGAGCCGGATCTACACCGACGATGCCGTGCGCCAGATGTTCGCCTCCGCCGTCGTCCGCAAGGACGTTCCGGTCGACGAGCAGCTCGCGATGATGCCGTTCAAGGTCACCGACCTCTCCGGGTTCAAGACCATCCGCACGCTCGGGCCGGGCGCCCTGATCCTCGCCGACGGCGAGGAGGACAAGGGATTCGAGGCCGCGCCCTTCGTGGTGATCGGGCTGGTGGCCGGCGTGGCCCCGGAGGCGGGCGACCGCGCGCGCGTGGCGCAACAGGCGGCCACCACCATTCCGGGCGTCCGCGAAGCGCGCATCACGATGTCCGAGCCGATCCGCATCGACGGCCAGCCGGCCTATGAGACCCGGATCGACGCCACCAGCGGCAAGGACAATACGCCGGTGACGGTGGTGCAGTGGCTGCGCTTCGGCGGGCCAAACACGTTGCGGATCATCGGCAGTGCGCCGCGCGACCAGTGGTCGGCGGCCTTCCCGCGGTTCCGTGCCGTCCGCGACGGCATCCAGCCAAGAGGCTGAGACCAGCCCGGCATCGGACGGCGTGATCACGCCGGCTGCTCGCCGCGAGACGAACTACAAGGTCGCGCCGACAAACAAGAAGCCACGGGCATCGCTGCCCGTGGCTTCTTCGTTCGACAACAGGACGGCCGCAGAATGCGTGCCCGTGCTCGCCGTCAGGCGGCGCTGTTCGACTGATCGTTGCTCGCCGCGGGCGCCGCCTTGGCGCCGCCCTTGGACACGCCGACCAGGGCGGGGCGCAGCACGCGCTCGCCGATCATAAAGCCGGCCTGCACGACCTGCACCACCGTGCCGGACGGCACCGACGGATCCGGCACCTCGTACATCGCCTGCTGGAAATTGGGGTCGAACTTTTGCCCGGTCGGATCGAACTTCTTGACGCCGTTTTTCTCCAGCGTGTTGAGCAGCGAACGCTCGGTGAGCTCGACGCCCTCGATCAGCGACTTCAGGCCCGCATCGGCATTGTCGCGCGTCTCCGCCGGCACGGCATCGAGCGCGCGCTGCAGATTGTCGGCGATGTCGAGCACGTCACGGGCGAAGCCGGTGATGCCGTACATGCGCGCATCGGCGACCTCGCGGGCGGTCCGCTTGCGCAGATTCTCCATCTCCGCCAGCGTGCGCAGCATCTTGTCGCGCGCGTCGGCCGCCTCCTTGGCCAGGGCCTCTGCCGAGCCGGCCTCGGGATCATCGGGCATGATGTAGGGCTTGGAGACGACGGGTTCGCTGGCCTGCGCCGGGTTTTCCGGATCATTCTTATGCAGGTCGGGATCGGTCATGGACAGACTCGCAAGTTCGGCTGACGGGTTTGGGGATATGGGGCGGGATATCGTGCTTTGAGCGTCGAAAATCAAGCGCAGCCTGACCGGCCCGCCGGAGACGCCGTCCGCGGATTAACCATCTCACGCATCAGCCACCCAGCAGCCGGCTGACCAGGCGCGCGGCATAATCGACCGTCGGAATCACCCGGGCATAGTTGAGCCGGGTCGGACCGATGACGCCGAGCACGCCGACGATGCGACCCGTGGCGTCGGAATAGGGCGACACGATCGTCGACGAGCCCGACAGCGAGAACAGCTTGTTCTCCGAGCCGATGAAGATGCGGACACCTTCCGCGCTCTCCGCGCGCCCGAGCAGATCGACGACGCCGCGCTTGGTTTCGAGATCGTCGAACAGCCGCCGGACACGCTCGAGATCTTCGAGCGCATGCAGGTCCTCGAGCAGGTTGGCGTGGCCGCGCACGATGAGCTGCCGCTCGTCGCTGTCGCCGCCGGACCAGCTCGCGACGCCGGCGGCGATCACCTTCTGCGTCAGCTGGTCGAGCTCGGCACGGTCGTGCGCCAGCGCGGTCTCGAGCTCGAGCCGCGCTTCCGCCAGCGTCCGCCCTCTGATCCGGGCGTTGAGGAAATTGGACGCCTCGGTCAATGCCGAGGACGGCACGCCCGGCGGCAGGGTCAGGACCCGGTTCTCGACCTGTCCTTCCTCGCCGACCAGAACGACGAGCGCGCGCTCGGGCTCGAGCCTGACGAACTCGATGTGCTTCAGCCGGGTGTTGGATTTGGCGGTCAGAACCACGGCGGCGGCACGGGTCAGACCCGACAGCCGGGTCAGCGCTTCATCCAGCGCCGCCTCGACCGATTGCGCCCGGCCGACGGCCGCGAGCTGGCTCTGGATCGACTGCCGCTCGGCCTCCGTCATGTCGCCAACCTGCATCAGGGCGTCGACGAAGAAGCGCAGGCCGGCTTCGGTGGGCAGCCGGCCGGCCGAGGTGTGCGGCGCGTAGATCAGGCCGAGCTGCTCGAGATCGGCCATGACGTTGCGCACCGAGGCCGGCGACAGCGGAACCGCGATCAGCCGCGAAATGTTGCGCGAGCCGACCGGCTCGCCGGTCGCCAGATAGCTTTCGACGATCTGCCGGAAGATCTCGCGCGAGCGCTCGTTCAGCTGCGCCAGACCGGCCGGCGGTGTCATCAGGTTGATCGGATCGTGGTGGGCCACCAGATGCACTCCTCCCAGCTGCCTATAATGTGTCCATGCGGCGGCTCGGTGGCAAGCCGGTCATGAGGAGGGGGCTCCGGGAGCGACGGGCCCTTGATAAACCCTTGCCGCTGCCGGTCGCGGCTCCTACAAGGCCGTCAAACACCCTCTTTCGCCTCTTTCACGGAGAGAATCATGCGGCCGAGCCGCCGTGCACCGGATGAACTGCGGGCCGTGAGCCTGGAACGCGGCGTCGTCAAATACGCCGAGGGCTCCTGCCTGGTGAAGTTCGGCGACACCCATGTGCTGGTCACCGCCACGCTCGAGGACCGGCTGCCGCCCTGGCTCAAGGGCCAGGGACGCGGCTGGATCACCGCCGAATACGGCATGCTGCCACGCGCCACGCTGGAGCGAACCCGGCGCGAGGCCTCCGCCGGCAAGCAGACCGGCCGCACCGTCGAGATCCAGCGCCTGATCGGCCGCTCGCTGCGCACCGCGATCGACCTGGAAGCGCTCGGCGAGCGCCAGATCACGGTGGACTGCGACGTGCTGCAGGCCGATGGCGGCACGCGCACGGCGTCGATCACCGGCGCCTGGGTCGCGCTGGCCGACTGCATCAAGTGGATGAAGTCGCGCAACATGATCAAGACCGAGGTGCTGCGCGCCAACGTCGCCGCGATCTCCTGCGGTATCTACAACGGCACGCCGGTGCTCGATCTCGACTACGCTGAGGATTCCGAGGCGGAGACCGATGCCAATTTCGTCATGACCGGCGACGGCCGCATCATCGAGGTGCAGGGCACGGCGGAGAAGACGCCGTTCACCGAGGCCGAGTTCCTGGCGCTGATGGCGCTCGCCCGCAAGGGCGTCGCGCGGCTGGTCGACCTGCAGAAGATGGCGGTCGCGTGAACGGTCCGCGCCGCAGGCTCACCGGTCGCATCGTCATCGCGACCCACAATCCCGGCAAGCTTGCCGAGATGCGCGAGCTGCTCGCCCCCCATGGCGTCGAGGCGGTGTCGGCCGGCGATCTCGGCCTGGGCGAGCCGGACGAGACCGGCGAGACCTTCCAGGCCAACGCCCGCATCAAGGCGGTCGCCGCGGCCAAGGCCGCGCAGCTTCCGGCCTTTGCCGACGATTCCGGCATCGTGGTTCACGCCCTCGACGGTGCGCCGGGGATCTATTCGGCGCGCTGGGCCGGACCGGACAAGGATTTCACCGGCGCGATGACGCGGATCGAGCGCCTGCTGCAGGAGCGCGGCGCCGCGGGTGCCGACCAGCGCGGCGCTCATTTCGTCTCGGCGCTGTGCGTGGCATGGCCGGACGGCCATGTCGAGGAGGTCGAGGCGAGGGTCGACGGCACGCTGGTCTGGCCGCCGCGCGGCACGGCCGGCTTCGGCTACGACCCGATGTTCCTGCCAGAAGGGCACGATCGCACGTTCGGCGAGATGACCAGCATCGAGAAGCACGGCCTGCCGCCGCTCGGCCTCGGCCTGTCGCACCGGGCGCGCGCCTTCGTGAAGCTCGCGGAGATCTGCCTTGACCAGCGCTGACAGCGAAGCGTTCGGCGTCTATGTGCACTGGCCGTTCTGCCTGTCGAAATGTCCGTATTGCGACTTCAACAGCCATGTCCGGCATGCGGCCATCGACCAGGAGCGCTACGCCCGCGCCTTCGCCCAGGAGATCGCGACCACCGCCGCCCGCATTGGGCCGCGCACCGTCAGCTCGATCTTTCTCGGCGGCGGCACGCCGTCGCTGATGCAGCCGCAGACCGTCGGCGCGATTCTCGACGCGATCGGCCGGCACTGGCATGTCGCCGCTGACGTCGAGGTGTCGCTGGAAGCCAATCCGACCAGCGTCGAGGCGACGCGCTTTGCCGGCTACCGCGCTGCCGGCGTCAACCGCGTCTCGCTCGGCGTCCAGGCGATGGACGATGCGTCGCTCAAGATGCTGGGCCGACTGCACACGGCCGAGGAGGCGATGAAGGCGGTGGCGATCGCGCGCAATGCCTTCGAGCGCTATTCGTTCGATCTGATCTATGCCCGGCCCGACCAGACGCCGGCGATGTGGACCGAGGAGCTGACGCGCGCGATCAGCGAGGCAGCCGAGCATTTGTCGCTGTATCAACTGACCATCGAGGAAGGCACGCCATTCTTCGGCCTGCATGCCGCGGGCAAGCTGAAGACGCCGGATGAAGGCCTGGCGCGCACCTTGTACGACGTCACGCAGGAGGTCTGCGGCCGTCACGGGCTGCCGGCCTACGAGATCTCCAACCATGCCCGCCCAGGCGCGGAGTGCCGGCACAACCTGATCTATTGGCGTGGCCAGGAATATGCCGGCATCGGTCCCGGCGCCCATGGCCGGCTCGACATCGGCGGCATCAGACACGCGACCGCAACCGACAAGCGGCCCGAGGCCTGGCTGATGCGGGTCGAGTCCAACGGTCACGGTGTGATGACCGACGACGAGCTCAATCGCGAGGAGCGCGCCGACGAATTCCTGCTGATGGGGCTGCGACTGGCCGAGGGCATCGACCCGCAGCGCTACGCGAGGATCTCCGGCCGCACGCTCGATCCGCGCCGCATCGCGCTGCTGCGCGAGGAGGGCGCCATCGCGGTCGATCCGGACGGGCGGCTGCGCGTGACCCAGGACGGCTTTCCGGTGCTCGACGCGGTCGTCGCTGACCTCGCCGCCTGAGACGTGCTGCGACTCACGTCGCGCTGAAGCTTTTCGGCGCGCCGGCGACGGTCTGTCCGCCCCCCGAACCGACGCGCATCACCGCAAGCCCGCGCTCATTGGTGCCGTCGCTGCGGAACCGGAACAGGCCATCTATGCCCGCGAAGCCGGACGCATTGGTCAGGACGTCGGGCGCGAAACGCTGGTTGCCCTGGGTGCGCGCCAGCGCGGCCACGAGCGCCACCGCATCATAGGCGAGGGTCGCGGTGCGTACGGGATCGCCGCCGAATCGCGTCCGGTAGCGTCCGGCGAAAGCGCGGAAGCCGGACGGATCCGGCGCGGCATAGAGGCCGCCCTGCAGGCTGGCGCTGGCATAGACGCGCGGATTGTCCCACAGCCCGGTGCCGAGCAGCTGGATGTTGCGCAGATTGGCGCCGGCAGCGGTCAGCGCATCGGCCGTCGCCGCGACCGATTCGCCGTCGTCGGCCAGCAGCAGCGCATCGGCGCCGCCGAGCGCCTGCGCCACCGTGCGCGCCGGCCCGGTGCGGTCGCCGGAATATTTCTCGAATGCCACGATGCGTCCGCCGCGGCGGCTGACCGCAGTCTTGAACGCCCCCTCGACGACGGTGCCATAGGCATTGTCGGGCAGCAGCGCCGCGAACGAGCGTTTGCCGACGCTGGCGGAATATTCGACGATGCGGCTCGCATCGGACTCCGGCAGGAAGCTGAGCAGATAGACGCCGCGCCCCGCCACGCTCGAATCCGTCGAGAAGGCGATGACCGAGATGTTGCGCGTGCGCGCCACCTGGGCCGTCGCCGGCACCGAGCCCGCGAACAGAGGCCCGAGGATGATCTCGGCGCCTTCGTCGCAGGCCTGTTGCGCGCCCTGCTGCGCGCCTTGCGGGCTGCCGGCGTCATCCTTGATCAGGAGCTGGATGTTGGGGTTCTGAAACTCGGCCAATGCCATCTCGGCCGCGTTCTTCATCGATTGCGCGGCGACGCCGGCATTGCCCGACGCCGACAGCGGCAGAATCAGCCCGACCTTGACCTGGCCGTTACCGGCCACCGCCGGCTGCTGCGGCGGTCCCGCCGGCGCCGTCGGCTGCTCGAACGGATTGAAGCCCTGCTGCACGTTGGAGCACGCCGACAGCAGCGGCGCGCCGACGATCAGGCCCAGCGCCGTTCGCCGGGCGACCCCATGGGGTCCCGGACCGAGAGAGTTGGGATGACGCGGGCCCACCATGGCATCTCTTCGTTCGGCCGAGACCGGCCAGAAGTTCCCCAAACGCACGTCCGCAAGGCCGTGCCGATTCACTCATATTGTCGACGAATAGTTAAGCAAAACAAAAGGCTGTCAGCGCCACACCGCCGATCAATTCGACGTTTTGCACGGCCTATCCCCTGCTCGTCCACACCCCTATCGATGTGCCGTTTCGGACTTGAATCGGCGATGAATGGCGACGCGGCGATGCCGATCCCGGAACTTCAAATCGCCGCGCGGCTGTTCCCCTGTGGCAATCCCGCGGCAGGCCCTTTAAATTACCTCGATGGGCGCGAAGGCAATCCCCAAGACGTCGCCGGACGACGGCAAATCTTCCACCACGTCGACCTATCTGGTGGCGGGGCAGATCGTTGCGGCGCCCAAGGCCCGGCCTGGATTGCATCTGGTGGCGACGCCGATCGGCAATCTCGGCGACATCACGCTGCGCGCGCTGGAAACCCTGGCCGGCGCCGATCTCATCTTGTGCGAGGACACCCGAATCACGCGACGCCTGACCGAGCGTTATGGCCTGGCCGCGGAACTCGCAGCCTATCACGAGCACAATGCCGAAGCCGTCAGGCCCAGGATTCTGCAGAGCCTCGCCGAAGGCGCGGCCATCGCGCTGGTGTCCGACGCCGGCACGCCGCTGATCTCGGACCCCGGCTACAAGCTGGTGCGCGAGGCGTGCGCGGCCGGGCATGACGTCACCGCGCTGCCGGGCCCGTCCGCCGTGCTCGCGGCGCTCAGCGTCGCGGCGCTGCCGACCGACCGCTTCTTCTTCGAGGGATTCCTGCTGGCCAGGCAGCAGGCGCGACGCGCGCGGCTGGCCGAGCTCGCGCGCATCGACGCGACGCTGGTGCTGTTCGAGGCCGGCAGCCGGGTTCAGGAGACGCTGGCCGATCTCGCCGAGGCCATGGCGGGACGCCAGGCCGCGATCTGCCGCGAGCTGACCAAGCTGCATGAGGAGGTGCTGCGCGGCGCCATCGGCGATCTCGCTGCAGCGGCTGGCGATCTCGAAACCCGCGGCGAATTCGTGCTGGTGATCGGTCCGCCGCCGCGCGGCGCCGGGGTGCTGACGCCGGATGCGCTCGATGCCGTACTGAAGGATCTGCTGCAGCGATCGAGCGTCAAGGATGCCGTCATGCATGCGGTCGAGCTCTCCGGCCGGCCGCGCCGCGAAGTCTATGCGCGCGCGCTCGAGCTGGCGAAGGACGCGCGGTCAGGGTCGGCCGATGGCGAAGACTGAGCGCGCGTCCGCCGACAAGCCGGCCAAGACGGCGGCGCCGGAGCGCGTCGCCGCCTTTCGCACCGGACTATCGGCGGAGACCCGCGCGGCAGCGCTGCTGATCGCCAAGGGCTATCGCATCCTCGCCAAGCGCTTCCGCACGCCGCATGGCGAGATCGACATCATCGCGCGCAAGCGCGGCCTCGTGGCGTTCGTCGAGGTCAAGGCGCGCGCCTCGCTCGACGATGCCGCCTATGCGGTGACGCCGCGCCAGCAGCAGCGCATCATCAATGCCGCGCAGGCGTGGCTGATGGCGCATCCCGACCATGCCGAATTGGAGCTGCGCTTCGACGCGATTCTGGTTGCGCCGCGCAGCCTGCCGCGCCATCTGGTAGCGGCGTTCGACGCCAGCACCTGACATGAACTGATTGCAGAGAGCAGGGACCTGCCCATGAAACTGAACGTCGCCGTCCAGATGGACCCCATCGCGCGCATCAACATCCGCGGCGACTCCACCTTCGCGATGCTCCTCGAAGCGCAGAGGCGCGGCCATGGCCTGTGCTATTACACGCCGGACAAGCTGTCGCTGCGCGGCGAGGAGCTGTATGCGCCGGTGCAGGCGCTGACGGTGCGCGACCAGGTCGACGACCACTTCACGCTCGGCGAACCGAAGCCGACCGCGCTGACCTCGTTCGACGTCGTGCTCCTGCGCCAGGATCCGCCGTTCGATCTCGCCTACATCACCTCGACGCATTTCCTCGAGCGCATCCATCCGAAGACGCTGGTGGTCAATGATCCCGCGAGCGTGCGCAACGCGCCGGAAAAGCTGTTCGTGATGAACTTCCCGCAACTGATGCCGCCGACTTTGATTTCGCGCGACCTCGACGAGATCAACGCCTTCCGCGATCAGCACGGCGCCGTGGTGATGAAGCCGCTGCATGGCCATGGCGGCGCGGCGGTGTTCCGCGTCATGCCGCAGGACATGAATTTCGGCTCGCTGTTCGACATGTTCTCGGTGACGTTCAAGGAGCCCTGGGTGATCCAGCGCTTTCTCCCCGAGGTGAAGCATGGCGACAAGCGCATCATCCTGGTCGACGGCGAGTTCGCCGGCGCCGTCAACCGCGTGCCGGCGGCGGACGATCTGCGCTCCAACATGGTGCGCGGCGGCGCCGCGCAGGCCACCGATCTCAGCGCCCGCGAGCGCGAGATCTGCGACACGCTGGGTCCGGAGTTGCGCGCGCGCGGGCTATTGCTGGTCGGCATCGACGTGATCGACGGCAACCTCACCGAGATCAACGTGACCTCGCCGACCGGCATCCGGGCGATCTCGCGGCTCGGCGGACCCGACATCGCGGCCCGCGTATGGGACGTCATCGAGAGCAAACGGCGCTGATCAAGCGCCGTCCCACTTCGCTGGGGATCAGGCCAACCAACGCGATCAGTCCGATGCGTCAGAGGCAAGGCGGAATCGCTGACATCGGCGCAATTCATGCTATGACGCCATTCTCATGCGTCTCGTCCTGACCACCTGGAACATCAACTCGGTGCGCCTGCGCATCGACCTCGTCGCCAAGCTCATCAAGCAGGTCAGGCCCGATGTCCTGTGCCTGCAGGAGACCAAGTGCATCGACGACGCTTTCCCGCTGAAGCGCTTCAAGCGGCTCGGCTATGAGCACGTCGCACTGAACGGGCAGAAGGGCTATCACGGCGTCGCCGTGATCTCGAAATGGCCGTTCGACGAGACCAACGTCCGCACCTTCTGCGACAAGGTGGATTCGCGCCACATCACGGTGGCGTTCGGCGAGAAGGCGCAGCTCACCCAGCCGCTGGTGCTGCACAATTTCTATGTGCCGGCCGGCGGCGACATTCCCGATCCCGCGCTCAATCCCAAATTCGAGCACAAGCTGCAATTCCTCGACGAACTGAAGGCGTGCGAGCCGCTGCATCCGCGCGGCGACGACCGGCATATCCTGGTCGGCGACCTCAACGTCGCGCCGCATGAGCACGACGTCTGGTCGCACAAGCAGCTCCTGAAGGTGGTGTCGCACACGCCGATCGAATGCGAGAAGCTGCTGGCGGCGCAGACCCATGGCGAATGGGTCGACGTCGCCCGCGAACGCATCCCGATGTCGGAGAAGGTCTACACGTGGTGGAGCTACCGCGCCGCCGACTGGACCGTGGGTGATCGCGGCCGAAGGCTCGACCACATCTGGGTGTCACGCGCCTTGAAGGACCGGGTCAGCGACTTCAGGATCCTGCGCGACGCCCGCAGCTGGGAGCGGCCGTCCGATCACGTGCCGGTCACGGTGACGCTGGACGTTTGACGGCGCGACCAGACAGACCCGTCAGTGCCGAGTTTGTCATTCGCCTGTCCCCACATCGTGATGCCCGGGCTTGTCCCGGGCATCCACGCCGTTCTTAGCACGCCGGACGACGTGGATGGCCGGGACGAGCCCACGGCTGTCCGGTTCAGCTTCCGCATATTGCGAGGCTCAACTGTTGTGGGTTTTTGGCAAGTTGGGGTGGCC
>NZ_JAUEYW010000024.1:0-86808 GCF_032489875.1 Bradyrhizobium sp. SZCCHNR1015
CCAACTTGCCAAAAACCCACAACAGTTGAGCCTCGCAATATGCGGAAGCTGAACCGGACAGCCGTGGGTCAAGCCCGTCCATGACGAGGAGACGTTCGAATGTCGACATCCCTTCCCCCGCTCCCCCTTCCGCCCACCATCCGCTCGCGCTTCGTCGACGGCATCAACGGCCTGCGCATGCACGTGCTGGAAGCCGGGTTCGAGACGCCCGGCCGTCCCTGTGTACTGCTGCTGCACGGCTTTCCCGAACTGGCCTATAGCTGGCGCAAGGTGATGCCGGCGCTGGCGGCGGCCGGCTATCACGTGCTGGCGCCGGACCAGCGCGGCTATGGCCGCACCACCGGGTGGAGCGCCGACTATGACGGTGATCTCGCGCCGTTTCGATTCACCAATCTGGTCCGTGATGCGCTCGGCGTGATCTATGCCTTCGGCCATCGCCATGTCGCTTCCGTCATCGGCCACGACTTCGGCAGCCCCGTCGCGGCGTGGTGCGCGGTGATCCGCCCCGATGTCTTCCGGTCGGTCGCGATGATGAGCGCGCCGTTCCCGGGGCCACCCGCAGCGCCGTTCGACATCGCCAGCCACGCCCTCGCGCCGCAGGAGGATCCCGTGCATCGCGAACTGGCGGCGCTGCCGCGGCCGCGCAAGCACTATCAATGGTATTACGCGACGCAGCAGGCCAATACGGACATGCATCATCCACCGCAGGGGCTGCATGATTTCCTGCGCGCCTATTATCATCACAAGAGTGCGGACTGGGCAGGCAACGTCCCTTACCCCCTGCAGGCCTGGGACGCGACCGAGCTCGCCAAGCTGCCGACCTACTACGTAATGGACCTCGGCAAGACGATGGCCGAGACCGCCGCCGAGGAGATGCCTGACGCGGCGGCGATCGCGGCCAATCGCTGGCTGCCTGACAGCGAGCTCGCGGTCTATACCGCCGAATATGAACGGACCGGCTTCCAGGGCGCGCTGCAATGGTATCGCTGCGGCACGTCAGGCCTGTTCGAAGCGGAATTGCAGACGTGGTCGGATCGCACCATCGACGTTCCGTCTGCATTCATCTCCGGCCTGCAAGACTGGGGCATCTACCAACGGCCCGGCGTGTTCGAAGCGATGCAATCCCGAGTGTGCACCAACATGATGCTGTGCGAGCTGATCGATCGTGCCGGTCATTGGGTGCAGCAGGAGCAACATGAACGAGTCAATGAGCTCCTGTTAACGTTCCTGAACAGACTGACAGCCTGATTTCGGACGCCGTTTCGAACTATCAGGCGAATCGAGGAACGAACATTCGGGGTTGACGTTTCCGCATCCGGGCAATGCGCATCAGGAGATGATTTATGGATAAGAAGATCGCAGGCTTGTTGGGCGCCGTCGCCGCTGTCGGCGCGCTCGGCACGGTGCAGGCGTCGGCGGCTCCGGCCCCGACCGATGTCCTGAAGGCCAATTCCTACGCCGACCTGCTCGAGCCGATCCCCGATGCCGCCAGGGTGCTGCAGGCGCTCGACGAGCAGGGACCGCCGGCGGCCGAGCCGAAGGTGCAGCTCGCGCAGTGGTACCATCACCATCACCATCATCATCATCACCATCACCACCATGGCTACTGGCGCGGCTATGGCTATGGCTACGGCTATGGGCCGCGCGTCTACGTGGTGCCGCGCCGCTACTACCATCATCACCACCACCATCATCACCATCACCACTGGTACTACGATCGCTATTGATCGCACTGCGATAGTGGTCTGGAGGGCGCCGGCCGGAAGGTCGGCGCCCTTCTCATTCTACCCTTCTCTTTTCATCCGGCCATCACGACTTGCGCGCCTTCTCCTTCGCAGCACGATGCAGATGGCGATAGGTTCCGTCGAACACGGTATCGGTGCTGGACACCCATTCGGTCTCCTTGGCCAGAACAGGCCGGCTGGCATGGATGCGCCGTGACTGCAATTCGCGCTCGGCGGCTTCCTCTGGCCCCATCGGCTCGACGGTGAAATTCGCCTCCTCCGGAATCACGATCACCTGCGCGAACGGCTCGCCCGGACGGAAGATGTGCGTCCGCCCTTCCGCGGGCGCCTTGAAGACGCAGAAGAACAGCATCGGCCAGAAATTGCGCACCAATGCCGGCACCGCGATCGGGCAGGTATCGGTGCGATCGGTGTAGAAGCGCGGATGCGGCTCGGTCCGGATCGCAAAGCCCTTGGGCACCTTGAGATCGAGCAGGATCTGGTAGGTGTAGAAGGCATCGCCGAAATTGCGGAATGGCGGCCATTGCAGGCTCGGGCTCGGCGGCTCGCCCCAGTCGCCGGACAGCTCCAGCTTGCCGTCGCGCGTGGTGACCTGCAGCTCGAAGTCGTAGGGATAAAATAGCTCGATGCCATATTGCGCACCTTCCGAGAATGGTACGCAATGCCAGACCTGCTCATGCGAGCCATTCGCGCGCGGCTGGCGTTCGCCTGCCCAGCCCGGGATATCCATCCGGGTGCGGCGCGGCGCCAACCCTGGATCGTTGAGCCGGTATTTGACGCTGTCCATTGGAACTCCTTAGGTGGCTGAGCGGAACGCGAACGACGGACTATCCTCGCAGTTCCATGACTGGAGCTTGAATGCGGGGTCACGAAAGCGTTCGCGACCAATCGGCGGCCGGAGTTTGACCGCGGTGCGGCAAATCCATATAGACTTTAGAAACGTTCTAAACAGCCGAATGTTGAGAGCGAGAGATCCGGGGACCTTGGAATGAAGAACTTCGCCGACCTCACCGAGCGCGAGATCCTGGCAATCGCGATCTCGGCCGAAGAGGAAGACGGCCGCATCTATATGAGCTTCGCGGAGGATCTGGCGGAACGTTATCCGGATTCGGCCAAGCTGTTCGAGCAGATGGCCGAGGAGGAGAAGGGCCACCGCCACATGCTGCTCGAGCTCTATGAGGAGCGCTTCGGCAAGAACCTGCCGCCGATCCGGCGCGAGAACGTCAAGGGCTTCCTGCAGCGCCGGCCGATCTGGCTGACCAAGAACCTGTCGCTCGACGCCATCCGCCGCGAGGTCGGCACGATGGAGTTCGAGGCCGAGCGCTTCTACGCCAAGGCCGCCGAGCAGGCCAAGGATGTCGGCGTGCGCCGGCTGCTCGGCGATCTCGCCGAGGCCGAGAAGGGCCACGAGAAGGTTGCGGCGAAACTGACCGACAAGATCCTCAGTCCGGACGTCCGGCACAAGGAGGATGAGACGCGGCGGCGCGTGTTCGTGCTGCAATATGTCCAGCCCGGTCTCGCCGGCCTGATGGACGGCTCGGTGTCGACCTTGGCGCCGCTGTTCGCCGCCGCCTTCGCCACGCATCAGAACTTCCAGACCTTCCTGGTCGGCCTTGCCGCCTCGATCGGCGCCGGCATCAGCATGGGCTTTGCCGAGGCGCTGTCCGACGACGGCTCACTGACGGGACGCGGCTCGCCGTGGCTGCGCGGCGCCGTCTGCGGCGCGATGACGACGCTCGGCGGACTGGGGCACACGATGCCCTATCTCGTCCCGGACTCCTGGACCAACGCGTTCTGGATCGCGACCGCGATCGCGAGCCTCGTGGTGTTCTTCGAGCTGTGGGCGATCGCCTATATCCGCGCGCGCTACATGGACACGCCGTTCCTGCAGGCGGTGTTCCAGATCGTGCTCGGCGGCATCATCGTGCTCGGCGTCGGAATTCTCATAGGAGCGGCCTAGCCTCCGCACCCCGGCGTCTTGCAAAACGTCCAGCCGCGAGGCTGATGGCGCCGGACCGATCACAACGGAAAATCGTCATGACGCCACGCTTGCATTACGGCACGCCCGCGAAGATCCTGCACTGGCTGGTGGTGGCGCTGCTCGCCATCCAGTATCCGATCGGCTGGCTGATGCCGGACCTGCATGCCAACACGCCCCCCGGCGCGCCGATGATCCTGCACATTTCGTTCGGCCTCACCATTCTGGCATTGATCGCCGTGCGCTTCGTCTGGCGGCTCACCCATCCGGTCGCGCCGGAGAGTTCGCTGCCGCCCTGGCAGCGGCTGAGCTCGGAGGTCGTGCACTGGATGCTCTATGTGATGGTGATGGCGAGCACCATCACCGGCTGGCTGTTCGCCTCCTTCCGCGGCTGGAGCGTGTCGTTCTTCTACCTGCTTCCGTTGCCGATGCTGGCGGCGCGCAACCCGGCCGGTAACCGCGCCATCGACGGGCTGCACCAGGCATCCGAATGGCTGCTGCTGATCCTGATCGTCGCTCACGTCGCCGCCGCAATCGCGCACGTCTTCATCTATCGCGACCGCGTCATGCAGCGGATGCTGCCGGGCTAGAGGATAGTCCGCAATTTTGGTCAAGTGATCGCCATCCGCATCGGTTAGACTCCCGGCAAACATCGCACCGGGAGGATCGACATTGGCCGCACCGCAATGGACGTTCGCAACCGCCGTCGACACGGCGAAGGCATTGGCAGACCGTCAGATCTCGTCGGTGGAGCTGACCAGGCTCGCCATCGATCGCATCGAACGTCATGACTCCGAGATCAACGCCGTCTGCGTGCGCGATTTCGAGCGCGCGCTCGCTGCCGCTGACGTCGCCGACGCGGCGCTGGCGCGCGGCGAACGGCGGCCTTTGCTCGGCCTTCCGCTCACGGTGAAGGAATCCTACAACGTCGCCGGCCTGCCGACGACCTGGGGTTTTCCGCAGCACAGGGATTTCATCGCGGCCGAGGATGCGCTGACGGTGACGCGCGTGAAGGATGCCGGCGGCATCGTGCTCGGCAAGACCAACGTGCCGCTCGGGCTCGGCGACTGGCAGAGCTACAACGACATCTACGGCATCACCAACAATCCCTACGATCTCGGCCGCACGCCAGGCGGTTCGTCAGGCGGATCGGCCGCGGCCCTGGCCGCCGGCTACGGCTCGCTGTCGCTCGGGTCCGATATCGGCGGCTCGCTGCGGGTCCCCGCGTTTCACTGCGGCGTCACCGCGCACAAGCCGAGCTACGGCCTGGTGGCCTCGCGCGGCCACACGCCGCCGCCATTTCAGCCGCTGCCCGGCGAGGCCGACCTCGCCGTCGTCGGCCCGATGGCCCGTTCGGCCGCCGATCTGTCGCTGCTGCTCGATGTGATCGCAGGCCCCGACCCGCTCGAGGCCGGCAAGGCGTATCGCCTCGACCTGCCGCCGGCGCGTCACGGTCGCCTGCAGGATTTCCGCGTGCTGGTGGTCGCGAGCGATCCGCTGCTGCCGACCGACAGCGCCGTGCGCGGCGCGATCGAGCGGCTGACGGCCGACCTGGCACGGGCCGGCGTCAACGTCGCGACAGAGAGCCCGCTGCTGCCGGACTTCGCCGCATCGAGCCGGCTCTACATGCGCCTGCTGCTCGGCTTCATCGGCGCCACCATGCCGGCGGAGGTCCACGCCGGCGCCAGCCACGCGGCCGCGCAATTGCCGAAGGAGGCAGCGAGCCTCGCGGCCGAGCGGCTGCGCGGCATCGCGCTCAGCCATCGCGACTGGGTACAGGCCGGCGGGGCGCGGGCGCGGCTGCGCGCGCAATGGCGAACGCTGTTCGAGCAGTTCGACGCCGTGATCTGCCCGATCATGCCAACTCCGGCCTATCCGCACGACCATTCGCCCGATCAGGAGCAACGCCGCATCAGCATCGACGGTGTCGAGCATTGCTACACCGATCAGCTCGCCTGGCCGGGCATCGCCACCTTGCCCGGGCTGCCGGCCACCGCGATCCCGCTTGGACTTGCCGACGGCCTTCCGGTCGGAGTGCAGATCGTCGGCCCGTTTCTCGAAGACCGCACGCCGCTCAAGCTCGCCGACCTGATCGAGCGCGAGTTCGGCGGCTTCGTGCCGCCGCCGCGGTTCGCGAGTTAGTTGGGGGTCGACTTCTTCAACGACACCTCACCAAATGCCGCCATCGGCCTCCATCGTCATGGCCGGGCTTGACCCGGCCATCCATCTCCCAGAGAGGCTGGATGCCCGGGTCAAGCCCGGGCATGACGGGTAACGAATAGGCAGATCCGCCGGACCACCTGCCTCACACCCGACCCCTCACCTCATGCGTCGAACATGATCACGCTGCGCAAGGTCTTGCCGGCCTTCATGTTGGCAAAGCCCTCGTTGATCTCCGACAGCTTCAGCTTGGCGGAGATCCAGTCCTCCAGGTGCAGCTTGCCGCGCAAGTAGAACTCGACGAGTCGGGGCATGTCGACGCGGAAATGGTTGGAGCCCATCGACGAGCCCTGGATGCGGCGCTCGCGCAGGAAGTCGAAGCCGTGCAGCTCGATCTTCTGGCCGAACGGGATCATGCCGACGATGGTCGCGGTGCCGCCCGGCGCCAGCATCGCGAACGCCTGCTCGGCGGTCTCCTTGCGCCCGAGCACCTCGAAGGCGTGATGCACGCCGCCCTTGGTGAGCTCGCGCACCTGGGCCACGACGTCGCCCTCAGTGGGATTGATGATGTCGGTCGCGCCCAGTTTCGTCGCAAGCTGCAGCTTGGCCGGATTGGTGTCGATGGCGATGATGCGGCCCGCGCCCGCGATCTCCGCCCCGTTGATCGCGGCCATGCCGACGCCGCCGCAACCGATCACGGCCACCGTCTCGCCGGCCGTTACCCGCGCCGTGTTGACGACGGCGCCATAGCCGGTGATGACGCCGCAGCCGATCAGCGCGGCGAGATCGAGCGGCATGTCCGGGCGGATCTTCACGATCGCATTCTCGTGCACCAGCATCTGCTCGGCAAAGGACGACAAATTGAGGAACTGATGCAGCTTCTCAGCTCTCGCCCATGACAGCCGGTTGGAGGCGCCGGGCGGCATCTTCACCGTGGCATCGGTGCACAGCACCGGGCGGCCCGTCGTGCAGTTGTCGCAGGTGCCGCAGAACACCGAGAGGCAGGTGACGACGTGATCGCCCGGCTTCACATAGGTGACGTCGGAGCCGACCTGCTCGACGATCCCAGCGGATTCATGGCCGAGCACCGCGGGCAGCGGATGCGGATACAGGCCCTCGATGAAGTGGAGGTCGGAATGACAGAGACCGGCCACCGCCGTGCGGATCAGCACTTCCCGCGGCCCCGGCTTGGGCACGCTGACGTCCTCGATGACGAGCGGCTTGTTGACCTCCATCAGCACGGCGGCTTTCATTGGCGTTCTCCCGATCTTGTTTGTTGTTGGTCGCGGCAAGCCTACGCCGCTGACAGCAGTTCGCCAACCTCGTCCATGCCTGCGACGCGATCGCCGAGCAGCAACGTCGCCATCGCGTCGTCCGTTTCGTTTTCCGCGAGCCGGAACGGATCGGACGGCGTCAGACGATGATCGACGACGAGCTTCGCCAATAGCAACCGCCGCGCGTCGCCGCGCATCGCGTGGATGCGTGCGCTTTCCCAGGTCGTCGAGACGGCGCTCGCCACGTGATACAGCAGGCTGGTGGCGCGGCGCGCTTCCGACTCATTGTCGGCGCGTCCCGCGATCTCGCGCGCAAAGCCCACGGCACGATCCACGAGTCGATGCAGCCGGTCGCGCCAGGCCTGCGGCACGGCGGCACTGTCGTCGAGCCGCGCATGCAGGTCGGCGGCCAGCGCGGCCTCCGCACCGTGCCGGCCCACGGCGCGCTTCAACGCATCGAGCGCGACGATGTTGCCGGTGCCTTCCCAGATAGAGCCGAGATGGGCGTCGCGCAGCAGCCGCGCGGTGACGAACTCCTCGACATAGCCGATGCCGCCGCGCATCTCCAACGCATCGCCGCAGACCTTCCGCGCGTCGCGCGTGGCGCGAAACTTCAGGGTCGGCGTCAGGATTCGCAGCAGCGCCGCGGCATCCTGGCTGCCCGCTTCGGCGCGGTCGAGCGCGTCGGCGGTGAGGAAGCTCAGCGACAGCGCCTGCTCGGTCGGGAGCAGGATCTTGAGCAATTGCCGCCGCCCGAGCGGCAGATCGACGATTGGCTTTCCGAACACCACGCGATTGCGCGCGACGGTGATGGCATCGTGCCAGGCGCGCCGCATCAGCGCGGTCGACTTGACGCCGTTGGAGAGCCGCGACGAGTTGACCATCTCGGCCATCTGCACGAAGCCGCGATCGAGCCTCCCGACCGCATAGGCGACGGCGCCCTCCAGCTTGATCTCGCCCGAGGCCATCGAGCGCGTTCCGAGCTTGTCCTTCAGGCGCACGATCCGATAGTGGTTCTGGCTGCCGTCATCGAGGAAGCGCGGCATCAGGAACAGGCCGACGCCGCGCGTTCCCGCTTCGGCACCTTGCGGCCGCGCCAGCAGCATCACCACTTTCGCATCGGCATTGGAGCAGAACCATTTCTCGCCATGCAGCCGCCAATGGTCGCCCTCCGGCACGGCGACCGTCGTCAACGTGCCGACATCGGAGCCGCCTTCCTTCTCGGTCATGAACTGGCCACCCTGGGTCAGCTTTCTCATGTCGGTCTGGGTCAGGCCATCGAGGTACTTGGCCTTGAGCCCGTCGCTGCCGAAGCTCGCCAGCAGCTTGGCGCAGCCGTCGGTGACGTTGATCGGACAGCCCAGACCGAACTCCGCCTGGTTGAACAGGAAGGTGAAGGCGTGCTTGGCCGTGACGGGATACTTGGTCGGCCAGCCGAGAATGCCCTTGCGGATCGACATCGCGTGGATGCCGAACTCGCCAAAGGCGGCGCGCTCGAGCTCGCGATAGGCCGGATGGTACTCGACCCGCTGCACGTCGCGACCGAAGCGGTCGCGCTGGTGCAGCACAGGGCCGTGGCGGTCAGCCAAGCGGGCACATTCGTCGAGATAGGAGCCGGCGAGCTCGCCGAGCCGGTCGAGATGCGGCTGAAGGTGGCGAAACAGCGCCTCGGGCAGATGGATGCGCAGGAGGTCGGTGAGCGCCGGATCGGCGCGATAGAAGTTGAGCCCGGTGGTATCTGGCGCCAGCAGCTCCGGCCTCGCGCCGCCGGTCATCACGTCATCGCGCTTCAGGAACTGATGCATGATCGTTAAGCCCTCGTTCGTTTCCGCAAGTCTCTGATGGACTCTTCGACAGGTTGCGGCTGATCGGATACACAACAGGCAGCGGCGCGCGCCGAACCGGGAGCAGATCCATGACCAATCAGCCGACGGAGGTTTATCGCATCTTCGGGGCGGAGATGTCGCCCTATTCGGTCAAGGTGCGATCGTATCTGCGTTACAAGGGCATCCCGCATCACTGGATATTGCGCAATGCGGAAAGCGAGGCGGAGTTCGCGCGGCACGCCAAGCTGCCGATCATTCCGCTGGTGGTCGCCCCCGACGAGGTGCCGATGCAGGACTCGACGCCGATCATCGACGCGCTGGAGCTCGACTTTCCGCAACCGACGATTCATCCGGGCGACGCGCTGACGAGCTTCATCTCGGCCTTGATCGAGGAGTTCGGCGACGAGTGGGGCAACAAGTGGATGTTCCATTATCGCTGGGCGCGCGATCTCGACCAGCGTGCGTCGGCCGGACGCATCGCCCGCATCCGCGCCCCCAGAGCGGACGCGGCCGAGTTTGGCGAATTGGCCGAGAAGATCCGCGCGCGCATGGTCGAGCGGCTGTGGTATGTCGGCTCCAATGAGATCAACGCGCCGCAGATCGAGCAGAGCTTTGCCGAAATGCTCGACCTGCTCGAACGGCATCTCTCGGTCAGGCCGTATCTGTTCGGCCACCGTCCGGCCTACGGCGATTTCGGACTGTGGGGCCAGTTCTACGAGCTGTGGACCGATCCGACTGCCGGCGCCCTGATCGAAGGCCGCGCGCCGCATGTGCTGGCCTGGATCCACCGCATGCTATGGCCGCGCGCCGAAGGCGAGTTCGAGCTGTGGCCGGAACTGTCACTGACCTTGATGCCGATCCTGACCCGCCAGGTCGGCGCGCTGTTCATGCCGTGGACCCTCGCCAACGAGCAGGCACTGGCCGAGAACCGCAGCACCTTCCGCGTCCGGTTCGGCGACTTCACCTGGATGCAGAAGCCGCAGAAATATCACGCGCGCTCGCTGGCGATGCTCCGCGGCAAATACGCCTTCCTGCACGATCGCAGCCGTCTCGATGTCGTGCTGGAGGAGATCGGCTGCCTCGCCGGATTGCAGCCGCGTCCCACCTGAGGACGCGCGGCAAAAATGTGGGGACGAGCCGTAGGAAGTCGGCCGCCGGTGCACTAGCTTGATGTCTGCGGACGCTTTGGCCCAAGGACATGCCCATGGACATCCCTGCCTACAAGATCGCCCTCATCGTCGGTGCCGGCGAAGGGCTCTCGGCCTCGCTGGCGCGGCTGTTCGCGCGCGAGAAGATCCGTGTGGCGCTGGCCGCCCGCAAGATCGAGAAGCTCGGCGCGCTCTGCAACGAAACCGGCGCCCGCGCCTACCCCTGCGATGCGACCAATCCGGAGGAGGTCGAGCGGCTGTTCGGCATCGTCGAGCGCGAGATCGGCGCGCCCGATCTCGTGGTCTACAATGCCAGCGCGCGGGCGCGCGGAGCCCTCACCGATCTCGTACCGGCCGACGTGCAGCAGTCGATTGCCGTCAGCGCCTTCGGCGGCTTCCTGGTGGCGCAGCAGGCGGCACAGCGCATGCTGCCGAACAAGCACGGCGCGATCCTGTTCACCGGCGCCTCCGCCAGCGTGAAGGGCTACGCCCAGTCGGCGCCGTTCGCGATGGGCAAGTTCGCGCTGCGCGGCCTCGCCCAGAGCATGGCACGCGAACTGTCGCCGCAGGGCATCCACGTCGCGCATTTCGTCATCGACGGCGCGATCAGGAGCGCGGAACGCCAGGAGCCGGCGGAGCGACCGAATTCGATGCTCGATCCGGATGCCATCGCCGCGAGTTATTGGAGCGTGCTGCAGCAGCCACGCAGCGCCTGGAGCTGGGAGATGGAGCTGCGGCCGTGGGTGGAGACGTTTTGAGAGCTGATGTCGCTCGGAGCTGTAGCTGTTTCGAGCACCGCTCTCTCACCTCGTCATTGCGAGCGAAGCGAAGCAATCCAGGGCCGAGCAAGGACTCTGGATTGCTTCGCTTCGCTCGCAATGACGTGGATAGGTCGGCGCCTCACAACGACTGTCATCGCCCGGCTGGATCGAGCGATTTAGCAATCGCAACTGATAGCCGATGACACTGTAACGCCGCGGCGTACGGGATGCCCCGCCTTCGCGGGACATGACGACCGCTATTTGTTGTCGAACATCACGGCTTGCAGCCCGCGACCGATAAGTTGAAAATCTGCACTCGGTGAATCCGCCACCACGCCGCTCAGCCCCTTCTCGAACCTCACCAGCGTCCAGTCATCCGCATGCGGCTGGATCGTGAAACCGGCCTTGCGGGCGAGCGCGATCATCACGTCGTTGGTACGCAGCGCGTCGCCTGACAGCGTGGCGCCGCCGAGCGCGCGGGCGCGCCGCTGGAGATTTGCGATCAGGGCCGGGCCGATGCCGTGGCCGTGCCAGCGGTCGAGCACCGAGAGGCCGAACTCGACGCGACCAGTGGCGCGGTCCAGCGCATAGCGCGCCTCGGCCACGATGCCTTCGACGCCGTCATGGTCCATCGTCGCGATCAGGCTGTACCGGTCGTTGCGGCCGAGCGCGACGAAATCCTCGAGCACCGCCTTTGGCAGCTCGTTGAGCGCGCCGAGGAAACGCTTGTGGCGCGAGCGTTGGCTCAAGGACCGGACATAGCTCTGCAGCGCCTCGGCGTCGTCAGGTGTGACGAAGCGCAGGCGCACCTCCTCACCGCGCCGCGTGTGAATGGTGTTGGAGCCGGCAGCGAGATCGGCAATGGCGGGCGTCGGCATGCGCGGCTCCAACGGGGAAGCTTGCCGGCGCCCTCCTTTGCGGAGCGGCGCCGGCGCGGCGGGATGAGTGAGGGGGATCAACCCCGCCAGAAAGGCTTATCGATCTCGGCGGCGATATCGCTGCGGGACAGGCCGAGATCGTGCAGGTCGCGCTCCGACCACTGCGCGAGCTCGTGCCGGGTCCGGTAGCGGAAGCGCCAGGCCGCAAGCAGCTCCACGACGCCGGACCAGAACCCCAGGCCATGATGTTTCGTCATTGACGAGGAGACGTAGACGGACATGAAAGCCTCCTGAAAATTCCTTGAGGCTGCAATATCGAGCGCTTGCGCTTCATCCACAAACGACATTTACTACCGTTTCGGATGAAATAACGTCATGAACCTGGGAGGCCGTGAATGGCCCGGCTGCCGTCGCTGAATGGATTGCGGGCGTTCGAGGCTGCGGCGCGGCATCTGAGCTTCACCCGCGCGGCCTCCGAGCTGAACGTGACGCAGACCGCGATCAGCCATCAGATCAAGCGCTTGGAAGACGAGCTCGGCATCCGCCTGTTCGTCCGCCAGAACCGCAGCCTCGCGCTGACGCCGCAGGCCCGCGACTATCTTCCGCTGGTGCGGGCCGCCTTCGACGATCTCCGGCTGGCAACGGAACGGCTGGTCCGCAAGGACAACGCCAAGGTGCTGACGGTCTCCACCATCGCCTCGCTGGCGGCGAAATGGCTGCTGCCGCGGCTGACGGCCTTTCAGGAGGCCCATCCCGGCATCGACGTGCGCATCACGACCTCGACCGGCTTGGTCGATTTTCGCAAGGACGACGTCGACGCCGCGATCCGCTATGGCCGCGGCCACTGGCCGGGCGTGCGGGCGGAATGGCTGATGGCCGACGAGTTGTTTCCGGTCTGCAGTCCGGCGCTGCTGCAGGGCGACAAGCCGCTGCGCTGTCCGGAGGACCTCGCGCATCACACGCTGCTGCAGGCCAGCGGAGGTTATGACGACGATTGGAGGCTCTGGCTGACCGCGGCGGGTCTGCCGGTCGAGATGTCGAGGCAGGGCCGGCTGAGCTTCGACCTGTCGCTGATGACCGTCCAGGCCGCGATCGACGGGCTCGGCGTTGCGATCGGGCGGACGGCCTACGTCCAGGACGACATCGCCAAGGGCCGGCTGGTGGTGCCGTTCAAGATGACCCTGCCGAGCGATGCCGGCTTCTATCTGGTGACGCCGGAGGGCCGGACCGATCCGCCGAAGCTGAAGGCGTTCCGGCAATGGCTGAAGGGTGCAATGCAGCAGAAATCGGCCGCCGCCAATTCTGTTCAAGCCTAGGCTCCTTCGGCGCAAAGCTATTGGCCGCCAGGGCTCGACGTGGCAGATTGTCGCACCTTTCCCATCGGCCGGCGTAGAAATCCTCCGCACGAGCCTCTCGACGGTAGGAGTCTCCCCGCGTGTCCTCAACGTCAATCCCGCAGCCGGCTACGATCCATTCGCGCATCGGCGCGATCCTGCGCGCGACCAGCGGCAATTTCCTCGAGCAGTTCGACTTCTTCCTGTTCGGCTTCTACGCGCCGATCATCGCCAAGGCGTTCTTCCCATCGGAGAACGAGACTGCATCGCTGCTCAATGCCTATGGCGTGTTCTGGCTCGGCGCCCTGATGCGACCGGTCGGCGCCATCGTGCTCGGCGCCTATGTCGACAAGATCGGCCGGCGCCAGGGCCTGATCGTGACGCTCGGCATCATGGCGATCGGCACGATCGTCATCGCGTTCTGCCCGACCTATGCGACGATCGGCATCGCGGCCCCGATCATCGTGCTGCTCGGCCGGCTGTTGCAGGGCTTCTCGGCCGGTGTCGAGCTCGGCGGCGTGTCGGTCTATCTGTCCGAGATCTCCACGCCCGGCAATCGCGGCCTCTACACCTCGTTCCAGTCGTCGAGCCAGCAGGTCGCGATCTTCGTCGCCTCGGTCATCGGCTACGTGCTCAACCAGGCCATGCCGGCGGACGTGGTGGCCGCCTGGGGCTGGCGCATTCCCTTCTTCATCGGCTGCCTGATCATTCCGCTGATCTTCTTCCTGCGCCGCACGCTGGAGGAGACGCCGGCCTTCCTCGCGATGAAGAAGCACCCGACCGCGCGCGAAGTATTCGCCTCGGCGCTGGAGAACTGGCGCATCGTGATCCTCGGCATGATGATCGCCGTGCTGACCACGACGATGTTCTACTTCATCACCGTCTACGGTCCCGGCTTCGGCAAGCAGCTGAAGCTGTCGGCGTCGGATTCACTGCTCGTCACTTTGCTGGTCGCCGTGACCAACTTTCTCTGGAATCCGGTCGGCGGCGCGGTGTCGGATCGGATCGGACGCAAGCCGGTGCTCGTGACCATCGCGGCGCTGGCATTCCTCACCGCCTACCCGGCGTTGCACTGGCTCGCGGCGGCGCCGAGCTTCGGCAAGCTGCTCACTGTCGAAATGCTGTTCTCGTTCTATTTCGGCGTCTATAGCGGCACCATGCTGGGCTGCCTGGTCGAGATCGTGCCTGCGCATGTCCGCACCACCTGCTTCTCGATCGCCTTTGCGCTGGCCGCTGGGCTGTTCGGCACCGCGACGCCTGCGGTCTCGACCTGGCTCATCAACAAGACCGGCGACAAGGCCTCGCCCGGCTACTGGCTGATGTGCGCCGCCGTGCTCGGCATCATCGCGGCAATGACGGTCTATCGCGGCGGCCGCCAGGCGGTCGCGGCGCGCGAACCCGTGGCCGCCTGATCGGGTTGTCTGTTCACGTCGCGGGCGGCATCATCGGATGCCGCCCATTTTTTTGACGGTGCGGCGGGAGCCGGAGCGAGGTTTGCCATGGATGAACTGATTGCCATCGCCGGTCAGGTCGCGGCGCGGCTGGTCGCACGCAAGCAGACGATCGCGGTGGCGGAATCCTCCGCCGGCGGCCTGATCGCGGCGTCGCTGCTCGCGGTGCCCGGCGCCTCGGCCTATTTCCTCGGCGGCGCCGTGGTCTATACCCGCGACGCGCGTCGGGTGCTGATGGACATTCCGGACGACGCGATGAAAGGGATCCGCTCGGCGTCCGAGCCGTATGCGGAGCTGTTGGCGCGGCAGATCAGGACGCGCTTTGCCACTGATTGGGGAGTGTCGGAGACCGGCGCCGCGGGTCCTGCCGGCAATCGCTACGGTGATGCGGCGGGCCATGCGTGTTTTGCCGTGGCCGGGCCAGCGTCGGCGGTGGTGACACTGGAAAGCGGCAGCAACGACCGCTTCGCCAATATGCGTTTGTTCGCGAAGAGCGCGCTGGAGTTGTTGCTGGAGAAGCTTGGCGAATAGCCTCCGCTGTCGTCCCGGGCAAGCCCGGCGACGCGAAGCGGCGGCGGGCGCCGACCCGGGACCCATACCGCGTGATCTGTCTTGGGGCAGGCTGCGTGTTGCGCCGGCTGCGCAAACCGACTTCCCCCTGTGGCTATGGATCCACGCATTCGCGGGGATGACACCGAAATTGGGGCGCCGCCAGTGGCCACTCAGCGACCGGCCGACGACCTCACTTCTCCCGGAACGCGCGCATCAGCTGGTCGTGCAGTGGCTTCATCAGGTAGGAGATCACGGTGCGGTCGCCGGTCTGGACGAAGGCTTCCACCGGCATGCCCGGGATCAGCTTGACGTCGCCGAGCCGTGCGATCTCCTCCGGCGGCATCGACACGCGGATGGTGTAGTAGCTCTGGCCGGTGCGCTGGTCGGTGGTGACGTCGGGCGAGACGCGGCTGACGACGCCGTTCAGCTCCGGCGTCGTGCGCTGGTTGAAGGCGGACAGCCGCAGCAAGGTCTTCTGACCGACCTGCAGCTTGTCGATGTCCTGCGGGTTGACCTTGGCCTCGACCTGGAGATCGTCGCTCTGCGGCACGATCAGCATGATGGTATCGCCGGCGGTGATGACGCCGCCCACGGTATGCACGGAGGACTGCAGCACCATGCCGTCCTGCGGCGCGCGGATGTCGACGCGGCGGAGCTGATCCTCGGCGGTCACCTTGCGCTCGACGAACTCGCCGATCTTGTCGGTGGTCTCGCGCAGATCCTTGGACACCTCGCTGACCATGTCCTTATCGACCTGGATGATCTGCAGCTCGGTCTCGCTGATCTTGCCCTTGGCCTGCGCCCGCGCCGCGATGAACTGCGCACGCTCGCCGTTGAGGCGGGCGGCGTCGCGCTCCAAGGTGGTCAGGCGCGACAGCTGCACCAGATGCTGCTCATAGAGCTGGCGCACGCCGTCGAGCTCCTTCTGCACCAGCGCGATCTCCTGGTCCTTGGCACTGACCTGCGCCGAGAGCCCCTCGATCTCCTCGTTCAGCTGGGTGACGCGCTCGCGCAACTGCGCCTTCTGGCCGATGCGGCCGTTGACACGGACCTCGAACAGCTTGGTCTCGCTCGCCGTCAGGCTCTTGACCTCGGGATCGCTCATGCGCTGCAGCAACTGCGGCGGAAACAGGATCTTGGCCCAGCCGCGCTGCTCAGCCTCCAGCCGCGCGGCGCGCGCCTGCAGCGCATCGAGATTTTTGGTGACGATGGCGAGACTTGCCTTGGTCACGGTGTCGTCGAGCCTGACGACGATGTCGCCGGACTTGACGACGTCGCCGTCGCGCGCCCGGAGCTCGCCGACCACGCCGCCGGTCGGATGCTGCACCTTCTTGACGTTGGATTCGACCACGATCTGGCCGGGCGCGATCAGCGCGCCGGAGATCTGCTGCGTTGCGGCCCAGCCGCCGAACCCGCCGGCGACCGCGACGACGACGCCCATGCCGATCAGCAGGTGGCGGCGGATCGACTCGCGCACACTTTCTGTCTTGCGGCCGCCAGGAAGGGGACCGGCAATGACCTGACTGCTCATGGCTTCGCCACTCCGGCTTCCGAGACGATCTTGATCGGCGACGGCGCACGCGGCTGCAGCACCTGCGCCAGCACCGTCTCCTTCGGACCGAACGCCTGGGCCCGGCCGTCCTTCATCACCAGCACCTGATCGACCGCCTCGATGCCGATGGGCCGGTGCGCGACGACGATGACGATGGCGCCGCGCGCCCGCGCCGAGCGCACGGCGCGCGACAGCGCCTCGTCGCCCTCGGTGTCGAGATTGGAGTTGGGCTCGTCGAGCACGATCAGGAACGGGTTGCCATAGAGCGCGCGCGCCAGCGCCACACGCTGCGCCTGCCCTGCGGAGAGCGCCGCGCCCTGCTCGCCGATCTCTGTGTCGTAGCCCTCGCGCATCTTGATGATCATGTCATGCACGCCGGCCTCCTTGGCGGCGGCGATGATGCCGTCGGCCGAGGCATTCGGGTCGAAGCGGCAGATGTTCTGCGCCACGGTGCCGGCGAACAGCTCGACGTCTTGCGGCAAATAGCCGACATGGCGGCCGAGCTCATCCGTCGACCATTGGTCGAGCGCGGCGCCATCCAGCCGGACATGGCCGCGCACCGGACGCCAGACACCGACCAGCGCGCGGACCAGAGAGGACTTGCCCGACGCGCTCGGACCGATGATGCCGAGGCCGTTGCCGGCCGACAGCGCGAAGCTGACGTCCTGCACGATCGCCTTCTGGTCGCCCGGGGCCACGATCGAGATGCCCTCGACCGAGAGCTTGCCGACCGGCGGCTGCAGCAGGGTCGGCGCCGGTCGCTGCGGCATCGTCTGCAACAGATGGCTGAGACGGTGCCAGCTCTGGCGCGCGGCGACGAAGCTCTTCCAATGCGCGATCGCGAGGTCGACCGGCGCCAGCGCCCGCGCGCTCAGGATCGAGCCCGCGATGATGATGCCGGCGGTCGCCTCCTGGTGGATGACGAGATAGGCGCCGACCGCGAGCACCGCCGACTGCAGCATCATGCGCAGCACCTTGGCGATGGCACCGAGGCCGCCGGCGACATCGCTGGCGCGCTGGTTGCCGGCGAGATATTTCTCGTTGGTCTCGCTCCAGCGCGACAGCATGCGCCCAGTCATGCCCATCGCGACCAGGACCTCGGCGTTGCGGCGGCTTGCGGTGACCAGATCGTTGCGGCGCGCGGCGAGCCCCATCGCCTCCTTGGCCGGCGTGCGGGTGAGGAATTCGGTGATCAGCGTCAAGGTGACGAGGATGATGGCCCCTGCAAGCGCGGTGACGCCGAGCATGACGTGGAAGGCGAAGCAGATCGCCAGATACAGCGGCAGCCACGGCAGGTCGAAGAACGCGCCCGGCCCCTGGCTGCCGAGGAAGCTCCTGATGTTGTCGAGGTCGCGCAGCGGCTGCAGCCCCTCGTTGCGGCCGCCCGCCGACAGCGGCAGCCGCACCACGGTGTCGAACACCCGCGCGTTCAGGCTCTCGTCGAGCGCGGTGCCGATCCGGCCGAGAATGCGGCTGCGGATCATGTCGAGTGCGCCCTGGGCGGCGTACAGCCCGGCGGCGATGATGATGAGGCCGATCAGCGTCGGCACGGACCGGCTCGGCAGCACCCGGTCGTAGACCTCGAGCATGAAGATCGAGCCGGTGAGATACAGCAGGTTGATGATGCAGCTCATCACCCCGACGCCGATGAAGGCGCTGCGGCAACCGCGCAAGGCATCGCTGAGCTCGGATTGCCTCACGTGAGGTGCGGCCGCCATCACCACCATCTCTTCAATTGATCAAATGAGCTGCATGACCGCCGATCAAAGGCACAAACTGACGGTAAACAAGGCGAAATATACTGATTCCCGCGGTGAGCGTCCAACGATGCTCACTTTAGCGTAAATTAGTGATGTGTTCGGGTATGTCGCATAGCCCGGTGCAAACGTTCAGCCGCGCAGGATCGCGAGCCCTAGAGCCGCCCGCCGGTCCGCACCAGCCGCACCACCAGCAGGAGAATGATGGCGCCGAGCGCGGAATAGACGATTTCTGAGACGAGGCCGGTCCCGATCCGGATTCCGAGCCGCGGGAAGATCAGGCTCGCGACCAAGGCGCCGAGCACCCCGATCACGATGTCGCCGACCAGGCCGAAGCCGGTGCCGCGGACGATCTTGCCAGCCAGCCAGCCAGCGATCAGACCGACAAACAGGATGACCAAGATACCTTCGTTCGATACGTGCATGGCATGTCCTCAACCGGCGCGGCCGATCGAGGGCGCGCATTGCCGCACCTTAGCGAGGCGACCGCGACGCTTCGACACGCGATGCACAGTTCCGGCCTGGGAATGGAGCGTTTCGGGCCAACCGTTACGTTGCCGCCACACCTGCCGAAGCTTCCGCGAGGATGCAGCGCGCCAGCCGCTGCGGGCCGAGCGCGACGTTCGGCGGCGGCGCCTCCGCGCAGCGCGGCTGCGCCAGGCCGCAGCGCGGTGCGAACGAGCAGCTCCGCGGCGCCTGGTCGAGCGAGGGCGGCGTGCCCGGGATGGTCTGCAGCCGCTCGCCGCGTTTTGCGCCGTGAATGGTCGAAGCCAGCAGGCCCCGGGCATAGGGGTGCACGGGCTGGCGGACGATGTCGCGCAAGCTGCCCTGCTCGACGATCTCTCCGGCATACATCACGGCAACGCGGTCGCAGATCTCGATGGCGACGCCGATGTCGTGGGTGACGAAGATGACGGACATGCCGAACTCGCGCTGCAGCTCGCGCAGCAGCAGCAGGATCTGGATCTGGACAGTGGCGTCGAGCGCGGTGGTGGGCTCGTCGGCGAGCAGCACCTTCGGCCGGCACGCAAGCGCCAGCGCGATCATCGCGCGCTGCCGCATGCCGCCGGACATCTCGTGCGGGTAGGACTCCAGCCGCCGCTTGGCCGAGGGAATGCGGACGACATCGAGCATCTCCAGCGCCCGCGCGGAGGCTTCCACGTAGCTCTTGCCCTCGTGGCGCATCACGGTCTCGGCGATCTGCCGGCCGATCGTATAGACCGGATCGAGCGCCAGCCCCGGCTCCTGGAAGATCATCGACACCGAGCGGCCGCGAAACTGCGACAGCTCGTCATCGCTCATCGCCAGCACGTCCCGGCCCAGCACCTTGACGTGGCCTGCGATCTGCGTGCGCTTCTTCGGCAACAACCGCATCAGCGCCCGCATCGTCACGCTCTTGCCCGAGCCGGACTCGCCGAGCAGCCCGAGCACCTCGCCATCGCCGAGCGACAGGCTGACATCGTTCACCGCATGCACGGTGCGCTCGCCGGTGAAGCGGATGGTGAGGTTGTCGATCTCGACGAGGTTGGTCATGGCAATCTGATCCTGACAAACTCGGTGTCGTCCCGGGCAAGCACGGCGGCGCAACGCGCCGTCGCGCGCCGACCCGGGACCCATACTCCCGATCCACAATTGCGGCACCATCGCCACTCCGAGCCATCGCAAAACGACGGCCGGTGGCTATGGATCCCGGCTCTGCGCCTGCCGTCGCTGCGCGACGTCAGGCTTGGCCGGGACGACACCGAATGTGAGGAGCGAGCGCTACGCTTCATGGCAGCGTCGGCACCCTGGCGTGGAAATCCGTCGCGCGCTGGAACGCGGCGCCGATGGTCAGGATGGTGGCTTCATCGAAGGAGCGGCCGATCAATTGCATGCCGACCGGAAGTCCCGTCGACGTGAAGCCGGTCGGGATCGCCAGCGACGGCAGGCCGAGATAGTTCACCGGGCGCGTGAAGCGGGTGATGCGCTGGATCACGGCTTCCGCGCCGGGCGCGCCGCCGACATCGCTGTCGGCGATCGACGGCGTCACCAGCGGCGACACCGGCGCGATCACGGCATCGACGCCGGAGGTTGCCGCGACATGCGCCGCCAGGGCCGCACCGCGCCAGCGCAACGCTTCGAGATAGGCGACGCCGGAGACGGCCAGAGCGTTCTGCAGCCGCATCAGCACCTGCGGGCCATAGTCCTGCGGACGCTCGATCATCCAGCGCTTATGGAAGGCCGCCGCTTCGACCGCGAGCACGAGCTGGCAGGCTGCGGTGAGCTGGCGCTGATCCGGCAGCTCGACCTGAACCACATCGGCGCCCTCGGTCTTCAGCACCGCGATCGTCGCATCGAGACAGCGCGCCACCTCAGGATCGAGGTCGTCGACATAGAACGCCTTGGGCACGCCGATCCTGAGACCCTTGATCGAGGCCTGGGTGGCGGCGACATAGTCCGACACGGGCGCCGCGCTGGCGGTGGGATCCTCGGGATCGGGACCAGCCATCAGCCCGAGAATCAGCGCACAATCCTCCGCCGTCTGCGCCAGCGGCCCGACCGTGTCGAGCGATTGCGACAGCGGCATCGCACCGGCGCGGCTGACGCGGCCCCAGGTCACCTTCAGGCCGGTGACGCCGCAGAAATTCGCGGGCATGCGGATCGAGCCGCCGGTGTCGGAGCCGAGCGCCGCGAAGGTCAGGCGCGCGCCGACCGCCGAGCCGGAGCCGGACGACGAGCCGCCGGTGACGTAGCCGAGCTTCCAGGGATTGTGCACCGGACCATAATGCGCGTTGTGCCCGGTCGGGCCGTAGGCGAATTCGGCCATCTGCAAGGTGCCGAGCCGGATCGAACCGGCATCCTTCAGCCGCTGCAGCGCGGTCGAGGTCGTCGTTGCGACGAAGTCGCGCCGGATCAGCGAGCCGCAGGTCGAGATGTGGCCGGCCTCGTAATACATGTCCTTGTGCGCGAGCGGAACGCCGTGCAGCGGCCCCTTGGGGCCGTCCTTGGCAAGCGCGGCATCGGCCTCGGCGGCGGCCTTCAGCGCCGGCTCGGACTCGATCGCCATGAAGGCGTTCAGCTTCGGCTGCCACTGCGCAATGCGACGCAGACAGGAGCGCGTCACCTCGACCGAAGAGAGCTTCCTGTCCGCGATCGCCTTCGCGACGTCCATCAGGGTCATCAAGGCAGGTTCGGTGCTCATCGGCCCACCTTCAGCGTCTGCGCCACGACGTAGCTCGCCGGCTCCAGGTCGAACGGCAGGGTGCCGGCAACGGCCGCGAAGTTGTCGAAGGCCGGTCCGATCGAGTCGGCGATCCGGGTCGCAACCTCCTTGTCGACGGGCAGGCCGGAGGCCTCCGCGATGGCTTGGACTTGCTGGGGCGTGGGTCTGGTCATTGACGCTTCTCGCTGCTGGTGTCCGCTCGTCAGGCGGCCGGCGCCCCGCTGTGTCCCGAGCCGGGGATCGCCATGTGGCAGGCGGCCTGATGGCCCATTGTATCCAGCTCCGTCAACCTTGGCGCGACATTCGCGCATGGCGCCTCGGCAAATGGACAGCGGGTGTGGAAGCGGCAGCCGGCGGGCGGATCGATCGGATTGGGCGGATCCCCGGACAGCGGCGGCACCTCCGTGCGCCTGTCGGGATCGGAGGACGGCATCGCCGCCAGCAGCGCCCGTGTATAGGGATGCGCCGGCTTGGCCCAGACCTGCCCGACCGGGCCGAGCTCGACGACCTCGCCGAGATACATCACCAGCACGCGGTCGGAGATGTAGTTGATGACGTTGAGGTCGTGGCTGATGAACAGATAGGTCAAGCCGAACTCGCGTTTCAAGTCCATCAGCAGGTTCAGCACCTGCGCCTCGACCGACTTGTCGAGCGCCGACACCGCCTCGTCGAGGATGACGAGCCGTGGCGAGAGAGCCAGCGCGCGCGCGATGTTGACACGCTGGCGCTGGCCGCCGGAGATCTCGTGCGGATAGCGGTTGGCGAAGGTTTCGGGCCGCAGCCCGACCTTGCCGAGCAGATCGCGGGCAAGCGCGCGCGCCGCGCCATCCGCCATACCGTGCACCTTCGGCCCGAACGCGATCGACTCCTCGATCGTCAGTCGCGGATTGAGCGAAGCATAGGAGTCCTGGAACACCATCTGCATGCCGCGGCGCAGCTCGCGCAGGGACATCTCTTGGCCGACCTGCCGGCCGTCGAAGATGATCTCGCCGGCATCGCGGTCCATCAGATGCATCAGGAGCCGCGCCGTCGTCGACTTGCCACAGCCGGACTCGCCGACGATGCCGACCGTCTCGCCCTTGCCGATCGCGAACGAGACATCATCGACCGCGCGCACCGTCTTGCGCGCGCCGAACAGCCCGCCGCGCACCGGGAAGTGCTTCGTGAGCCCATCAACGCGCAGCAATGGCTGCGCCTTGCCGCCGAGATCCTCGATCGGGGCAAGACCCATGACAGCTGTTGCTTCACTCATAGCGATAGACCCAGGTAGGTGCGGCAGATGCCGCTGCGCTCCCTCTCCCCGTTCTTACGGGGAGAGGGTTGGGGTGAGGGGCAGCCGCACGGGAGGTGTATGTGGTGAGACCTGTACCCCCTCACCCGGATCGCATCTTGCGATGCGATCCGACCTCTCCCCGCAGGCGGGGAGAGGTGCACAGCCGATGCGTTTCGACCGTTGTTTAAAATGGCCATGCCCATCAGCTCCGGATATCCATCGCACTGCGCAGGCCGTCGCTCAGCAGATT
The DNA here is from genome assembly GCF_032489875.1 of Bradyrhizobium sp. SZCCHNR1015. Taxonomy (NCBI): domain Bacteria; kingdom Pseudomonadati; phylum Pseudomonadota; class Alphaproteobacteria; order Hyphomicrobiales; family Nitrobacteraceae; genus Bradyrhizobium; species Bradyrhizobium sp. SZCCHNR1015. The sequence goes on from NZ_JAUEYW010000024.1 coordinate 23,142, forward strand.
GAAGCAGATCGAGACCGCGAAGATCATCACGCCGGGCAGCGCCGCCACCCAGGGGTTGACGTAGATCGCGGTACGCAAGGTGTTCAGCATCAGGCCCCATTCCGGCTCCGGCGGCTTGGTGCCGAGGCCGAGGAAGGAGAGACCGGCGGCGAGGATCATCGACACCGAAATCAGGCCGGTCGCGTAGACGAAGATCGGCCCGAGCACATTGCCGAGCATATGCGCGCGCATGATCGTGAAGGCATTCGCGCCGGAGGCCCGCGCAGCCTCGACAAAGTCGCGGTTTCGCACGCCCGTGGTGACGCTCTCGGCGACGCGGGTGATCTGCGGCACGAACACGATGGTCAAGGAGACAATGGAGTTGGTGATGCCGGCGCCGAGCGCGCCGGAGATCGCGATCGCCAGCAGCACCGAGGGGAACGCGTAGAACACGTCGATGGTGCGCATGATCGCGGTGTTGACCCAGCCGCCGACATAGCCGGCGACGAGGCCCAGCATGGTGCCGATGCCGAACGCGAGAATGACCGGCGACATGCCGATCAGCAGCGACAGCCGGCCGCCATAGATCAGCCGCGCCAGCATGTCGCGTCCCAGCTCGTCGGTGCCGAGCGGATAGTTCGGCGTGCCGATGTGGCGCAGGCGCCGGATCATCGAGCCCTGATAGGGATCGGCGAGGTGGAGATATGGCGCCGATAGCGCCGAGAGGAAGATCAGCAGCAGGATCGCGACGCAGACCATGCTGACCTTGTCCCTGACGATGCGGCGGCCGACGGTGGCCCAATAGCCGCGCGCATTGGCCACTGGCGCGGCCTGCAGCGAGGAGTCGTTCATCGCGCTCGAACCGACGCTCATCGTTAGCCTCGCTTGATGCGCGGATCGATCGCGGCCTGCGCGATGTCGACCACGAGATTGAGGATGACGAAGAACATCGCCAGCACCAGGATGGTGCCCTGCAGCAGCGGAAGGTCGCGCTGGAAGATCGCCGAGTTCAACAGCAGGCCCGAGCCGGGCCAGGAGAACACCGTCTCGATCAGGATCGAGCCGCCCAGCATGTAGCCCAGCTGCAGGCCCATGACTGCCAGCGCGGTCGGCGCGGCATTCTTCAGCACGTGGCGGAACACCTGGGTTTCGCGCAGGCCCTTCGCACGCAGCGCCTCGACGAAATCCTGGCTCAGGATGTCGCCGGTCAGCGCGCGCACGGTGCGGGTGATGATGCCCATCGGAATCACCGACGTTGTGATCGCGGGCAGAACCAGGAAGCGGATATGGGCCCAGTCCCACGACCATGCGCCCGAGCCGGACGGACCCGCGCCGACCGCGGGCAGCCAGTTCAGCTCGACCGAGAAGATGATGACGAGCACCATGCCGAGCCAGTAATGCGGCAGCGACACGCCGGCGATCGCGATCGAGGTCGCGACCTTGTCGATCCAGCTGTCGCGGAAATAGCCGGCGACGAGGCCGAAGAACAGGCCGAGCGAGAAGCCGATGATGGCCGCGGCGATCGCAAGCGTCACGGTGTTGGAGACCGCGCGGAGCACCTCGGCCAGCACCGGCCGGCCGGTCGCGATCGAGCTGCCGAGATCGCCATTGACGGCGCGCCACAGCCACAGCCCGAACTGCACCGGCAGCGGCTTGTCGAAGCCGTAGGCGACGCGCAGCTGCTGCGCGAGCTCCTGCGACGCGTCGGCCGGCAGCACCGCGACGAGCGGATCACCGGGCGTGATGTGAACAAGCATGAAGCAGACGAGCGCGACGCCGATGATGATCGGGATCGCATAGACCATCCGCCGGGCAGCATAAGAAAGCACGAGTCACCTTACTGAAAGTCTATCGAGCGTCATGCCCGGGCTTGACCCGCCTGCGCGGCCGAAGCCGCTTCGGCGCGGCGAAGGCCCGGGCATCCACACCGCTCCCTCCGCGGGTCAAGCATGGATGGCCGGGTCAAGCCCGGCCATGACGAAGTGTAGATGGTGGATGCTTACGGCTCCACCGAGATCGGCGAGAAGTCGATGAACCAGCTCTTCGGCTGAACCACGCCTTTCACCTTCGGGCTCATCGCGCGCGGACCGACGTCATGCGCCACGTAGAGGAACGCGGCGTCATCGACCGAAGCCGCATGCAGCTCCGCCAGCGCCTTGTCGCGCTCGGCCGGATCGAAGGTCTGGCGCGCCTTCTTCACCAGCTCATCGAACTTCGGATTGTTGATGAAGCCCCAATTGTTGGAGACGGGAGGCGCCATCGACGACTGCAGGAAGCGCACCAGCGCGAAGAACGGATCCATCGCAGCATAGGTCACGTTGGTGGCGTTGGCGCCGTTGGCGGACGGATCCTTAGCGCCGCGCCGCCAGTTGGTGAACAGCGTATTCCACTCGATGACGTCGAGCTTGACGTCGAAATAGCACTCCGCCAGCGCCTGCTGCAGGTATTCGTTCATCGGCAGCGGCTGCATCTGGCCCGAGCCCGACGCCGAGGTCTGGATCTTGACCTCGAGCTTCTTGCTCGGCCCGAAGCCCGCCTCCTGCATCAGCTTCTGCGCGGCCGCCTTGTCGTATTTGATCTCGAAGGTGACGTTGCCGCGCCAGGGATGGCCCTTCTCGAACGTGCCGGTCGCCGGCACCATCAGGCCGGCAAGCAGCCCGTCGCGCAGACCCTCGCGATCGACGCAGAGATTGGCGGCTTTGCGGACGCGGATGTCGTTCCACGGCGAGCCTTCGATGCGCGAGAACTGCCACGGCCAGACATGCGGCTGCTCATTGGCGTAGAGCTTGAAGCCGCGCTGCTTGATCTCGGGCAGCGCATCAGGCGCCGGCGCCTCGACCCAGTCGACCTGGCCGGACAGCAGCGCCGCGGTGCGCGCGTTCGCCTCCGGCATCGGCAGCAGGATCATCTTGTCGGACTTGGGAATGCGTGCCTTGTCCCAGTAGGCCTCGTTCCTGACGAGCTCCAGCCGCTCGCGTGGCGTGAACTTCGCCATCTTCCACGGACCGGTGCCTGAGGCGTCCTTGGCGAAGGCGGCCCAGGCGGCTTGCGACTTCGCCTTGTCGTCGGCGCCGGTCGCGGACTCATAGAGCTTCTGCCACTTCGTCGGGCTCGCCATGAACAGATTGGTGAGGTTGATCGGCAGGAAGCTGTCCGGCTCCTTGGTCGTCAGCTCGACGGTGAGATCATCGATCTTGCGCGCCGACGCCAACGTCGGCATGCGCGAGGCGGTGACGCCGACCTGGCTCGGATCGAACTGCGGCGCGTCCTGCTTCAGCACCTTCTCGACGTTCCACACCACGGCGTCGGCATTGAACGGCGCGCCGTCATGGAAGGTGACGCCGGGACGCAGCTTGAACGTCCACTTGGTCTTGTCGGACTCGTCGACCTTCCACTCGCTGGCGAGGCCGGGAATGACGACGCTCGGCTTCTCCGCCGACGACAGGTCCCACATCGTCAGCGCGTCGTACATCGTGAGGCCGGTGAAGCGGTTGCCCTCGAAGCCCTGATCGGGCTGGCCGAGCGTGCGCGGAATATCTGCGGCAGTCATGCCGATGCGCAGCACCGATTCCGCGCCGGCCGTTGCCGGTAGCGCGAGGACCGCTACGGTCGTCATCATCGCGGCCGCAACGGCTGCATGTTTGTCGATTGAAGTCGCAATACGCGAGAGCACGATCTTATCTCCGATCAGCCGGCTAAATTCTGTGCAGCATTATGCAACGGCTATGCCAGCGCTGCGCCGGACCGTCGCCCTGCGACGCGAGGTCACAACGTTTGTACTCAAATGATCCGTTTTGAGCTTTGGCACCCGGATTGCAGGATTTTGGCATTGAATTTGATCCGGGTCCCCACGGAGCTTCATCCTGATGCGTACTAGATTGTCCCTGCTCGCCACGGCGCTTGCCCTCGGCCTCTCCATGGTTGCCGCGCGCGCCGAAACTGTCCTGCGTTACGGCATCTCGATGGCGGACATTCCGCTGACGACGGGCCAGCCCGATCGCGGCGCCGGCGCCTATCAGTTTACCGGCTACACGATCTATGATCCGCTAGTGGCCTGGGACATGAGCGTCGCCGACAAACCGGGCAGGCTCGTTCCGGGCCTCGCCAGCGAATGGAAGGTCGACGACGCCGACAAGACGAAGTGGCGCTTCACCCTGCGCAAGGGCGTCAAGTTCCACGACGGCAGCGACTTCAATGCCGACGCGGTGATCTGGAATCTGGACAAGGTGCTCAACGATAAGGCACCCCAGTTCGACAAGCGGCAGAGCGCGCAGGTGAAGACGCGGCTTCCGTCGGTGGCGAGCTACGCCAAGATCGACGACTCCACAGTGGAGATCACGACCAAGACGGTCGACTCGTTCTTCCCCTATCAGATGCTGTGGTTCCTGATTTCGAGCCCGGCGCAATACGAGAAGCTCGGCAAGGACTGGGACAAGTTCGCCAGCCAGCCCTCGGGCACCGGTCCGTTCAAGCTGACCAAGCTGGTACCGCGGGAGCTCGCGGAGCTTTCGAAGAATTCCGAATATTGGAACAAGGACCGCATCCCGAAGACGGACAAGCTCGTGCTGGTACCGATGCCGGAGGCGCTGACCCGCACCAACGCGCTGCTGGCCGGCCAGGTCGATCTGATCGAAACGCCGGCGCCCGACGCCGTGCCGCAGCTCAAGGCCGCCGGCATGAAGCTGGTCGACAACGTCACGCCGCACGTCTGGAACTATCATCTCAGCGTGCTGCCGGGATCGCCCTGGACCGACATCCGGCTGCGCAAGGCGCTCAACCTCGCGATCAATCGCGACGAGGTGGTCGGTCTGATGAACGGCCTGGCGAAGCCCGCCAAGGGCCAGGTCGACCCGTCGAGCCCGTGGTTCGGCAAGCCCACCTTCGACCTGAAATATGATCTCGCCGCAGCAAAGAAGCTGGTCGAGGATGCCGGCTACTCCAAGGACAAACCGCTGAAGACGACCTTCATCATCGCACAGGGCGGCACGGGCCAGATGCTGTCGCTGCCGATGAACGAATATCTGCAGCAGAGCTTCAAGGAGATCGGCATCGACATCGACTTCAAGGTCGTCGAGCTGGAGACGCTGTACACGCATTGGCGCAAGGGCGCCGCCGACGAGATGAACGCCGGCATCACCGCCAACAACATCGCCTATGTGACCTCCGATCCGCTCTACGCGATCGTGCGCTTCTTCGCCTCCGACCAGATCGCGCCCACCGGCGTCAACTGGGGCGGCTACAAGAACCCGAAGGTCGATGCGCTGATCAGCGAGGCGAAGCAGACCTTCGATCCGGCGAAGCAGGACGAGCTGATCGCACAGGCGCATGCGCTGGTCGTCGACGATGCCGCGCTGGTGTGGGTCGTCCATGACACCAACCCGCACGCGCTGTCGCCCAAAGTGAAGAAGTTCGTGCAGGCCCAGCACTGGTTCCAGGACCTGACCACGATCGGCGTGGAGTAGCGGTTCGGCGCCGGTTGCCGTCGCACTCGCAAAGAAGCCCGGCCGTCTGCCGGGCTTCTTCTTCAGCACAACAGCCAATATGTCATTTGCCGACGACGAACGCGCCCGAGTCAAATTTGTATGATGCTTGGAGAAAGCCGCCGTACCGCTCGTAGCTGAATGTCGTGGGCGATCCCGGGACGCCCGGGAATTGCGTGGTCCCGGATGTCGTCCGAGCGTACCAATAGCGCCCCCCGAGACCGACGCTGAAGTTTCTCGTCACGTCGTAAGACACGATACCTTCGAGCTGATAGCCCCAGCCGTTTCCGGACTGCGGAAGCGGATTGATGTCGGGCCGCAGCCAATGATTATCGAATCCGCTCAGCCGGACATAGGGCAGAACGGCGCCATCGAGGGTGACGTTCCAGTTCTGACCCAGATGGAAGACGCCGTTCAACCCCACACGAAGCGAGTCCCAGTTCTCGGTCTTGCTGAGCACCAGCACGCCTCCGGCAACCGGAGCGAGACCACAGATGAACGGGTTGGTCGCGACCTGAGTACATCCGTACGCGTTAACGGTCTCATAGAAATGGTTGTAGCCGATGAAGGCGCCGACCTTGAACGCAGGCCCTCTCCAGAAATTGTAGCCGGCGTCGATCGTGCCGTACCACAGCCTGCCGCTGTTCACGTCGCTGACCGTGTTTGAGTATGGAATGACTGCCGGCGGATAGTCTTCGTCGTTGAGCGTGCCGCTGAAGATGTTTCCGCCGCCAGCAAAGCCCTTGGCGAAGAAGCCGACATTGTGATCGACCCTGGCGAAGCCTTCGCCGGCATGGCTGTTGAGATTCTTGTAGGTCAGCTGGGAATTGATCTGGCCTGCGACGAAAGGATCACCCAGCGTGTAACGGGTACGGCCCGAACTGTAGAAATAGCGAGCGCCGACCTCGAACTCCCACAGCGAAACCGGCGCCGGCGGCGCCTTGACCGGAAGATCCGCAGCGGACACCCCGCTGGCCCCAAGCACACACGCTGCCGCCGCGATGAGGCTGCCCCAGTGTGGCCGAGTGAAACGATATGGCGGAGCGAAACGCTTGACTGGCCCCCATGCCGGCTTCTCCTTCATTGGAGCAGCCGCACTTGTATCCTCGAAAGACTGCATCAATGCCCCCCATTTGCAGCATTTTGCCACCTTAAGTGGTTCATTATGGTATTGCACGTCTATAACGAGTACAATCCGACGCACATGCTCCCGAATCTTTCCTATCCCGCTGTTGCAGCCGCGCAACAAACGCCAAGCGCTCGACATCTGCTGGATCGCGCCGACGCCGTGCCGATCCTGCAGCGCCGGAGGCGCTTTCGTTCAGTCAAACTCGTTGTCGTCACGCTCGCGCTTGCCGGCAACATCGCGGTGGTGGACGCGCAGACATCCTCCACGAAGCCTGGCAACGTCGTCGCGCCATCGCCGCTGGCGCACGAGGGAGGCAAGCCACCGCGTATCAAACGGAGCCTTCCGCCGTCGCGTCCCGCCCGCCACGCTCCCGGCACTGAGAAACGCAGCACGCGTTGCCCGCCCTATTCGGCCTATGTGATCTGCAATTGATTACCATCGTCGCCGCGCCATGCCCGTCAGCGCGGCCGGGTCCATCCTTCGACGGATTGCTACTTCGTCAACAGCGCGTAGGCGCCGTTCCAATCCTCGGGCGGCGGATCGACCCGATAGTGGCGGATGCGCGCCTCGTAGAGATCGTAGAGCTTAGCCAGCTCCTTCGCCTCGTCCTTCCTCCGCCCTCGTTCGATTGCAGCCAGCGCCTCGTCCCAGTCGCAGTTGCGATAGGCGGCCAGCATCTCGATGGTGAGGTTGCGCAGCAGCTGGAAGCGCTCGGAATGCATCACGTCCTCGCGGCCGGTGATGGCATAGATCACCTCCGGCTCGGTCTTGCCCTTCACCATGATGAAGTCAAGCTCGAGGATGGCGAGCCTGTCCTTGACTGCCATGGCCGTCGCCGAGCCGACGATGATCGGGAAGCCGTATTCCTTGGATTGTCCTTCGAGGCGGGAGGCGAGGTTGACGCTGTCGCCGAGCGCCGAATAGTTGAACTTCAGATCGGAGCCCATGTTGCCGACCACGCCGATGCCGGTGTTGAGGCCGATGCCGACCTTGAGCGGAATGTAGACGTGGCCGCCATGCGCGGCCTCCTGCTCGCGCTCGCCGTTCACCCGATCGATCCGGTCGAGCATGTCGAGCGCGGCTTCGCAGGCGTTGATCTGATGGTCCTTGTCGGCGAGCGGCGCGTTCCAGAACGCCATGATGGCGTCACCCATATATTTGTCGACATAGCCCTTGCGGGCGATGATGGCGTCGGTGAGCGGCGTCAGGAACCGGTTCATGAGCTGGGTCAAGCCTTGCGGATCGTGCTTGTAGCTCTCCGAGATCGTGGTGAAACCGCGCACGTCCGAGAACATGACTGTGATCTCGCGCTCCTCGCCGCCGAGCTTGGGCGGCGAGTCCGCCAACTGCTCGACCAGAACGGGCGACAGATATTGCCCGAACACGGAGCGCATCTGCCGGCGCTGCTCCTGCTCGCGGACGAAATTGGCGAAGATCAGCGTCAGGTAGACCGCGGTTGTCGACAGCATCGGATAGGTGAAGTCGATCATCAGCCGGTGCTGGGTGTAGAAGTACCAGGAGAGGCCGAGCAGCGCGCTCGCGAACAGTCCCCCAACCATCACCAGGGTGATGGCGCCGAGCTGCGGCGCGAACACAATGACGAGAAAACCGAGCAGGACGGCCCCAAGGAACTCGACCACAACGCCCCAATAAGGCCGTGTCAGAATTGAGCCTGTCAGCACCGACTCCAGCACCTGGGCGTGTACCTCGACGCCCGGCATGGCCGAGTACACCGGAGTGGTCTTGATGTCGTTCAACCCGATGGCGGACGGGCCTATCAGGATCAGCTTCCGCGCAATCTTCTCCGGTGACACGCGGCCCTCGAGCACGTCGATGGCAGAGACATAGATGGATGGATCATGATTGGCGTAGTGCACCCAGATCTTGCCGTTGCCGTCGGTCGGAATCTGAAACCCACGCAGGCCAAGGCTGGTGATGCCGCCCTCCTCAGCCTTGACGAACACCGTGTCCGTGGCGGTCAGAACCCGCAGCATCTCGAAGCTCAGCGCCAGCATCGTGACGTCCTGTGCCCGCATGATCATCGGCACCCGGCGGATGATGCCGTCGCGCTCGGGCGGGATCGTAAACAGGCCACGCCCCGCCGCCGCATGCTCGATCACCGGCACGTTGCGCAGCAGCCCAGGAAACGGCTCCATGAACGGGATCGGGTCACCCAGCATCGCAAAGCCGGTCACGGGCAGTGTCTTGTCCAGATCGGTGCGCTTCTCGAGGCTGGCCGTCTCACCGAGCACGATGCGCGATCTTCGCAAGGTCTCGGCGAACACCTGATCGTTTGACGGCAACGCCTTCAGCTTCTCACGTGTCACCTCATCCAGACCGGGGAAGGTATCCGCCGCGATAGCCGGATTGAGCCGGTCGGGCTCGGCAAACACGACGTCGAAGGCGATGACAAGGGCGCCGAGCTGGGTCAGTTTCTCGATGATCTCGGCGATGCGCGTCCGCGGCCATGGCCACTGGCCGAGCTTGGGATCAGCGAGGCTCTTCTCGTCGATGTCGACAATGGTGACCGGGCGAACCGTCTTGGGCCGCGGACTGAGCGCCTGGAAATTATCGAAGGTGCGAAGACGCAACTCCTGCACCAGGGCCGGATCAGCGACGCGCAGCGCCGCGAACGCGACCAGCAGCAGCAGGCAGATCAGGCGCGCATAGCCAAACCTGCGTGCAAACCACCGGGGAACTGCTCTCAATCGCTTCATGCAGCAACCGATATCACACCGTGGCCTGCAGCCCGAACGCCGCGGACTCAGACCAGGTGAAAGCCGTCGTGATGCGCCTTGAATTGATCCAGCGTCACGCCCTTGAGCGTGAGCGTATCATGCGCCGCATCGGTGATGACGGTGTCGTGGCCGTTGTTGGCCGACTGCGCGGCGGCCACCATCGCGTCCACGCTGGCGAACAGCGAATGATCGAGCTCGACGATGTCCTTGTTGAGATCGAAATCGCCGATCGTGGCGCTGCCGAAATGCGGATTGAAGACGAAGGTGTCGTTACCGCCCTTGCCGAAGATCGTGACACCGCCGCCGACATTGACGAAATTGTCGTTCTGATCGGTGCCGTTGATCGTCGAGGCGCTGTTGCCGGCCAACGTGACGGTCAGTGCCTTGCTCGCAGTGCCGCCGTGGCCGTCGCTGACCTCCGCCTGATAGGTCACGGTCAGCGTGTCGCCGGGATTGAGGAAATCCAGGTTCACGTCGGCCGGATGATACGTCCAGTGCAGGACATCGGCACCGCCATCGGATGTCGCGCTGTCGAAGGTGATCGCGTGGGCATCGGCCAGCGCCTGGACATGGGCATTCGAGGGCAGGCTGAGAGAGCCATTGTATTTGATCACGCCATTGTCGTGCACCGAAGCGGTCAGCGTGTCGCCGACATCCTTGTCGAGCACCGTCAAGGTGCCGGACATGTCGCTCGCCGATTTCACCGGCTGATCGGCGATGGTGCCCGCCGAGACGTTGTCGAGCTCGAACGCATTCTGGCTGCTGGCGAGCACCACCTTGTTGAACGGCGACAGCCCGAGAAACTCGACATAGCCGTTCGAGGCCAGCGACGCCTGCCCGCCATTGGCGAGCAGCGGCGCGACGTCGCTGCCCGAGTAGGACGCCACCAGCTTGTTGCCGTTGTAGAACGAGATGCTGTTGTAGCTGTCGACCGACCCCCAATACAGCCCGAAGCTGTTCTTGACGCTGTCGAAGGTGATCGTCTCCTGGGCTTGGCTGCCGATGCTGAGATAGTTGGTCTTGTCCGCCCCGTCGACCATGTAGGGCGCCGCGGATACCGGCGACGAGCCGTGCACGATTCCCGCATTGCCGGAGGCCGTGAACGTCGCGTGCAGCGCCTGGCTGTAGAAGCTGCCGTGGCCGCGTCCATTGTCGGAGATCGCGCCTTCCGACACGTGATCGAACGTCTCGGTGGGCATGCCCTCCGTATTCGTTTTGGCGGAGCTCGCCAGCACCCTCGCCTGCTCTGCCAAGATGACAGTCTGGACCGGCGGGTTCGTCTCACCGGTGATGACGGGCGCATCCTCGGCACCATTGACGGTGATGGTGACGGGCACCTCGGCCACGCCGCCATGGCCGTCATCGATGGCAACCATGTAGGTCAGCGTCACATGCTGGCCGACGCCGAGGTAGTCGAACGCCTTGTCGCCAGCAGCGAAGCTCCAGGCCTGCGACCCCGCACCCTTGCCGGATTCGGTGAGCGCGCCGAGCGACAGCCAGCTCTTGAGCACGGACATGTCCGACGGCAGGCCGCCGTCGTTACCCGAGGTCGCGACGTCGCCGATCACCTTCAGGACATGCGTGTCGGTGATATCAGCGTCCGTGAAAGTGATGGTGCCGCTCGCGGTGTCGGGCAGGTCCGATCCTGACTTGGCCGTGCGCTCCGCGATGACGGCCGCCTGCGCATCGCTCGTCACGACCGGCAGATCGTTGGCGCCCGTGATGGTGACGACGATCGTCGACGTCGCGGTCCCGCCTTCATGATGATCGTCGAGCGTCACCGTGGTGGTGACCTTGATGGTCTGCCCGGCGCCAAGAAAATCGAGCTTGCCGTCGGCGATGGCATAGGTCCAGCCGACCTTGCCATTGTTGGCATTGCCGCCCTGGCTCAGTTGCAGCGCCTGCTCGAACGCGGCGATCTGCTCCGGCGTGAGCTGGCTGGACAAGTCGGTGTGCCCATCGGCCGCGACCCATGTCACGCTCTGCGCATGAGGCAGGATCGACGCTGTCGGGCGATCGGTAAGGTCAACGTCGCTGAAATGAATGGTCCCGGTGACGCTTTGCAGATCAGACGAGCCCGTCTGAGCCCCCGTTTCGGTCAACGCACCCGGCTTGCCGGGATCTGTAACCACCGGCACGTCGTCCTTGGCCGTCACCGTGATCAACGTCCCGCCATTGGCGTCTTTGCTGCCGGCGAAATGCAAGTCGCTGAAATCGCCGACGAGGGTCAGAGCGATGCTGTGCCCTTCACCGTCGATCACGGTGAGCACGCCCGTTTCGGCATCATAGGACGCCGTCGTCGCGTCACTCCATTTGATCGTCTGGAGATCGATCTTGTCGTCTGCTCCGAGGCCGGCGAGTTTGGCGGAGAAGCTGGCGCCGTCGATGACGATCTCGCTGCTGCCTTCGCTGCTGAAGTCGATGACCTGGTCGACGTGGCGATCGACGGTCAGCGTCGCGCCGGCATCGACCTTGATCAGTCCCGAGCCGGTGACATCGCCGTTGATCTCGAACGTCCCGGCCGTGATCTCGATCGTGCCGTCGTTGTAGATCGTTCCGCTGAGTCCACTCGTGCCGCTCGCCGTGATCGCCCCATAGATATAGAGCTTGCCATCACCGCTCACCGTGGTGCCGGCGAGATCGAGGATCGCGCCGAGATCGACGGTCATTTTGCCGACGTTGGCGACCTCCATGCCCGCCAAGGTCACCACGTCATGGCCGGCAATCTCCAGCGTGCCGGCGATCCGGATTTCCAACGTGCCGCCGGTGAGAGTCGTGCTCCCATCGAGCACCAGGGTCGATGCCACCGGAACCACACCGTCCTCATCGATGATGATCTGACCATCGGTGTTATCGATGGTGACATTGTCGAAGGTGGTCGCCGCCTCGGTCTCGACATGCACGATGCCGTGGTTGATGAGATCGCCGCCGGTGATCGTGCTGTGCTCGATCAGCAGCAGCGCGGCTTCGTCCACCTGGACCGTGCCGAAATTGTCGACGGTGACGCCGACCAGGTTGGCGCTCTCCTCTGCGGCGACCTCGAGCCTCGACCCGTCGCCGATCGTGACGTCGACGCCGGTCAACGACGCGCCACCCTGGACGGTGAGGATGGCCGTCATCTCCGCGAGCGGACCGGTCTCGCCGATCAATAGCGCGCCGCCCGCGACGGCGCTGCCGTCGATCGTGCTGTCGCCATCGACGGAGACCGTCCCGTCGTTGCTGATAGCGCCGCCGGCGATGCTCGTGCCGGACAGAGACAACGCGCTGCTCACCGCAATAGTGATCGCGGCGGCGCTCGCATTCGTGATCGTCTCGTCTTCGAACGTATTGCCGCTGCCGGACACGGCGACGATGCCGGAATTGTCGAGCGTGCCGCCGATCAGCGCGGCTGCGCCGGTCAGGGCGACGGTTCCACCGGACTCATTGGTCAGCGTGCCGCCGCTGATGCGCGCCTGCGAGAGGGTCAGCGTCGCGCCGTCTTCGACCGTGATCGTACCGTCGGTATTGTCGACGCTGGTGTCGTCGTCGAGCGCGAGCGCGCCATCCGGCTTGATGTCGATCACGCCGGCGTTCGTGACGATCTCATTCGAGATGGCATTTCCGGCACCAGACACATCGATCGTACCGAAATTGGTCAGTTCGCCATTGCTGATCTCGGCCCCGTCTTTCAGGGCGAGCAGGCCGTTGGCTTGCGGTGGCGTCTGCCCACCTTCGTCCAGCGTGCCGATATTCTGAACGATCGGCACGCCATCGATCAGGATGGTGCCGCCGTCGATGCTGCCGCCGTCGAGTGTCAGGGTGGCGCCCAGGTCGACCCTGATCAAGCCGGAGCTGTCCTGATCGGCATTCGCGACGTTGCCATGCACAGTCAGCGTGCCAGCCGACAGCTCGACCGTCCCGGTGTTGATGATGCTGGCCGCAGCCCCGAATACGCCGCCGCCATCCAGCACCACAGCGCCGGCATTGTGCAGCTCGCTCCGGTCCAGCATCTGCGCCGAACCATTCACCGTAATCGTGGCGCCCGAGAAGTTAACGATGCGAGAGTCGGCCTTGGCCGTCAGCGCGCCGCCGATCGTCAGCAAGCCGTGATTGTCGAGTTCGGGGACGGCGCCGCCGCCAAAGTCATTCAGCGTGACCGATTTGGCGGAGGCGTAGGCGCCGTCATCGATCCTCACCGGGAAGGCCGGCGTCAGGCCGTGCAGCTGATCGGTGATAATGATGACGTCATCATCGGCGGTCGGAGCCAGACCGGTTGCCCAGTTCGCGCCGTCGCTCCACAGATGAACCTGCCCGCCGCTGCTCTCGCCAGGCTGCGTCGTGGCAATCCAGACCACCGCCGGATCGTCGGTGCCGGTGATCGTGACCGTGACCGTCTGCGTCGATGTCGCGCCTTGCGAGTCCGTCACGGTCACCGTGTAGGTGAGCGTCAGCGTCTGGCCTGCGGGGATGAAATCCGCGACATAGACCGGCAGGCTGGCGAAGCTCCAATTGATCTTGCCGGTGCCGCTCCCGGTGCTGTCGGAGGCCAGTGATGCCGTCAGCGCCTGTTCGAACAGCGCCAGTGGGGCCGGCGGAATGCTGCCGCCGCCTTCCAGAACCGCGCCGGTCAGCTTGGCCGAGACGGCATGGCTGTCGGTGAGGTCGACATCCTTGAAGGTCAGCGTGCCCGAGGTCGGATCGTCCGAGGTCAGCGGCCCGCCGGGCACGCTGGTGCCGCCCTCGAACGCGATCGTCTGCACGGTTGCGACGATCTCGGGCTTGTCATTGGTGCCCGTCACCGTGATCGTGATCGGCACCACGGTGAATTCATTGGACGGCGCGAAATTGTTGTCGACGCGTACGAGGTAGGTCAGCGTGAGCGTCTCGCCTGCCGCGAGAAAGTCGAAGTAGTTGTCGGGAACGCTGTAGGTCAGCGTCGCCGTGCCATAGTTCTTGTTGTTCGGATCGGGCGTGACCGCGATCTTCACGGCCGTCGCCATGACGTCCTGCAGTTGCAGGGCGTTCAACGAGCCCGTGACATCAGTCTGCTGCGCACTCTTGTAGGCATAGGACTTGAAGCTCACCGACACCGTCGGCCGGTCGATGCCGTTGATGTCGACGAAATTGATGCGGCTGAGAACGGTGTCGAGATCGGTGCCGTTCCCGGTCTGACCGGCACGCTCCATCAATCCGAAGGCCGTCGTCAGCCGGCCGCCGGCATCGAGAATCCTGACGTCCGGCGGACCTGGGATGTGCGACGGCTGCTCGCCGGTCTGGCCAGTCCCGGTCGTCGGGCCGGTGTCGTCGACCACGCGAACCACCGGCGTTGCGCTGGTGCCGTTGGGCAAGGTCAGCGGCGTCAGCGTCTGCGGCACCCCGATATCGGTGAAGTGGGTGTTCGACTTCGGATTGGTGTTGTCGGTGAACTTGATCGAGAAGACGTCGTTGATGAGCTTCTGGATGTCCGGCGTGAGCGGGACAGCGCTCTGATTCACGATTCCGTTGCTGATCTGGATCTGCTGTCCGGCCTGATTCACCACAGCGATCGGCTGCAGCGTCGTCTTGTCGAACAGGACGTAGGAGCCGGTGTGGCCATCGGGCTCGACCAGCACCTGGAACTTGGCATCGGGCAGACTGCCCTGCCCCGGCACTGTGAAATCGATCTCGACCAGCACCGCCGTGCCGCGAATGCCCATGGTCGCCACGGGCGTGTCGACCTTCATGTCGCCGTGCTTGGCGGTCTCGCCGGCCACGAACGAGATCGTGCCGGCGACGAGGCTGATCAGCGAGGAATTGTTCGACCCATTGGGGTCGTACACCATCTCATTCAGCACCATCCGCGCATTGGACGACAGGCCGAACACGGTGCCGTCGATGAAGGTGATGCCGAGCGTCGAATCCGATCCGGACTGGACGACGTCGCCCTTCTCGACGTTGTCGCCGTTGTGCAGGAGAATCGAAACGCCGTTGCGGATGACCGTCGCGGTGCCCTGCAGCTTGGTCACATGGCCGATGACCTTGCTCACGCTCGCAGCCGCCCCGGCCTGGCTGACCTGCACCGCGCCGGAGAGCGCATTGACGAGGTCGCCGGTCAGATGCGCACCATAGGGTGACGCCAGGGGCGCCCGTTTCTCGCCCTTGAAATAGTCGGGCAGCACCATCTCGCGCCCATCGGACGAGAGGATCAGATCGAGGCCGGACCGCTTGAAATCGGCGTTGAACAGAAAATGCGCGTCCGGAACGACGATCGCGTCCGTCGGCGCATGGGCGTGCGGCGCCTCCAGCCGCACGTGACCGTGCGAGGAGGCGCCTCGGCCGTCGGAGAAAAGCGCGGCGTCAGAATTGCCAGCGTAATTCACGGGGCCACCGACTATGGTTAATGAATACATAAGAATGAGTGTTCAAGGCGTGCATATCACTGGCAAGTGTCTGGCGGAACCACCTTCAGCTTGTGCTTCAGGTGGCCAAAAACGGCGGCTTCCGCGGGATCGCTACGATGTTGTCGAGTTTCTGCCCTCTTTACAGCTGGCTCCGGGCGGAATCGGCCAAGTCAAAATTCATGTCTCTCCAGAAAATAGAAGTAATTCCAAGTATTCATAGACCAGCCAATACCTTTGCCGACACCGACATCCGCACCGGCTTACCCCTGACAACGGATTTCAAGTGCAGGACTGTGGGTGGGAGAACAAGAATCGACGAATTGCATCAATTTGGCGGGAGCGGCGGCCGAGTTCAAAGCACAACTTCACCGCGAACCCTTCCGATCTTCGCGACCATCGCTCAGCTTTCGCTAGGATTTGTCGCATCGGAGCAACACAACGTTCAGCGTAAATCCTGCGATTTGATCGCCCGCGTGCCGGTTTTAAGCAGAGGCCAAGCCTCCACATCCATGCTGACCGCCAACAAGCATCCGGTTCCGTCAGGCGCTGCATCGCGCCGACCGAGATCCGGGCACGGGGCGTCACATGAATTTTCTCGCGCTGATGCGCGCATCGCTGGCGGCCGCGGCCGCCAGCGCCGCCATGTGGATCGGCAGTCCGGCGAGCGCCGGTCCTGCCGCGCGGCCATTGGGGCTCGCCGCCATCGATGATGCGGAGCCTTTCGCCCTGCCGCGGGTCGTCCTCGACGCCGGCGCGTTGCGCGACAAGTGGCTGGCGCTCGCGCGCAAGCTCGAGGACGAGCGCGTGCAGCTTGCGCTGTGCGATGGCGACCGCGAGCGCTGCGTTTCCCCCGCCGCCCTCAGCCTGCTCACGATCATCGATCAGGGCCGTCTCCGCGAGGGGCGGGCACGGCTCGGCCAGATCAATCGCGCGATCAACCTGGCCATCCGCCCCGCCAGCGACCTCGCTCAATATGGCCAGATGGATGTCTGGGCCTCTCCTCTTGTGACGTTCGAGCACCGGGCCGGCGACTGTGAGGACTACGCGATCGCCAAGTTCGTCGCGCTTCAGATGGCCGGCATTGCCGCCGACGATCTGCGGATCGTGATCCTGCACGACGTCGTCCGCGGCGAAGATCACGCCATCGCGGCCGCGCGCCTAGACGGGCGCTGGCTCATGCTCGACAATCAGCGCATGGCAATGGTCCAGGACAGCGACGCGCGGCAGGTTCGGCCGCTGTTCGTGATCGACGAGACCGGCATCTCCCGGTATCAGGCCTTGCCGCTGATGGCAGAGGCCCGGGTGCTGTCGCCTGAGAGCACGGGTTCCGTGAACCATTGACCATCGCCCGCAGCGGTGCAGCTCTCCAATGGCGCAGGACCACGGCGGGAGCGCGGAACCGGTCGGCACCGCGGGTCCGTTCACCACGCCGCAACGAGTTGCATCCACATTGCAGACGCCAACCGAACGAGGCGATAGTGCCGTCATGATCCCAGGCAGCCCCGCCCTCGCCGTGCGAGGACTGACGAAATGTTTCGAGCGGCCGGCGGTCGATGCGCTCGACCTCGTGGTGCGCTCGGGTGAATTCTACGCACTGGTCGGCCCGAACGGCGCCGGCAAGACGACCACGCTGCGCATGGTCGCGGGCCTGCTGCGGCCGGATGCCGGGCGGATCGAGATCTTCGGCATCGACGCGCTGCGCGACCCGATCGCGGCCAAGCAGGTGATGGCCTGGGTCTCCGACGAGCCCATGATCTACGACAAGCTCACGCCGCTCGAATATCTCGAATTCGTCGCCGGACTGTGGGGCATCGATCCCGCGAGATCAGGTGAGGCGGCAACCGAGCTTCTGGTCTCGCTCGGGCTGGAGCCGCATCTGCACGAGCGCTGCGAAGGCTTTTCCAAGGGTATGCGCCAGAAGGTGGCGCTCGCCGGCGCGCTGATCCACGACCCGCGGCTGATCATCCTGGACGAGCCGCTGACCGGCCTGGACGCGGTGTCGGCGCGGCACGTCAAGGGCCTGCTGGCCGAGCGCGTCCGCCGCGGCGGCACGGTGATCATGACCACGCACATTCTCGAAGTCGCCGAGCGCATGGCCGACCGGATTGGCGTCATCGCCGCCGGACGCGTCGTCGCCGAGGGCACGCTCGCCGAGCTCCGCCAGCAGAACGGGCGCACCGACACCAGCCTGGAGGAGCTGTTCATCGCGCTGGTCGACGTCGAGTCCGCGGCATGACGCGGGCGGCGACGCTCGCCTGGTTCGCCCGTCACGAGCTCCGGCTCGCCTGGCGGGAATGGCTCGGCATGATCACGGCCGGCCGGCGGCGCCGCACGCGGGCCGCCATCATCGGTCTCGTGCTGTTCGGCGCCCTCATGCATCTGCCGGCCTGGGTCGTGGTCGGCCGCTACGCCGATCTCGCGCCGCCGCTCGACAAGACCGCGCTGATCGTCATCACCGCGACCATCATGCTGTCCTGGGCCTTGATGCTGTCGCAGGCGATCGAATCCGTCACCCGCGTGTTCTACGCCCGAGCCGACCTCGATCTCATCATGTCGTCGCCGGTGCGGCTGGCCGAGATCTTCTCCGTCCGGATCGCGGCGATCGCGCTCTCCGTGACCAGCATGGCGCTGCTGCTCGCGACCCCCTTCGTCGACGTGCTGCTGATCGAGGGTGGCGCGCGCTGGCTCGCGGCGTTCGTCGTGGTCGCAGCCGTCGGCCTGTCGGCGGCGGCTATCGCCATCGCCATCACGATCGTCCTGTTCCGCCTGATCGGCCCGGCGCGAACGCGGCTGGTCGCCCAGATCCTGGCGGCCGTGATCGGCGCCGGCTTCGTCATCGTGCTGCAGATCGCTGCGATCGTCTCCTATGGCACGCTGTCGCGCTTCGCCGTCCTCACCTCGGATGCCGCGGCCGCCATCGCGCCCGATCCCGACAGTCTTGTCTGGCTGCCGGCCCGAGCGGCGCTCGGCGACGGCCAGGCGCTGCTGATTCTGCTGGCCACCGGACTGCTGCTGCTCGGCGTCGTCATGATCATGTTCTCGCCGCGTTTCGCCGACACCGCGATCAGCGCCGCGGCCCAGGGCGTCTCCAGCCGCGCCGGCGCACGCGTCAGGTCGTTTCGCGGCGGCTCGCGGCAGCAGGCGCTGCGGCGCAAGGAGTTCATGCTGCTGCGGCGCGATCCCTGGCTGATCTCGCAGACGCTGATGCAACTGCTCTATCTGGTGCCCCCGGCGCTGCTGCTGTGGCGCAGCTACTCGGACAGCTCGCAGGCGGTGTTCCTGATCACACCGGTCGTCGTGATGGCGGCGGGCCAGCTCGCGGGCGGCCTCGCTTGGCTCACCATCTCCGGCGAGGACGCGCCCGAACTGGTGGCGACGGCGCCGCTGCCGGGGACGCGCATCGTGCGCGCCAAGGTCGAGGTCGTGCTGATCACGATCGCGATGATCTTTGCGCCTCTCGTGCTCGCGCTCGGCTGGGTCGCGCCGGCGCAGGCGGTGGTCACAGCGGTGGCCGTGCTGGTTGCGACCGTCTCCTCCACGGCCATCCAGCTCTGGTTCCGGATCCAGGCGCGGCGCAGCCAGTTCCGGCGCCGCCAGACCTCGTCGCGGCTGGCGACCTTTGCCGAGGCCTTCTCCTCGATCGGCTGGGCGGCGACCGCGGCGCTGGCGCTCGCGCTGCCCGAGGCTGCGATCGTCTGCGGCCTGATGACCGCGGGCCTCTTGCTCGCGGCCTGGAAGCTGAGCCCGGCACGGACCTGAAGCGTTCAGCGCAGCACCTCCATCACGGCGGCGGCGAACGCCGCCGGCTCTTCCTGCGGCAAATTGTGGCCGGCCCGAGGGATCACGCGATGGCCGATCCGGTTGCTGAACTTCGCAGCATGCGCCTGGCCGTCCGTCGCCGGGATCACGCCGTCGGCGTCGCCATCGAGCGTGATCGTGGGCACCGCGATGACAGGCAGGCTCGCCAGCCGCTGCTCGATGTCCTGATAGCGCGGGTCCCCCTCGGCCAGCCCGTAGCGATGCCGATAGCTGTGGATCACGACATCGACGTGATCGGGATTGTCGAACGCCTCCGCCGCGCGCGCGAAGGTCGCATCGTCGAAGCGCCAGTGCGGTGACCATTGCTGCCACAGCAGCCGTGCAATTTCGGCGCGGTGGGCCGCGAGCCCGGCCCGTCCGCGCTCGGTCTGGAAGTACCATTGATACCAGAACGCGAACTCGCGCGGCACCGGCGCCGGCTCCAGCGCCCGCGCGATGTCCTGGATCAGATAGCCGTTCACGGAGACCAGGCCCGTGCAGCGCTCGGGCCACAGCGCCGCGCCGACGCAAGCCGCGCGGCCACCCCAATCATAGCCGGCGAACACCGCGCGCGGGATCGCCAGCGCATCCATCAGCGCGATCAGGTCGGCGCCGACCGCGGCCTGCTGGCCCGAGCGCGGCGTCGATGCGTCGCGGAAACGAGTGGGTCCATAGCCGCGCAGATAGGGCACGACGACGCGGCAGCCTTGTGCCGCGAGCCGCGGCGCGACCTCGACATAGGCGTGGATATCGTAGGGATAGCCGTGCAGCAGGATGACGGTGGGACCGTCGGCCGGCCCGCTCTCGAAATAGGCAATGCGGAGCACGCCTGCGTCGATCTCCCGTAGCGGCTGCAACACCTGATCCGTCATGCCATCCTCCCGCATCGCGCCGCGCTCTCGAGCCGGGCGTTGCGCCGAGGATAGTTCTGATCGCAATTCCTCGCTACACTCGCACGCGCTGTTGAAGGGGAACTGCCATGCTGCGCTCGCTGGTCTCGCTGCTTGCCGTCCTGGTCGCATTCGCATCGCCCGCGGTGGCGCAATCGGGGCCGCGCACCAGCGAGTGCCTGGCGATGGCCGGCGGCCCGCCGCGCGCCGTGCCGGTCAGCCTGCGCCGGACGGCGGCGGCCGGCAACGAGGTGACAATCACCTATGCCGGCCACTCGACCTACTTCATCGACACGCCGATGGGCATCCGCATCGCCACCGACTACAGCGGCGCCTATCAGGTCGGGCGGCTGCCCGACGTCATCACCATGAACCGGGCGCATTCGACGCACTACACGCTGGCGCCCGATCCGCGCATCCCGCACGTGCTGCATGGCTGGGGCGACGACGGCAAGCCGGCCCAGATCTACGAGCGGATCGGCGACGTGCTGATCCGCAACATTACCACCGACATCCGCCGCTATTTCGGAGATTCCATCGGCATCGACATGATCAAGGACGGCAACTCGATCTTCATCTTCGAGGTTGCCGGCCTGTGCATCGGCCATCTCGGCCATCTGCACGTCAAGCTGGACGAGACGCATTTCGCCGCGATCGGCCGGCTCGACGTGGTGATGGTGCCGATCGACGGCACCTACACGATGTCGCTCGACGGCATCTCCGAGATCACCAAGCGTCTGCGCGCCTCGGTGGTGCTGCCGATGCACCGCTTCGCGACGCCGCTCGACGAGTTCATGCGCAAGATCGGCCAGCAGTTCGAGATCGACCGGCGCGGCGAGCGGACGTTGAAGATGTCGCGCGAGCTGCTGCCGTCGATGCCGACGGTGATCATCCTCGACGGCGTCTAGGCGCCCGCGAGGCTGGTGCCGCGACGGCCTTCCGGCGTCAGGAACATGCGCTTGAGCTTGTTGATCACGCGCACCGCGAGGCCGAGCACATAGGGCTGCGTCTTCAGGCAGAAGGCCAGCTTCTTGACGTGGCCCTCGACATGCCATTTGGCATGCGCGCCGTCGCGGAAGAAGATCACGTCGCCCGGCCCATAGCGCTTCGCCGGGAGCCCATCGCTCTCCAGCGTGATCGCGCCTTCGAGGATCAGGATGGTCTCGTCGAAATCGTAATACCAGTTGAACTTGCCCTCGGTGCAATGCCAGACGATGGTCGAGCCCAGCCCGTCGCTGCTGCGCGCGATGGTGCAGGAGGTCGCGGTCGGATTGCCCTCGATGATCCAGGATGGCTCGATCGGAGCGGGCGCCAGGTCGACGGTGAGATTGGCGGTTTCGATCAAGGACGGCGACATCTTGGACCTCAAATGCATGGGACTGAAATGACCGGGCGAACGCCGGCATGAGCCTGCGAGCGTAGCCGGTTGCACCTAATGGCTGCTTTCCGCAGTCGTTAAGATTTGAACCAATCGCCGCGACCAGCCGTCGCATCACAACCACGCCAGCGCTATAAACTTCACGCGAACGCCGCAATTTGTTCGCGGCCTCGCCAAACCTGCTGATCTACTGTTTAGCCGCACTGCAAGATGCGGACAGGCGCCCCTCCGGTCGCCCTGCCCATCCTGAGTTGTGCCGTCACCTTTAGAGATTTGCCGCCTTCGCAGAGATAAGGATTTCCCAGGATGCGCCGACTGAGCCTCGCCTTCGCCCTCACGCTGTCTGCCGCCACCCTTGCAACCACCGGCGTCGTCATGGCGGGCGAAACGCCCGCCCCCGAGAATGCCAAGGCCTACTTCATCAACCTCAAGGACGGCGACACCGTCTCCTCGCCGGTGCTGATCCGCTTCGGCCTGTCCGGCATGGGCGTCGCGCCGTCCGGCACCGAGGCTCCCAACACCGGCCACCACCATCTGCTGATCGACGCGCCCGCGCTCGAGGGCGATGCGCTCAACGAGGCGATCCCGGTCGATGCCGGCCACGTGCATTTCGGGAAGGGCCAGACCGAAGCCTCGGTCAATCTCACGCCGGGCAAGCACACCTTGCAGCTCGTGCTCGGCGACTGGAGCCACATCCCGCACAACAAGCCGGTCATGTCGGAACGGATCACGATCGACGTGCAGGCCACCACCGGCAGCGCCAAGCAGTAGGACCGTTCGACCGACGACGACCCCGCCGCGAGCATCGCTCGCGGCCCGCTTCGGGCCGGTGCACGCGTGGCGCCGGCCCGTCATGCGTCAGGCCCACTCGTCCTTCAAGCCCACTCGCCCTTGCGGAACACCGGCACGCGGCGGCCGTCTTCATGGAGGCCGTCGATGTCGGTGTCGGCCGCGCCGATCATCCAGTCGATGTGGATCAGGCTCTGGTTGCCGCCCTGGGCGGCGATCTGCTGCGGCGACAGCGACGTTCCGTTGACGAAGCACTTCGAGTAGCACTGGCCGAGCGCGATGTGCGAGGCGGCGTTCTCGTCGAACAGCGTGTTGTAGAACAACAGGCCGCTCTTGGAGATCGGCGAGGAGTGCGGCACCAGCGCGACTTCGCCGAGCCGACGCGCGCCCTCGTCGGTGTCGAGCACCTTGTTCAGCACTTCCTCGCCCTTCGAGGCCTTGGCCTCGACGATGCGGCCCTCCTCGAACTTCACCTGGATGTTGTCGATCAGCGTGCCCTGATAGGACAGCGGCTTGGAGCTGACGACGTGACCCGACACGCGACGGCAATGCGGCGTCGTGAACACTTCCTCGGTCGGGATGTTGGCATTGCAGGTGATGCCGTTCTTGGCGGTCGAGGCGCCGCCCTCCCATTCATGGCCGTCGGCGAGACCGATCGTCAGGTCCATGCCGGGTCCGGTGTAATGCAGCGCACTGAAGCGCTGGCCGTTGAGCCATTCGGTGCGCTCGCGCAGCACCGCGTTGTGCCGCTCCCAGGCCGACACCGCATCCTCGCGATCGACGCGCGACGCCGCGAAGATCGCGTCCGCGAGCTTCGCCACCGCGACCTCTTCCGGGACATCCGGGAAGACCAGCTTGGCCCAGGAGAGGCTCGGATAGGCAATGATGTTCCAGTTGGTCTCGAAATTCGTGATCTTCTCCAGCGCCGGCTGATAGGCCTTGGAGTTGGCCTTGCTGGCGCGCGCCACCTTGGCCGGATCCTGGCCGGACAGCAGCATCGGATTGTCGCCGACGATGGCGAGCCGCGCGGTGTTCTCCGAGAACGCCTTGGCCATGCCCTGATAGAGCCAGTCCGCGGCGCGATCAAAGCTGTTGTCATGTCCGAAACGGTAGCGCGCCAAGGTCAGCTCCTCGTCGGAGAAGAACGAGGTCACGATGCCCGCGCCGGCCTTGTAGGCGTGCTCGGCGACCTTGCGCACCAGCGGCAGCGCCACCGACGGCGCGGTCAGCAGCAGATCCTGACCGGGCCGAAGCTGCAAGCCGACCTTCACCGCGACCTCAGCCAGGCGGTCGAGCTTCACGGGATCGATGGCGGCATCGAAGTTGCTGAAATGTGCGGTCATCAGGAGGGTCCAGTTCCGTTTCTTTGCAGTGTTGAAGAAATAGGCCAAACGGTCGGGCGGTCAATGGCGAACGGGGGCGACTCCGGCATCGCCTCTCCGCCCTTGTCGCCGCCGAGCATGGCGCTGACAACTGCCGTGAAGGCGTTCGGAGACATGGCTGACACCTCAAAACGGCCCTGTGGGTCCGCACCCGTCGCTTTCCAAAGCTGAGCCGCGGGCTCGGAGCCGCTCTCCCTCGGAGGGCAGGGCTATCACATATGGCGATCGAGGTTTTGCGCTTACCTCTCTCCGCGTCATCATGCTGAGAACGACGTGGATGCCCGGGCAAGGCGGGCATGACGGAGTAACTAACCTGCAGAATCGTTCGTCGCGATGGCCCTGTATCTCCATATGCGATAGCCCTGCCCTGGAGGGGGAGGGTCGGCACTGAGCCAGTGGCGCGTCGTGATCAACAATTTTGAGCGGCATATGGGGATGTGCGTCCATGGCCTCGCGGCGCCCCAGGCGTCCGAGTGATACAGTGGTCTCACCCTCTTCAAACGAAAGGGTGCAGGGAAGGCCGGACCTCGACTGAGGCCCGTGGCCCGCCTGCTCAAAAAAATGCAGGCGGCAGGTACCACAGGTCCAGCCGGATGATCCGGCCCTCCCTGCGCGATGGCTTTACGGCTGCTTCGCGTTCTCCCCGGTGCGCCGGGCTTTTTGGTCACCGTCACCCACGCGGCGCCATTGGCGCCAACGCAGGCTTGATACTGGCATCGGAGTATCAGGACCACGCGACTTGACCGTGCGAGCCGATGTTGTTCGTCCGCGCGAATGACCACGCTGCAAACCGGCCCGCCCATCACATCCCGCCTCCACGTGTCGTGACGACCGCGATACGCCCCTCGTCGATGAGGCGGGACAGCGACAAACAATCATGATTTTCCGAAAACGCCAAGCAGGATATTTTTTCTGCCGGGACTGGACAGCCCAAATCAGCCTGAACCTGCTCGTGAAATCAGTCTCCAGACGCAGCAGCGATCGAACGGATCAGGGGCTGGAACGAGCTTGTTCATCTCAGCGCGAGGGCATGAGTCGCCCGACGGGCGGCGTTCTCGATCGCGTCAGTCGTCGACGCGCAGCCCACCACCATCAACGTACCAGTCGGCGCGTGACGCCCAGTGCGCGTGGCGATCGGGAACGGTGCCGAGCGGCTCATCGAAGCCGCCGGCAGGAATGATCGCTTCTCGGCCGCTGCGCGTCAGATGCGGCACCGGACTGCCGCACGTGCTGCAGAAGGCCGTGGCGAAGCTGCGCGCCTGCGGCAGGTCGAACCGCGTGACGTTCGTCTCGCCGCCCAGCCAGCGCAGCGCCGCCGCCTTGACGACGACCTCACAGGAGTGCGCCGCGCCGCTGGCCTTGCGACAGCGCGAGCAATGGCAATTGAGGAATTTGTCGAACGGCCCATCGACCTCGAAGCCGACCCGGCCGCAGAGGCAACTGCCGCGGAACGTGGTCATGACGATCTCCTATGAGTGCGCTGGAATGTCCAAGAGCGCCGCACGCGTGGAGGATGTTACTTATACCGACTGCATCCTTGCAGCTATCAGGACGACTGAAGGCCCGCCTCGGTCGCCGCATTGTTAGTAGGTAGCATGGTCTTCCCACGCGGAACACTCGACTGTTTGTGAGTCATCCTCGACATCGAGAGTCAATCACTCCTGATGAATTGGAACCGGGATGACCGGACAGCGCTGTCGCGCAAATGCATGGCTCACAGGGGATTCGGTCACTTTGAGGACATGTTTAGAGGTTGATTGGCGCGCGGCAGGGGGGATTTCACAGCGTACAGGAGTCCTCCAAATGTACCGCGTTGTTATTGTCGTCGCCGCATTGCTGGCTCTCTCCGTTCAAGCCGAGGCGCGTCCTCGTCACCATCATCATCACTACTCTTACCGTCACCATCACTCCGTCATGGACGCCATGGCCTCGATCCCCGGCGAGGGCCGCGTTGTCGGTGGCCGGCCGTCGGGATGCCCGCATGCCTTCTGTGGCTGCGAAGCGTCGCTCTATACGTTCGGCCGGGTCATTCCCGAGTTGAATCTCGCATCCAACTGGCGTCGCTTTCCACGTGCGGCTCCCGCACCGGGCATGGCTGCGGTCCGCTCCGGCCACGTCATGATCCTGCAGCAGCAGGTTGCGGGCAACATCTGGTATGTGCATGACGGCAATTCCGGCGGTCACGTCACCCGCGAGCATCCGCGCTCGATTGCCGGCTACACGATCGTGAACCCGACTGGCGGTTCCACGATGTTCGGCGCAGCGGCGCGTGTCACGCGCGAAGCCCGTGCGCCGAGATATCAGCGGTTCGCCCGCAATGCACGGACCGACGGCTGGATGGCCAGCGCGGCGCCGATGGCGTTCAACTAGGTCTCGACGCCAGCGCGCGCGGCATGCAGCGACGAAGTCGCGAGCTGCATGCCGCTTCCGCCTACACGCTCCGCGCCTCGCGTCTGAACAGCACGTAGAGCGCCGGCAGCACCAGCAGCGTCAGCATCGTCGACGAGATGATGCCGCCGATGACGACGGTGGCGAGCGGGCGCTGGACCTCGGCGCCGGCGCCGGTCGCGATCGCCATCGGCACGAAGCCGAGCGAGGCGACCAGTGCCGTCATCAGCACCGGCCGCAATCGCGCCAGCGCGCCCTCCTCCACCGCCGCGCGGACGGAGCGTCCCTCCCGGCGTAGCCGCTCGATGAAGGCGATGATGACCAGGCCGTTGAGCACGGCGACGCCGGACAGCGCGATGAAGCCGACGCCGGCCGAGATCGACAGCGGCAGGCCGCGCAGCAGCAGCGCGGCGATGCCGCCGGTCAGCGCCAATGGCACGCCGGAGAACACCAGCGCGGCGTCGGCAAACGAGCCCATGCTCATGAACAGCAGCAGGAACACCAGCGCCAGCGCGATCGGCACCACGATCGTGAGACGCTTGGTCGCCGACACCAGTTGCTCGAACTGACCGCCCCAGCCGATCCAATAGCCCGGCGGCAGCTTGACCTTCTCGGCGACCGCGGCCTGCGCGTCGGTCACGAACGAGCCGAGGTCGCGGGCGCGAACATTGGCTGACACGACGATCCGCCGCTTGCCGTTCTCGCGGCTGACCTGGTTCGGCCCCGGCGCCGAGGCGACCGCGGCCACCGACGACAGCGGCACGTAGCGCGGCTGTGCCGCCGAGGAGAAGGCGGTGCGCAGCGGCGCGACATTCGCCTCCTCACCCGCCGGCAGCGGAATCGGGATCGCGCGGATCGCATCGAGATTGCCGCGGAGACGCTCGGGGAGCCGGACGACGATGTCGAAGCGGCGGTCGCCGTCGAACAGCTTCCCAGCAGCCTTGCCGCCGATCGCGATCTCCACCACGCTCTGCACCTCGGCAACGCTGAGGCCGTAGCGCGACAACGCCTGGCGGTCGATCCTGACCGTCAGGATCGGCAGCCCCGCGACCTGCTCGGTCTTGACGTCGGTGGCGCCATTGACGCCACGGATCGCGGCTTCGACCTGGCGAGCCGCCCCCTGCAGGATGTCGAGGTCGTCGCCGAAGATCTTGATGCCGACGTCGCTGCGCACGCCGGAGATCAGCTCGTTGAAGCGCAACTGGATCGGCTGCGAGATCTCGTAGTTGCTGCCGGGGATCTCGTCGGCCGCCGCCTCGATCTCGGCGACGAGCTGCGCCTTCGGCTTCGCAGGGTCGGGCCACTCCTCGCGCGGCTTCAGCATGATGTAACCGTCACCCTGCGACGGCGCCATCGGATCGGTCGCCACCTCCGCCGTGCCGATGCGGGTGAAGACGTCCTTCACTTCGGGTATCAGCCGCAGCCGCGCCTCCAGCGCCTTCTGCAGGTCGACCGAGAGGGTCAGGCTCGTTCCCGGGATGCGCAACGCCGCGAGCGCGACATCGCCCTCGTCGAGGCTCGGGATGAACTCGCCGCCCATGCGCGTCGCGGCAAAGCCGCTCGCCGCGACGATCATCACGGCGACCGCCGCGACCATCAGGCGGTGCGCGATCACGCCGCGCAGCAGCGGCGCGTAGATCCGTCGCGCACCGCGCATGACGAGATTCTCCTGCTCGGAGACCTTGCCGGTGACGAAGATCGCGACCGCCGCCGGCACGAAGGTGATCGAGAACAGCACGGCGGCGCCGAGCGCCATCAGCACCGTCAGCGCCATCGGCGTGAACATCTTGCCCTCGACGCCGGTCAGGGTCAGCACCGGCAGATAGACCACGGCGATGATGCCGGTGCCGAACAGGCTCGGGCCGATCACCTCGCGCGCGCCGCTGACGATGGTCTGCAACCGCTCGGCGGTCGTGAGCAGCCCGCCCTTGCGATGCTGCGCCTGGGCCAGCAGCCGCAGACAGTTCTCGACGATGATGACGGCACCATCGACGATGATGCCGAAATCGATCGCGCCAAGACTCATCAGGTTGGCGCTGACCCTGCTCTCGACCATGCCGGTGATGGTCATCGCCATCGACAGCGGGATGATGCAGGCGGTGACCAGCGCGGCCCGGATGTTGCCGAGCAGCAGGAACAGCACCACGACGACCAGCGCGGCGCCTTCGAGCAGGTTCTTCTCCACGGTGCGGATCGTCGCTTCGACCAGATGGGTGCGGTCGTAGAGCGTGCGCGTGACCACGCCCTCGGGCAGCGATTTGGCGATGTCGTCAAGCCGGGCCGCGACGCGACGCGCCACGGCGCGGCTGTTCTCGCCGATCAGGAGCATCGCCGTACCCAGGATCGTCTCCTCGCCGTTGAGCGTCGCGGCGCCCGTGCGCAGGTCGCGCCCTTCGCTGACCTCGGCGACGTCGCCGATGCGCACCGGCGTGCCGCCGCGGGCGCCGATCACGATGTCCTTGAGCTCGGCGGCGCTGCCGACCTGGCCCGGCGCACGCACCAGATATTGCTCGCCATTGCGCTCGATATAGCCGGCGCCGACATTGGCGTTGTTGGACGCCAGCGCGGCGATGACGTCGCGGAAGCTGATCTTGTAGGCCATCAGGCGGCCGGGATCGGGCAGCACGTGGAACTGGCGCTCGAAGCCGCCGATGGTGTTGACCTCGATCACGCCCGGCACGCCGCGCAGTTGTGGCCGGATGATCCAGTCCTGAATGGTGCGCAGATCGGTCGGCGAGTAGTCCGCGCCGTCAGGCGTCTTGGCGCCGGGCCTGGCTTCGACCGCATACATGAAGATCTCGCCGAGCCCGGTCGAGAGCGGTCCCATCGCCACCTCGACGCCCGGCGGCAGTTGATCCTTGATCTGCTGGATGCGCTCGTTGACGAGTTGGCGGGCGAAATAGATGTCGGTGCCGTCCTGGAACACGACGGTGACCTGGCTCAGCCCATAGCGCGACAGCGAGCGGGTGTAGTCCAACTTCGGCAGGCCGCCCATCGCGGTCTCGACCGGGAAGGTGATGCGCTGCTCGGTCTCGAGCGGCGAGTAGCCGGGCGCCTTGGTGTTGATCTGCACCTGCACGTTGGTGATATCTGGCACGGCGTCGATCGGCAGCCGGGTGAAATTCCAGGCGCCGAAGCCGGCCGCGGCGAGCGCGACGAGCAGCACCAGCCAGCGCTGGCGCACGGCGAAGGCGAGGAGCGCGTCAATCATGCTCGGCCTCCCCCTTGCCCATCTCCGCTTTCACCACAAAGCTGTTCTCGGCGACGTAGTGTTCGCCGGCAGAGAGACCGTCGCGGATTTCGACATAGGTCGGATCCGATTCGCCGAGCGCGACGGGACGCGCCTCGATCTTGTCGCCCTCCTCGCGCACGAACACGACAGTCTTGTTCTCCAGGGTCTGGATCGCGCTGGCGCGGACCGCCACGGCGACGCTGCGCTTGGCCAGAACCAGCCGCGCAGTGACGAACAGGCCCGGACGCAGCCGGCCGTCGGGATTGGCCAGCACGACGCGGGCGAGCGCGGTCTGCGTTTCGCTGGCGCCGACGGGCGCGATGTAGGACACGTGGCCGCGGATCACGCCGCGTCCGTCATCGGGGTCGATCAGCACCTCGTCGTCGAGCCGGACGCGCCTGAGGTCCTGGCGGTAGATCGACAGGTCGACCCAGATCGTGGAGAGATCCGCGACCACGAAGGCCGGCTTCTGCTCGGAGGCGTATTCGCCGAGCGAGATCTGGCGGTCGATGATGGTGCCGCCGATCGGGGCCTTGAGGTCATACGCCGTCAGGCTCTGATTGCTCTCGATCGCGGCGAGCAGCTCGTCCTTGGCGACGGTTTCGCCGATACGCTTCCTGATGGCGCGGACGATGCCGGGAAAGCGCGGCGTCACCTGCACCAGCGCTTCCTGATTGGCCCTGAGCACGCCGTTGAACGACAGCGTATCCGACAAGGTCGCAGGGCCCGCTTCGGCGAGCGCGACGCCGGCGGCGGCGAGCTTCACGTCGTTGATGCGGATGCGGTCGGCGCCATGCTCGTCCTGCTCGACATGGTCCTTCGGCGCGGCCTTCTCGGCATGGCCGACGGTGGCGTCGGCATGCGGCTCCGCCCCGAGCAGCAGCCGCGATGCGCCGGCGCCAGCCGCGGCGGCGAGGACGGCAATCAGGATGATGGTGAATGGTCTCATCGCGCGGTCTCCCGTGCCAGGGTGAAGGGACGGCCGACCAGGCCTTCGATCGTCGCCACGGCGACATGGATGTTCTGCAGCGCCTCCTGCTCGCGCAGCCGCGCCTGTGCCACGCTCGCCTGTGCGTCCAGCACTTCGAGCAGGGAGAAGCGGCCGGCGCTGTAGCCCTGCGCGATCTCGTCGGCGGCCTCCTGCGCCTTCGGTATTGCGATCTCGCGCAGCACGGACAATTCGCGCAGCGAGCCTTGCAGCGAATCGTAGGCGCGGCCGGCGATCACCAGCAGCGCGTTGCGGTTGGCCTTGCGCTCGGCTTCGGTCTTGGCGAGGCTTTCCTGCGCCGAGAGGATGTTGCCCTGGTTCTGGTCGAACACCGGGATCGGCACGGAGACGCTGAGCCTGACCGCATCGTCCTGGGTGTCGTTGAAGTGGCGCCAGCCGGCGCCGACGCGGACATCGGGATAGGGCTTGAGCCGGGCCAGCAGCAGCTCGGCATTACGCTGGGCGTAGACCGCGGTCCAGCGGACGAGCTGCGGATTGGCATCGACGGCCGCGATCACGGTTTGGAACGCCGGCGGCTGGCCGGTCGCATCGAAACGGCCGGTGACGGCCGGAAGCTTCGCCGAGCTGTCGCCGATCAGCACGGCGAGCTCGCGGCGCGCGCTCGACAGCGTCGCCTTGACGCGCTCGCGATCGGCCCGCACCAGCGCCGAGGCGACCTCGGCACGGCCGGTCTCCGCCGGCGACGACGCGCCCGCCTCGACGCGACGGCGCAGCAGCGGCGTCAGGCGATCGAGCGCTGCGACCTGATCGTCGAGGATCTGGATGCGCCGCTGCGTGGCGAGCACGGTGACGAAGGCGATCGCGGTCTCCGACAGCACTTCCAGCCGCACCGCCTGGCGCTGGATCTCGGCGACCCGTACGCCGGCCTGGCCGGCGGCGATGCGCGCGTCACGCTTGCCGAACCATTCGAACGCCTGGCTGATCTGCAAGGTGGTCTCGGCCGACCGCGTGCCGCGATATTGACCCGAGCCGAATGAATTGTCCTGCTCATAGGACAGCTCGGGATTGAGCAGCGCGCCCGCCTGCAGCCGCTGGCCGGAGGCGATGCCGATGTCGCGGTCGGCGGCGGACAGCCGCGGATTGGCGGCGAGCGCGCGCGACAGCGCCGCGCGGAGGGTCAGCGTCTGCGCCGCTGACGCGTGCACGGACAGAACGAGCAGGGCCGCGGCGCCGATGGCGCGCGCAGCCATCCCGGGGAATGGCATGAGATGAACCTGTCTGGACGGGCAAGGATGGACGGCGTCGGCCGTCCGGCACGTTGCGTCAGCTCAGGTGTCTTGGCGGCGGAGACTCGGACTCGGGAAGGATGCCTGCACTGAGCAGGGGAACGGCCCAGCCGGTCGCGGCCACGACCTCGGCCGGGACGGCGGCAAACTGCGGCTGCGGCACGGCCACCGAGAAGCAGCCATGGCAATGATGGTCGGCGACGCCGCGCTGATCGGTGTGGCCCGCCCGGTCGAGCAGCGACGCGATCTCCGGCTTGCCGGCGAAGGGATGGGCGACGTCGATGTCACAGGCGCCGTGCAGCGCGCCGGCGAGAACATAGGCGAGCATCAGGCAGGCAGCCACGATCCGGCGCAGCATGCGCGGACGACTCGTGATGTCTCGTTTGCCAATGCTGCGCACCGCGCCCCCTGTTCGGCCAGCGGATAGCACGCGGCCGGCGCGGTTGTCGATCAGCAACAATGTAACAAGAGGAACCGGGAACGGCGCGCCTGGCGCGGCACAGCGTGCATCCGCCGCGATCGGCCGAAGGAGCGCCCGAGTGCCGATTTCCGGAACGCGCGTGGACCCGTGCGATCACCGGCAAGCCGTGGCGCATGAGCGCGCCGTATTGGCGGCATGCAGCGTGCTTGATTGACTCGCCGCCTTCGCAAACTAAGGTTCGCGTCGCGGAACATGCAGGGCGCGAACTCATCGAACACGCGATGCGCCGCGCGAAGGATCGGAAGACAGATGACGTTGGCGATGAGCTGGGACGAGTGGGCCCGGCATGATGGCATGGCGCTGGCGGCGCGCGTTCGCAATGGCGAACTGACGGCGGCGGAGCTGGCGCGGCAGGCGGCTGAAGGCATTGCCAAGGTCGATCCCGCGCTGTCGGGCGTGGTCGAGGTCTTTGCCGACGCCGTCGAAGATCCCATCAAGGCGGGCGCCAATGCCGACGGCGCCTTCGCCGGCCTGCCGTTCCTGATGAAGGATCTCGGACCGACCATGGCCGGGCGGCTGCAGGAGCAGGGCTCGCTCTACATGCGCGGCAACCGCCCCGCCGCCGACACGCATCTCACGGGGAAGATGCGCAAGGCCGGCCTCAACCTGATGGGGCGCACCACGACGCCGGAGTTCGGCGTCTGCAGCTCGGCGGAGAACCCGGCCGTCTACGTCACGCGCAATCCCTGGAACACGGACTACACGACCTGCGGCTCCTCGGCCGGCAGCGCGGCGATGGTCGCCGCCGGCGTCGTGCCGATCGCGCATGCGACCGATGGCGGCGGCTCGATCCGGATTCCCGCCGGCGTCAACGGCAATATCGGCCTGAAGGTCTCGCGCGGCGTGTTCTCGATCGCGCCGCATCTGTCGGATCTCTCCGGGCTGGTCTCGATCCAGGGCTGCCAGTCGCGCAGCGTGCGCGACACCGCGGCGTTCGTCGACCATTGCCGCGGCGGCGCGCCGGGTGAGTTCATGCCGTACTGGACCACGCCGGAGCCGTATGTCGAGCTGATCAAGCGCGATCCCGGCAAGCTGAAAATCGCGCTGTCGCATCAATGGGGCGACTACCGCGCCACGCCGCACATCGCGGCCGAGCTGGCGCGCGTCGGCAAGTTCCTGGAAGGCCTCGGCCATCACGTCGGCTACGCGCTGCCGGACGTCGATTATCGCGCCGCGTTCGCCGCGCAGACGACCTGCTACATCTCCAACTTCGCGATCGTCATCAACAACCTGCTGGCGCAGCGCAAGCTCGAGCGGCCGCCGGCCGAGCTGATCGAGCCGATCAACATCCGCATCTGGGAAGCGGGTCGCGATACGAGCTTCGCCGAGCGCGCGGCGATGCAGGCGGTGTTCAACACGACGTCGCGCGCCTTCGGTGCCTTCTTCGAGGACTGGGACATCATCCTGACCCCGATCACCGCGCTGCCGACGCCGAAGATCGGCACCACCGAATATCTGACCATCAGCGACAATCCGTCCGTGCTCGACTGGTTCGAGAACCTGTGGCGCAACTTCGCGTTCACGCCGCTCGCCAATCTCTGCGGCATCCCCGCGATCTCGCTGCCGCTCGCGACCAACGAGCACGGCCTGCCGCTCGGCATCCAGGCGATCGGCAAGCAGGCCGACGACGGCCTGCTGCTGCAGCTCGCAGCCCAGATCGAGCGCGCGATCGACGGCAAGTGGAACGGCGGTGCGACACCCGCCGTGCATGTGACCAAAGCCTGAGCCGCGACCACGGGCCACTGATCCGTCGTTGCCCGTCGATCGTTGCCCAGCGTGGATGGTGCCGGCCGGAGCCGGCGCCGCGCACTGGTCGGCGAGGACGAACATGATGGGCGAACGGATCGCGACGCGCTCCGGCAAGGCAGCAGCGGATGCGGCCCTGCCCCGGCGCGGCACGCCGGTCCCGTGGTGACGCCATGCCGAAGATGCGGCGCAAGGCGGACTTGCCGACCAAACTATGCGCTGCGTGCGGCCGCCCATTTGCGTGGCGGCGCAAATGGGCACGCGATTGGGACGAGCTGAAATACTGCTCGGACCGCTGCCGATCCGACCGCGGCCGGACGGCCGCTGCGATGCCCAGGAGCCGAGGAGGCTAGCATCATGATGTCCGGCGTCCCCGCTCCGATGCGCATTCTCGGCCTTGCCGGGCTGATTCCATTCGCGAGCCTCGCGGCATTGGTGATCGCAGGTGACGATCCGATCCGGCAGGCCGCGCTGCGCGCGCAGATCGGCTATGGCGCGGTCATCGTGAGCTTTCTCGGCGCGATCCATTGGGGCGTCGCCGTGCAGACGCCGGCCCTGGCCGGCTGGCCGCGCATCAGCTGGGGGGTGACACCGTCTTTGCTCGGCTGGGTCGCGCTGCTGCTGCCGCCGCTGCCCGCTCTGGTGCTGCTCACAGCCGCGCTGCTGACGGCGCTGGTCTCCGATGAGTACAGCTTCGGCGGCGACGACTCGCGGGCCTGGTTCCTGAAGCTGCGGCGGCTGCTCAGCATCGGTGCGATCCTGTCGCTGCTTGCCACGCTGATAGGCATCGTGGTCGAAGGCGCGCCTTAGAGCCGACCGCTCTGGACAACGCAGCAATCCCTCGGGCAAGCTCGGATATCCCCTCGCGAGGCGCCATGAACATCCTGCTGCTCAATCCCAACATCCGCACCGACATCACCGAGCTGATGCTGCAGGTCGGCCGCGACGCCGCCGCGCCGGGCACGACGCTGATCCCCTGCACCGCGCCGCGCGGCGTGCCCTATATCGCCACCCGCGCCGAGGCGCAGATCGGCGGCGCCGTCGCACTGGAGATGCTGGCGGAGCGCAACGGCACGTTCGACGCCGCGATCGTCGCCGCGTTCGGCGATCCCGGCCTGTTCGCGGCGCGCGAGCTGTTCGACGTGCCGGTGATCGGGCTTGCGGAAGCGGCGATGCTGACGGCCTGCATGGCCGGTCGGCGCTTTGCCATCGTCACTTTCGCGCAGGCGCTCGGCCCCTGGTACGAGGAGTGCGTGCGCATGCACGGGCTGATGGAGCGCTGCGCCGGCATCCGCATGCTCGACGGCAGCTTCAAGCAGATCTCCGACGTGCAGCACGAGAAGGAAGAGCTGCTGGTCGAGTTGGCGCTGCGCGCGGTCGAGGAGAACGACGCCGACGTGCTGATCTTTGCCGGCGCGCCGCTGTCGGGCCTTGCCGCGCGCGTCGCACATCGCATTCCGGTGCCGGTGGTCGACCAGGTGATCGCGGCGGTGAAGCAGACCGAGGCACTGCTCGCCTTGAAGATGCGCAAAGCCACCGCCGGCACCTTCCGCCGCCCGGCCGCGAAGCCGACGACGGGCTTGCCCGAGGCGCTGGCCGCGCGGCTGGAGCATCGCGACGGGTAGTTGGGCCGAGCCAATCTTGTTAGCTGGCGCTCGGGGCGAAACTCGTCCTACTCCCCTACCCCCACTTCCACTTCTGTACACAAGCCGCCGCCGCTGCCTGAAAAGGCGGCACGCTTCTTGCTTTTTCAAACGAATAGAGCAGGAAGCCCATGGCCAGCGTATCGGACGCCAAGTCGCTCGTTCTGGATCGGATCACGCACCGCTTCGCCAGCGGAACGATCGCCGTCTCCGACATCAATCTCGACGTGAAAGGCGGCGAGATCATTGCCCTGCTCGGGCCCTCGGGCTGCGGCAAGACCACGCTTTTGCGCATCATCGCCGGCTTCATCGGCCAGAGCGAGGGGCGCGTCATCATCGGCAACGACGTCGTCGACGCGCTGCCGCCCAATCGCCGCGCGGTCGGCATCGTGTTCCAGAACTACGCGCTGTTTCCGCATCTCTCGATCACCGAGAATGTCGGCTACGGCCTCGCCGCGCGCGGCGTCGACAAGGCGACGCGCAACAAGGAGGCGCAGCGGCTGCTCGACATGGTGCAGCTCGGCCCGTTCGGCGAGCGGCTGCCGCGACAATTGTCCGGCGGCCAGCAGCAGCGCGTGGCGCTGGC
The DNA here is from genome assembly GCF_032489875.1 of Bradyrhizobium sp. SZCCHNR1015. NCBI lineage: Bacteria > Pseudomonadati > Pseudomonadota > Alphaproteobacteria > Hyphomicrobiales > Nitrobacteraceae > Bradyrhizobium > Bradyrhizobium sp. SZCCHNR1015. Next base: position 59,375 of record NZ_JAUEYW010000024.1, read on the forward strand.
GCGCGCGCTCGCGATCAAGCCGTCGATCCTGCTGCTCGATGAGCCGTTCGCCGCGCTCGACAAGAATCTGCGGCTGGACATGCAGATCGAGGTCAAGCGGCTGCAGCGCATGGCCGGCACGACCACGCTGATCGTGACCCACGACCAGGAGGAGGCGCTGTCGATGGCCGATCGCGTCGCGGTGCTCAGCCATGGCCATCTCGAACAGTTCGGCACACCGTCCGAGATCTACGACCAGCCGCAGACGCTGTTCGTGAACAGCTTCGTCGGCACCGCGAACAAGATGAAGGGCGTGGTCGTGACGGCCGATGCTAACGGCGTCAAGGTCGCGCTGGAGGCCGGCGGCGAGATCATCGCCCGCGCACCGCAGCCGGTCCGTGCCTCCGACAAGGTCACCGTCTGCCTGCGTCCCGAGCATCTCACCTTCGTCGGCGATGACTCCGGCTTTGCCGGCGAGATCGGCATGGCGCTGCCGCTCGGCGCCACGGTGGTCCATGAGATCAAGGCGCGCGACGGATCGAGCATCAAGATTTCGCAGGCCCGCACCGGCGGCACGCCTTTGCGCGAGGCCGGCACGCCGGTGCGCGTCGCGCCGCTCGCGCCGGGCCTCGCCACCGTCTTCCCCCAATGAACCAACCGACACATCGGAGTGAAACATGATGCTTGACCGCCGCCGGCTCCTGACCAGCGCGTTGACGCTGGGAGCCATGCACGCCTTCCCCGGTCTCAGCCTCGCGCAGGCGCGACCGCTGGTGTTCGCGACCTTCACCGGAAGCTGGGAAGAAGCACATAAAGCCGTGCTCGTCCCTGCCTTCCGCAAGGCCAACGCTGATGCCGCGATCGTGCTCGATCCGATGCTGTCGGTCGACCAGATCGCCAAGGTCAACGCCGCCAAGGCCAATCCGCCGATCGACGTCATGCTGCACGATCCCGGTCCGGCGCTGGTCGCGATCGGACAGGATCTCGTCGAGCCCTACCCGGCCGACAAGAGCACCTATTTCAAGGACCTGATTCCCGAAGCGCAGGACGCCATGGGCCCGGCGCCGTTCTTCCAGGTCGTCGGCCTCACCTACAATCCCGAGACGGTGAAGACGCCGCCGACGTCGTGGGCCGATCTGTGGAAGCCCGAATTCAAGGGCAAGGTCGGCATCACCAATCTGAACTCCACGCTCGGCACCGGCTGGCTGGTCGAGATCGCGCGCATGCGCGGCGGCTCGGAGGCCAATGTCGATGAGGGCTTCAAGGCGCTGGAGGAGCTGAAGCCGAACCTCGCCGCCGTCGCCGCCAATCCGGGCGCGCTGGCGACCCTGTTCCAGCAGGGCCAGATCGACATCTCGCCCGGCAATTTCAACGCCATCCAGATACTCAAGGCGCGCGGCGTGCCGGTCGAGTTCGTGGCGCCGAAGGAAGGCGCGATCGCCTTCAAGACCACCATCCACATCGTCAAGAACTCGCCGAACAAGGAGCTCGCCTTCAAGCTGATCGAGGCGGCGCTGTCGCCGGAGGTGCAGACGGCACTGATGAATCCGCCCTATCTGATCGTGCCGACCAACACCAAGGTCGCCATGTCCGGCGAGATCGCCAAGGTGCTCGCCAAGGACACCGCGGAGCTGAAGAAGAAGTTCGTGTTCCAGGATTGGAAGAAGATCAACGAGCAGCGCGCGTCGTGGATCGAGAAGTTCAACCGCGACATCAAGATCTGACGCGATGAAGAGCGCGACGGCAGCACCTGGAGACGTGACCAGCTTCAGCCTGGGGCTCGCGTTGCCCTTAGGCCTGGTGTTCGCGGTCTTCTTCGTGCTGCCGCTGGCGCAACTTCTTTTTCTCTCGCTGCACAACGACACCGCGGCGACGGTGTGGGGGCTCGGCCAGTACATCAAGTTCCTGACCGACCCCTTCAGCCTCGCCGTGCTCGGCTCGACCTTGCTGCTCGGCGCCGAGGTGACGCTCGCCTGCCTCGTGCTCGGCTATCCCATCGCCTGGCTGTACCAGCGCTCCGGTAGCCGGGTGCAGACGCTCATCATCATGATCGTGCTGCTGCCGCTGCTCACCAGCGTCGTGGTCAGGACCTTCGCCTGGATCGTCATTCTGGGACGGCAGGGCATCATCAACTCCGTTCTGCAATCACTCGGGTTGATCGGCACGCCGCTGCGCATGATCTACACGCAAGGCGGGCTCATCGCCGCGCTTGCGCAGGTGCAGATGCCGCTGATGGTGCTGCCCCTGATCACGGCGATCGGCCGCATCGATCCCAACCTCTCCGACGCCTCGGCCTCGCTCGGCGCCGGCAGCTGGCGCACCTTCTTCAAGGTGATGCTGCCGCTGTCGATGCCCGGCATCATCGCCGGCTGCACATTGACCTATGCTGCGGCGATCACCGCCTTCATCACCCAGTCGCTGGTTGGCGGCGGCCAGATGCTGTTCATGCCGATGTATCTGTACCAGCAGGCTTCGACCCTGCAGAACTGGCCGTTCGCGGCGGCGATCTCGATCATCTTCCTGTTCGCGGTGCTCGCCATCGTCGCGCTGTTCTCGATGCTCGGGCGGCGTGCCCGCGGCTATGGAGAGGCGCGATGAGCAGGCGGCGAAAAAACTGGGAAGCGCTGAGCTTCCAGATCGTGATGACGGTCATTGCCATCATGGCGCTGATCCTGATCGTCTCGCCGTCGCTGGTCGTGGTCATCGTCTCCTTCACGTCCGGCTTCTCGCTGAAATTCCCGCCGCCCGGTTATTCGACGCGCTGGTACGTCGAATTGTGGAACGCCTGGCAACTGCAATTCGCCGCGCGCAACAGCGTCGTCGTCGCGCTGTGGTCGACGGGGCTCTCGATCGTGCTCGGGGTCGCCGCGGCGCTGGCGATCTCGCGCTCCAAGACGCTGACCGCAAAGCTCCTGGACTCCTTGTTCATGTCGCCGCTGGTGCTGCCCGCGCTCGCCTTCGGGCTTGCGGCGCTGATGTTCTTCTCGCTGGTCGGCCTGCCGGTGTCGCTGCTGACACTCGTCATCGGCCACACCATCGTCTGCGTGCCCTACGTCGTCCGCAACACCGTCGCCGCCCTGGCCCAGCTCGAGCCGACCTTGCTGGAAAGCTCGGCGATCCTCGGTGCCAGCAGGCTCTACACGTTCCGCCGCATCGTGCTGCCGCTGATCCGCCCCGGCATCATCTCCGGCGCGTTCATCGCCTTCATGTCGTCGTTCGACAACGTGCCGGTGTCGCTGTTCCTGCGCGATGCCGCCACCGACATGCTGCCGATCCGGATGTGGCAGGACCTCGAAGGCAAGCTCGACGTCACCATCGCTGCACTGTCGAGCGTGCTGATCATCGCCACGATCGCGCTGATGGCGATCATGGAGAGGACGACGGGACTGTCGAAGCGGCTGACGGGTTAGTGGCGCGAGGTCGGGGGCCTCATGGATCGAGACGCGCCGCGAGGCGGCGCTCCTTACCATGAGGGTCAAGCGGCGGAGCGGCCGCTGCACAGAGGACCATGAACATGCTGTCAGCGTGTTCATGGAGAGCAACCTCATGGAGAAGCGAGAAACCGATCGACCTTGCCGCGGGCGGGACGGCCGTGACTGCGCCCTCGCCCCTTATGGGAGAGGGCATTTACAATAGCGCAACGATCTCGGTCGGGTGAGGGGTCTGTCTCAACGAGTTGCGCTCGCGGAGAGGACCCCTCACCCGACCGAGCCTGAGGATCAGCCGGCGACGCCCTCTCCCACAAGGGGCGAGGGCACTGCATCGCGCAGCGTTGCGGAGGTTGCATCAAAAGACCAGAGATCGGGAAACGAGAAGAGAGTCCGGCGCCGAAGCTGGAGCTACACGTGAACTATGAGCCGTGTGTTCATGGAGAGGGTGAATATCTCGCCGCGAAATCAGCCCTCATCCTGAGGAGCCCGCCGCAGGCGGGCGTCTCGAAGGACGGCCGCGCGCGACGCACTAGGCCCCACGAAAGATCGAATAGCCCCAGGGCGTGAATTTCAGCGGCAGGTGAAAATGCTCCTCGACCTTGTCGATCGCGAAGCGAAACGGCACAGTGGTGAGGAATTTCGTTTGAGCGTTTGCCCCGAAGAACTCGCCGACATGGAACAGCACCTCATACTCGCCAGCCGTGACGCCCTCCCCCTTGACGACAGGCGCCTGCAGCGTGCCGTCGGCGCCGAGCTGTCCCTCCGCGAGCAGCGTGCGATCCGGCGTCAGGCGCCAAATCGCGACGCGCAGGCCACGCGCGGGGCGCCCGTTCGCCACGTCAACCGCATGAACCGAGATCCCGCCGGCCATCACCCACCTCATCCTGTCTTTGCTGCGATGATAGACGCGAAATCGGTCGTCGCGCCAGCCACGCAATGGACTGAGACATCATGTCCGTGACGGCATCCCAGATCGCAAGCGCTGTCCTGGAACGGCAGGCGTCGGCCAGAGAGACGGCCGAGCAGGCGCTTGCGCGCATTGCCGCGGCGCGCGACCTCAACGCCGTCGTCACGATCGATCCCGAACGTACGTACGCTGAGGCCGATGCCGTCGACGCGCGTGTTGCAGTCGGAGAGCAGCTCCCGCTGGCTGGCGTGCCGATCGTGGTCAAGGACAACATCTGGGTCGAGGGTTGGCGCATCACGCAGGGCTCGCGGCTGTTCACCGATTTCATTGCGCCAGAGGATGCGATCGCCATCGCGCGGGTGCGGCGCGCTGGCGCCGTCATTGTCGGCATCGGCGCGACCTCCGAATTCGCTTGCAAGGGCGTGACGACCTCGCTCCTGTACGGGCCGACCCGCCATCCGCTGGATCAGCAGCTCACGCCCGGCGGCTCGTCCGGCGGGCCGGCTGCGGCGGTGGCGGCCGGGCTCGTGCCGCTCGCGATCGGCACCGATGCCGGCGGCTCGAGCCGCCGGCCGCCGGCCCATGTCGGCGTGGTCGGATTCAAGCCGTCCTACGGCGCGATCCCCTATGGGCCTGGCTTTGCCGAGCCGTTCTGGCGCATCTCGGTGATCGCGCCGATCGCCGCCGATGTCGCCGATGCCAGGCTTGCGTTCGAGGTCATGGCCGGTGCCGATCCGCGCGATCCCGATGCGTTCGATGTGGCCGCGGCCGATCAGGAGAAGCCGCTTCGCGTGACATTCTCGCCGCGGCTCGGCTTGGATGTCGCCGTCGATCACGAGGTGAGTGCCGGCTTGCAGCAGGCCGTCGCCCGGCTCCGCGCCAGTGGCATGACAATCGAGGACAAGAATCCGATCTGGCCGGCAGGGCTTGCCGAAGATGCGGTGATGCCGCTGCAGCACGCCGGGCTGGCCGCACTCTACGGCGAAGGCTTTCGCAGCGATCCCACGCAGTTCGACCCGGACATCGCCAAACAGATCGAGCGCGGCCTCGGCCTGAGCGGCGCAGACGTGGCGCGCGCGATGGAAGCGAGCACGCAGATCGCGCGCGCGTTTGCGGCGTTCTTCACCGAGGTCGACGTGCTGCTCGCGCCGACCGTGCCCTGCGTCGCCTGGCCGTTCACGCAGCTCGGCCCAGCGGAGATTGGTGGCAAACCCGCCATGCCGCGGGCGCACGCGGTGTTCACGCCTTACGCCAACCACGCCGGCGTGCCGGCGATCTCGATTCCGTGCGGGACCAATTCGCAGGGCCTGCCCTTCGGCCTGCAACTGATCGCCGCACGCGGGCGCGATCGGATGCTGCTGGACGTGGCGGCGCGGGCGGAGAGAGTGTTGCTTGGTTCGTTTGAATGAGCTCACGGCGGTCTTAACCTCGCCCCGCTTGCGGGGAGAGGTCGGATTGCATCGCCAGATGCAATCCGGGTGAGGGGGTACAGGTCCAACAACGAACACCACTCGTGCGGCTGCCCCTCACCCCGTAAGAACGGGGAGAGGGAGCCCACCGGCTGCGAGGCGCGCGCACCGAACCAACTAACAGGCGACGACACCAGCCCGCCTGCTCACCCCTGCTCGAACTTCTTCGCCAATCTCGCCCGCGTGATGTGGCCGATCTGGTCGATCGCGTTGGCGATCTCGGTATCCATATCGTTGCCGATGCGGCGTTCCATCTCGGCGATGACCGAGGGACGGTCGGCGTGCAGCGCCAGAGCGACGATCAGCGGCATGCCGAACTTGTCGCGGTAGCGGCGGTTGATGTCGGCGACGCGCTCGAATTCGGCGCGCGAGAGCGCGGTGAAGCCGAGCCGACCCTGCTCGCCGATCGAGTCGTTCGTCATCTCACCCGCCAGCGCCTCGCGGCCGGCGAGCTCCGGATGGGCGCGGATCAGCTTCAGCTTCTCGTCGCGGCTCATGGCGCGGACGACGTTCATGAGCGTCGTATGCAGCGCATCCGCGGCGTCGTCGAAGGCGGACAGGCCGGCACGATAGGCGCGGTCGGCAATCTCCGGGGAGTGCTCGAAGATGTCGCCATAGCGCTCGACGAACAGCACGCGCGACATCTGCGACGGCCGCCATACGCCAGCCGGCGGATGCGTCCGGATCCAGTGCCGGGCGATGTCCAGCCGGGTCGCGACCCAGACCTTGTCATGACCCGTGATGTAGTCGAGGAAGCGCGCCAGCGCGGCCGCGCGCCCGGGGCGGCCGACCAGCCGGCAGTGCAGTCCGACCGACATCATGCGCGGGCTCTCCGCGCCCTCTGCGTAGAGCGTATCAAAGCTGTCCTTCAGATAGGCGAAGAACTGGTCGCCGGAGTTGAAGCCCTGCGGGGTGGCGAAGCGCATGTCGTTGGCATCGAGCGTATAGGGCACGATCAGTTGCGGGCCGTGCGGCCCCGCGATCCAGTACGGCAATTCGTCGGCATAGGAATCGGCGCTGTAGACGAAGCCCTGCTGGTTGAGGACGATGTCGAGCGTGCGCTCCGACGTGCGGCCCTGGTAGAAGCCGAGCGGCCGCTCGCCCGTCAGCTCGGCATGGAGGCGGATCGCCTGCTCGATATCGGCGCGCTCGTCGGCTTCGGGGACATCGCGGTAGTCGATCCATTTCAGGCCGTGGGAGGCAATCTCCCAGCCGGCTTCCTTCATCGCGGCGACAGCATCAGGATTGCGCGCCATCGCGCTCGCGATCGCGAACACCGTGACCGGCAGCTTGCGGGCGGTGAACATCCGCCACAGCCGCCAGAAGCCGGCGCGCGAGCCGAACTCGTAGATCGACTCCATGTTCATGTGGCGCTGGCCCGGCCACGGCTGGGCGCCCACGATCTCGGACAGGAAGGCTTCGGAGGCAGCGTCACCGTGGAGGATGTTGTTCTCGCCGCCCTCCTCGTAGTTGATCACGAACTGCACCGCGATGCGGGCATCGCCGGGCCAGCGCGGATGCGGCGGCGTGCGGCCGTAGCCGACCATGTCGCGCGGATAGACGTCAGCACTCATCCGGCTCAGCTCCCGCGATAGGTCTGGTAGCTCCAGGGCGTCGCCAGCAGCGGCACATGGTAGTGCGCGCCGGCATCGGCGACGGAGAAGCGGAGCGGGATCAGATCGAGAAACAGCGGGTCGCCCAAGGCGAGGCCATGGGTCTTGAAATAAGCTCCCATATGGAAGGTCAGCATGTAGGTGCCGGTGGCGAAGTCATCGTCCGCCAGCATCGGCTGATCGGTCCGCCCGTCCGCATTGCTCCGCACCTGCTTGACGCGGCGCCAGGAGCCGTCGGGTTCGAGGACATCGAGATCGATCGCGACGCCGGCCGCGGGCTTGCCCCTGACCGTGTCCAGAATATGCGTGCTCAGCCGCCCCATGCATCGTTCCCTCTCTGCTGCCGGCTCGGAACCCTATCAGCGCCCGGTTAAAGGTTCGAGGCGATTTGCCGTTCAGTTGCAGCCTAGGGGCTGGTCACGTCGCGCTCCCTGCCGAAGTGCTCGACCAGGAAGTCGATGAACAGCCGCACCTTGACCGAGAGGTGCCGCGTCGGCGGATAGATCGCATAGAGCGCCAGCGGCGGCGCGGCATAGTCCGACAGGATCGCGGCCAGCGCGCCGCTCTCGAGCGCGTCCGCCGCGATGAAGCGCGGGATCAGCGCAACGCCCTGTCCCTTGATGGCGACATCGCGCAGCACTTCGGCATTGTTGACGCACAACGACCACGCCGGCTGGACCCAGTGGTCGCCGTCGCGGCCGGTGAGCTTCCACTGATTGCCGGTCAGCAGGAAGCCGTAGGTCAGCGAGGTGTGGCGGCGCAGCTCCTCCGGGCTCTCTGGCGTGCCGTGCCGCGCCAGATAGGCCGGCGCGGCGCAGATGACGCGCTCCACCGGCATGATCCGCCGCGCCACCAGGCTCGACGATTCCAGCTCGGCGATCCGCAAGGTGACGTCGAAACCGTCCTGGACCGGATCGAGCAGGTCGTCGCTCAGCACGATCTGCAACTGCAGCTCGGGATAGCGGGCCATGAAATCGGCGACGACCGGACCGAGCCGCATGGTGCCGAACGACATCGGCGCATTGACGCGCAACAGCCCACGCGGCGCGGCCTGCGACTGGCTGACCGCCTGATCGGCGGCGTCGAGCTCGGCGAGGATCGCGACGGCGCGCTCGAAATAGAGCTGTCCGGTCTCGGTCGGGCTGGCATGGCGCGTGGTGCGGACGATCAGCTGCACGCCGAGGCTCTGCTCGAGCTCGCCGATATATTTCGAGATCGCCGAGCGCGACAGCCGCAGCTGCCGGCCGGCTTCGGCGAAGCTGCCGCTCTCGACCACCTTCACGAAGGCCCGCAGGCTGCTCAGCTTGTCCATGGTCCCCGGACCGTCATTGTCGCCAAATCGTAGACAGAGACGTCACAAGACCACGGATTGTCTCCAAATCAAAGCGGACCAATATGGCGTCCAGGAAATCAAGCGGCCCTCTGGGCCTACCGACAGGAGATCCACATGCCCGGACTTCACCACGTCACCGCCATCGCCGGCGACCCGATCCGCAATTTCGGCTTCTACACCCGCGACCTCGGGCTGCGCTTCGTCAAGAAGACGGTCAATTTCGACGATCCCGGCACCTATCACTTCTATTACGGCGACGAGACCGGCCGCCCCGGCACCATCCTGACCTTCTTCCCCTGGGCCGGCGTGCGGCCGGGCCGCCGCGGCGTCGGCGAGACCCACCAGACCGCGTTCCGCGTGCCGCAGCGCTCGCTCGGCTACTGGACGCAGCGCCTGACCGAGAAGGGCATCGCCTATGAGGCGCTGGAGAAGCGCTTCGGTGAATCCGTGCTGCCGTTCACCGATCCCGACGGCATGGCGCTGGCGCTCGTCGGTGTCCCCGGCGCCGAGAGCGAGCCCGGCTACAGCAACGGCGACATCCCGGCCGAGCACGCCATCCGCGGCTTTCATGGCGTCACGCTGCTGCTCGACTCCGCCGAGAAAACCGCAGCCGTGCTGACCGACGTGTTCGGCTTTGCCGAGACGGGCCGCGAAGGCTCGGTGATCCGGTTCAAGGCGCCGGGCGATGCGCAAGGCAGCGTGGTCGACATCTACGAGGCCAAGGGCTTCCTGCGCGGCGCGCAGGGCGCGGGCTCGGTGCACCACATCGCCTTCCGCGCCGCCGACGACGCCGCACAGGGCATGATGGCGCAGCGGCTGGTCGATCGCCACGGCCTGCACCCGACCGAGCAGAAGGACCGCAACTACTTCCGCTCGATCTACTTCCGTGAGCCGGGCGGCGTGCTGTTCGAGATCGCGACCGACATCCCGGGCTTCGCGGTCGACGAGCCGGTCGCCGAGCTCGGACAAAACCTGAAGCTGCCCGCTTTCCTCGAATCGCATCGCAAGCAGATCGAGGGCGTGCTGCCCAACCTCGAGGAGGCCGCATCATGACCGCCACATTGTCCTTCACCCACCGCTTCCAGCCCGCAAGCGCGGCCGGCGCAGCGCCGCTGCTGCTCCTGCACGGCACCGGCGGCGACGAGAACGATCTCTTGCCGCTCGGCGCCACGCTCTCGCCCGGCGCGGCTCTCCTCTCGCCACGCGGGCAGGTGCTCGAGCACGGCATGCCGCGCTTCTTCCGCCGCCTGGCGGAAGGTGTATTCGACGAGGACGACGTCCGCCGCCGCGCGCGGGAGCTCGGCGCCTTCGTCGGCGAGGCGCGTCGGCATTACGGGATCGGAGCGCCGGTCGCGGTCGGCTACTCCAACGGCGCCAACATCGCCGCAGCGCTGCTGCTGTTGCAGCCGGAGGCGTTGGCCGGCGCGGTGCTGTTCCGAGCCATGGTGCCACTGAGCCAGCCGCCGGCGGTCAAGCTGACGCGTCAGCCGGTGCTGATGCTGTCGGGGCTGGCCGATCCGATCGTGCCCGCCAGCAATTCGGCGAAGCTGTGCACCGAGCTCACCGAGGCCGGCGCTGACGTGACCCACACGACGCTGCCGGCGGGGCACCAGCTGTCGCAGGCGGACATCGCGCTGGCGCGCGACTGGATCGCCGGACTGCCGCAGGCGATTGCCGCCTGAAGATGCTTGCGGCTCCGGCCGCTCCTGACCAAGAATGTCGCCTCATCACGCATCGGACCGCCCTCGCGGCTCCGATGCTGGCGGATGGATGGGAAGGATCTTGGGCATGGCCGTCGACAAGCTGTTCATCAATGCGCGGCTCGACCGCGGCGCGCGCCATGCGATCACGGTCGACGGCGGCCGCATCAGCGGCCTTCTCGCCGAGACCGAGCGCCCCGAGGCGCGCGAGGTGATCGATCTCGGCGGCGCGCTGGTCGTGCCCGGCTTCGTCGAGGGCCACATCCATCTCGACACCAGCTTCTATGGCGATGCCTGGAAGCCGCACAAGCCCTGCACCAACGGCTTCGACGTGCATGAGCGCGTCACCTTCCAGGCCCAGAACATGGCCGCGGCCGCGCCGATGGACGTGCGCGCCCGCAACCAGCTCGATCTCTGCATCGGCCACGGCACCACGCGGATGCGCAGCCACGTCATGGTCGACGGCTCGGTCGGCCTGACATCGCTGGAAACGATCCTGCGCGTGCGCGAGGAGTATCGCGAGCTGATCGAGATCCAGCTCGTCGCCTTTCCCCAGAGCGGCATCCTCAAGAGCCCGGGCACGCCCGAGCTGCTCGACGAGGCCATCCGGCTCGGCGCCGACCTCGTCGGCGGGCTCGACCCCGCGAGCTTCGACCGCGACGTCGAAAAGCATCTCGACGTCGTGTTCGGCACAGCGCACAAGCACGGCGTCGACGTCGATATTCATCTGCACGATCCGGGCATGCTCGGGCTGTTCGAGCTGGAGCAGATCGCGGCGCGCACGCGCGCCCTCGGCATGAAGGGCCACGTCGCGGTCAGCCACGCCTATGCGCTCGGCGACCTGCCTGCTGACCCGCTGAAGAAGATTGCCGATGTCCTGGCGGCGTCTGGCGTTGCCATCATGACCAATGCACCGGGTGCGCGGCCCTTCCCGCCGGTGGCGCTGCTGCGCGCGGCCGGCGTCACCGTGTTCAGCGGCAACGACAACATCCGCGACTCCTGGTGGCCCTACGGCGACGGCGATCTGTTGAACCGCGCCATGATGGTCGGCTACCGCTCCGGGTTCTATGTCGATGACGAGTTGCGGATGGCCTTCGACCTCGTCACCGAGGCCGGCGCCAAGGTCTTGAGGCTTGCCGATTACGGCCTGCGCGCCGGCGCGCGGGCCGACTTTGTCACCCTCGATGCCGAGCACGTTCCGCAGGCCGTCGTCGCCGTGCCAAAGGGCCGCTCGGTCTACAAGGACGGCCGCCTCGTGGCGCGCGACGGCCGTGTGATCAGGCAACCGATCTAGGCCGGCGTCATTGGGCGGGCTCGACCGGTGCCTGTGAGCGCGGCGGCTCGGCGCGCGACACGGTGGCGGCCTCGATCCAGCGCGTCACCGCCGACAACTGCCCGCCGGACTCGCGATAGGCCTGCAGCTGATAGTCGGCCGAGCTGCCGAACTGCATGATGATCCGGCAGTGCTCGACCTCGGCGAGACATCCCAGCGCCTCCGCATGCGGCGCGACGTCCGCGATCATGCGGTTCAGGATCTCCTGGCCCGTCACCGGACCGTCCTCGGTCACGAACAGACAGTCGGTGCCATAGCGCTGCGCCCGCCACTTGTTTTCGACCGCGATCGCACGCTCGACGTTGCCGACGGCCTCGGCAAGATCGGGATTCAGGTACAGGTGGCGCGCCAAGGCGCGATAGAGCGAGGCAATCGCCACGGCGTCATCGACCGAGGTGCAGACGTCGGGGGCACGCAGCTCCAGGGTCGGATGCCGCAGCGACGGCCGCATCGCCCACCAGACGTGACTCTCGTCCGGCATGACGCCCGACTTCGTCAGCGCCGCCACATAGCGATCATATTGCTGCTTCGAGGTGAACAGCTCGGGCAGGCCACTGCGCGGCAGCTCGTCGTAGGCGGCGAGCCGATAGCCCTTCAAGCCCGTCTCGCGCGAATTCCAGAACGGCGAGGACGCCGAGAGCGCGATGAACACCGGGATGTAGGGGAGCATCGCCCGCATCACCGCGAAGCGCAGGTCCGGGTCCGGCAACTGCACATGCACATGCATGCCGCACAGCATGTTGCGCTGGCCGACGATCCGCAGGTCTTCCATCATCTCCGCGTAGCGCGGCTTGGGACTCGGCAGTGAGCTGCGCCACGTCGCGGTCGGATGCGTGGAGCAGGCCAGGATGGTCAGGCCATACTGGCTCGCCACGCTGGCAACCTCGCGCCGCAGGAATTTCAGCTCCTCGCGCGCATCGCCGACATCGACATGGACGTTGGTGGCGACCTCGAGCTGGGCCTGCAGCATCTCGCGCATCGCCTGTCCGCCGGTCGACCAGTTGGCGGCCTCGAACAGGTCGTCCGGCGTCCGGATCGCGACATCGCGCGTCTGCGCGTCGACGAGAAAGTATTCCTCCTCGATGCCGAACGAATATTCCGTGACCTCCTCGCTGCCGGTGGCCGAGCGGATCACCAGACGCCGCTCGTCATCGCTCAGGCCGAGCCGCAGCTTCTCCAGGATGCGTGGATCCAATCCCATGTGATCAATCCTGTCAGACGTCAAATGCCGTGAGTCTGCAGCCATGCCTCCAGCAGGGCCGCCTGCCACAGCCGCGAATGTCCCTTGGGGCTCATCTCGGCCTCGGGGTGCTGCAACATGTGGTCGATGAAATCGCGTCGGTAGAGACCGCGTGCACGCGCCTTCTCGTCATTGAGCAGGTCGCGGACGTAGTCGAGAAACGGGCCGCGCAGATAGCGCAACAACGGCACCGGAAAGTATCCCTTGGGGCGGTCGATCACCTCCGCCGGCACGCAGCGGCGCGCCGCCTCCTTGAGAATGTGCTTGCCGCCGTTCTTCACCTTCAGCTCGGCGGGCATGCGCGCGGCCAGCTCGACGACCTCGTGATCCAGGAACGGTACCCGCGCTTCCAGCCCGAACGCCATCGTCATGTTGTCCACCCGCTTCACGGGATCGTCGACCAGCATGATCTCGGTGTCGATCTGCAGAACCTTGTCGATCGCGGAGGCGCCCGCGTGGTCGACGAAGAAGCGCTCCACGAAGGCTAGGCTGACGTCGTCGCCAAGCATCTCCGGTGCCAGCAGCCGCTGCAGGTCGGAATGCGTCCAGTCGAAATAGGCGTTCTGATATTGCTGAACGGGATCATTAGCCGAGAGGAAGCCCGGATACCAGCTGTAGCCGCCGAATATTTCGTCGGCTCCCTGTCCGCTCTGCACCACCTTAACGCGCTTGGCGACCTCAGATGACAGCAGATAGAACGCGACGGCGTCATGGCTGACCATCGGCTCCGACATGGCAGCAATGGCGCCGGGGAGCGCCTGCAGCGCGCGGTCGCCGCCGATCCTGATCTGCTCGTGATTGGTCCCGAACGTCCGCGCGATGATATCCGAGTAACGAAACTCGTCGCCCGAATGCGCGCCCACCGCATCGAACCCGATCGAAAAGGTCCGGATGTCCTCGTGTCCGAGCTTCGACAGCAGCGCGACCAGCAACGACGAATCGAGGCCGCCGGACAGCAGCACGCCCACCGGCACGTCGGCCACGCGCCGGCGGTCGACCGCTGTCGTCATCGCCTCGAGCAGCGCCTCCGACCACTCCTCCTGGCTCATGGCGCGATCGGTCGGACGCTGCTCGCCGACCGAGAACCTCCAGTAGCGCTCGCGATGCTGCGTGCCGTCGGGCTCGATCGTGAGCAGAGTGGCAGGCTCGAGCTTCTTCACACCGCGCAATATCGTGCGCGGCGCCGGAACGGCGGCGTGGAAGCTGAAGAAGTGATGCAAGGCGATCGGATCGAGCGCCGTATCGACCTCGCCGCCCGCCAGCAGCGCCGGCAATGACGACGCAAAGCGAAATCCGTGAGGACCATCGGTGTAGTAGAGCGGCTTGATGCCGAGACGGTCGCGCGCCAGCAGAACGCGCCCGCTGTCGCGTTCCCACAGCGCAAAGGCGAACATCCCCTTGAAGCGCTGCACGCAGGATTTGCCCCAGGCATGGTAGGCCTTGAGGATGACCTCGGTGTCGCCGTCGGAAAAGAAGCGATAGCCCTTCGCCTTCAGTTCGTCGCGAAGTTCACGGAAATTGTAGATGCAGCCGTTGAATGCCAGGCCGAGACCAAGCGCCGCGTCGATCATCGGCTGCTGTGCCGCAGCCGAGAGATCGAGAATGCTCAGGCGGCGATGGCCGAGCGCAAGCCCGCCCTGCACGTAGAGGCCGGCCGCATCAGGACCACGCGCCTGCATCGCATCGTTGATGCGGCCGAGCGTGGACAATGAGGGCCTTCCGGAAAAGCTGATTTCGCCACAAATGCCGCACATCGCGGGATCTTTCAGTTCCTGCTGTTCTAAGTACCTCCGACAACCCGTTGTGATCGCTTGCGTTCCGCGGCAAAATCAGCAGTCCCTGCGGCGAATAGCGGAACAATTTCGGCGGGCTTTGCCGCGCGCGCGACCAGCACGTGGTCCGGTGGCACCTCGATCCAGTCAGGCTCCTTGTCATACGGCTCGGAGACCGCGATCACCTGATTGCCGTCTTCGCGGAAATACAGCGAATTGGCGCGGTCATTCTCGGCGAAGCGAAACGCATAGAGATCGTGGCCGTTGGACAGCGCCGAGGTGAAGCGCAGATGCTCACGCAGACCATCCTCATTGACGAGCTCACAGAGTGATCGCAGCACCTTGCGCGTCGCGCCGATCGGGTCCGGATCAATGCCGGCACCGACAATGGCGAGGAACACGGCTTCAGAATCGGTCGTGCCCAGCCGCGACGGATACAGCGCGTCCGGGATCAGCGCCTCGACCTTGCGCCGCAGCCTGTTCCAGCTGCCGACGAAGCCGTTGTGCATGAACAGCCAGCGGCCGCAGGCGAAGGGATGGCAGTTCTGGCGAGTGACCGCCGTGCCGGTCGCGGCGCGGACATGAGCGAAGAACAGATGCGAGCGCAGATGCCGGCTGAGATAGCGGAGATTCTCATCCGACCAGGCCGGCCGCGTCTCGCGATAAAGCCCCGGCTCTGGATGATCGCCGTACCAACCGAGACCGAAGCCGTCGCCATTGGTGCCCGCGGTCGATTCCAGCGCGCGGATGCTCTGCGTCACCAGGGAATGTTCCGGCTCGGTCACATAATGCTCGAAGGCGGTCGTTTCTCCGCGATAGGCGATCCAACGGCACATCCTTGCCCTCCGGTTCAATGAATGAGCTCGAGGCACGCAAAAACGTGTCACGTTCTTTTCGGATCATGCGGAAACGCCTTCGGAGCAGAGCTGGTTCCGCGCTGCGAGTCGCGCGCTGTGAGTCAGGCCGTAGGACTGGGATCCCTTGCCGCACGTCCCTCACCGTTGAAGCGACATCGTCGCAGTGATTGCTCAGGCCTCGCCGCGCTCGCGTACCAGCCTCAACCACGCCGCAGCCGCAGGCGACAGATAGGCGCCGCGGCGCCAGGCCATCGCCAATGTCCATTCGGTGCCGGGCTCATCAAGCAGGACGAGACTGATCGGCACCTGCGTGCGCTGGGTCGCGATCATGCGCGGCAGGAAGGCGACGCCGAGACCGGCGCCGGCGAGCTCGGCGATGAAATCGATCTGGGTGCTGCGCGCAGCCACGACAGGTTCGAAGCCGTTGCGGCGGCACGCCTCGCGAAGGATTCGGTTGAGCGCGAAGCCGGCCTCGAACAGCACGAACGGCGTCTCGCGCAGCTCTGCAAGGGTGATCGTCTCGCGGCGGGCCAGCGGATGATCGACCGCGACGAGCGCCATCAGCGGCTCGCGGCGCACGATCTGCGCGGCAAACTCATCGGCGATCGGCGGCAGCAGGCCGGCGAAATCGATGTCGCCTGCAGCCAGCAATTCGCTGAGCCGGTCGCTGCCGTGCTCGACCAGCCGGATCTCGATCTCCGGATAGAGCTGGCGGTAGAGCGCGAACAACGGCGCGAACAGCGTGCTCGATCCGATCGGCGGCAGGCCGAGACGCAGCACGCCGCGCTTCAAGCCGCGCAGCTCGGCGAGCTCCGCCTGCAGATCATCGCGCTCCGCCAGCAGACGAATGGCACGGCGATAGACGATCTCGCCGGCGGCGGTCATGCGGCTCTTGTGGCCGAGCCGGTCCAAGAGCGGCAATCCCAGCTCGTCCTCGAGCTGCTTGACGGCCTTGCTCACGGTCGACTGGGTCGCGAACACCACCTTGGCGGCCTGGGAGAAGCCGCCTTGGCGGACGACCTCGACGAAGGTCCTGAGGGTACGAAGTTCCATAATCAGGCCAAATATTCCATATTCGACTTATTATCATTCATTCAATTCGCTTTCTACATGCTGCGATGCGGCATACATTGCAAGCGCAATCACTTTTCGGACGCCACCGCATGATGCATCGCAGCATTTCCATTGGGGTTCATCGCCTGATCCGCCGCAACCGGCTGGCGCAGATCGGTCTGCTCGGCCTATTCTGGGCCGTCGGCGAGGCGCTGGTCCGGACGACCGGCCTGCCATTGCCCGGCGGCATCATCGGCATGGCGCTGGCGCTCGTCCTGATCCTGGCCGGCGGACTGAAGGTCGCGAGCATCAAGCGCGGCGCGAACTGGATGCTGGCGGAGATGCTGCTGTTCTTCGTGCCGGCGGTGCTGGCGCTGCTCGACCATCGCGAGCTGTTTGGCCTGCTCGGCCTGAAGATCTTTGCCTTGATCGTCGTCAGCACCACCGCCGTGATGTGCGTGACCGCGCTCACGATCGACCTCTGCTACCGTTGGACCGAGCGTCATGACCCTCGCCGCGCTGTGGCGTGAGCCGCTGATCCAGGCGGCGGTCTGGTCGCTCGCGACGATCCTGCTCTATCTGCTCGCCAAGCGCGTGCACCGGCGCTGGCCGCGCTGGTGGCTGATGCCGCTCGCGGTGGCGCCGGCCCTGCTGATGATCGCGGC
The DNA here is from genome assembly GCF_032489875.1 of Bradyrhizobium sp. SZCCHNR1015. Taxonomy (NCBI): domain Bacteria; kingdom Pseudomonadati; phylum Pseudomonadota; class Alphaproteobacteria; order Hyphomicrobiales; family Nitrobacteraceae; genus Bradyrhizobium; species Bradyrhizobium sp. SZCCHNR1015. The sequence continues at coordinate 76,727 of NZ_JAUEYW010000024.1, forward strand.
GCTCGCGCTCAACGTCTCCTACCGCGATTACATCCGCGGCACGCATTGGCTGGTGGCGCTGCTCGGGCCGGCCACCGTCGCCTTCGCCGTGCCGATCTACGAGCAGCGGGCTCTGATCCGCCGCCGCTGGCCGCTGCTGCTGGCCGGCATGGTCGCGGGCAGCCTCACCGCGATGGCAACTAGCTGGGCGCTGGCCTATGTGCTCGGCATCGACGGCGAGTTGCGCCTCAGCCTGCTGCCGCGCTCGATGAGCACGCCGTTTGCGATGGAAGTCTCCGGCGAGATCGGCGGCATCCCCGATCTCACCGCCGTGTTCGTCGTGCTCACCGGCATCATCGGCGCGGCCGTCGGCGACGTCGTGCTCGCACGGCTGCCGCTGCGCTCGACGCTGGCCAAGGGCGCCCTGTTCGGGGTCGGCGCGCATGGCGCGGGCACCGCACGCGCCCACCAGATCGGCCGCGAGGAAGGCGCGGTCGCCGGCCTCGTGATGGTGCTGGTCGGGCTGATGAACGTGGCGCTGGCGCCGCTCATCATTCAGTTCATGCGGTAGAGCGCTCAGCCCCGCCCGAGCGAGACGATCCAGTTGCTGATTTCGGCCTGCCGCACCCGGTCATTCGCGACGTCCTGATCGAGCCCGAGCCGCCACAGAATGTCGCGCCGGGCGCGGTCATGATGCAGGGTCGCGAGATCGGCGGCGTAGCGCTCGAGCTCCGCCGGATCGGCGAAGAACCCCTCCTCGACCAGCGGCCGGCCGATGCGGCGGATCACCCAGGCGATGTCCTGCAGGCTGAATTCGGGATGATACTGCACGCCCCAGAACCGGCCGCGGCCGCTGCGGATCTCCGCGGCCTGCACCTCGCTCATCGCGTTGCGCGCGGTGACCGTCGCATCCGGCGGCAGCCTGGTGACGATGTCGCTGTGGATCGCCGGTGCATCGAACACGGCGCCCCGCGCCGCATGCATCGGATGATCGCGGCCCGCCTCCGTCAGCGCGATCTTGCGCGCGAAGCCGACCTCGCGGCCGGCCGGATTGAGCGACACCTCGCCGCCGGCCGCAACGCTGGCGAGCTGAAGTCCCCAGCATGAGCCGAACATCGGCACGCCCCGCGCGAAGACCGTGCGCACCAGCTCGATCTGGCGCAGCGATTCCGGCTCGCGCTGATAGATGTTGAGCGCCGATCCCGTGATGACGATGCCCTGATAGGCCTCGATCGGCTGCGGCAGGCGCGCATCGGCATCGGCGGGCGTGGCGATGTCGATCGCCGCCTCTGGCGCGAGCGCGCGCAGCACGTCGGCGTAGCTCTCCGACGGCGTGGCACCTGCGATCTCGGCCCAGCGGCGCCTTCCGTCCAGCGAATTGCCTTCGAGCACGAGCAGTCTCAGCACGTCGTCAATCCTCCGCCCGGCCGATCATGGCTCCAACACGCCGCGCAGGAATCGCGCGCTCCGCTCGTGCACCTCCGGCCGGTTCAGGATCGTATGGACGTCGGCATCGATCACCATCACCTCCGCCTTGGCATCGTCCTTGAGCGCGGCGGCGCAGGAGCCGGTGACGGCGCGGTCCTTGTTCCAGGGATTGGCGGCCGTGAAATACGGATCGCGCGCGGAAATCGCGTTCAGCACCGGCTCGTTCGGACCGATGCCGAGCCGGGGCGCGCTGACGAAGTAGTTGTCCTCGCACGACCACGAATAGATCAGCCGCGCCGCCACGTCCTTGCCGGCGTAGCGGCCGACCGCCACCGCACCCTCGCTGGTGCCCGCCAGCACGATCCGCAGCCGGTCGACCCAGCTCCAGTCGCGCGACGCCTTCAGCGCGTTCTCGAGCTCGGCCAGCCGCAGGGCGTGGACACGCTCATAGGTCGCGACGTCGACCGGCGAGGTGTAGGTCAGCCGGTCGGGAATCGCGAGGCTGTCGGGCGCCACCGACGCCACGCCGAGCTCGTCGGCGAGCCAGGCCTGGAACTCCTTCACGGCCGGCGCCACGCCGCTTGACCCGTGCATCACGATCGCGAGCGGCGCGATCCCGATCACGTCGGGCGCGTCCTCCGCACGGCCCTCCCAGCGCCGTCCGCCGGCGAGCGTCGCCGGCAACACCAGGTTGGCCCCGCTCCAGGTCAGAGCCAGATTGGCGGGCGACGGCTCCAGCACCGTGCCTTTGGTCTCGCCGGGCTTGTCGGCCGCGAGGGCGGCGGTCGCGCAGAAAAAGGCGACGGCGATCGGCACGACACGCGCCACGAACATGATCGATCCGTCCTCCTGCGAGGCGAGCCCAGCGAGCCTGGCGCGCACCGTCCGTTTCAATCACGGCATCGGGCTGCGGACAAGCAAGGGGCGACGGACGGAGCATGCAGGGCACCCATGCGGTGATGCGATCAGCGCGCCCGCAGCCGCCGGCGCTGGGCGCGCGGCGATTCCATCGACCGGACGTGATGGCGCGGCGTGGCCGCAGCGCAGAAGACCGCGTTGGGCGCGCCGGCCGGCACGGCGGCGGCCTCGCGCGCTCCTCCGCAGCCGCTGACGGCGCGAAGCCGTGGCACGACCGGCGACGTGTCCCGCAAGACCTCCTGCCGTACGCTCACATCGTTCCGGATCTCCACGGGAGAGAGAGCCAGCAGCGTCGCCCGCAAGCCGCGAAGGATGGCGGCCATTGCGCGCGACGGCTGCGCCCAGCGAAACGGCCGGGCCGAACGCTTGGCGCGGCCGCGCTTGGCTCGCCCGGCTCCACTGCCGCGACGGCCGCGCTGATTGGATGCTGATCCTTCGTCATCGACCTGCAACATCAGCCGGAACGGCTGTTCCGAGGGGCCGGCCGCGATCAACAACTTGCGCATGCGTCTCACCTTGATCTCGTGACGGCCAAGCGAGCGGCCGCGTTGGTCGAGACCATCGCGCAAGCGCGGTGACCGCAAGCTGTTGCCTGATGTCAGCGACATGTCAGCTCCGCGGCGTCGCTCACAGTCGCTCTCCCAGCCGCGCCATCACCAGATCGAGCACGTCGGCGTCATCGAACGCCGCCGCGGTCAGCGCCGCGCCCGCCGCGATCAGCTCGTCGTGATCGAGATTGGTGCGCATGCCGACGGTGGCGATGCCAGCCGCCGTCGCCGCCGCGATGCCGGCGCGGGAATCCTCGAAGGCGACCGACCATTCCGGCACGGCGTCGATCGCGCGCAGGCCTTCCAGATAGGGCAGCGGGTGCGGCTTGCCGTGCGGCAGTTCGTCGCCGATGATCACGGCGCGAAACCGGTCCATCAGCCCGAGCCCGTGCAGGATCAGCTCGGCATTGGCGCGCGGCGCGTTGGTGACGGCCGCCACCGGAATCGCCGCCGCCGCGGCCCGATCGAGCAACGCCATCAGGCCCGGCAGCGGCTGCACCGCGCCGGCGGCGAGGCTGCGAAACACCTCCTCCTTCTGCGCCATGACCGCCGCGCGCCGCTCGGGCGGCTCATCGGGCAGAAATTGGGCGGAGATCGACAAATTGGATCGGCCGAGCAGTTCGCGTGCCGCCCGCGCGCGGTCGAACACATGGCCATACGGCCCGAACACCGCGTTGAAGGCCTGCAGGTGCAGCGCGTCGGTATCGGCGAGCGTGCCGTCGATGTCGAACAGCAAAGCCCGCCGCTTATTGATAACGCCTCGCATCAGCAAATTGACCTCAACTCATCCGGATGTTGACGCGATCTGATCCAACTCTCGACCAGACCGGCTGTCGTTATTCCTCAAACGGCGTGAAACCGCGACGGGGGAAATTGCGATGATCGGCCAGTTGAGCGCATTGCCTGTTTTGACATCGTCGAGGCTCGGAGCGGCCGCCGCGCTGGTCTCGATCATCTGTGTTGCCGCGCCCGGCGCCGCGCAGGCCGGATCCGCCGACATGGTCAACGGCCAATACTGCAACGATCTCTGCAAGGCCTATATGGCCTGGTCCGACCGCATGCTGGCCGTCACCCAGCCCGCGTCCTATTCGCGGCCGCAGGTGCGGGTCGCGGTGCCGCAGAGCATGACGCCGAAAAAGATGGACAAGGCCGAGAAGCCGGACCGGATGGCGCAGCATGGGCCGAAGCCGCATCGGCCGGCGAACCTGAACTCCTTCGCCCAGCTGCCCGCCGGCAGCCACGCCGCGCAATCCGCGATGGAGCCGCCGCCGGGCGACCTCGCCGCGTCCGACGAGCCCGCGCCGGCGACTGGTCGGCCGTTCGCCGCCGACCCGCTGCCCCATTCCGCCATCGCCGACATGCGGCGCGCGACCGACGCTGCCGGCCTGCGGCTGGTATCGATGACCGAGCCCGGCACCGGGCCGGTCACGGTCGGCGAGGCCGGCGGCAGCCCGCGCTCGAAGATGCCCTCGATCTGGATCATGCTCGCCGCAGCCGCGCTGCTGGCCTATTTCGGCCATGGCTGGCTCAAGCGCCGCAACGGCGCGTCGCATCACCTCAACTGAGACGGCTGGTCGGCCGCGCAACGCTGCGGGAACCATTCCGGACAATTTGACCACCGGCCCTCGTCTGCGACCGGGGCTTTGGTTGAACTCGCAGCGCCGCGGCTCTATGCGTGGGCGATGAACATCGCCCTCACCGCCCCCCCGTTGAGTTCCTGGCCGCGCCACCGCGCCGACCTCAAGCCTGCGCCGTTCCTGCCGATGAGCCGCAAGGAGATGGACGCGCTCGGCTGGGACGTCTGCGACATCGTGCTGGTGACCGGCGACGCCTATGTCGACCATCCCTCGTTCGGCATGGCAATCATCGGCCGGCTGCTCGAGGCCCAGGGGTTTCGCGTCGGCATCATCTCCCAGCCCGACTGGCATTCGGCCGAGCCGTTCAAGGCGCTGGGACGCCCGCGCGTGTTCTTCGGCGTCACCGGCGGCAACATGGACTCCATGGTCAACCGCTACACCGCCGACCGCCGCATCCGCAGCGACGACGCCTACACGCCGAACGGCGAAGGCGGCAGGCGGCCGGACCGCTGCACGCTGGTCTATGCGCAGCGCTGCCGCGAGGCGTTCAAGGACGTGCCGGTCGTGCTCGGCGGCATCGAGGCCTCGCTGCGCCGCATCGCGCATTACGACTACTGGTCCGACAAGGTGCGCCGCTCGGTGCTGGCCGACGCCAAGGCCGACATCCTGATCTACGGCAATGCCGAGCGCGCCGTGATCGAGGTCGCGCACCGCATCGCCAGCGGCGAAGCGCCGAAGGACATCCAGTCGGTGCGCGGCACCGCGCTGTTCCGGAAAGTGCCCGAGACCTACATCGAGCTGCACGCCGACGATCTCGACTCCGCCGATGAAGGCGCGGCGCGCGAAAAGGGCGACGTCGTGGTCCGGCTGCCGTCCTGCGAGCAGGTCGAGGCCGACAAGGAGGCCTATGCGCGCGCCTCGCGCGTGCTGCACCGGGAAAGCAATCCGGGCAATGCACGTCCCCTGGTGCAGCGTCATGGCGACCGCGACCTCTGGCTCAACCCGCCGCCGATCCCGCTGACCATGGCGGAGATGGATAGCGTCTACGATCTGCCCTACGCCCGCGCGCCGCATCCGTCCTATGTCGACGCCAAGATCCCGGCCTGGGACATGATCAAGTTCTCGGTGACGATCATGCGCGGCTGCTTCGGCGGCTGCACCTTCTGCTCGATCACCGAGCATGAGGGCCGCATCATCCAGAGCCGCTCGGAAGGCTCGATCCTGCAGGAGATCGAGCGCATCCGGGACAAGACGCCGGGCTTCACCGGCGTGATCTCCGACATCGGCGGCCCGACCGCCAACATGTACCGGATGGCCTGCAAGGACCCCAAGGTCGAGGCCGCGTGCCGCCGGCCGTCCTGCGTCTTCCCGGAGATCTGCCCGAACCTCAACACCTCGCATGACGATCTCATCCGGCTCTATCGCAAGGTGCGCGAGGTCAAGGGCGTCAAGCGCGTGATGGTCGCCTCGGGCGTGCGCTACGACCTCGCGGTCGAGAGCCCGGCCTATATCAAGGAGCTCGTGACGCATCACGTCGGCGGCTACCTGAAGATCGCGCCGGAGCATACCGAGCGCGGCCCGCTCGACAAGATGATGAAGCCGGGCATCGGCACCTATCACCGCTTCAAGCAGATGTTCGATGCCGCCGCGGCGCAGGCGGGCAAGAAGTACTATCTGATCCCGTATTTCATCGCCGCCCATCCCGGCACCAGCGACGAGGACATGATGAACCTCGCGCTGTGGCTGAAGAAGAACCGCTACCGCGCCGATCAGGTCCAGACCTTCCTGCCGTCGCCGATGGCGACGGCGACCGCGATGTACCACACCGGCGTCAACCCGCTGCGCGGCGTCCGCCATGGCGGCAGCGACAAGGTCGAGGCCATCAAGGGCCTCAAGCAGCGCCGGCTGCACAAGGCCTTCCTGCGCTATCACGACCCGGACAACTGGCCGGTGCTGCGCGACGCGCTGCGCGCCATGGGCCGCGCCGATTTGATCGGCTCCCGCCCGGATCAGCTGGTGCCGGCGCATCAGCCGCCCGGCACGGGCAAGGCCGCCGTCACGCGGCGGCCGGTGCGAGCCGAGCCGAGGCCGCAGCGGTTTACGACGAAGGGCGTGAAGATCAGGAAGTAGCTCCGACCGAGAAGAGCTCACGATCGGCGCGAAAGGGCACGCAGCGCGCCACACCCTCCGCTTTCGTCCCGGCCTCGAGCCGGACCCATAACCACAGGGAGATGTGCGAGGCACATCCAGAGTTCCTTGCGTGCCCGACACCTCTGCCTGTGGTTATGGGTCCCTGCGTTCGCAGGGACGACACTGAGTTTGTAACACGGCCGTCGCGCCCCGCTCCCCGCCGTTTTGAGCGACCATCCCACTCAAGGCCAGGACGACAATTGAGTTTGTAGGGCCGCCACTCCGTCTCACACGCATCGCAAGCGCCCACGCGCATGACGCATCCGCGCCCCCTATCACCGCATCCACTCCACGATTTTTCCAGACAGCCCGCCGCAGCCCCGCGGCGCATCCGCGCCCGGGTCATGCTGCCGCCATCGCCCTCGACAAATGAGAGGGCGCGGGGAAGACCGGACCTCGACTGAGGCCCGTGGCCCGCCTGCGGAAAAAAATGCAGGCGGCAGGTACCACGAGTCCAGCCGGACGACCCGGCCTTCCCCGCGCGCTGGTTTTAACGGCTGCTTCGCGATCTCCCTGGGGACCGGGCTTGTTTGCCCCCATCACCGGCGCGACGCGTCTCCGCTTCATCGACCGGCTTGACCTCAGCGTCGGGAGGCCAGGACCACGCGACTTGACCGTACGTCCCGGGCTCATTCGCCGGCCCGCTTGCGCGAAAGCCCCGAGCCCGACACGTCCACCGCTCCCCGCTGCTACGCTCCGTGACGATCGGCCGAAACGTCCCTCTTCATCGCAAACGGGATGGGCGAGAGCATCGATCTGATTTGCCCGACGGCGCAAGCGGCGGGCATGCGGCAAACTGGCTCGACGGGCAGTTGGTGCTTGGCGGGGATGCGGGAAGTGCCCGTCGAATAGAACCTAGCAGCCCGACGGTATCGGGCCGCAGCAATACGTTCACTGCTATTCCAGATATGATCTGCAACTAGATTCAGCCGGACGATAGAGGCGGCTCGAAGTTCTGGATGATTGCCAGGGCAACTGCGAGTGCACGTTTCGTCGCCCTCGTTTGGCGCGCCAGTTTGTCTTCCAGCATACTGCCATCTGCAAGGTCACTAATGCCCTTGATCATGGCGTAGGGTGGCGGAGCCCCCCGCAACGGCTCCTCCCATAGTGGATGATAAAGCCCATGCGCTTCCTGCTCTACACCGACCATGTCACCCGACAATGCTACAATACTTGCCCGCTCTGCCGAATTTAGATCATCGATTAATTTTTCGCCCGAACCGATGTCTTTGGTTAAGACCTCAATCGCAGGCTCGCCGTCTCCGCCGATTCGATCCAAAACTCCCCGCCGAGACAGCGCATTGACACAGCCGAGTATGCGCGGATCGCAACGATAGTTTGAAGGATTCAGAGTTCTGTCATTCTGACGCAGCCGCTGCGGCTCGTAGTTCAGCACCTGCTTGGCGACGATGACAGCGCCTTCGGTCGCACGATTTTCCCTAATTCCACCGCACATGCCGACCATCAGAATAATTTCCGGCCGCAACTCGGAAAGGACATCCTTCACGAGGCTCTGCATTGAATGTGGCCCCTTCAATAGTGGCTGAGCCAAGACCACTCGCCACGAATTTCCGGCGACATTGAGCATTCCTTCGTCGACCACATGGCCCGCGACCCGCGCTTCTCCGAGATGAACCTCACGATCCATCAGACTCTGATACACGGCCTTCGCTTCGATTGGGGCCGCCGTCAATATCACCGCGGTTCTGGGCAAGGTTGATGACTCCTTTTTTGCTAAGTACAAGGGCTCCGTCGTCGTTTCGAACCACGGGCGCGGCGTTGGCGGAAATGCGACCCGCAAAGCTTTCACTGGGGCGGAGCGGAGTTCAGCGAGGCTGCGCTCTGCTTGCTTATATTTTGCGAGCTTGTCCTGCAATTGGCTAATGCGAGCGGCTACCTGACTCGGCGGATTCGGCAGATACATTGCGAGATGAGGGAGCGCCCGTCTCAGAGCTGGAGCGGGAAGATCGCCGAGGGGCGCGAGCGCAGCGCTCACCACCTCGCGCCGCGCGTCCGGTTCGTTCAATAAGCGAGCAACGATCATCAATTGCTCGCCGTCCGGAACCGACTTTTCATACGCGTGCAATACTGCCGCGGCTGTTTGCCCCTGAACGCCCCATTCTGTGTCTCGCAGACGTCCGTCCCGACGCTTAAAATCTGGATCCAGCAGATAGCGCACCAAGGGCAGATCGATGCGCCCGTTTCGCGCCAAAGTTATGACTGCCGATGTACGCACCGACGACTCGGAGTTATGCTTAGCGTCAACTATCAACCGCGATATGGCCCCTTCGATTGTTTGATGGCTGATCAATACCCCGAGCGCATTTACGGCTGACAGCCTCACCTGCCCCTCTGAATCAGCGAGAAGCGCGCTCAGCGCCTCGACGGCTTCGCTATCACCCAATGTGCCAAGTGCGCTGGCCGCCGAACCTCGCACGAACGGGTCGCTATCCATCAAAGCAGCACAAAGCGGCTGAACTGCACCTCGATCAGCCAACGCGCCAAGGGCCAAGCACGTCGAGCTCCGTACGTGAGCATCATCATCTCCGAGTCGTACATAGAGCGGCGGCAGAGCTCTTCGATCTCCGAGCGTGCCAAGCGCCTTGGCCGCCGCGCCCCTAACGCCAGCGTCGCCATCCGTTAGTACCGAGCAAAGTGCCGACACCGCACTTCGATCTCCGAGGGCGCCCAGCGCGGTGGTCGCCGAGCCCCGAACACTGGCGTCGCCATCCGTTAATACGGCGCAAAGTGCCGACACCGCACTTCGATCACCCAAGGCGCCCAGCGCAGTGGCCGCCGAGCCCCGAACACCGGCGTCGCCGTCCGTTAATGCGGCGCAAAGCTCCGACACCGCACTTCGATCTCCCAGCGCGCCTAGCGCAGTGGCGGCCGATCCCCGAACTCCGGCGTCGCCATCCGCTAATGTCGCACAAAGGGCTGTCACCGCACCGCGATCCCCCAAAGCGCCTAGCGCGGTCGCCGCTGAGCCGCGGACATTCAGGGCGTCGTCTTGCAACGCGGCGCAAAGCACCGACACCGCACTTCGGTCCCCGAGGGCGCCTAACGCAGTAGCCGCTGAGCCGCGCACATTCGACGCTTCATCCTGCAATGCGGTACAAAGCACCGACACCGCACTTCGATCCCCCAGGGCGCCTAGCGCAGTGGCCGCCGAGCCCCGCACATTCGTGGCCTCATCCTGCAAAGCGGCGCAAAGCACCGAAACCGCACTTGAATTTCCTAGGGCGCCCAGCGCAGTGGCCGCCGAGCCGCGCACACCCGGCGCTTCATCCTGCAATGCGGTGCAAAGTACCGACACCGCACTTGAATCTCCTAGGGCGCCCAGCGCAGTGGCCGCCGAGCCGCGTACACCCGGCGCTTCATCCTGCAATGCGGTGCAAAGTACCGACACCGCACTTGAATCTCCTAGGGCGCCCAGCGCAGT
>NZ_JAUEYW010000025.1:0-85362 GCF_032489875.1 Bradyrhizobium sp. SZCCHNR1015
TCCTGCAATGCGGTGCAAAGTACCGACACCGCACTTGAATCTCCTAGGGCGCCCAGCGCAGTGGCCGCCGAGCCGCGCACACTCGGCGCTTCATCCTGCAATGCGGCGCAAAGTGCTGACACCGCACTGCGATCCCCAAGGACACCAAGAGCTTTTGCCGCTGCTCCCCGCTTCTGCTGAAGCGTCGCTCGCTGCAAAATGTCGACCAATGCATCCCGGTCAAGCGTTCCAAACCGACCACTGGAATGAGTCATTTTGTCCTTGCGCGAACGCCGCCGCCGCCAAGTCGATAGTTGCAGAGCCCGCTTGAAGCTTCGCGCATTGAGCCGACGACTCAGCAACAATGTGCGGGTCTCCGCCGTCAAATCTTCGTCCTTCGAGATTGTAGAAAATAGACCGAACCCAATGGCACTACGCGCAAGACTCGTGGACAATTCCGCCAAGCGGTCGGCAGTTCGGTCACGCATACGGCGCGAGCCGGCGAGTCCCACGCCAATTGCTGCCCATAGCATCTCACGCTGCGCGGGGGTCAAGATTCCATCATTCGCGGCGGCAACATCGACAAGCAAGTCGGGCCGGTAGTGGCGCTGCGCAAAATCAATAGCTTGGTTCACTGCAAGTTCCGGATCGGCATGCAAGCCCACCCAATCCCCGATTGTCTGCGCGAGATCGGGCCGATCGAGGATCAAAAAGTCGGGTAGCTCCCTGCCTCGAAACAGGAGCGCGACCGCCAGATCAATCAAGGTCTGATGAGCGAATTCCGCTTCGTTTCCCGCCGCTGCTGTTACCATCCGAGCGAGATGCATGTCTGTCAGCAAATTTGTCCAATCCGGCTGTACTGCGTCAGGCCAACTCAGGGCCAGCAAGCTGTGGAGCTCGGCAAGGTTGAACCTCAAGTCGCGCCCCGTTTCCGCACTTTGAGGATCGAAGATCACGCATAGTGCGGCGGCCGCCGCGATGGCTGGCGCCAGTTCAACGGGCGCCTGACCTCGTTTCAGATCAATCAGCCCACGTTTTTCGGCGACATGCTCAAAAGTGCGCATCAGCACGCCCGCTCGACTCCGAGGCAGCTTGGTTCCGACATCTCCCGGCGAGAGCAGAAGATCGACGATGTGACTCAGGACTAGTGGATTTGTTGCAGGCTCGGTCAGTCCAGCATCCTCAATGGCGGACCGAGCCGCCCCAACGTCGAGCCCTGCGTCGGAGAGAAACGCGTCGACCTCTTCATCTGCAAAGGGCCGTAGCTCCATGAGCTCGATCGAGCGCAATGCGACCCAATCGTCCATATCGCCCAAGGCGCGAGTGGTCGCCATCACTGGACAAGGATGATTGCCTATTACGATCTGCTCGACGGCCTTCCACAAGGTTTCCCGACCGTAGCGTAACCTGATCTCATTCAATCCATCCACAATGACGATGATACGCCCATGTTTCAGGTCAGATTTCCATTTCTTTTCCGCTACTGCGGCAGGCCGTAGTCGGCGTAATAGGCCTATGTGGTCCGCATTTGCCGCGCCATGAACGTCCAAGATACGACGATTGATTACAACACAGGGCGTCCCTGCCTCAGCCAGAGCCATGGCCAACACGGCGCAGAGAGAGCTCTTTCCGGTCGCAGGCCCCCCGCTGACCAGCCAAGTGAGTGGCGTACCACCTCCAGAGGCCTGCAATAGACGTGACCGAAGAGACTCAAACGGTATTCGTTCGACAAAGTCAGCAGCCAGACCACGATTGGCCAGCAGAGTCGGCGTCTGATAGCGCCTCGGAATATTCCTTCGCCATATCTCAGCGGAGCTTTGGTGCATCTATTTCTACATAAGGATTCTCGGTGATATCTACTTGCAGCATCAAACTATCCGATAGGCAACTCCCAAGCGAAGCATTCCGCGACATTTCGGATTTCGGCAGCGCTGGATGCGTCCTGCAAAATCGGTAAAATTGCACCTCAGTAGATCTGTGGGACGACGACAAGTCGCTCCTTGAGATTGCAGATTCCGAGACGCCGCAATTCTGGTCTCATGGTGACGCTGCAGAAACCTTTCCCGCAGCGTATGCCAAGGTACGGCCGCTCCGTCGCGCGATCTGCCTCGCATTTCGAGTTTCTGCCGCAAACGTCCGATCTCGTCGATCGGGCGCAAGACGTTCGAGCTAACAGCTCGAATCCCCACTGGCCCATCGATAGATCCGGCTACTCAGGGGGCCTGCTCCCAGCGGATTGCTGACCTTGATGGTCACGCGCGATCCGGAGCCGGACTTTTCGATGCGCGCCGAGGCGAAGTAGTTCATCCGGACCCCATAGCTGCCTGCGACCAGGCGAAACTCCGCGAAGCCGCGGTCGCGGTGCAGCTCGCCTTCGGCTTCGATCTGTCCCCCGCCCGGGTTGGCCGGATTGCCAAAGACCCGGACGGGCGGATTGCAGCTTTTGCCGGTCTCGATCAGGCGGCGGTAGATCTCCTCATAGCTTTCGGAAAAGCTCCTGCTGTCGGCGACGTCGCGCGAATTCAAGCCCTCCGGCGACATCGCACATCCACCGGCCATCAGAACGGCGATCGCCGCCGCAGGCAGAGCTGCCTTGATCCCCATCGTCCATCCCCCTGCGCATCGATCGCATCGCCCCGAGCGATCACCGTGCCACCGGATTCACATACGTCGTTTTGCGGGAGACAGACAATAGCCACGCGGCATCATGAGCGCGGGCTCACCGCGGACGGCTTCGACGTTCGCGACCGACTTGGCGATCACCTCCTCACGACGCTCATTCGTGATTGCGTTTGGCCTGCGCCATCCGTCATAATTGTGAAATAGAAATTTTCGCGCAATTGACGGCAGCCAAGCCGATTGGAAGCCGAACGTTCTTTTGGGGGAGAGAGCGCACATGCACGCGCCAGTGGCCGGCTCGAAACCGGCTCCCGTGGTCGGCACGGCCTACAGGCCGGATATCGACGGACTGAGAGCTGTCGCAGTCATGTCCGTCGTCGTGTTCCACGCCTTTCCCCATGTGCTTCGCGGCGGCTTCATCGGAGTCGACATCTTCTTCGTCATATCCGGGTTCCTGATCACCTCGATCATCGTTGCGGATCTGGCGAACGGATCATTTCGTCTTCGGACCTTCTACGCGCGCCGTGTCAAGCGCATCTTCCCTGCCCTCATCGTGGTTCTCTTGGCCGTCCTCCTGCTCGGGTGCATTCTTCTGTACACCGACGAATACAAGGAGCTCGGCAAGCAGGTCGCGGCGAGCGCCGGATTTGCCGCGAACCTGCTGTTCTGGAAGGAGGCCAACTATTTCGACCTGGCCGCGGAAACGAAGCCGCTGCTTCACCTGTGGTCGCTCGGCATCGAAGAGCAATATTACATCCTCTGGCCGCTGCTGCTGTGGCTGTGCTGGCGGACAAGGAAGCGCGCCTTGCCGTACCTCGTGGGGCTGCTGCTCGTCGGGTCATTTCTGCTGAACATCAGAGCCATGGGCACGAGCCCGACCGATGCGTTCTACTCCCCGCTCACGCGCGCATGGGAGCTGTTTGCAGGCGGTCTGCTGGCGATCGCATCGTCGCCATACACCAGGCCGCTCCTCGGCGCCGTCCCTGACACGGGACATCGATCGGTCGTTTCCGATCGGCTCGCGGCGTCGGGAATAGCTCTGTTGGCGGCGAGCCTGATCCTGATTTCGAGAAATACGCCATTTCCCGGGTGGGCGGCACTGCTGCCTGTCGCAGCGACCTGCATGCTCGTCGGCGCCGGACCGTCTAGCTGGGTCGCCCGCCGGATTCTTTCGCATCCTGTCCTGGTCGGAATCGGGCTGATCAGCTACCCGCTCTATCTCTGGCACTGGCCCCTGCTCGTCCTGACCCGGGCCTGGATGGGCGAGGCGGGCTCCGCGCCGCTGCGCTGCGGCGTCGTCGCGCTGAGCGCCGGTCTGGCCTGGATCACCTATCGATTTCTCGAACGTCCAATCCGGTTCGGGCAATCGCCCTTGCGCTCGCTCCCGCTGCTCGGCGGTGCCCTGGCGACGCTCGCTGGAATCGGCGCCCTGGCCATGACCTACGGCTGGACCTTTCAGCCGGGCGATCTGAACAGCTACGCAGCCTATTTCGATTCGTTCCGCACGGGCGTGTCGCCAGCCCGCGAAGAGCTGGTGGAGATCAACCAGAACCAATGCAACTTCTACAACTTCGAGAGCGCGCTTCCCACGCGCGTCCCGCGGGACGGCATCAGCCCGGACTGCTACACCAGCCACTCCCGCAGAACGGTGCTGCTCTGGGGCGACTCTCATTCGGCCCATCTCTTCTACGGCTTACGGAAGACGCTGCCGGCCGATACGTCCCTGCTGCTGGTCTATGCGTCGGGGTGCCGTCCACACCCGATCGATCTGGCCAAGTTGACGACGGATTACTGCGAGATGTCCAACTCATTTGCGCTGTCGACGATCAGGAAGGTCGTTCCCGATGTCGTGGTCATCTCATTCAACAATTCCTTCGATACGGAGTACCTGCGCGAAGTATCCCGGGACATCAAACGGATCGGCGTGAAACGGGTGATCGTGCTCGGACTGGCGCCGCATTGGGAGCCGTTCCTCTTCAAGGTGGTCATGCAGCATTATTGGCAGTTCACGCCGGCACGTATCGCGACGCACCTGGACCAGCATGCGCTCGGCATCGACAAGGCGTTTCGGAACGAGCTCCGGGCCGACGAACCGTTCGAGTACCAGAGCCTTCATGACTTCTTCTGCAATCGAGAAGGCTGCCTGATCTATCTCGATCGCAACCGGCGCGAGGGTCTCGTGAGCTTCGACAATGCGCACCTGCGCCCCCTCGCGTCCCTCTATCTCGCCGAGCACCTGCTCACCCCGTTGATCCAACGCGACGTCCTGCCGCCGGGCACGCGCAGCGATGCGCAGCCGCATGGCAGGACGGGGGCTCCCGATGACCGGCCGGCCGTGCCGTGAAGACGCGCATTGCCGGGATGGACCACGAGACATCCCAAGTCCCATCGACGTCTGCGTGCCATCACCCGACCAGAGCTCCGGCGTCGTGTCGATGAATATGCATTGAACGCGCCGATCGTCGTTCGGAAAAAGCGGCTTGCGCTACCCGATCGCCGCGTGTAGATGGCGCCTGTCGCGAAAAGCGGCCGTTGCCTGCGGCCGAGTACAAGCCGTCCATCTGCCGTTCTGGCATGGACCGGCCCAGCGTCTCCCACACATCAATCGCCTGACCGATCGTCAGGCTCCAGCGAGCGGTCGCGCGTATCTGCGCCATCGGCTCGCGTGGACCGGAGCGCGCCATGACCAGGGCTGTTGCCGTCATCTATCTGACCATCGTGCTCGATGCCGCCGGCATCGGGCTGATCTTTCCGATCCTGCCGTCGCTGCTGCACGACGTGACGCACGCCGACAACGTGGCGTCCCTTCTCGGCGTCATGACGGCGCTCTACGCCGCGATGCAGTTCATCTGCGCGCCGGTGCTGGGCTCGCTGAGCGATCGGCTCGGCCGGCGCCCGCTGCTGCTGGTCTCGCTGGCCGGCGCCATCGTCAACTACCTGTTCCTGGCCGCTGCGTCCGATCTCTGGATGCTCCTGCTCGGCCGCGCCATCGCCGGCGTCACCAGCGCAAACGTCTCGGTGGCCACGGCCTACATCACCGACATCTCTGCCGAGGAGGAGCGGGCCCACCGCTTCGGACTCCTCAATGCGATGTTCGGCATGGGATTCATCATCGGGCCCGTGCTCGGCGGCGCGCTCGGCGACCATTGGCTGCGGCTGCCGTTCATCGCGGCGGCGGTATTGAACGGATGCAACGCGCTGCTGGCGTTGCTGATGCTGCCGGAAACGCGACCACCGGACCCTGGCAGGATCGAGATCGCGGTCCTCAACCCGCTGCGGCCATTGCGCTGGGTGCTCGCCGTCAAGAGCCTGCTGCCGGTGGTTCTCCTCTTCTTCCTGTTCAGCGCGACCGGCGAGGCCTATGGCGTCTGCTGGGCGCTGTGGGGTGGCGACACCTTCCACTGGAGCGGTCTTTGGATCGGCCTGTCGCTCGGCGCCTTCGGCGTGTGCCAGATGCTGGCCCAGATATTCCTTCCCGGTCCGGCGGTGAGATTGCTGAGCGAGCGCGGCGCCATTCTGACCGGGGTGACCTGTGTCTGCACGGCGCTCACGGCCATGGCGTTCGCCAGGCAGAGCTGGATGGTGTTTGGCGCCATGCCGCTGTTCGCGCTCGGCGGCATGGGCATGCCGGCCCTGCAGTCGCTCGCCACCCGGCAGGTCGACGAGAATTTACAGGGCCAGTTCCAGGGCGTGCTCGCCGCCACCGTCAGCCTCGCCTCGATCGTTGCGCCGCTCGGCTTCTCGAGCCTGTACTTCGCCGTCAGGGAGCAATGGCCCGGGGCGATCTGGCTGTCGGTCGTCGCGATCTACGCGATCGCCATTCCCGTCGTTGTCACGCTGCGCCCGGCCAAGCCGGTGTCCGTGCCCTGACGTCTCGGAACGATCGCCTGCGCCGCCCTTGCCTCGGGGACAGCGCTCGCCCGCACGCCTCTCAGTTCGCGGTGATGCTGTGCAGATGCAGGGCCATCATGGAGTCGTAGTGGGAGTTGCCGGCATAGGGGTCGTGGACCGCGGCCTCGTGCATGGTGCCGGCGGCATGGGTGCTGCCACTCTCGTTGGCCGCGGTCGCATCGGCCTGCGCGTTCGCCAGAACCTGCGCAGCGCCTGCGGCGTCACCGAGCTTGGTCAGGCTGGCGGCGGTCTCGGCTGCCACCGCCGAGGCGATGGCGGCGGCCTGCGCCGGCGTCTGCACGGGCGCGGCGACGCCTGCGGCCTGCGGGATCTGGGCCAGCAGCGCCTGCGTGTCGGGCGTCTTGATGTTGTAGCCGAGCGTCTCCAGCACCACGAGATCGATCGGCGACAGCGTCTGCGACGTGGTGGGGTTGTAGAACTCGTTCAAGGGATCGCGCGCGCCCTGGATGCCGGTGTTGAGGAAGTCGGCCGGGTCGGACATCTGGCCGTAATCGGCGATCTTGGTCACGCCGCCGTCGAGCGAGAAATAAGCGGGAGGGCCGGCCGCGATGTTGTTGTTGATCAGATGCTGTCCCGGCTTGGTGAAATCGAACAGATCGAAGATGTCGAGATTGCCCGGCGACGGTACGCGCCCGAGCGCATGCGACAATTCGTGCAGCGCGACGCCGACCAGGGACTGAGTCGGGATGTCGGTGTTGAAGATGGCGAAGCCGTCCTCCGTCGTCGTGCTGTTTGGATCGATCAGCCCGAGCACCTTGGCCTGCGCGTTGGCGACGAACACCTGGGAATGGCCCTGCACCGCCCTGGTCGTCGGCAGATTGTCGAACACGGTGTCGCCGGCCGCCGCGTGATCCTGCAGATCGGTTCGCAGCTGCGTATAGTTGGCGAGCACGCCGTTGCTGACATTGGCGCCGGCGCCGCCGCCGGTGCCGGCGAAATCGATCGCGAGGTTCACCGTGGCCTGATCGGTGATCGCCGAGGACAGGATCGCCGCCGCCTGCTCGACGCCGGCGCGGAAGCTTTCGGGCGCAGCCGCAGCGGCGGCATCGAAGGTGAGGTTGAAGGTCAGACCGCCGGTGTGAACCGCGACGGTCTCGGAGCCGTCGGCATGCACCACCGGATCCGACACCGCGCCGGGCGGCAGCACGAACGGCGAGGCGGCCGCGGCCGTATTGATGGTCGTGGTCTTCGCCGCCGCGGTCGGGTCCGGCATCATGAGGCCCTCCGAGCTCAGTCCGAGCTGGTCATAGGTCAGCGTGTTCATCAGACGGACTCCTCGATCATGGCCCCCGCGTCCCCAGCTGCGAGGCGTTCGCAAGCCGCGACCATCATCGGCAAGTGAGTGAAAAGTCTGACGCGGCCGGACCCTCTTCGCGGCAGCCGCGCCATGGTTTGGATGCGGCCGGGAAGCCCCGCCATGCTCCTGCCGCGCTGGTCACGCGCGGCGAATGACGGCAATCTGCGGCAGGCGTCCGCCACAGATCGATCCAACATCATCATCGAGAGCCTCCCCATGAAGATGCGCCCGCTCGGCCGGTCCGGCCTCAACGTTCCGCCCCTCTGCTTCGGCTGCAACGTGTTCGGCTGGACGGTGGACGAGGCAGCCTCGTTCCGCCTGCTCGACAAGGTGCTGGAGTCCGGGCTCAACTTCCTCGACACGGCGGACGTCTATTCGCGCTGGGTGCCCGGCCACACCGGCGGCGAGTCCGAGACCATCATCGGCAAATGGATGAAGCTGCGCGGCAACCGCGATCGCGTCATCCTCGCCACCAAGGTCGGCATGGACATGGGCGACGGCAAGGTCGGGCTGAAGGACGACTACATCGCGCGCGCGGTGGAGGATAGCTTGCGCCGGCTGCAGACCGACGTGATCGATCTCTACCAGTCGCACAAGGACGACGAGGCGACGCCGCAGGAGGAGACGCTGGCGGCCTACGACAGGCTGATCAAGGCCGGCAAGGTGCGCGTCATCGGCGCCTCGAACTTCTCGGCGGAGCGGCTGCAGGCCGCACTCGACATCTCCAAGGCGAACAACCTGCCGCGCTATGAGAGCCTGCAGCCGGAATACAGCCTCGCCGAGCGCGCATCCTACGAAGGCGCGCTGCAGCGCGTCTGCGAGGACAACGGCGTCGGCGTCATCACCTTCTTCTCGCTGGCCGCCGGCTTCCTCACCGGCAAGTACCGCTCGGAGGCCGATTTCGGCAAGAGCCCGCGCGGCCAGCGCAGCATACCGAAATACTTGAACGAGCACGGCATGCGCATCCTCGCCGCGCTGGATTCGGTCGCGAGGGAGACCGGAGCGCAGCAGGCCTCGATCGCGCTGGCGTGGCTGCTGGCCAAGCCGTCGGTGACGGCGCCGATCGCCAGCGCGACCAGGCCCGAGCAGGTCGACACCCTCGTGGCGGCGGCGCAGCTCGCGCTGACCGCGGACCAGGTCGCGCGGCTCGACGCGGCGAGCGCGTGAGCGCACACGAACAGCGTCATCATTCAACTAGGCGTGCGGCGTTTCGACACGCACGCAGGACGGTCGTTCTCCACCGGACACGGCCTGTGATCGAGGACAGGGCGCTGCCAACAGCTGTCCTCGCACGCGATCACGCTCCTGCACCGCATTTTCAGCACAGCCGTGCAGCGGGCCGGGCGACTTTGCAGCATTTCGCGGATCGTCACCTCGCGGCCAAACTTCGGCCGGGATCGAACTGCTAAGTCCACCTCTAATTTAGAATGTATCGAGGAAGCGTTCGGTGAATCGTGTCGCGCGCGTAGCTGTTGGCGCATTCGTATTTGCATCGGTTCTGTCATCCCTCGTGGCGCCGACCGGCAGCGCCCGGGCGCAGCAATCACCGCAGCGCGCGCCGGCCGGCGCCCCGGTGGGCACGCTGCCGGACCGCGAGGCGCTGAACTCCGGCACCGTCACCGTGATCACCGCGCCGATCGGCGGCCCGATGTCGGTGATGGGCTCCGACATGGCGGCGGTGCTGGATGATGGCGAGAGCCTGCGCGTGCTGCCGATCCTCGGCAAGGGCTCGGCGCAGAACCTCATCGACATCGTCATGCTGAAGAACATCGACATGGGCTTCGTCGCCACCGACGCGCTGGAATTCGTCAAGACGGAATACAACATTCCAGACATTGCCCAGCGCGTGCGCTACATCGCGAAGCTGTTCCACAACGACGTTCACATCATCGCGCGGCGCGAGATCCGCTCGCTCGCGGATCTCAACGGCAAGCGCGTATTCGCCGAGCGCTCGATCGGCCTCCCGGCGGCGCGCACGATCTTCCGGCGGCTCGGCATCCAGGCCGACATCGATTCGCAGACCGACCCGACCGGCGGCCTGCAGAAGCTGATCGACGGCCAGGGCGATGCCTGGATCGCCTCGGTGTCGAAGGACGCGCCGATCATCAAGGGCATCAAGAACGAGGGCGGCCGGCTGCATCTGCTGCCGGTCCCGTATGACCGCGTGCTGCAGGACATCTATCTGCCGACGACGTTCTCGTCGGAGGAATATCCCAACCTGGTGCCGCCGGGCACCAAGGTCGACGCGGTCGCGGCCTCCACCGTGCTGATGGTCTACAACTGGCCGGAGAACAGCGAGCGCTATCGCCGCACCGCGCGGTTCGTCGACGCGCTGTTCGGCAAGATCCAGGTGCTGCAGTCGCCGCCGCGGCATCCGAAATGGCGCGACACCGTGCTGTCGGCGCCGGTGCAGGGCATGATCCGCTTCAAGGCGGCGCAGGAATGGCTCGACGGCGCCCGCGCGATGCAGTCGCCGGGCCAGGACGCCAACCCGGCCGAATTCCGCAAGTTTCTCGACGAGCGCAAGGCGCAGGCGCGGATGTCGCCGGACGAGGCCGCGAGACTCTACAGCGACTTCCTGAAGTGGCAGCGCAGCAGGGAGCCACGCTGAGCACCGAACCGCCGGAAGCGACGTCCCGGCGTCAGGAGGGCGGCAGCAATCCCGCCTGCTCGGCCGTGCGCCGGACGGCCGGCAGGGCCGCATTCGCAGCGCCGCCGTGCTGAGGCGCGGCGCGCGCGAAGCTCAGCTCGACCGTGGTGCCGCCGCCCGGCGTCTCGCGCAGCGCGACGCGGCCCCGATGCGTCGCCATGACCTGCGACACGATCGAGAGCCCGAGCCCCATGCCTTCGCCGCGGGCGTGGCCGCGCTCGAACGGCTGCAGCAGGCGTTCGGGCTGATCGGATTGCAGGCCGGGCCCCGAATCGATCACGCGCAGGCGGGCAGCGGAGTCGACCTCGACCAGGATGGGACCGCCCGCGCCGGCATGCGCGACCGCATTCCTGATCAGGTTCGAGAGCGCGACCGCGATCGCGGGCTCCGAGCCGCGGATCCGGACCGGCGCATCGCAGCCAGCGAAGCCGATCTCAAGCCCGGCCTGCAGCGCCATCGGCACGTGCTCGGCGGTGACGCGCCGCGCCAGCGCGACCAGGTCGATCTCGCCCGGCTCGTCCGGCTCCATCGAGATCCGCGCCAGTTGCAGCAGCATGGTGACGATCGACGACAGCTTCTGGTTCTCGCCGACGAGCTTCGCGCGCAGGCCGGCATCCGGCACCGCCTCCAGCATGGTGCGGGCGTTGGTCAGCGGCGTCCGCAGTTCATGGGCCGCGTTGGACAGGAAGTTGCGCTGCGCCTCGGCGGCGTGGTCGATGCGCGTCAGGGCACGATTGAAGGCGGTGACCAGCGGCAGCAGTTCGGCCGGCGCGTCGCGCTCGGGCAGCCTTCGGCCGTCGGGCACGCCGTCGATCATCTCGGCCGCGCGCGCGACCGCGCGCACCGGACGCGCGATCAGCGTCGGCACGAACAGCAGCGCCGCCAGCACCGTCGCGACCAGGACCAGGATGATCGGGAGCGCGACGATCGTCGCATCGGTCAAGGTGCCCGTCATCAGTTGCGTCGACGTGTAGGCGACGCCGCCGGTCTCGATCCAGACCTCGCCGACCGGCGTATTCCGGACCGCCGTCATCCGTTTCAGGCGCCTCGTCTCGCCGTCGATCGCATAGGCAAGAAAGCTGGTGCCGTCCCGCGAGGACGGCCCCTTGTGCGGCCGCCATTTCGGAATCGGCCCGTAGCTCACCTCGCCGCTCTTGTCGGAGACGACATACCAGAACGTCGGAAAGTCCTGCATGATCGTGTCGAGGCGGGGCGTCTGCTTGACGATCAGCTGGCCGCCGGCATCGCGGGCCACGGCCTCCTTCAGCGCGTCGGCGACGTCGGCCGCACCCCACGTGCCGTCATCGTCGCCGCCGAAGCGGATCAGCAAGGCGGCGGCGCAGATCAGCATGATGGTGGTGACGACCGCAATCAGCGTCGCGGAGAGCAGCGTGATCGAGCGCCGGATGCGGCTCAGCTTCTGCCACCTCATCTGCGTCACTCGCCGCTGAGGAGATAGCCAAGGCCGCGCACCGGCCTGATCGTGGCCTTGCAATTGGCTTCGCGCAGGCGGCGGCGCAGCCGCGACACATGGGCCTCGATCGCGTTCGACTGGATCTCGTCCTCGAAGCCGTAGGCTGCGGTCTCCAACGTCTCGCGCAGCACGACCCGCCCGCTGCGGCGAACCAGCGCCTCGAGGATCGCAAGTTCGCGCCTGGGCACCACGATCGGCGCCTCGTCGACGCAGACCGCACGGTTGACGATGTCGAATCCCAGATTGGCGATCGAGACCATCGCGCCGCGGTCGAGAAATAGACGGCGCAGCACCGCCCGCGCCCGTGCCACCAGTTCAATAGGCTCAAATGGCTTGGCGACATAGTCGTCCGCGCCCTCGTCGAGCGCACGTGCGATGTCGGCGGGATCGTCGAGCGCCGTCAGCACCACGGTCGCGGGGCTCGGCTTCTGCTGCCGCAGATCCGGCAGCAGCGCCAGCCCGTCGCCGTCCGGAAGACCGCGGTCGATCACCACGAGCTCGAAATTGCGCACCGCGATCGCCGCCCGCGCCTCGTCGAGCGTCGTGACGATGTCCGACGAGCCGAACGCCGTCGCGAGTGCATCCCGCAGCCAGAGCCCGAGCTGGGGATCATCCTCAACGACCAGAACGCGCACGCCATCCTCCCGCATCACCGACAATCGGCTGTTCCTATCATTACGGACGGATTACAATAGGATTACGTGGCGGCGTTCTGGTACCGTTGTTTTTCGTGGCTCAATCGAAGTTGACTGGTTCTGACAAAGCCGATTGCACGCCTGTCGCGACATCTCCGATTGCAAGCTGAACGGTTTCTCGGCCGGCGCGATTGCAGTCGCATGACGGGCCAGGCCGCGGACATCCGATTTTCCATCAGCCGGCAGGCCGGTAACGTCAGCCTTTCGTAATCGTCTTGGCCGAGACTGGCGCGCTCAAACACGCGCCGAGGATTCGCCCGCATGAAGCCTGCCGCATGATCGACCGGACATACCGGGCGATCCGCCATTCCTAATCGGCCGGGGGCGTCGATCGCGCGTCACATCCGTTGCCTCATCATTGATCGACATCGACATGTTCTATGACTTTGCGTTCTCGACCGTCGCCGAACGGTCGGACTGTCATCCGGCGGCCTGGCGTCGTCCATTCCTGCGCTGGCTGGACGGCATCGAGGCCGGCTGGGCCGTGCCGCTGCTGCTGGCGTGCTTCGTGGCCGTGTGGACGGTCTATCTTTCGATCGCCTATGCCGGTGCCGGCCTGCATCCTGACGTGATCGAGACCTGGACGTTCGGGCGGACGTTCGCCTGGGGCTACGACAAGCATCCGCCGCTGATGGGCTGGATCGCCGGCGCCTGGACCGCCGTCTTCCCGCTTTCCGACTGGTCGTTCCACCTGATGGCGATGACCAATGCGGCGCTGGCGCTGTGGTTCGTCGATCTCGTCTCGCGCCGCTTCGTCGGCGGCGACAAGCGGGTGATCGTGCTGCTGCTGCTGATGCTGACGCCGGCCTATCAGTTTCACGCGCAGCGCTTCAACGCCAACTCGGTGCAGCTGGCGACGTGGCCGCTCGCCACCTACTGCTTCCTGCGCGCGTTCGAAACGCGAACGACGTCCTGGGCTGCCGCCGCGGGTCTGACGACCGCACTCGCCGTGCTCGGCAAGTACTACTCGATCTTCCTGGTGATGAGTTTTGCCTTCGCCGCCATGGCGCATCCGCAGCGGCGCGCCTATTTCACGTCGGCTTCACCATGGATCTCCACGGTCGCCGGCCTCGCCGCGCTGTCGATGCATCTCGACTGGCTGGTCGGACATGACGCCGCGCCCATCCAGCACGCGCTGATGCACGCGCGCTCCACCCTGGCAACGTCGTCGCGGGATGCCCTGTTCTTCCTCTTGGGGCTCGCAGCCGCGATGGCCGTGCCAGCCGTCACCTGGCTGATCGTCGCCGGCGCCAGGATCAGGTCCTTCGCCACGGAGATGACCACGCTGAACGACGGCCTCCGGCTGTTGTCGTACATCGCCATCGGCACGGTCGGCCTGCCCGTCGTCAACGCGCTGATCATGGGGACCGACCTGCCATCGCTGTGGGCGCTGCAGGGACTGTTCCTGTTCGTCGTGGTGGTCGTCTGCGGCGCAAGCTATCCGATTGCCCGCTTCCACACCGTCAACATCGCGGTGCTGACGGCCGGGATCGCCGTCCTGGCCGCGATCGTCGCGGCGCCGCTGCACGCCTTCTACCGCAACCGGCACGGCTATGAGGAAGGCCGCACCTTCTACCAGCAGACTGCACAGGAGGCGACGCGGCTATGGCGGGAGCTGACGGGGACACCGCTCGCGCATGTCGGCGGCACCGAGAGCCTTGCGCTCGCGACCGCCTTCTACAGCGCCGATCATCCCGCTTACGGTCTGCCCATCTCAACCCACAAGGCCGGCGTGGATGCTGGCAGCGAAGGCTGGATTTCGCTGTGCTTCCGCGACCAGGCGGATTGTATCGGCGCCGCGGAAGCGGCGGCCGCCCGATCCGGCAACTACGTCAGGCGTGAGTTCACGGTCCAGGCGCGGCTGCTCGGCTGGACAGGGTGCACACGGACGGTGGTGGCATTCCTGGTGCCACGGCCGAGCGACCCATAGGGCTGAGGCAACGCGGGACGCGGCAACATCGTCGGCGGATCCGAGCATGTAGATAAAGAACAAGGCCCCGCATCGGCGGGGCCTTGCATCGTCGGACGCCCGGGCGGCCGTCTCAGTCATTGTCCCAGGAGCCGTCGGAATAGCCGTCCCGGTAGCCGGACAGATAGCCGTCGCCATAATTGCCGTAGTCCGCATCATACTCATAGACGCGGTGACGACGATAGACGACCCGCGGCGGTGGATAGTCCTCGTAGCTGTCGACATAGGTCGGTGCGGAACGGGCGGTTGCCGCAGACCCGATCAGGGCTCCGATCGCCAGACCGCCGACGACGCCGGCGGCGACCGCCGCTCCGCGATCTCCGCCGGCGTTGGCCGGCGTGGCGATCGTGCCCGCGATGGTCGAGGCCACGATCATGAGCGCGCAAATTCGTTTCATTGGGTTCTCCTTGCGATCGGCTCAGCCGTCGTTGCGGGAGACTCGTGGCTGCGGCTTACAGCATCATTACAAACGGCGCAGCGAGAGTGTGAGCGCGAGCGTGACGCCAGGTCCATCATGGCAGGCCGTTCGGACGTGTGGGGCTGGGACACAAACCGAACGGCCTGCCCACTGGACTCCGACGACGTTCGAAGCCATGCGGCACCAGCTCATGATGGAAAGCGCCGCAGGTGGGACGGAGCCGACCTGATCAGGTCGGGCTTCAGGGCTGCGACGCCGCTCCGATGTCTTTCCGATCGAGCACCACATCGAGAGACGGCGAGCATTGGCTCATCATGACACGCTGTCGATGGCGAAACCGATGTGACGTCGGTCGTAAGGACGCTTCGAAGTAAGCGTCACGCGCCTTACCGCAGGATTACAGTACGACGCAGACGATCCGGGCATCTCTTCGGTGCATGACCGGGAAAAATTCCCGCGCGTTTGAACAGCCGGCTTCGACGTGATGGACGACGACCAGCCAGGCAGCGCGCCATTGCGCTTCAAACGCCAACTGTTTCGCCTGCGCAGCGACAATGTCGTTCCGTCCGAGCCGCAGCGTCGAAGGCATCGACGTCCGCCGCATGTGCGCCCGGGAAATTTCGCAATTCTGCCGACGTGCGCGTCACAAGCCGAGCGTTGCACGCTTTGCCCAGTCCGTGCGACGCGAAAGGAAATCGGCGGGCGGCGCGCTCGAATTGTTGTGCGGCTCCACAACCATCTGCTAGGGAGTGCGGCATCGCGCGATCAGCCGGTTGGGAGAGTGGGTGTCACTGACACGCGAACGAATCGAAGGGCTCGCGCCTGATCAGGCCTCACTCGCCGCGGCGCTGAAGCTGGTGAAGCCGGCGAACTGGCCGGTGCTCGCCGCGAGCAGCGATGCCGAGGTGCTGTGGGGCGAATGCCAGGGCTCGGGCGCGACACCGTATCGCGTGGTCACCGCAGCCGAAGGCAGCGGCTACAAATGCACCTGCCCCAGCCGCAAGTTTCCCTGCAAGCATGTGCTGGCGGTGCTGTGGCTGCGGGTCGACAAGCCGGAGCGGTTCGAGACCACCAGCCCGCCGCAATGGGTCGAGGACTGGAGCGCGCGGCGCCGCGGCTCGAGCGGCCGCGCGCCGGGCAAGCCCAAGCCGGAGAGCGATGATGCGGGCGCGGCGCCTTCGCTCGATGCTGCGCTGGCAGAGACCGCGACGATCGCGCCCTCCGATCCAAAGGCCGCGGCGCGCGCCGAGGCCCAGCGCGAGCGCATCCGGGCCGAGCGCGAGGCCGCGATCCTCGCCGGGCTCGACGAACTGGAGCGCTGGATCGCTGATCAGCTCAACCAGGGGCTTGCCGATTTCGCCACCCGCGCCGCATCCGCCACGCGCACGCTGTCGACACGGCTGGTCGATGCCAAGGCCGGAGGCCTCGCTGCCCGGCTCGATCAGCTCTCGTCCGAGCTGTTTCGTGTCGGCGAGGAGCGCCGCGCCGATCTCGCCATCGAGCAGCTCGGCGCGATGACCCTGATCGCCTCGGCCTACCGGCATCAGGACCGCCTGCCGGCGCCGCTGCGCGAGGATGTCCGACGCGCGGTCGGCTGGTCGCTGCGCCGCGAGGAACTGCTGGCGGACGCCGCGGCGCCGCGCGCAAGCAGCGTGTGGATCGTTGCCGCCAACCTGTCCGAGGTGCAGCCGGACAAGCTGCGCAGGCTCGAGACATGGCTCGTCAACACGGGCGATGACCTCAGCCAGCCGCGCGCCGCGGTGCTGGTCGATTTCGTGCCGGTGTCCGGCGGCGGCGCCGGATTTCCTTTCGCTCCGGGCGAGATCATCGACGGCGAGGTCGTGTTCTATCCGTCGGCCGCGCCGTTGCGCGGGCTGCTGGCGAGCCGCAAGACCGCGGCGACCGCGACCTGGCCGCGGCCGCTGCCAGGGCTCGCACCAGCGCTGCAGGACTACACCGCGCGGCTCGCCGCGCTGCCGTGGCTCGATCGCTGGCCGCTGCGGCTCGCGGGCGTGACGCTGCACACCGCCGGCAAGGGCGCGCTCGCCATCACCGACAAGGCCGGAGATGCGATCGCGGTGGAACGCAGCCAGTTCGACCAGCTGACGCCGCTGCTCGGCCTCGACGACCTGTCGCTGCTGTGTCTGTGGGACGGCCGCGTTGCGCAGGTGCTCGCCGCCGAAACGGCGCTCGGCCGCTGGCATCACGAGGGCTGACGATGGCGAGCGCAATCGATCCCCAGAGCCATGCCCGCCTGCGCCAGTCCTTCCTGCTTGGCCTGGCGCGGCAGCCCTTGACGACCCCGCCTGCGCTGGCCGAGCTGTTGCCGCAAGGACGCGAGCCGGCGCTGCCGCTGCTGGCACTGGCCGCGCAATGGCAGCGCTTTGCCGGCGCGCCGGCGCCTGTGGCCGATCCCCTGGCGGATGCCGCCCTGCGGCTGCACCAGGACGCGCGGCCCATCCTGCCCGAACCGGCGCGGCGCGCGCTCAGGGCCCTGGCACGCAGCGTCGAGAAGTCGCTGGCGTCGAGCGCCCTGCCGCTCGCGCTGCGCCGGATCCAGGCCGCCGGCTGCCGGCTGCATCCGTTCGATCTGCCGGATCTCGTGCCGCACATCAAAGCCAACGCCGAGGACCAGGGCCTCGCCGAGCGCGCCTATCTGGCGCTGATCGCCTCCGACGCCGATGACGATGCGACGAAGGGCCTGTTCTTCGAACGCATCACCCTGGAGAACTGGACCACCTTCCCGAAGGCGCAGCGGCGCGCCTTCGTCGCGGAGCAGCGGCGCAACAATCCCGCCGACGGCCGCGCGCTGATCGAATCGGTGTGGAAAAGCGAGCCCGCACCGGTCCGCGCTGCGCTGCTCGATGCGCTGATGGTCGGCCTCAGCTCCGATGACCAGCCGTTTCTGGAGAGCCTGAGCGCCGATCGCGCCGACAGCATCAAGCAGATCGCCGCACAGCTCCTCACGCGCATCGCCGAACGCGCCGAACGCGGCACCCGGCTGAGCGAGGCCGCGCAGTGCTTCCAGCGCGCGGGCTCATTCCTCGCTAAGATCGGCCTCGGCTCGGCATCGACAGTGACCTTCAAGCTGCCGGCCGACGGCCTGAAATGGCAGGAGGCCGAGGCGTTGCGCGAGCGACTGTTCGGCGGACTGCAACTGACCGCTCTCGCCCGGGCGGTCGGCGTGTCGCCCGAGGCGCTGATCGCCGCACTGCCGCCATCCGAGCACCGCGTGCTCATGCTGTTGATGGATGCCGCCGCAGCCGAGGGCGACGACGACACCGTGCTGCGCATCATCGGCGCGCGCCTCTGCGGCGGCGACGCGCTGCACGGATATGCGCTGATGTCGCTCGCGGCGAAGGCCCGCCAGCCGCTCGCAGCGCAGGTCGCCGAACGCGTGCTGGCGTCACCGGCCTGGCAGAAGGCGATCCAGGACCTCGCCGATGCGACCACGCCGGCGGCGCAGAAGGACGACGGCCGGCTGGTGCTCATGGCTGCGCTGATGCCGCGCGCGACGATGCCCGCCTTCATCGCCACGCTCACCCCGCTGTCCCCCGCCACCGCGCGGGCGGCCAAGGATTTCGCCGACCTCGTTCTCGCGTTGCCGACGTAACGCGCAATCAAAATGTCCGGAGCACACCCATGACAAATGCCGATGCGAGCCCGACCGACGGCCAGTTGCGCCGCTCCGCGGAAGCATTGCATGCCCACGAGCTCGAGGCGCTGGCGCAAGAGGACACGCGGGCGCGGCCGGCGCAGTGGCGGCTGTCGCCGCAGGCGGTCGTGACCTATCTGATGGGCGGCCGCACCAAATCGGGGGTCGAGATCACGCCGAAATATATCGGCAACCGCCGGCTGATCGAGACCGCCGTGGCGACGCTCGCGACCGATCGCGCGCTGCTGATCCTGGGCGTGCCCGGCACCGCGAAATCGTGGGTCTCCGAACATCTCGCCGCCGCGATCTCCGGCTCGTCCGAGCTGATCGTGCAATGCACGGCCGGCACCGACGAGAACCAGATCCGCTACGGCTGGAACTACGCGTTGCTGCTCGCCAAGGGCCCGTCGCGCGAAGCCATGGTGGCGACGCCCCTGATGCGCGCGATGGAGGCGGGACGGATCGTGCGCTTCGAGGAGCTGACGCGCATGCCGTCGGACGTGCAGGACACGCTGATCACGGTGCTGTCGGAGAAGCTGATGCCGATCGCGGAGATCAACGACGCCGTGCACGCCCGGCGCGGCTTCAACATGATCGCGACGGCGAATGCGCGCGACAAGGGCGTCAACGAATTGTCCTCGGCGCTGAAGCGGCGCTTCAACGTCGTGGTGCTGCCGCTGCCGGCCGACCTCGATGAGGAGGTGAAGATCGTCACCAAGCGGGTCGGCGAAATCGGCGGCGGCCTTGAGCTGCCGACGATCGCGCCCGCCGACCAGGAGATCATGCGCATCGTCACGGTGTTCCGCGAGCTGCGCGACGGCCAGACGCTCGACGGCCGGCTGAAACTGAAGTCACCATCCGGCTCGCTGTCGACAGCGGAAGCGATCGCGGTGACGATCGGGGCCTGGGCCGAGGCCGGACATTTCGGCTCCGGCGTGATCGACGCGCAGAGCATGGCCGCCAATCTGGTCGGCGCGATCGTCAAGGACCCCGTGCAGGACAAGGTCGTGCTGCAGGAATATCTTGAAACAGTGGTGCGCGAGCGCAAGCCCTGGGCCGATCTCTACGGCGCGATCCGCGAAGTGATGTGACGTGGCCGCAGCTTCGCCCGATCGCCTGCACCTCCTCGGCATCCGGCATCACGGGCCGGGCTCGGCGCGCGCCGTGCTGGCGGCGCTCGACGCCGCCGATCCCGCGGTCGTGCTGGTCGAGGGACCGCCGGATGCCGATGAGCTGATCTCCTTCGCCGCATCGCCGGCGATGGTGCCGCCCATCGCCTTGCTGGTGCATGCGCAGGACGATGCGAGCAACGCCAGCTTCTTTCCGTTTGCGGTGTTCTCGCCGGAATGGCAGGCGATCCGCTGGGCGCTGGCGAAGCAGCGACCGGTCCGCTTCATCGATCTGCCGGCATCGCATCGGCTGGCCGAACGGGCCAAGGCGGCGAAGCCGGAGAGCGATGAAGGCAAGGCCACGCCGGAGGACGCCAACGCGGCTGCGCAGGAGCAGCCCGAGGCCACCGATCCGGAGCTGGCACAGATCCGGCGCGATCCGCTGGCCTATCTCGCGACGCTCGCCGGCTATGACGACAGCGAGTCCTGGTGGAACGCGATCGTCGAGCAGGGCACGCATGGACCGGAGATCTTTGCGGCGCTGGAAGCGGCCATCGCGGCGTTGCGCGAGACGATCGATCCCCTGCCCTATCAGCCGGCCGATGAAGCCCAGCGCGAGCTGCGCCGCGAAGCGCACATGCGCCTGGAAATCGCAGCGGCGCTGAGCGCGCAGGACGGCACGGTCGCCGTTATCTGCGGCGCCTGGCACGTGCCGGCGCTGCGCAAGAAGGTCGCGCTGAAGGATGATCGCGCATTGCTGAAGGGATTGCCGCAGATCAAGGTGACCGCGACGTGGGTGCCCTGGACCGAGACGCGGCTCGCCGCGAGCTCCGGCTATGGCGCCGGCGTGATCTCGCCCGGCTGGTACGCGCATCTCTGGCAAGGATTGCAGCACGGTCAGGTCGCCGCGCTCGACGCTACCGGCTTCACGACCCGCTGGCAGGCGCGCGTCGCCGAACTGTTGCGCCGGAATGGCCGGCCGGCATCGACGGCCTCCGTGATCGAGGCGTCGCGGCTGGCGATCACGCTGGCCGCGTTGCGCGACGTCGCTTTGCCGGGACTGGCCGAGATGCGCGAGGCGAGCCTTGCCACGCTTTGCGAAGGCGAGACGGCTCCGTTCCGCCTGATCGAGCAGCAGCTCATCATCGGTCAACGGGTCGGCGAGATCGACGACAGCGTGCCGCAGATGCCGCTCGCCGCCGATCTCGCGCGCTGGCAGCGCAAGCTGAAGCTGAAGCCGGAGGCGCTCGACACCGACATCGCGCTCGACCTGCGCAGCGAGGCTGGGCTTGCCAAGTCGCAGCTCCTGCATCGCCTCGCGCTGATCCAGGTGCCGTGGGGACGGTTGCAGGGATCGGGGCAGAGCCGCGGCACGTTTCGCGAGAACTGGCGGCTGCGCTGGGAGCCGGAATTCTCGGTGCGTCTGGTCGAGGCGCTCGTGCACGGCACGACCGTCGCGCAGGCCGCAGGCAACGCCGCCGTCACCCACGCGCAGGCGGCGACCTCGTTGAACACCGTCGCGGACCTCGTGCGCGGCTGTCTCGAAGCGGGTCTGAGCGAGGCGGCCGAAACGACGATCGCGCTGCTGCAGCAGCGCTCGGCCGCGACCAGCGACGTTGCCGACCTCACCGAGGCCGTGCCGCCGCTCGCCGAAATCCTGCGCTACGGCACCGCGCGGGCGCTGCCGACCGAGGCGCTGCGCCTGCTGGTGACCAGCCTCGTCGAGGCGATCTGTGCCGGCCTCGTCTATGCCTGCCGCAACCTGCAAGCCGACGTCGCCGCCGATCTGCGCGGCAGGCTGGCGCGGCTCGACGTCGCGATCGGGCTGATCGAGGATCGCGGCCTGCGCGACGGCTGGAGCCGCGCGCTGCTGCATGTCGCCGCCGATGCGGCAGCGCATCCGCTGGTGAAGGGCCTGGCGGGCCGCCTGCTGTACGATCAGGGCATCGTCTCACCGGAGCAGGCCGCGCTGGCACTGTCGCGCGCGCTCTCCCACAGCGTGCCGACCCTGGAGGCCGGCGACTGGCTCGACGGGTTTCTCGGCCAGAGCGGCCAGGTGCTGCTGCACGACCAGATGCTGCGCCGGATCATCGACGGCTGGCTGGCTGCGATCGACGACGAGGCGTTCAACAACCTGCTGCCGGTGATGCGCCGTGCCTTCGCGAGCTTCGACCGCAACGAGCGGCGGCGCCTGCTCGACGAACTCGCCAAGCAGCGCCCGCTGGCCGTGTCGGCGTCGATCGATACCACGCCGTTGCAGCCGCTCGCGCCGCTGCCGTCCAGTGCGGCCGGGTTCGACGCCGCCCTGCCCTTGCTGCTGACGATCCTGGGCGCCGACCGGCCGATGAAGGGGCGATCGAAATGAGCCGTGATGCAGATGCCGAGCGCAACCGCCGCTGGCGCCTCGTGCTCGGCGGCGACGACCAGGCCGGCCTGTCCGATCGCGATCGGCGGCTCGATGCGGCACTGGCCGGACTCTATGACGCCGGCTCCGGCGGCAAGCGCGGCGGGGGCCGACGTGGCGGCCTCGGCGGCTCGGCGCCGCGCGTGGCGAGCTGGCTCGGCGACATCAGGGAGTTCTTTCCCGCGCCGGTCGTGCAGGTGATCCAGAAGGACGCGTTCGAGCGGCTCGGCCTGAAGGAGATGCTGCTGCAGCCGGAGCTCCTCGCCGCCCTCGAAGCCGACGTGCATCTCGTCGCCGACCTGATGGCGCTGCGCGCGGTGATGCCGGAGAAGACCAAGGCGACGGCGCGCCAGGTCGTCGCCAAGGTGGTGAAGGAGCTGATGGAAAAGCTCGACGCCCGCACCACCGAGACGATCCGGGGCGCGGTCGACCGCCGCCGCCGCACCCGCCGGCCGCGCGCCGGCGACATCGACTGGCCGCGCACGATCGGCAGGAATCTGCGCCACTGGCAGGCCGAGCATCGCACCATCGTGCCGGAGACATTGATCGGGCACGCGCGCGCCGCGCGCCGGACCAATCTGGAGGAGGTGATCCTCTGCGTCGACCAGTCGGGCTCGATGGGCACCTCCGTCGTCTACTCCTCGATCTTCGCCGCGGTGCTGGCCTCGATCCCGGCGATCGCGATGAAGCTCGTGGTGTTCGACACCAACATCATCGACCTCACCGAGGAGCTGGCCGATCCGGTCGAGGTGCTGTTCTCGGTGCAGCTCGGCGGCGGCACCGACATCAACCAGGCGCTGGCCTATTGCGAGCGCCTGGTCCGCGAGCCGGCGCGGACGCACATGGTGCTGATCAGCGATCTCATCGAGGGCGGCATCGCCGAGCAGATGCTGGCCCGCGCCAAGGCGCTGGTCTCGTCGGGCGTGAACCTGATCGTGCTGCTGGCGCTCAACGACGACGGCCGTCCGGCCTATGACGGCAAGCATGCCGCAATCCTGGCCTCGCTCGGCTGCCCGGTGTTCGCCTGCACGCCGCACCAGTTTCCGGGGTTGATGGCAACCGCGCTGAAGCGCCAGGACATCTGGTCGTGGGCCGCAGCGCAGGACATCAAGCTGGTGCGGCCGGAGGACGGCGTCTCGGGCGTGTGAATGAAGCGCCTGGTTCTCATCTGCATCCTGCAACTCGGGCGCTATGCGGTCCTGCCCGTGGTCGGTTTGGCCGGCGGATTGCTGGTCATCTGGCTGATGCTCCTCGACGACTCCACGAGGATTGCGCTCTCGGCCTGCCACACGGCATCATGCCGGCCATGAACGACGCAGCACAGCGCGCCCACCGCGGCATCGGCCATTCGACCAATCTCGTCGGGCGTCCCTCCGCGTGGCTGGCGAGCTGTGCCTTCAACGACAGCGCGGTGCCGCTGCACATCTGGGGCGTCACGGAGATGAACCCCAGCCTGTTCACGATGCTCGATCAGGCCGAACATCTCGCCGAAGCCGGCGAAGCCTTCACCACCTACATGATGGCGATGTTCGGCCTCGATCCTGAGCAACGCGCCACGACGTCCGGCGGCCAGCGGCGTTTCCGCTCGTCCTTCCTGCGGCTGATCCAGGGCTGGGGCTTCGACAGCAACGGCCCGGAAGGCGCCGTGCTCAAGGGCTGGGTCGAGAGCCGGTTCGGCCTCGGTCCGTCCTACCACAAGGAGATCATCGAACGCGTGGCAAGCCGGGCCTGGACGACCTATGTCCAGGAGAAGATGTCGAGCCGCTTCCACAACAATGCAATCTGGGTGCAACTCGATCTGCTGTTCGAATTCTGCCAATGGGCGATCCGCCGCTTCGCCTTTCCGGACGAGACGCATCTGACGCTGCATCGCGGCGTCAATTCGTTCGACGAGCATTGGATCGTGGAGCAAACGACACGGCGCGAGGCGGTGGTCCGGCTCAACAACCTCGTCTCGTTCTCCTCCGACCGCGACACTGCGGGCTGCTTCGGCGACATGATTC
Organism: Bradyrhizobium sp. SZCCHNR1015; assembly: GCF_032489875.1. Taxonomy (NCBI): domain Bacteria; kingdom Pseudomonadati; phylum Pseudomonadota; class Alphaproteobacteria; order Hyphomicrobiales; family Nitrobacteraceae; genus Bradyrhizobium; species Bradyrhizobium sp. SZCCHNR1015. Next base: position 24,185 of record NZ_JAUEYW010000025.1, read on the forward strand.
TCACCGCGAGGATTCCCGTCAGCAAGATCGTGTTCTTCAACGGCCTGCTGTCGTCACATGCGCTGAAGGGCGAAGGCGAATACCTCGTGATCGGCGGCGACTACCGCGTGAGCGTCGACTATGTGTGAGCAGGCTTCGCATGACCGCGCCTGATGTCGAGGAACGCGCGCTGGCGGCCATTCCTGCGCGCTGGCGCGACAGGCTCGACCGCGACGTGACGGCGGACATTCACGTGCAGGTGTCCCGGCTGCTGGAGATTGCGCGCGCTTCGGGCCTGATGTCTTGGAGCAAGGGCATCCAGACGTCGCAGAGTGTGCCGGCCGTGGCGGATCCGCTCCGACCGATCGTCGTCTCAGCCACGGCCCTCAACCATTCTGCGCCAGCACCTCGCGCAGCGCGTCCGTCAGCCGCGCAAGCTCCGTCTCCGAGCCGATCGTGATGCGCAGATAGTTCGCGATCCGCGGGGCGGTGAAATGGCGGACGAGCACTGCGCGCTGGCGCAAGGCTGCGGACAGCGCCTGGCCGGAATGGTCCGGATGCCGGGCGAAGACGAAATTGGCGCTGGACGGCAGCACCTCGAAGCCGAGCCGAACCAGCGCAGCGGTGAGGTCGGCGCGGTTCTTCATGATGACCGAGCGCGCCTGCTGGAAGTGCGCCTCGTCCTCAATCGCGGCGATCGCGCCGGCCTGGGCGGGCCGGCCGAGCGGGTAGGAGTTGAAGCTGTCCTTGACCCGCGTCAGGCCCTCGATCAGCGCGGCATCGCCGATCGCGTAGCCGACGCGGAGTCCTGCGAGCGCGCGCGATTTCGACATCGTCTGCACCACCAGCAGGTTGGGGTAGTCACGGATCAAGGGAATCGCGGTCTCGGCGCCGAAATCGACATAGGCCTCGTCGATGACGACGGCCGCGTCGCGACGCGCCGCCGCGAGTCGCGCGATCTCGGCGCTCGGCAGCGCGATACCCGTCGGTGCGTTCGGATTGGCGATGATCACCGGGCCGGGGCGGCCGACATAGTCCTCGATACGCACGCGCATCTCGGCGTCGAGCGGAACGGTCGCGTGGTCGATTCCGAGCAGCCGGCAGTAGACCGGATAGAAGCTGTAGGTCACGTCAGGAAACAGCAGCGGCGCGGGTTGCTTCAGGAGCGCCGCGAAGGCATGCGCGAGCACCTCATCCGAACCGTTGCCGACGAACACCTGCTCCGGTGAGACCCCGTGATGGGCCGCGAGCACCTCGCGCAGCCGCGTCGCCTGGGGATCCGGATAGAGCCGCAAGGTGTCGGCGGCGGCGGCCCGTATGGCCTCGATCGCCTTGGGCGAGGGCCCGAACGGGCTCTCATTGGTGTTGAGCTTGACCAAGCCCGGGATCTGCGGCTGCTCGCCGGGCACATAGGGCGACAGCCCACGAACGAGCTCTGACCAGAAGCGACTCAAGATTGCTCTCCTGCGCACCCGAGATCCGCCGATCGACGCATCGATCGGAAGCGATGGACGTGCGAACTGAACGTGGTGTGGATCATCGGCAAATGGCGCGCCCGGAACGATTCGAACGTCCGACCCTCAGATTCGTAGTATGAATTTGGTGCTTTCCGACTACACGCGGCGGCACCTCGCCACACTCTCGCCCCCACGATAAGATATTGATCAGTCATGCACTTTCGCGTCATAGCGTAGTCTGGCGTAATTGGACCTCGATGACTCTCATCCAGGACTTCCCCAGACTAAACCCAGACTAAAATTGGTGAAAGTACCCATGGCTGACCAACGCGAGATTCTCACTGATAAGAGCATTGCGCGTCTTTCTGCGGGAGAGAAGCAATACAAGGTGCGCGACAGCGAGCTGCCGGGATTTTTCGTCCTCGTCGGCAAGCGTCGGAAGACATTCATGGCCCAGGGTGAGTTCTGGCGCGATGGCGTTCGTGAATTCACGGCGCAGGTAAAGCTTGGTGAATTTGGCGACATAACCACGCGACAAGCGCGAGCCGGCGCCAAGGAAGCACTCGGGTCGATCGCCAAGGGCCAGCGTCCTGGCGAAGCTCCGACGATTAAGGGAGGCTCAATAACGCTTCGGCAGGCCTGGGAGCGCTATCGAGATGCGCATATGGAACGTAAGGGTCGAAGCTCGGGGACCATTGGAAATTATCGAGATCACTTGGAGCGGTTATTCAAGGACTGGCTTGACAATCCATTGGCTCGGCTTGGGCGGCAGCCGAACCTAGTTATTGAACGCCATGACAAGATCACGAAGGAAAATGGCCCTTACATTGCCAATGGAGCTCTACGCAGTCTGCGGGCCGTCTACAACCACGCTCGGAAAGGCAATCCCGACCTTCCTGCCGCTAATCCAGTCTCCGCCATCGATTGGAACAAGGAGCACCGACGCAATACGGGTATGGGACCGAACGACATCGGTGTTTGGCTTAAGGAACTTCACGCACTGGACAACCCTTTAAGGCGAGAATTTCACCTTCTGACACTTCTTAGCGGATCACGACCAACGGCGCTTAAAGCGGTCCGCTTCGAGCACATCGATCGGCGAGGACGGCTCGTCCACATCCCGAAGCCCAAAGGTGGTGAGGAGAAGGCATTCGATATTCCGCTATCGCGGCCGATGATCCGCTGCATCATCCGCGCGATCAGGTGGGGTCGGATCATGTATCCCGAGCAAGGGTCTTCTTGGTTGTTTCCGGCGGATAGCGAACAAGGACATCTCGTCGAGCACAAGGAGGATAGAAATGTCCTCTCCAAATGGGGCAACGATCTGCGGCAGAGCTACCGCACGCTCGCGCAAGCGGCAGGTGTTTCAGAGCTCGACATTCATCTGCTAATGAACCATTCGCTACCCGGCGTGAACGCCGGGTACATCACGCGCGATCGGCTATTGAGGGACCACCTGCGCCAGCAGCAGCAAAGAATATCGGAATTGGTTGTCCACGGCCTCGAAGCGAAGCGTGACCTGTCGTTAGCACGATGGCTCAGAAGCGCTAGGGTCGAAGAGACTGACGATCAGCTCAAACCAGGCGCGATATCTGAGACGATGTCGGCAGCCGCGTTGAGTGCGGCTGCGAATTCGGGTTCGCTCGGCCCGCCGAAAACGATCCTGCGGCGCCTCGCAATGCGGGGTGACAAGGGCGATTCTGCATAGTCGTTGCGATAGACCATAGTTCACACATTGTCTTGCCGCCTGTGCAGCGCGGAGAAAAAGTCCACGAATCAGAGCATCGGATCTCATTTCTGACTAATCGAACGAGTTGCCGATTGGCTTCCCCAATGCCAGAACCAGACAGCCAGAATAGCCTCCCGGTCCGAGCAAGATCAAATCGGAATAGTGGGCAAGCTCATCTCGGAAATCCGCAACGTCCGAATCGACCTCTCCCGGCTATGCCCAATCTTACGGCTAGAAGAACTTCTCACCTTCTTGCGGGCCATTAATGCTGGCACGCTATCAAAACTTCAGTTTCTGTCCCGGGACAAGGAGCCTCAAGCTTTTGCTCGCCCGGGTCAAGGCAACGTACCAATCCTTCCGTGTCATGCCGAGTGTATGGACAACTACAGCATGATCAAATTCAAGCCCCTTCACAAGTAGCGTGCTTCCCACACAGCGGCGTCCAACCATACGTCCGGCATGGCGGGCCGCAGTCTGAACTTCCCAGATCGCGTTGGCCAAAGAAGAGGAAGGGCGGTTGACGCAGACAAGCAACGCCGCTCGCATTGCGTAAAACATCTCGCGCCGGTAACAGTAGCAATTATCCCGATCGTGAAAGCCGTTGAGCAAGGCAAGCTGATTTGCGGGGTTTGGATTGTCGATCAGGGCTACACCGAGATCAATCAGCGATCCGAACTGAGCAGCGCCTTTCCGCAATCCCCTTCGGCGAGCGTCTACGGCAGCAATGAACAGTGTTTCAGCGGTGCCGGTCATGCAGTCACCAGCAAATCCCACGACAGCCTCGACCTGGTTGAGGCCTGTTGCCTTTTCAAATTTGCGGGCCGCAGCATAAAGCGTAGCACAGCCGATCGGTTCAATCGCGGAGAATCCAACCTTTGCCAATTGCTTGGCAATGTAGGCCCGCGCTCCGATGCTCGCCGGGTCGGCAATCACGACAAGCGTTTCATTTGCAGCCGCTCCACGAGCCCTCTTACATACCTCGGTAATCTTGTTCGTCCGGAGCCGAGGATCGGCTGGCAACGTCTCCCACTCAACGCAGTCCGGACAGCCCGCGAGATCAATCTCGGCACCAGCCTCAAGCTCGTCACGGATATTCTTCAACCACGTGGCGAGGCAAGGATTCTTCTTCTTCAGCCAACGCCAGGGCTTGACGAGTTCGCCTGCCTTTGGGAACGTCGGGTAGACGTGGGCCTGCCAATCAACGGGCTCCTGTCCCTTGAAATCGAATATGGCCTGCAGAGGATCTCCGAACACGCAGACGGAGAGCCTGCCGGAAAGCGCCTTTATCACCTCATGCTGCTGAACCGAACAATCCTGGTATTCATCGACAAGAACGCCTGTGTATGTGGCTGCTAAAATGGAATCGACGGCCCCGCTTTCGACGAGCCGGGTTGCCGCTAGGTAGACCGCGATCCACTCGCTGTCCGTTCGGGGAACGCGAGTCGCGAGCCCGGATCGAATGGGGAAAGAAGCTGCATAGCGCAGACACCATCCGGCAATCGTGTCCAGACGAAATTGACCGCTTGGCACCTTCAGAGCTTTTAAGCGCTCACGAAGCACGTCGATTCCGGCATGCGTATGCGTCAGTATGAGCCTACGACCGCTGCCAAACTTGGCCGCGTTGGCGATCTGCTGGGTCTTCCCACAACCGGCAGCGGCTACAATGCTGCCCAGTCGAACAGAGGCGGCGAGTCTGCCGATTCTCAAATCGGGGTCCACGTCATTCATCTATCCATTTCCGCAGAGCGCTTAATCCTTGGGCGAGCGGCGTATCCGCAACCTTTTCAAGGCAAGGGCCGATTAATTCGCCAACTCGCTCGCCTCTGGATATGTCCTTGAACCAGGGCCGGCTGTCATTTTTTGCCGCCTTGCCAAGAACGGTGCGGAAAGCGGGCGTGTTGAGGGACGGGCTGAAATGAAGAGATGTCACCTCGGGCAGGTTCTGCGTACGGCACATCTTGTTTATCTGGGCTTGGACGCTATCGGAAGTCACAGATTCGATGGCGAGTGCAATCAGTGAGGAGACCATTGCCCAGGGAACATCGAGGAAGATGCGCTCCTCCACGGAGCATCCCCCGGCCCACTCGTGAAATAGCACGCCTTTCAGGCTGAGTGCTTTTAAGATCGAGGGAGCTACTGGCTCGTCCGAATCGAGCAAGAGAAACACATCATAACCCAGACTGCTTAGGTGGTCGGCAAGAATGGGAGCGCCGCCGCTTCCATTGCCGTCGACGGCGGTCGTCCCTCGAAGTGCAAAGGACTCATGCTTGTCGTCTTTGCTCCAATATAAATCAAGACCTCGCGTCAAACCCTGCTCGGTTCGGCCTTCGCAGACAATGATCTTGCGCGCGAGAAAACTGTCGGGGACAGCTCTCATGTGCCGCTGCGCATCGTTGGGAGACCGGGCTGTGGTCAAAACGGACCTGACTTGGACTAGGCCATTGCTTGATCTAACCGCAAAGATATCACTCGCTTTCAGTTCGCGGATAACGACCGGGGAATGCGTTGTGATAAACATCTGAGGTAGCGAAGCTTGTTCACTTTCCGATTGGGAACTGGCCAAATATTTCAAGAGGCGGGCAATGCGATGTGGCTCAAGACCATGTTCTATCTCGTCAATGAGCGCGACATGTGAACTACCCGCCCCATGCTGAAGCGCGGAGACGATCAGGCGTGACGACCCAGTTCCCAGACACCGAAGCGGCAGCTTGCCGTCGTGCAATGAAACGCCGCCGGCGGTCAGGCTCACTCCCTTTACATCGAGTTCGGCCACGTATCTCTCGCGAACCGGCACCGAAAAATGCTTGCCGAGCACTTCCGCCCGAGCGGCAGTTTTCTTGAAGATCTCGGGATTTCCCCTCGTGAAGGCATCTCGCGCGGCGCGGCTCGCATCGGCGAGTTGCCCGCTGAAAGTTTCAGTATTGTCTTCCAGGCGATTGAGGACCGACAGCCGCCCCCAACCGAGATGCCGTTCCGCATATGGGCCCAACCGCGTGCTCGCGAGCTGGCGCGCATCCTTGTAACGCAACGCGGGAGGATCGCTTTCCGTGTCGGTCGCGATGCGTTCATTGAACAGTGACCACCGCGCTTCATGCGATCTGTCAATCGTCACACGAAGCGACAGGACATCATCAAGGCCGGTGCCTGGCTCATCTTCGAGCTTCAGCGCGACTCCGTTCCATCCGCGAAGATGGAGGCCGTAACGATCGTCTGAGACGAATCCCGGAGGCAACTCCCCGACCGTCAGAACGATATTAACGGGCGTGTTGTAGTCCAGGCCGTAGAAATCTGAATCATCGGCGAAGGAATAGGAACGGGGATTCAGGACCAGCTCTATCGCGTCGAGAATCGTCGTCTTCGCCGAGTCGCCAGGCCCTATGAGGCAATTGACACCAGCGCTGGGCGCCCAGCGCAATTTCTTGATCCCTCGGAAATGATCAATCTCTACGTAGACTATCCTCATGCGAAATCTCTCGCTTAGCTAATAAGCAAGCAGAGTAAGCTGCTGCTCGCAGAGCCTTCTCAACCCAAGTCATCGTTGATGATGGATCCTTTGCGTACCCTAGATAGATCTTCAGAGGGGAACGTTATTCGTTGAGCCGCTCGCGGTGCAAACGCAAACCGCCAACTTAATCTTACCGACTACGGGACGATTGAACAGGCCAATGTGACTTCCGATTGGTCCTGTATTGAAGTTAAGGGGATGTTCTAGGTACAAATTCACTGCGCACTGCCGTTGATCAATTTACTGGCGCAACACGCTTCCACGCGACAGGAAATAAATAGATATGAACCGTCAAAGATAGTCAAACGACCTCAGTGCGCATGCCATGCCCGATGACCAGATCGGATGCTCCGAAAGGAATTTGGTCACTGACTGCTCGTCGCAGGGTATCGTTCGCAGGGTTTGGTTTTCCTTGCGATCCTTTGCTTTTTGCCAGCCAGCAAACAGCGTGTCGAAATCTAGACTGACTTCAGCAAATGCTAGAAAATTCCATTGATAGAATTCGAGATCGCATCCGAACTCAAACACGACTAATCGTTTAATAAGGTCCGGAACCTTCCGGCCTCGAACAGCTCGGTCGAGGCCAAGTTCTTCTGCCAGCCCTCGATGTATAACGGTATTGATGTCAATCTTGCCATCGATAACGTCGCTCGACGGGCGGATGCCTTCGACAACGGCAATGTCGAACTCTCCCTTCCGAAAGGTCTCGTCGTTCGAGCGATGTCCGATGACGATTGACTGGCCGTTGTCGCAAATAATGTTGATGCAAACCCCGACACCTGAGGCAAGGAAAGCTACCGGCTTCAGCGGAACAGAGGCTCCCTGCAACGCGCGCCAGCGATACTCCGCACCAATTTCCTGCTTGGCCGCGACATTGTACCGATACCAAGAGCGGTCCATGTGCAAGGTTATCTTGTTGCGCTCATCAATGTCGCTGCCCAGTTCGGACGTCACGGCGCTAAGGCAAAGGGTGGCATTGTCGGTCCAGCCACGAATACCTTTTGCCATCCGCCCCGCATTTTGGTCCTTGGCGTCATTGGCGAGCTTGACGAAGTTAGGCGGTGGCACCACTTCGTTCTGGCTCACTTTGATAGTGATTTCGTCGCCCACAAAGCCTTGGATCCCAGCCTTTTCAACCTCGATCCAGGTGGAGACGTGCTCCCCAACCCGCAATGCGTTGCGGATAAGCGGCCCGAACTCTCCTACGGCGATATCGCGCATCCGCCACGCCGTCAGCAGATGCGGATTCGTGCCACCAAGATTGTTCAGGTTCGGGTCGTTGATGACGGAATCGATCTCCGGCTCTGATAGGCCGTAGACCGTAAGTAGGACTCTGAGCACCTCGGGAGAAGGGGATGTGCGCCGCCCGGTTTCGAGCCGACGTATTTCCTCCTCCGAGACGCTTTCTCCAAGATCCTGAATCCATCCAAACGCCTCGCGGCGAGACAGCCCTTGCGGTCTGTATTTTTTGACATTTTCCAAGAATTTCGGGTGCGCGCCTGGATTCAGAGCGCGATGCCCCACAGACTCTCTCAGCGCAATCAGAAGACGTCCTAACCGGGAGGGGGGCCGCTTAATCGCACGCCCCCGCCGCTCCTTCGTCGCTGCTGTCACGCCCGCCTCCCCTGGGTTCGCCAAAATTGGGGCCCTCAGGAAAGGCGGCAACCTTCTCTAGAGTTCGGCGCACACGCAACCCGGACCCAGGAGGAAAAAATGGCTAGCTTTGCCGCACTGCTGAAAGCCGTATTGACGCTTGGTATCGTATCAGCTGGATTTGCCGTGGTCGTTGCCGTTTTGAACGGCTTTGTGCCCATACCACTTGCGGATGTGCTCGTAAACGCATTCATTGAGAGCTTCAAAGCATCGATTGCCGCCGTGCTCGGCCTGTTGGCAGGAAGGGGGACGGTGAGGCATTAGCCCTTTGAATGGGCACTGGTAAGCCTCTATATGCAAATTGGCGGTCGGAGCTTTGCCTCCTCGACTGAGCTCCGGTCGCGGCCATCACCCAACCCGTTCGTTTCCTGTGCAGCGCGAAACGGTCGGGTTTTGGCTTTGAAGGTAACCATTTCCTCGCAATGCCACCCGAACCGCCTGCGGAAAGGTTCTCCACTCGGGAGAAGGGATTAAGGATCCCGTCGCTCGCTCTCCATTGGCAAGCCTTGGTCCGGCGGGGGCTGCGTTCAGGGCACTGCTGCCACCTCGGACGGCGTCTCCCATCCGAGTTGGGAGGGCGGCCGAGCGTCGTTATAGTCGGTCCGCCAGCATCGGAGCGCAACGCGCGGCCTGGGCGAGCGAGGTGAACAGCGTCCCATTCAGCAATTCGTCCCGCAGCCGGCCGTTGAAGCTCTCGATGAAGGCATTCTGCATTGGTTTCCCCGGTGCGATGTAGTGCTAGGCGACACGGCTCAGATCGGTCCATGTCAGGATGGCATTGCTCGTGAGCTCGCTGCCGTTGTCGCTCACCACCATCCTGGGCTTACCGCGCTCAGCGACCAGCCGGTCCAGTTCTCGTGCGACCCGGGCACCCGAGAGTGAGGTGTCGGCCACCAATGCCAGGCGCTCGCGGGTGCAGTCGTCGACCACGGTCAAGATGCGGAAGCGCCGCATCTGATCAGACACGAAGTCGAGCGACCAGCGATCATTCAGCAGCAGCGGCACCATCATTGGCGCTCGTGTGCCGAGGGCCCGCTTGCGGCCACCTCTGCGGCGGACCGTGAGCCGCTCCTCCCGGTACGGGCGGAACAGCTTCTTGTGATTGACCAGGTAGCCCTCCCGCTTGAGCAGGACGTGGAGGCGACGATAGCCGAAGCGGCAGCGCTCATGGGCGATCGCCCGCATGCGCTGTCGCAGCCCGGCATCATCGGTCCGGCTCGTCTGATATCTGACCGTCATGCGGCAACAGCCCATGGCTTTACACGCCCGCCGTTCGCTCATCCCGTGAACGCCAACGAGATGCGCGACAGCTTTCCGCTTGGCCGCGAGCGTCACCACTTCTTTCCCAGGAGGTCCTTCAGGGCGGCATTGTCCAACGTGGCGTCCGCCAGCAGCCGCTTGAGCCGCGTGTTCTCGTCCTCTAGCGTCTTCAGCCGCTTGGATTCCGAGACGTCCATTCCGCCAAACTTGGCCTTCCACTTGTAAATGCTGGCATCGCTGACGCCATGCTTGCGGCACAGATCGGCGACCGGAACGCCAGCCTCGTGCTCCTTCAAAATCCCGATGATCTGCTCTTCCGTAAAGCGGCTGCGCTTCATGCTCTGGTCCTCGTTAGGGCCAGAACGAACTTCAAACCGGATTAAACCAGAGGGGCAAGGTCACTTGTTAGGCGAGCCCTGGAATTGGTCCAGGCCGTCTACATCATCCCTGATCTGTCCTCGGTCCAAGGGATTCGATCCTCGATCCGTGTTTGCACGGCGCTACTGATCGAGAGCTCGGAAAGGACGCAGTCTTCAAGACGCTTGCTGAGGAACCCCGAAGTCGATCTGTGCCCAAATACAGACCTTCAAATTGGCGACTCCGACTCGCGTCGGCTTTTCTGGTTCAGACTTGCACTGGGGCGACGCCCGATGGGGCAGACACTGTGCCGGCTGTGGCCCATCAGTGGGGTCCAGCCATGGCCAGGAACATTGTGACCTTTCCAACGGTATCGGCAAGCTAGCGGTACACGGCGAGCGCTGCCCCACAAGGAACTGCCGAAATAGACATTCGCCTCTTTTGTTTTCTCACCTGAGAATTGCCAGTTTGCATCATACAAAACACCCATATGAGGTGCCAGCACAAAGCCGAAATTTCGTGATCCTTCGCGAACAAAAGGTAAGTCTCATACCACAGTGCTCACCTTGCCCCCAAGCATTGGCGCAGCGTGGCGCGCACAAACTTCTTCGCCCTGGCAAGCGGCAAGCAGCAATCTAGTAGGCTCGGCCAACGTTCCATTTTCGGGCGTCAACGATCAGCACGAATGTGCGCAGCCGGGTCCATATCGAACACCTGCTTGCCCTTTGCGGCCCAGAGCGCACGAGCCTTTTCGCGCTGATGGCCCCTGAGTTTATCGGCAATCCAGACCAACGCGCCGAGGATCATGGTCCGGTCATCGCCAGTCAGATCCACGATCCCGGCCTTTACGACAAGTCCGCCAAGTTCAATGAGATGCCGCGTGCGCTTGCGGCGTTCAACCTGCCATGTGCGCATGTCATGTCGCGCCCTTGCGGCTCGACGCCGATGGCGCGCCGCTCGGTGACGCAGGAGAGCCGTCCGGATTGCGGTCAGCCTTTGGTGTAACTCGCCGCGACCGGCTTTGAAAAAAGGCAACGCCGCGCTTGGCCCATGCCTCCCTCTTTCCGGCCTCCTTCGTCTCGGCCAGCACGATCAGCCCGCCGGCCAGTTCTTCAGCGGTGAGTGTGTCAGCTCCGGTGGCGATGACCAGTTCGCCGAGTTGCTGCACTTTACGAGTTTTCAGCCGGCGTGCTTTGTCTTCGAGTGCCTTCAGATCCGCATCAAAGTCCCGTGGTTTGCGCATCGCCGCCTCCATGAGTGTCGATGGAGAAATGATAGTCGAGCACCCCGCACAATGCTTTCAGGTCATCAGGACGAGCTGAGACGGTACGATCCCGCCCGAGATTTTTTCGAGGGAGGGCGCGCTTATACGTCGTGCCGACGGACGCTTTCCCATGTAGATGCTCTGGTCGCGATGGCGATCTATCATCTTCACGTCAAAATCATCGGCCGGAAGGCCGGGAGCAGTGCGGTGGCGTCGGCGGCCTACCGCTCAGCCTCGCGGCTGCGCAACGAGCGGCTCGGCCGTGATCAGGATTTTTCCCGCAAGCGCGGCGTCGTCCATTCCGAGGTGTTACTGCCTGAGAATGCGCCGGCTGCGTGGAGTAACCGCGAACGGCTGTGGAACGCTGTCGAAGCGTTCGAGGTCCGGAAAGATGCGCAGCTGTCCCGCGAGGTGGAGTTCGCCATCCCCCGCGAGATGAGTGAGACCCAGGGCATCGAGTTGGCTCGACACTTCGTTCGGCGCGAGTTCGTGGGTCTCGGCATGATCGCCGACCTCAATGTGCATTGGGATAGGGCAGAGGACGGCATGCCGAAACCCCACGCCCATGTCATGCTGACCATGCGCGCGGTCGACGAGAACGGGTTTGGCAAAAAGGTCTGGGACTGGAATCGTACCGAAATGGTCGAGCGCTGGCGCGAACGCTGGGCCGAGCTCGCCAATGAGCGCCTGGCCGAGCTCGACGTCGACGCGCGGATCGACCATCGCAGTCTGGAAGCTCAGGGCATCGCGCTGGAGCCCCAAATAAAGATCGGTGCGCCGGCGAAACGGATTGAGGTTCGCGGCATCGCAGGCCACGGCGGTGAGGCCGACCGGGCCCAGATGCACCGGGAGATCGCGCGTGGCAATGGCGCACGGATCATCGCCGATCCCTCCCTCGGGCTGGACGCCATCACCCGGCAGCAATCGACCTTCACGCGCCGCGACCTGGCAAAGTTCGCGCACAGGCACAGTGACGGGCTTGACCAGTTCAACCAGGTTATGGGCGCGATGCAGGGAGCGCCCGATCTGGTCGAACTCGGCAAGGACGCCCGTGGCGAGGATCGGTTCACCACCCGCGAAATGATCGAGACGGAACGGCGCCTGCACGTCGCCGCCGAACGGATCGCTGAACGGAACCGCCATGAGGTCCGGGATACGGACCGCGAACGCGCTTTGGCGCGTGCCGAAGCGCACGGCCTGGTGCTGTCATCCGAACAGGCCGAGGCGCTGGCGCATGTCACGGAAGGGCACGATCTCAGTGTCGTGGTCGGCTATGCCGGGACGGGAAAGAGCGCGATGCTGGGAGTGGCGCGAGAGGCGTGGGAAGCAGCCGGCTTCGAGGTCCGTGGCGTGGCGCTGTCCGGCATTGCCGCTGAAAACCTCGAAGGCGGATCGGGCATTGCGTCACGCACGATTGCCAGCCTGGAGCATGGCTGGAATCAGGGCCGTGACGGGCTCACTCCCCGCGAGGTGCTGGTGATCGACGAGGCCGGCATGGTCGGCACGCGGCAGCTCGAGCGCGTGCTGTCCCATGCGGCCGAGTCTGGCGCCAAGGTCGTGCTGATTGGCGATCCGCAGCAGCTGCAGGCCATCGAGGCGGGTGCGGCGTTCCGGTCGATCCATGAGCGTCACGGTGGAGCGGAAATCGGCGAGGTGCGCCGTCAGCGGGAGGGCTGGCAGCGCGACGCCACGCGCGATCTGGCGACCGGCAAAGTGGGACAAGCGCTTGGAGCTTTTCACGCCCACGGCATGGTCCATGAGGCTCAGACCCGCGAGCAGGCGCGGGGCGATCTGATCGAGCGCTGGGACCGCGACCGGGAGGGATCGCCGGATCGCGGCCGGATCATCCTCACGCACACCAATGACGAGGTCCGGGCACTGAACGAGGCCGCGCGCGAGCGGATGCGCGCCGCCGGCGATCTTGGCGATGAGACACGTGTGACGGTCGACCGCGGCGCGAGAAACTTCGCCAGCGGGGATCGCGTCATGTTCCTGCAGAACGAGCGCGGGCTTGGCGTCAAGAACGGCACGCTCGGAACGGTCGAGTTGGTCAGCACGCAATCCATGACCGTGCGGACTGACGACGGCCGGTCCGTGCGCTTCGAACTGAAGGATTACAACCGGATCGACCATGGCTATGCCGCGACGATCCACAAGGCGCAGGGCATGACGGTAGACCGCGTCCATGTGCTGGCGACTCCGGGCATGGATGCCCACAGCAGCTATGTCGCGCTGTCTCGGCATCGCGACGGCGTGGACCTGCACTATGGCCGTGACGATTTTGCCAATCAGGGCCGGCTGGTCCGTGGCCTGTCGCGCGATCGTGCCAAGGACATGGCCTCGGACTACGACCGTGCCGATCCGGTCCAAAGCTACGCCGAGCGCCGTGGGATCAGCTTCCGCGAACGCGTGGCCGCGATCGTGCGCAAGGTGATGCCGGAGAAGCTGCGCGACATATTCGACGGCCTCCGCTCTCCTGGAGATGCGCCCGGCCCGGATCGGGGACGGAGGCCGGAGCGCGAAACGCCGGAAAGGGAAAGGAGCGGTCCGCGGGCCGGGCTGCGCGATACCGAGGCGCCGGAACAGAAGGTCGCGGAAGATCCGGAAAAAGAATTGCGCCGCGTGCGTACCCGAGCGCTCGTGCGCCATGCCCGCGCCGTCGATGCGATCTTCGCGGCGCAGGAGATGGGCGGCAGGGCAAGCCCCGAGCAGTTGAAGGAGCTACGGGAGGCCCGGCAGGCTTTCGAGGAGCTGCGGTCCTATGGCTCGCGTGACGCCGAAGCCGCCTACAACAAGAACCCGGAATTGGCCCGCGAGGCGGCTCAAGGCCAAGTCAACCGCGCCATCCGCGCGCTCCAGATCGAGACCGAACTGCGCATTAATCCGAGCCGGCGCGCCGACCGCTTCGTGGAGCGCTGGCAGAAGCTCGACCAGGCCAGCCTGCGCCAATATCAGGCGGGCGATATCTCCGGCTACAAGGCCACGCGCTCGGCGATGAGCGACATGGCAAGAAGCCTCGAGCGCGATCCGCAACTGGAATCTCTCCTCGAGAATCGCAAGCGCGAGCTTGGCATCGCGTTCGAATCAGGGCGCCGGCTCGGCCTCGAACTCGCCTTCAGCCACGGCATCGACCTTGGCAGAGGCCGCGGCCTCGGAATCTGATCCATCCGATTTACCGCCGATTCTCCGCCAGAGTACGCGAGACGCCAAAGACGCTCTTGCGCGCCTGCAACGGCAGTCCTGTCTGGTCTCAGAAGCCGCTAGGCATAATCAGCACGAGGCAGCGCGGTCATGCGCGAACCAGACCGTATCATCCGTTTGAAAACCGTTCTTGACCGGACCGGGCTGTCCCGGTCCACCATCTACCGCAAGATTGCCGAGGGCACGTTCCCCGCCCAGCTCAAGATCAGCACCAATGGCACCGGCTGGCATGAATCGGACATCAACCGCTGGATCGCAGATCCGGTCTCCTGGCGTCCGAAACGCGAGTTCGATGAAATCCGGTGACGAGTAGAAGCTCGCGGTCGTGAGGAGACGAAACGGCTGTGGGCCAAGTGTCCGCCATTGCCTGGGTGACCGTTGATCCGGCCGACCAGAGCCGTGTCGTTCCTTCAGCTAGTTGATCGGCGTTCGAAAACAGCTTGGCCGACGCGATCCTGACCAGTGGCCTGATCGATCCGCTTGAGCCGTTCAGTCGCGGCCGGCTGAGGAAATCGATTCGATCAGCTTGCGGACCGCCGTTTCGTGGTTTCGAAGGGAGTTCGCCCATGTATCGGCTTTCCACGTCATCTGGCCAAGAGGCCCTCCGAACATGATGGTCATGAACGGTATGACGTCGGTCGTCTGCGTGGATCCGCAAGCGACGTCGGATTGACTGACCACCGTCAGTACGCGACCGCAATAATCGATAGCAGTGACGGCCATTACGTGATCATCAAAGGAATGCCCGTCGCGGGGTCGCGATTTGGACCCGCTTGTGTCCGGAGCACCATCTCCGACGTTGCCGCGATCCGGCATAGCAGCCATCCCCGATTTCGCATGACCCTACTCCATTGCCTGGCTAAGGGTCGCAAGCCTCATTCCAAATGTAGACTATCGTCTACAATCTGGCAATCGGAATTGGGATTCATAGTCCGTAGACCGATAGTCTACATTCTTCTCGATTTGTCCCTTATGGTGGATGAATCGGCAGTTGTGGGGATAGTCGCCGCGAACGTGCGAAGAGCGCGCAAGGCGTTGAATTGGTCTCAGGAGGAGCTTGCTTTCGAGGCGGGTCTCGATCGCACCTACATCTCCCAGGTCGAACGGGGAAAGCGGAATATGACCATCGTCGTCCTTGCGCGCCTAGCCACCGCACTGCATACGACCCCAGAGCGCCTGATTGCTGCCGGGTCTCGAAGGGGGGCTGGGTAGTTGCGTATTCGGTCTACTGTGGGCATAGTCTATTGGCGTCGAGCGGCTGCGCAAGCTCGGCGGCGAGGCCGTGGCTTGGAGAAGCGACTTGACCCGGCCCCACAAGCCTAATCCAGTTTGAACTTCGTTCTGGCCCACGACAAGGACCTGGACATGAAGCGCAGCCGCTTATCTCCGAATCCTTGAATCACGTTGCTCGAGGGTAGCGCCATGGCCGGAAAAGAGCGGGCTCGATGTACGAACTGCCGTCGTGGAGGGCTCCCTAGCTCCTCAGATGCGCCGCGCCGTTGCCGCGCGCGCGAACGAATGCGGGCTCGAGATCCTGAGCCTGCCTTGAACGATCCGCGGGTCTCCACCGCAGGTCTCCACCGTCCGAATCCGGTGGCTCGAGAAATGCCCGTTTTTATTGGGTTTTTTGCACTTCTCGCTGGCGGAGAGGGAGGGATTCCTGCTCTAGTTGCATAATTCTCTTTTAAAATCAGAGACTTACAAGGGCGCGCCTCTCAACATCTTACTTCGGGCTTTCTTTGAGCCTTTCCGTAAGTATCCGCCCTACGAATGGCCGCGATCGCACCTCTTTTGAGCGCAGGTTGCTGGAGGAGGGATAGTCGACAGTTACGATTCGCAGAACACCCGACCTACGGTTTAGGAAACCGTTTGAGCACATAATATATCAACAGCTTAGCTACAGCGTGTTGAAAGTGTGTTGCGGCCAGCATTTTGTCGAGCCCGTCGGCGCCGCTGGACGGTTTCAGCGGTCCGGCCGCTGAAGCATCCCGGCTTCTCGTAGCGGCCCCGGCATTTCTTCCCGTTCGGGGATGCAGCAAGGCCGGCAACTTGCGTCGGCCGGCCTTATCCCCTCTCAGCCAGGTGCTCAACACCGGTACAATGCGACCCGTTGCTGGTACGAGCGCCTTTTCGTCTCTCGCATCCCAACCTGGCTTGGTCGTTCACGCGCAGAATTATCAAGCTGCTCGTCGGGATCCGCATCCGCGGCGTGAAGGCGGCAAAGGATTTTGAAGCTAACTCTGGATAACGGTTGTTTCACGGGCTCCGAAAGGCCCGATAGCGTCCCTTCAGCCAGTCGCGATGCAAGTCGTCAAAGTGGGGCGAGAGGGGATGACTAGATTGGCCCCCCGCCATCTGAAATAGACCGGAACTTTCTCGGCCCGGCGATACGACCAAGCGGAATGCCGCTCCGTCCGTGGACGTGGCGATCCTGACGCACTCATGCGATCCGTCTTGCTCGGAGCTAGGTGGAGAAACCAGGGCGTCAATTCGAGCAATAAGCTTCGCGAGGGTGTAACCGAAACGCGTGCGGTTGACGACGCCCCAGCGTAGACCCGTCCTGCTTTCCGCGCCAAGTCGTCGCAGCGACTCGCGCAAGCAGTTGTTCAAGAACGTTTGCCAACCTACGTCCCTATGACGCGCGGGCAGCAGGAGTGGATCCCGCGACTGCACCATGGCTAACACCGGCACATCAGACAACGGCCAACGATAAACGTAGGCCGGGTCGGCGCTCCGGCAAGCCGCGACAATAGGTGCCAGAAGCTCGACTGCGAGAATTTCCCGGAATGCGAACGTGATCGAAGCCGCAACGGAGGATCGGCTGGCGCAAAGATCCCAAGACGCCAATTCTGTTCGAAGATCGATATCTTTGCATATCAAGATTTCGGATTGCTCCAGCGCCTCGAGGGCAAGCTGGCGGTACGCCTCGAGCGCTGGACAATAGGTGTCGAGCTGAAGATTGGCGAGGTCGGCTTCATCCATGCGAACATCTTGAGCCAGTAACTCGGCTATCCGTACCGCGCGTGCGCTGCTGCAATATGCATGGCCGATTTGCTCGGGTCGGGCAACATGGGCCGGGCGATTGTTCGCCGCCACTAAGAAGCCGACGTGCGGCGGGAGCGAAACGCGTCGTTGCACGTCGACGTCTCCGCGCCACCCGCGCGCGCCGTCAGCCCAGCTCACGGCCGCCGTGCCGTCGTGCCCGAATCGGGAGGGGATACGGCCGGCAATAGTCGAGCCTATTCTGCCGTCGCAGCCAGCGACAATGACGGAGAGCGGTGGACCGCGGAACCGCTCGAAAAGCGCTATGGCGCTCTCGATATTGTCGGCCGCGTCCAGATCCAAGAGAGAGAGATCCAAGGATGATGCGTCGAGAGCTGTCCAGCGTACTGCAACAGGCTCTCCTATCAACGTCTCAAGTGAGACGGGTCCCCAAACAGTCGAAAGAAAGCTCTCTTGGTGAGGCTCCTGGCCGAGCACTTCGATAGCTTCGTGAGCGAGATCGAAAGCCCTCCAGTGATCGCCCAAGCGATAGTAACCGGCCATCTCCGATGAAGTCTCGATTCTTACAAGATCAAGGCAGTCAGCGAGAAGATTGGCGCTGCCCCATGCGACTCGCCCGTTGCTGCCAGCAATCATCCCCGGGACGCCAGGAAGGACGAATCCGTCCAGATCGACTTCTCCATAACGTAGCCTTGCGCGGTAGGTCGGGGGCGGAAAGGCCAGATTGAGGTGAATATCGTTCGCTAGAATGGCACGTCCGTCCTTGGTACGGGACCCGTCGATCGCCCATACGTTAGAGCCGACAGGAGACGTGTGGAGCCCTACTGCGTCCTTGACCGACATCGCATCGGCAGCTTCAGCCAGTAAGAATTTGATCCGGGCGCAAACATCGGACGATAGCGACGAGTAAGTGGGCGGCCCCGAAGTCGTTGTGCCGTAGAGAGGATCGGTACGGGGGGTGAGAAAGTCGACAATTTCCGGCGGAAGGCAGTACCTCATTGTAGTTATCATCCGCTCGGTACTTTGATCTCCCGTGAGTTGCTCCCACAAGCCGAGGTAGACCAGTAGGCTGTCCTCCATTGTCCAAGGCTCGATCTGCAAATCGAGCAACCTAGCTTCGAACACCCCACGCGCCTCACAACTGTCCAGCCACCGGTTGATGCCGCGGCAATATGCCCGCAGCACATCTGCATGTTCCGCCGGAAGACGCGCGGCAGCATCTGCTGCAATCCTTGCGAAGCCCATCGATCGCGCGCGGCGATCACTCTCTAGGACAGCCCGGCCGAAAAGCTCGGACAGCCGGCCAGCCATGATCCGCCGAGTTAGGTGCATCTGGAACATGCGGTCGCGAGCGACTGCGAAACCCAACGCTTCCCAGGCATCACAACGGTTTTCGGCGTGGATGATGGGCATCCCGAACTGGTCAAGATTGACACGCAAATGCGGACCGAATTTGGAGCGACGACACTTGCGGTTCATCGCTCGAAATGAGCAAAACAGAGCGAGTACTGCCCTCCGAAACATGAGTGCGTTTCTGCTGCGCCGCCGGAGATACCACGGCACGCCCCAGAGCATGACTACCAAACTCAAGCTGAGCATTATGGCGAATATGATGAGCGCTTTCCCGAAAGCGGTCCAGGCGAAGAAAGGCGCCGCCGCGGTGATACTGATCGCCAACGCGCAGACCAGACCCGACCAAGGCCAAACTCTGATCATCTTGCGCAGCAAATAGCCCATTATCTTTACCGCGGTCCTGGCCGGGGAGCGCACCAATCCTCGATGGCTCGAAGCAGCGAAGCGGGGAGCAAATGGAAGCTGTCGGCGTCGATGAAGTCCGGCCGCCCCCAGAACGTGAACGCCAGTTCTTGGTTTTTCTGCTCGCACACGATAACCAAGCCTATTCCGCGCCCCCCAGCAAGACCACCTGAGGGTGGAAGATCAAGGGGAGTGATCTCCAAGCCTGCGATGGCGATGGGCTCGGCCGCAAACGCTTGGTGGACGAACAACACTTCGAACGGCTTCGATCCGCTGAGTTCAGCGTTACGGCTCATCTGCTGCAGGACGATCTCGAACGGCAGGGTTTGGTTTCCAAACGCCGAAACGATCACGGACCTTACTCGCTCAAGGACCTCGTCCGGCTTGGAGCAACCGTCCAATTTGCTGCGCAGCACGATGGTATTGGCAAATAGCCCCATGACATTGCGATCGGCAGAGTTCTCACGACCGCTTACGAGAGTCGCGACCCGGATATCGGTGGCGCCGGTAGAGAGATGGATGGTGCGCTTTAGGGCGGCAACCATAGCAATAAACACGGTCACGCCCGCTGTCCGGGCGCGTTCATCCAATGCCCTCTGCAGCGGCGATGGAATGGCGATGGTCGCCATATTGTACTCTGCGGTCTGCGCCCCGCCTTTCTGCCATCGCAATGGCTCGCTTGAGGGGCTGAGTACATCTCTCCAGTACGCCATCTGACGATGCGCCGTCGCCGAATTCAAGAACCGCTCCTCGTCAGCCACATGATCACGGTACTGTCTCGCCGACGGTTGCGACGAAACTGTCCGCATTTCACGTACATCTGCATAAGCTGTCACCAGTTCCCGCATGAAAAGACCGGCTGACCATCCGTCAGTTGCCAGATGGTGAAAAACGACGATGAAAACGTGGTGATCCGGAGAGAGCCTCACAACGGTGCAGCGTAAAGGGAACTCGCTCGCCAGTTCGAAGGGACGCTCGATCTCGTCGCGCAGAAGGCCCTTAAACCGCTCATCGTTCGGGTTGGTCATCAAGCTCAGGTATCGAAGCGGCGCCACGTGAAATGCATGGATGCGCTGGACGACGGTGGTTTGCGTGATATGAAATGTGGTCCGCAGGACTTCATGCCGGGCTAGAACTGCCTCCAGCGACCGTCGTATCGCGCTCATTGACAGTGTTCCACGAATGCTCAATGCAGCCGGCAGATTCACGATTGGACTCGACCACGACTGCGACCCCACCCGCCAAAGAGACAACTGGGCGCAGCTCAGCGGCGCCTCTATCCAGTGGCCAGCGGTCGACAATTGTTCTCCCGCCGAGAGGATTGATCTGAGGGTCGGACGTCGCTTCATCGGCCGCATGCTCCTTGGAAACTCGGCTCGTCGCGAATCGCCGTTTGGGCGGTCATCCTACTTGGAGGCGCGCAACGAGACTCCACACCTGGTGTGTCTCCTGAAAGCCGGAGGACGGCGAGGCCATGAAGCTTAGCGGAAACCACGTACTCTCCTCGATCCGAAAGCCGTAAGCCGCAAGCAAGTCCGTGATCTCCTCTGGCATCAGGAGCCCTCGAGGTTGCTGAAACGCGTAACCGAGCGGCCCCAAATGGATCAAATAGCCTCCATTGTTAAGTGTCCGCACTACCTCAGGCAGCCAATCCACCATTGGCACGGCGTCGGTGAAATAAGCGGATACGACGACGCTGACGGATTTTGTCCGCAAAGGAATCCGGCGCGCGTCTGCGACCGCATACTCAACCGCGGTCCGACGATCGAAACCAACCGGCTTGACTGCGCGAAAAGACCGAATGGCGCTGTCCACGGACAAAGGCATGAAGGTTTGAACTTCGTGAAAAGGGATCGGCCCGGACTGGAGACGGTCGAATAGGTAGGCGTATGGCACACAAAGATCTATTCCGATTGCTCGTGCGCATACCGATGCGAGTTCGTACAAGATGCGACCGGTGCCCACGCCCAGCACGAGCACCGTTTGCTCGGCAAGATGGCGCGCCAGCAACTGATCGATAAGGCGATCTCGCATGGCGGCAACCTGGGTTTCACCCTCAGGTGTTCCTGCCCAGTCGGTGCGCAGGTAGCTCAAGTTATGGAAGCCGTAAGTTCCGCTCTGGTCAGCGGTATCGGGCGGACCTAGGTCGGTCTCTTGGCGGACGAGGCCGTTGTTTGTCCTAGCCAAGAGTTCGTCAACCGCCCCAGTGAAGCTCTCGGGCAATTCGCGCATGCTGCGTAGTGCGGGCAGCACCCGGCGCGCGAACGGCCAGCGATAGGATTGCCTGGTATCCTTCAAAACCTGTGTGAAATAGGTTTCCGACTGGGCTACAAGTCGTCCGTAACGGCTGGCCGCGTCCCGACTAGCAGTGAGTAGGACATCGGGGTTTTGTACGAGTACAGGAATGGTGCCAAGCTTCGGAAATGCAGCGCTGCAGGCGGTGCATTGGACCTGCGACTGCGCGGAAATCTCGGAGAGCAACCCTTGACAGCGCGGACAAGACCAGACGTGAGGTTGACTCTTCGGTGCAGACAGGTCGATCGGGCGCGTCTGCTTCTGGGGGGCTGGCTCTAGTGATCCGTCTGACTCTCCGATCACAATCGACGCGCTGTCCAGCCGCTCGCTCGGATCCAGTGAAAAGTCGATAATGCTTAGCCGAGCCTGCAGATCCGGATCAAGCGAACTGTGTTCGAATCCGGCCGGCCGGATATGCAAAAGGTGGCTGACCTCGTCACCTTCCGACTCCAAGCGAGCTGCCAACTCTGCAGCTATCAGGATATGATCTTTCCAGCCAGCGACCATGAATGAACCGGACGGCCGGACCGTTCTCAATGCCTCAAGTATTCTCTGAGCACAGTCCTCGACTTCCGCGAGGCTGGCTTCAGGATCGAAGGAATCCGGAACGAAGGCATGTATGCTCTCGTCCGAGGCGTGCCGAAGCACCGCTCGGCAGGCATCAAGTTCAGCCTCTGCTACCACCAACGCCAAAAGGCGCGTTCCGGCGCCTTGGCGCATCGGAACGTGCCGACACCCCTTTCCTCGCTTAACGGTCTGCAGGGCCTGCTCCGCCATTGAGGCGAGCGCGCGCAACGTGGTCGCTTCAAACAGCAAGTGCACGGGGAGCTCGACGCCCATAGCGGCCCTGATCCTGGCAACCGCCTGCGTGGCCAGCAGTGAGTGCCCTCCAAGCTGAAAGAAATCGTCGTCGCGGTAGATATACTCAACCCGGAGAAGATCTTTCCAAATCGCCGCGATTATGCGTTCGGCGTTGCCTAGGGGCTCGTGGCCGCCGGAACTATGATCCCCTTCGGAGACAATCGAGGCAAGCGCGGTGCGATCGACCTTCCCCGTCTGGCCACGTGGAAGGTGGTCTAACACGTTGACCTCCGCAGGTCTCATATGTTTTGGCAACTCGACGGCAAGCGACTCGACGACTCGATTAGAGTCAACTCCGATTCCGGGATCTGCTTCAAGATACAGCACAATCTTGAGCTCGCCGCCGGCGGCGTATTTCGCTACGGCAGCGCACGCCCGGACGCCGCTGCAGGTTAAAGCGATCGCTTCAATTTCCTCCAGTTGAACCCTGAAACCACGGACTTTCAGCTGATTGTCGGTCCTGCCAAGGAATTCGATATCGCCCCCGCTCCCGCGCCGCCCAAGATCTCCGGTTTTATAAAGACGTGCGCCGGCACTTCCAAAGAACCGATCGGGCACGAAACGAAGCGCGGTCAGTGCAGGATCGCGCAGATATCCTAGAGCTACTCCGGGACCAGCGATGTGTATCTCGCCGGCGGCGCCGTCGCGCACTGGATCGCCGTTTTGGTCGAGCAGAATGACATCGGCACCCGGGATTGCGCGGCCGATTGGGATCGCTTCGTCAGAACCGCAGTGGGTGCAATCATGAACTGTGGCCCAGATCGTTGCCTCGGTCGGACCGTACTCGTTGTAAAGGGTTACCCCTGCTGCCTTCATCCGATGCTTGGCGCAGAGCGATGCTGGGCATGTTTCTCCGGCGACGATGACAACCTTGAGGCTTTCGAGACTGTTTGGGTCGGCATGGTCTAGCGTGTTTTCGTAGAGCGCAGGAATGCTCAACCAATGCGTAATCGCATGTCGCTTTATCAAGCGCAGGACGCTGGGCGAATCCACGATGGTTTGATCACTGGGAATAACGATATAGCCGCCGGTGGACAGTGCCCAAAAGATACCCACCAGGGCACTGTCGAATGTCAAGCTCGACAAGAGCAGAAATCCTCCCATCGGCTCGGGATAGGTCGCAAGACGGGCTCTGGTCGAGAAGGTAAGATTTTCGTGGCTGACCATCACGCCTTTGGGCTGCCCGGTACTGCCGGACGTGAAGATGACGTAGGCAAGATCACCCGAACGAACTCCGCACCTCTCCTCGGGGTCCGCGGAGTTGCCGCCGTGGGCCTTCGGCGTCACCGCAAGCCAAGTGGTATCGGGAAATGGATAAAGTACATCGCCCGTCGCTGAGCCAACGATGATGGCTATATCGGCCGCTTCGGCAATCTTTTTCGTTCTCGACGCTGGGTCTCGCGGGGCAAGCGGTACGAAGGCAGCGCCCGCGCGTAGAATACCGAGAATTCCTACAATAGTTTCCGTTGTCCTCTCGGCCCAAACACCGATTCGTTGGCCCGGCTCGACGCCGGCTTTCCGAAGCTGTCCGCAGAGCACCTCGGCAGCCGACTGCAACTCGCCGTACGTAAGCGCGGCATTCTCGGTGATGACGGCTGGTGTGTTTCCACATGAGTGCGCGCGCGCCGCAATCACCTCATGTATTGGTATCCATAGCTCTCTCTGAGAAGCTTGAGTCATGTCAATTTGCTTAAAGAATGCCTACATCCAATGCACCGATGGAAATATCGGCATCGGCGGCGACAGCTCGCAAGACCCTTTCGTAGCCTACCATCCATCGACGGACAGTATTCTCAGCGTGAAGTTCGCATGCATAAGTCAGGTTGCATCTAAGTCCAGAACCGATTTGCAGTAACTCGACAATCAGTTCGTAGTTCGCGACCTCTTCATCGCACTCGAACCGTGCGGTCTGGAGATCCTCGGCGACGAACCCTGATCCGACCGGAGGCGTGTTCTGCATCATGAAGACAGTCTGGAACAGCGATCGACCTGGAAGCTTCAGCTCCCCGACAAGTCGATCCAACGAAACATCTTGGTGATCGAACGCTGCGATCGCGAGATCGCGGACCTCAACCAAGAAATCGCGAAACCGAAGGGTAGGCTTCGGCTTCAGTCGCAAGGGCAACATGTTGACGAAGAAACCGATCAGCGTATGCGTTTCGGCCCTTTGACGCCCAGCCACCGGGACCCCGATGACGAGATCCTCCGAACCGGATAACCGCTGGAGGAATGCGGCATAGGCGGCCAGCAGGACTATGAATAACGTGGCGACGCTTTCCTGCGCGATAAGAGAGAGATCCTGGCACAACCTCTTGTCAAAGTCGAATGCGATGGTTCGACCGCGCATCGACCGGGCCGAGACTGCGGGCAAATTCGCTGGGCCAAGTATTAAGGGCTGCCACAGCGGCGAGAGGAGATTGCGCCAAAAGCCGAGTTGTCGCTCAATTGCGGCCTGGACCAGCTCGCTTTCCTCCCAAAGCGCCACGTCCGAGAACTGTACTGTAAGGGCGGACAAGCCGCGAGCACCAACTCGCAGGGCGCGGTAAGCCTCGGCTAAGTCACTGAACAGAATGTTCATGGACCAACCGTCGGATACGATATGGTGCATAGTCACCAGCAGGACGTGGTCGTCTCGCCCCAGGATTATGAGGACTGGGCGAAGCAGCGGCGGCTCGGAGAGCCGGAACGGTCGACCGACTTCGGCCACCGCTATCTGTCGGACTGCCTCCATCTGGCTCGATTCCTCGCCGTCAACGGTGATTTTCCTCAGATACAACGGCTCGACATCGACGAGCTTCGGAACTGGAATGCCGTCGACGTTGCCGAATGCTGTCCGCAAGACTTCGTGGCGCTCGATCACCTCATTGAACGCATCCCCAATAAGATGCTCGTTGATCTCGCCCCGGATTCGTATCCCGGCTTGAATGTTGTAACCAACATTGTCGGGTTCTAACTGATGCAAGAACCACAGCCTCTTCTGGGCAGAGCTCATCATCGCACGATCTGCCGAGCTCCTCGGCCGAATCGCGGGCAGGCTCGGCACACCAGATTGATGCCGACGCATCAGATCGATCCGCGCGGCGAAGTCCTCCAGCCGCGGACATTCGAAGAGCAGCCGCAAATTGAGGTCGAGGCCGAACGTGTCGCGTATACGCGCGAGCAGTTGCATGCCGAGTAGGGAGTGCCCGCCCACCTCAAAGAAGCTATCGTGCCGGGACAGACTTCCGAGGCGGAGCAGACGTCGCCATAGCCCCGCAATGATGTCTTCGGTCTGCGTGAACGCCGACACGGCCGCTTCGGCGACATCGTCCGGCCATGGCCGCTTATTTCGCAACTCGTTGCGGTCGACCTTTCCGTTTACATTAAGAGGCAGCGCGGGCAGAAACATGACCCACCGCGGGACCATGTAGGCCGGAAGGAGCCCGGCGACAAACGTCCGCAATTGAGTCGAGCGTAGATCGGGCCCGGTCGTGACCACATACGCTGCAAGCTCCGTTCCTACGGCGTCATCCTCGATTTGCACCACCGCGACATCTGCGACCGCGGGATGTCCGCGAAGTGTCGTCTCGATTTCGCCTGGCTCGACTCGGTAGCCTCGGACTTTCAACTGGCGGTCAGCCCGGCCAATGAACTGGAGTTCACCGTTCTCGCTGTGCCGGGCCAAGTCGCCGGTTCGATAGATCCGCGCGCCCGGAATGTCGGAGAACGGATCGGGCAAGAAGCGTTCTGCGGTCAAATCGGGTCTATCGATATAGCCCCGGGCGAGCACCTCGCCGCCGACGTAGATTTCTCCGGTACCGCCAGGCGGCACAAGCGAGAGGGATTCATCCAGCAGGTAGACGCGCGCATTCTGGATAGGGCCACCGATCGGCGGAAGCGCGTCCCACCGGCTAGACATGCCCGCGAGCCGATGCTCAGTTACGACGTGCGTCTCGGTCGGACCGTACTGATTGCGCAGCTCGCAGCCTGGAAGACGCCGAAACATTCGCATGATGTTCTTGGTCACTCGCAGGCTCTCGCCAGCAGTCGTGACGACTTGCAGCCGTTCGGGAAAGCTGTTCTGCTGAAGACAGGCGGATGCGAGCTGATCGAGAATTGCAGCGGGAACGAATAGATTCGTGATCTCGGCCTTTGCGAGCAGAGCCGGCAACGTCCTGATGTCCCGCCGCTCATGTTCCGTCATAATCACGATTGCTGCGCCCGCTCCCCAGGTGGCGAACAGTTCTTGAGCGCTCACATCAAATCCCGCGGCGGCCCATTGCAGCGTTCGTCCAGGCTGCAGCCGGTGGCATTCCCATTCGACCAAGTTGCACAGCGGCCCGTGCCGCATTCCGACGGCCTTTGGCTCTCCTGTCGATCCAGACGTAAACATGATGTAAGCTAGATCATCTCTTCCCGGCCTCGGCCGTTTGACAGCCTTGGGTTCATCCACGTCTACTCCAGCAGCATGGTCGAACGGAATCAGTCGCGCGCAGAGGCCGCCGAGCTTCGCTGCGGCGCTGTGAGTCGCGACTATTAAGGTAACCGCGGCTAGGTCTATCATTTTCGCCAGTCGAGCGGACGGGAGTGCAGGGTCCAGCGGTACGTATGCAGCACCGCATTTAACGATCGCCAGGATCGCGATCGGCAACTCGGGGACACGCTCGCACGCCAGACCGACTCGAGAGCCGCGCGCGACGCCGCTGTGGCTGAGCAGGCGCGCCAGCTGGGTCGAGCGGTCGTCAAGTTCCTTGAAGCTGAGGATGCGGCCCTCATGCAGAAGTGCGGCTCCCTCCGGAGCGGTCGCGACTGAGCGCGCAAAGATATCGAGGATTGTCGACACGTCCGAGGAGGCGGTGACGCCATGCTGCCACGTTTTGAGAAGTTCCCGATGGCCGTTGCCAAGCACCCGCAGGCCCGCGACACTAGCATTGATATCAGCAACCGCTGACGCCAGCAGGGTCGCATAGCACTCCGCGAAACGAGTCACGGCCGTCTCGTCGAGAATCCGGCTGTCGAAATAGATATCTGCGGAGAGGCTGCCGTCGTCACGCCACCTGATCGTGACGTCCTGCTTCAAGTCTGGCATTGACCCATGAAATCCGTCCATCGCAACGGCGACTGCAAAGACGGAACATTGATTAGCTGCCGCGGATATGTTCAAAGCTGAGAGGAGCGAACGATACGTCGTATCTTTGGCTGCGCAGACTGCCACGACTTCGGTCCGCGTCTGGGATAGCAAATCCTGGAAGCTTGCCTCCGGACTAACGTCCACTACCATCAGTCCACACGCATCGTTTGCGCTACCTGGACCGCTCCCGGCCAATGCCGGACAACCGAGTCCAAGGCGCCCCCACTGTCCGTAACGCGCCAATGTCGCCAGCAGGCCGGCAGCAAGTGTCGTAAAAACAAGTCCCGGCGAAGCACTTGCGAGCGCTTTGATCCGGGAAGAGATCTCGACATCTAGCTTCAGTGTGAATAGACGATGCTTCGGGGAATAAACCACTGAGCGCGGTCTGCTCAAGGGCAAGCCGGGCCGAGCAAAATCGGGGACGACCTGCCACGCCGGGCGCGCGAACTGGGCCGACCAGACCGGAGCCGCGCTCCCGGTCCCCATACTCTCAATTGATGTTTTGGCGGGGCCGTTGTTCAAGTTGCACACAACACAGGACAGATGTCTGGATCGGAATAGTCGGGATTACCGTCGGCGGTGGATCGGCAGAGCGTGTCAATGACGTGCACCACCGGATGCCCGTGTTCATCTTTCACTTTCACATAGCAATTGGTCCCATCCTGCAGGTGGATTGCAAGCGCTATGCGCGGTAGCTCGGAGCGGTTGGGCGGACTGCCGTGAATGGTCCTGCTATTGTGGAACATCACTTGGCCTTTCCGCAGCGCCGGCGACGATACTCTGAACTCCCTGTGTTCGCGGCTCAACTCGGCCTCAAGCCGGGCCACGTCCTCGTCATAGAAGGACTTCATTCCCAGCGTACCATCCCAAAGATGGCTGCCCTCGATGAACCGCAGGGCGCCCATCTGGGCCT
Source organism: Bradyrhizobium sp. SZCCHNR1015 (assembly GCF_032489875.1). Taxonomy (NCBI): domain Bacteria; kingdom Pseudomonadati; phylum Pseudomonadota; class Alphaproteobacteria; order Hyphomicrobiales; family Nitrobacteraceae; genus Bradyrhizobium; species Bradyrhizobium sp. SZCCHNR1015. The sequence goes on from NZ_JAUEYW010000025.1 coordinate 52,527, forward strand.
CGCAATCCTGAAAAGCCACCCATGCCGTCAGCATGTGCTCGGAGGAGCAGGTTCTCCAATAGGCCCGATCCGTGTGCCACCCGACTATCGCCAGCGAACCAGGCTCGGCCGGGGGCTTGTAGATTAGCTGATCGTGAAATAGTCGGATTGGCGGCAGGCCGGTGAGGCGCGCCGCAATGCCTCCTATGGCGGGGTAGCTCACCAGCTGTTGGAAGCTCTCGTATTGCAGCGACATGTAATCGGTGAGACGCAGTCCCGGGCGTCCAGGCTGCCATTCTACGTAGTGTTCCGCGAGCAGAGGCCGTCCCCGTTCGCCCGCATAGTGACGCTCCATGTCGTAGAGCGCGTCATCGATCAATTCCGACGGGATGACAAGGCGTGACAAGTACCAGCCGTGCTGCCGATAAGAGGCGATCTCCTGCTCCGTGGGAGCGAGATCTGAAGGCTCGTCCAGAAGGGTCATCGATCACCTTTCCCGGTCGGAGTAGCCTGGTCATGGCACTCGAAGGCGAACATCCCGAATGGAGCTGCCGGCGCGACTCGGAGGGGCCGCTCGGGAGCGGAGCTAAAGGCATCCAGGGTAGCTACATATCCGGCCAATAATGATGCAACGTGCTCTGGGCTAAAAAGCTCGGCATCGTGCAATGCAACGATCTTGAGGCCATTGTCATTTTCCTGCACAAGGAACTCAAGATCGAAGCGCGTAGCCTGATTGAACACCTCTTCTATCTCAATGTCCCATCGCGACTCCAGAGGGGTGGGAAGCGCGTTGTAGGTCAAAACGATCTGGAAAGGATGATGACCTTTGCGATTATGCGGCTGAACGACTTCTGAGACGACGATATCGTACGGCAGTTCGCGATGGTCGAAGGCATCCAGTACCGACCGCCGAACGGCCGCGATGGCGTCGGTGAAAATGCGGCATCCGGAAAGCTCCGTCCGAATGGCGACTACGTTCACAAAAAATCCGATCAGACGCTCCAGCTCCGTTTGGCATCGGCCGGAAGATAGTGTTGCGACGATGATGTCGGTCCGGCCGGAAAGAGCGAAGAGATGCGCCTTAAGGCCCGCCAGCAGCACCATTAGGACACTCGCGCCTTCTTGTCGCGCGACGCGTTTGATCCGGCAGGTCACGTCGGAGCTAACAAACCGCTCCGCTCTGGCGCCGCGGCCTGAACGCTCGCCATCGGCAGGTAGGATGTCAGGATTTGGCAGGTCGCCCAAAGTTTTGCGCCAATACCTACGCTGCATGTCAGCTGCGCGGCTGCCGAGCCAATCCTGCTCCCATGCGGCAAAGTCGGAGTATTGGATCGGGAGGGGGGCGAGCGGCTGACTTTGTCCAAACGCGGAGTTCGCGTGCAAGGTAGCGAGTTCGTCCGCAAAGATAGACATCGACCAGCCATCATAAGCGATATGGTGTGCCGCAAGAGCAAGGGAATACTCCTCCTCGCAGAACCGAAGCAGCGCTACGCGAAACAATGGCCATCGGTCCAGTCGGAAGCCTGGACGAGCAAGCTCTTGCGCCCATTCGACCTCGAGGCTGGGTCGCTCAGCGTACCTTTCACGTAAGTCAATGACTGGTAGCTCGACCGGGCTCGCTGGCACCACATCCGTATGCAGTATCCCGCACCGTTCAACGAATACCGTCCGGAGGCTTTGGTGACGCGCGACTACAGCGTCGAGGGCTTGTTGCAAATGCTCGATCTGGACGCTGCCGCAGATCCGCATTAGGCCGGCCATGTGATATGCGTGATCTTGCGGGCGAAGTTGGTCGGCGATCCAGACCCGACGCTGTGCTGCTGATGCAAGGTGAGCAGTTCCTTCCGCGCGACGTGTGATGCGCGGAACATCGTCCCACGGACGTCCGCCGCGGCTTCTACGGATGCGACCAGAAAGTAGCGCGGGCGTGGGATGATCGAATATGTCACGTACCCTGACATCGGTGTTGAGGATTTCTCGCAATCGGGTGGCCGCAACGGCTGCCGTTAGCGAGTGCCCGCCGAGCGAAAAAAAATCCTGATCGCGACCGACAGCCTGTAATCTGAGCACGTCTGCGAACACCAGTCCGACAAGTTCGTCGACCGGCCCCTCCAGTCTCGCAAGCGACAATGGTGTCGCCGCCATTTGAAAAGCCTGCGTCGACAATTCGATTCGATTGATCTTCCCATTGGCAAGCAACGGAAGGGAGGGGGTGATAGCAATGTTGGAAGGCACCATTTCGCGGGGAAGCAAGCTCTGAACATGGGCTTGCAGTTCTCCGCTCGACAGCTCCAAGTCGCCTCGCGGCGTCACGAAGGCCGTGAGCTGATGCTCGGCCGCGGGATTACGGTGCGCCACAACAATCGCGGCATTGACGCCGGCATGGCGCATGAGAGCAGCCTCGATTTCGCCGATTTCCACCCTGCAGCCGCGGATCTTGATCTGATGATCGACGCGACCGACGAATTCGATGGTACCGTCGGCGAGGAAGCGCGCCAAGTCACCTGTCCGGTATAGCCTGGCGCCAGCATCTCCTCCAAATGGATCCGGAATGAAGCGCGCAGCGGTCGTAGCGGGATCCCCATCATAGCCACGTCCGACGCCGTCACCGCCGATCAGCAACTCTCCGACAACTCCGATGGGCACCGGCTGGTCCGAGCGGTCGACAATATAGATCCGTGTGTTGGCCAAAGGACGTCCGATAGGCGCCGCTCTGCCGTCGGCGGCCGCGGCGGTAACCCGGAATTGCGCCACGTCATCCGAACACTCGGTCGGACCGTAGGCATTGATAAGCGGCGTATCGGGACAGACTGCGAGCCAGCGGGCGCACAAGTCCGCGCCGAGCGTCTCGCCATTGCAGATGAGCCATCGCAAAGTCGTAAGCTGATCGGGGCGGCAGCGACCGGCATCGAATTCATCGAGGATGGCGCGCATAACCGTCGGCACCACCTCCAGGACCGTTATGCGCTGATCGGCTACTGCCTCGATCAACCGCCGCGCGTCCATCGCGACGTCATCAGGCAGAATTGCCATGCGCGCGCCCACCGATAGCGGGCACAACATCTGCCAGACATGCACATCGAAGGTCTGTGGCGCGCTCTGCGCGACAACGTCAGATGACGTGAGCCCCAGAGTGGCATTCTTGGCATGCAGATGATTGATCATCCCGCGGTAGCAAACCATTGCTGCCTTAGGTACGCCGGTCGAGCCGGACGTAAAAATTTCGTACGCCAAACTTGCAGGCCTCGGTACCGCAGTCGTGTCGTGAGGAGGGCCGCCGGCCGTGGCTTGCCTGTCGACCACCACCAAAGACAAGGATGGGTCCACGGAAGATGCAAGTCGTCGAGCGAGCGCCTCAGTCCGCTGTGTGCAGGCAAGCGCCGCCGGAGCGACCTGCCGCAGCATCATCCGCAAACGCGATTCGGGCTCGGACGGAGAAAAAGGCACGTATGCGCCAGCCGCTGAGAATACCCCAAGGACGGTGGCGACGAACCACGGATCGCGATCGGCCAGAATAGCAACAAGGCGTTCCGGACCTGCCCCCGCACCGACCAGATCGGACGCGAGCGCTGCTGTGCGCTCGGCGAGTTGGGCGTACGTCACTATATCATCATCGAAGGTGACGGCCGCAGCCTCGGGCTTAAGTCGGGCGTGCTCCTGGAACGCGGTCGGGAGCGCGAGCGGGAGCATCACCATTTCGGCGGTATCGTTCCAATGCTCCAAAATGGTCCGTCGCTCTACCGTGGAAAGGCAATTCACCTCACGCAGCGGCTGGTCTTCGGCTCCCGCGAAGGCGTCCAGCAGGTTGCGGAAGTGCTGAGCGAAGCGTGCGATAGTTGATGGCTCAAATAGGCTGGATCGATACTCGAACGCGATTTCCATCCGGTCGGTCGATACATCAGCAAAGAACGACAAATCATGCTCCGCAATGCGCCACTGTTGGTGCACGAGATCGATCCGAGGAGAACCCGCGTCCTTACAGTCATCCTCGCGGCGTCGCTCTTCGACAATCGAAAACGCGGTCTGGAACACAGGCGCCAAATGTTCCGTGCGAGCTGGTTTGAGTTCGGCCACAAGACGATGGAACACCAACGGTCGATGAGCGATCGCCTCAATCACACGGTCGCGCACGTGCTCCAAGAAACCTCTTAGGGTTAAGTTGTCGCCGACGTGGAAGCGCAGCGGCAGTGTATCGACGAAAAACCCAACCGTGGCATCGAAGCGAACGTCGTCTCGGCCAGCGAAGTCAGTTCCGATGACGATGTCGTACTGATTTGCATACCTCGACAGCAACAGCACATAACAGGCAAGGACCAGCATCTGCACGGTCACCGAGTGCCGGCCACAAGCAGATGTAATTTTCTGCAGTTCGTCCGGGCCGAGAATTTGCGAAAGCCAGCCGGCTCGTTCCAGTTTGAGGCTGCGCCGAGGTTTATCCAAGGGCAACGCTAGGACGGGCAGAGGCGCTGCGAGCCGCTCTCGCCAATAGGCCAAGTTACGCTCGACAATATGCGTCGACACCACTTGAGCTTCGTGGCGAGCATAATCGTGGAGTCCCGGCCGTTGTTGAGAGCTCGGCGCGCGCTCGCTCCATGTTTGCAGGAACTCGGAGCATAGGATCGCACTCGACCAAGCGTCGCATAAGATGTGGTGCGTGACGAACACTAGTAGCGACCTGTCGCCCGGCAAGAGGACCAACACGGACCGGTAGAGGGGCGCGCAATCGAGGCGGAACGGTGTCGATACGGCACGCCAGACAGTCTCATCAAGGCGATGAGCGGCGTCGGCCGGTTCGTAGCTTCTGAGATCCTCGACAACGATTGTCGGGTCGATTTCGCAATCGGCTACCTGGTAGAGATGATCGCCGTCGTGGATGAATCTTGTTCGAAACGCATCGTGCCGGCTGAGCACGGATCTCAGGCAACGCTCGATCCATGGTGCCTCAACGATCGACTCAAATGCGACGACAATCGCAAGGTTTTGAACCGCGGTATCCTGATCCGTTTGATGATGGATCCAAAGACGAAGTTGGGCCAACGTGGCCGGTGCGTGCCCACCATCGTACATTTGGCGCGGCAGCCAAACTGCGGCCGCATCCTCCCGCTGAGCCAGCCGTCTGATAAACTGTGCACGCTTGCTTAGTACGGGTTCTACAACGGGGACGCCGAGAGGCTCATTGGGCATTGCGCACCCCTTTCGTCGCATGGCCAAGACGCATGTCTTCCGAGATCCCGGTCCTGCCGTCGCTCGCGTCAAGCAAAGCCTCGATATGTCTAGCCAAATCCGCGATGGTGGGATGTTCGAAGATGGTCAGTAGCGGCAATTCGATTTCAAGGGCGTGCGAGATTCGCGCCAGAATGCGAGTACCGGTGAGGGAATGTCCTCCGAGCTCGAAAAAGTTCTGCTCCAGCCCTATGGTCTCGCGCTTGAGGATCTCCGACCAAACTCGGTGCAAGGCTTCTTCCACGGAGGTTCGCGTTTCGTCGAAACCTTGCGGAACCTCGTTGCTACGCGGCTGTAGACATTGCATGACCGCTACTCGATCCACCTTACCTGTGCGGGTGACCGGCATTTGATCGAAAATGACGATGTCTGCAGGTATCATGTGCGAAGGCAGGCGGCGCTTAACCGCACGGCGGAGCTGAATTGACGTCGAGGCTCCGCTCGCACGCAGGACGACCCCGGCGGCGAGCTCGGCGCCCCCATCGGCCGCGTCGCGCAGCACTGCGGCGGCTGCGACGACGTCAGGCAGTGCCCGCAATGCAGCTTCGACCTCCTCGATCTCGATTCGATACCCGCGGAGTTTGACCTGATTGTCGACGCGGCCCACGTATGTAAGAACGCCATTGGGGCCAAGCCGGACGAGATCACCGGTCTTAAACAACCGCGCTCCCGGCGTGTTCGTGAACGGGTTCGGCAAGAAGCGCGCCGCCGACGTCGCTGGGTCGCTTAGATAGCAGAGTGCCGGCCCGGAGCCACCGATGTAGAGTTGTCCGACCGAACCGGGCGGCACCGGGAGGAGATCGTCGTCAAGGACGTGAACGGTCTTTCCATCTAGTGGCGCGCCGATTGGCACGTCGCGAGCGGAGTCGACGTCGCGAGGAACTTTGAACATGGTGGTCGTGACAGTCGCCTCCGTTGGTCCGTATGCGTTGACCAACGAAACCGCCGCCGCGCCCGACAATCGCATCCAATCTTGTACTGATCGACGGCCGATCGCCGCGTTTCCGATGATCGTAAGTCGAAGAGACTTCGGCAACGCACGACCGGTACTCGTTAAGTACTCCACCCATGCTTCCCAAAAGGGGGTCGGAATGTTCATTACCGTCACACCCTCTCGTTCCAAGAAGGTCGTGAACGATGGTAATGACAGGCGCTCGATCTCGCTCAGAGAGCAGATCGCCGCACCCGCCATCAACGTCCCGAAGACCTCCTCTATGATCGCGTCGAAACTAGTGGGCGAGAACCGAAGCACCCTATCCTCGCGGCGCAGATGCGCGTAAGCGCAAAACGCGGAAAGATGACAGGCTAGGGACTCGCGGCTCACCAGCACACCCTTCGGCACGCCGCTAGATCCGGACGTCCACATCGCGTAGGCCGGTCGGGCGTCAGACATCACATCCGATGCCGACATCTTGCGAGGGGAGGCCAGCGTTGCAGCTGCGGAAATGTCAATGCAAGGCAGCTCAGCTATCCCGGGCGGAATCCGTGGCCCGGCGATCGCAATCAGATCGGGAGCGCTGGTCCGTACCATGGATTGAAGGCGATCGGCGGGCTCGTCTATGGGAAGCGGAATGAACGGAGTGCCGACCACCATTGCTGCAAGTGATCCAACTGTGAAATCGGTCGTGTCAGAAACACACAGGCCGAGCCTTTTGCCCGGGCCCAGCCCTGCGCCGGCGTACGCCCCCGCGACTTCCGAGACGCGAGCCCACAAGTCCGCATAGCACAGTGATGATCCGCCATCGACGATTGCGGGCGCCTGCGGGCTACCGAGCGCAAGCCGCGATATCATTTCTTCGGGAGCGACCGGAATGGATTGATCCGGGGGACCTGGCCGGAAACTAGAGTACCGGGGATGTCCGCGCGTGAAAGGGGCAACCTGTCCCATTTCATCCACGACATCGATGAGAGCTTGTCTGAACGCCTCCATGAAGCAGGGGCGATGTGCGCGGGCTTGGAAATCCAGTGAGCCCGTAATACCGCCCGAACCGACAACGAACCGAAGGATCAGCGGGAATTCCACCGACCGCCGCTCGAGGACGACAGGCGCAACCCGAAGCCCGAGAAGCTCACCGACGTAGTCCTCCTGACCGGCGGCTAACGCCTCGGCCGCAGGTCCGCGCAGAAGGGTGGGCGTTTCCTCAACACAGAACACGTCTGGAAACGCCGTGGCCCATGCAGAATCGCCCGAATCGTCGCGGGACTGTATGGCCGCGTACGGGATAGGCATGCGATCGAGCGCATCGATTATTTCATCGCGCAGCCGTAGAACAAGGTCCACGAGGCTCTCACCACGCTTGACGGAACACAGGACCGATACAATCTTGGCGAGATAGCCGACGACTTCCTCGTACTTTTCGTGCCGGCGTCCCACATCGACGATGCCCAGAGAAAATTGCGACTGTCCCGTCAGGCGATGCACAGTTGCGGCCATTGCCGCGAACATGACAACAAAGCAGGTGGCGCCTAACGACTTCGCAAGCGTCCTTAACGCATCCGACCGTGGCCGCCCGAGTTGGAATTGAAGCCTGCCCCCTTCCTCCACCGCTTCGGAACTGTCACCATGATATCCATCGAGGTTGATCGAGGGCAAAAGATTCGATCGCGACGAGACGATCGCGTTTTGTCCCGCAACACTGGCGAGCAAGCGATTCTCCTCTTCAACTGCGTGCCAGAAGGTTGCCGCGGGCGTTTTGCCACGCACAGCCTGGCGATCACTTAAGTCGCGCCGATAAGAGACGAACAGGTCGCGTATGATGATCTCCATCGATCTGAGATCGATCGCGATGTGGTGCGCGGTCAGTAGAATCCAGTACTCGTCGTCGGCCCGTCGATAGGCGTGAAGCCTAAGACTGGCTTCCTGGGCAAGATCGAACGGCTTCGAGGCGTCAATAGCGACAAGGGTGCGAAGGTCCGTTCGATCCATGCTTTCTACGTTCTTGAAAACGATCGCTGGGACGTCGGCGAGCTGAACCGGAATCAGGTCGCGCATTGCGTCCTGCACGTATGTGATGCCGAGCACCGAGTGGGATGAAAAAAGTGTCTGGAATGCGGTCTGCAACCGCACCACGTCGAGGTGTTCAAGCACCCGTAAACATAGAGGCACGTTGTAAAGGCTTGACCGGGGCGCGCGGCGATAGGCCAGCCACAGCGCCTTCTGGTTCATCGATACGCCAGGCGTGCAAGCGCCATCACTCCAACGCTCACTGGCCTCTTTGATAGACTGCGCCGTCGCGACGGCCGAGGCAAGACCTTCAACGGTCTCAGCGCAGAGCAATTTTCTTAGCGGCACTGAGACCGAAAAACTTGAGCGTAATAAATGCTGGAGCCGCATCGCGGTCAGCGAGGTTATCCCGAGATCTACCAGTCTGGCGTTCGGCATGATTTCATCTGCCGAATAAGCGAGCAGTCGAGAGATTAATTCGCTGATCGCGCGCACGATCTCGGGCTGCGCGGGCGGCGCGTCGCCAATCGCAGCCTTCAATGCCGCCGCATGGCTGGCATCCAGGCGATCGTGCAACAAGACAGCGAGCCGACCTTGCTGAAAAGCCTGCTTGCAAAGAAAGCGCTGCGGCTTCCCGCTTGTCGTGAGAGGGATGCTACCCCTCCGCACGAGCACGACGTCGGACGGTTCGAACGCGAAGGCATCGGCGACAGCGTCCCGAACGAAGGTAACGATTCGGGCCAGGTCGATCAGAGTGCGATTGACCTCAACGACGACGACGAGTGACTCCTTGTCACCGTTGTCGATCGCGAAGGCGACGCAGCGCGCGGTTGCAAGCTCGTAAACCTCGGCGATACACGCCTCAATCGTCTCGGCCGCGATGTTGAGTCCGTCTTTGATATAGATGTCCTTTATGCGACCAACGATGAAAAGCTCTCCGTCACGGAGAAATCCCAAATCTCCAGTTCGCACCATCGGTTCACCGAACTCTTTGTCCGCGCCGCCGACAGGATTCGACGAGATGTTCCAATATCCACGACTGACGTTTGGACCCGATACGCAAATCTCGCCGATGGAGCCCGCCGACAACGGAATGTCCGTTTCCTGGTTTAGGATCAATATTCGCTGTCCCGGTAATGCGTGCCCCGACCCAACCAGATGCGGTTTCCTTGCGCCCGGGGTGCCGGCGGCCATACCTCCTTGCTTGGCCTCGACGCCCGTCAGCGACGGCCGCATCGTTCTCCCTGCAGTCACCATCAGCGTCGCCTCGGCCAGTCCATAGCATGGCCGAAACGCATCCCGTCTGAAGCCGAACGGCGCGAGCTTCTCGCTAAAACGCTCTAAGGTCGACGGCCTAACCATTTCTGCGCCTACAAAGGCGACCCGCCAGTGGGAAAGGTTCAAGGCATGCGGCTTCCCCCGTTCCTCAATCCGCGCGACGCACTGTTCATATGCTGAGTTGGGCGCCCCAGCCGTAGTGATGAGGTGAGCGTCGATTGCACGGAGCCAAACCAGCGGATCACGATGGAAAGAGGCAGGTGCCATGAGGTAGCAGGTGGCGTGGGCCGCTACGCTCTGAAGCATCCCAATCAAGCCCATATCGTGAAACAGCGGCACCCAGAGAAGAATGCGGCTTTCAGTGCCGTGACCAAACGCCTGCTGAATGCTACGCGAATTGTGCACGACATTGGCATGAGTTATCAGCACCCCTTTCGGCTGGCCGGTCGACCCCGACGTGTATTGCAGCAAGGCAATCTGTTCAGATCGGGATGGATGCGGCTGCAAGCAACTGAGCGGTCCGTTGCTTACGGATACCGAGGGCAGAACGGCGACTTCGTGTTTGACGCCACGCGCGAGCGCGCGCCTGACGGACGGTACGATATCGGGATTGGCAAACACGAGCGACGGCGTGCAGTCGGCGGCGACATCCGTCATTCTTTTCATGCGGCGCTGACCGACGGGCTCGGGCAGCGGCACGGCGATCCTGCCGGATGAGACACAGGCAAAAAACGTCTCTACAAATGCCAGGCTCTCGGAGGCGGCGAGCAGGACCCGATCGCCCACAGCGGTATGTTGTTCGATGATTTGCCGCCGCCGCTCGACCGCACTGGCGAGTTCTCCATATGTCAGGCTTTGGGTGATCGTTCCGGTGTGGTCGAGCCAAGAATATGCACAGCGATCCGGGCATGCATCTGCCGCAGCGGCGACCATTGTCGCAATTGTGTCCTCGGGCACGAACCGCGCTCCGTTGCCTGATCTCATCCCACGAACTATGCAACCAATTGCCTGTCACATGCAACTTGTACGGCGCTGGCGAAAGTGTAAGCTGCTGGGCGGGTTCAGGAGTTGGTGAGGTCCGGTGCAGCATTGAGCCACTTATTCACGGTAGTACAGGCGGCTTGCCTAAATTGCTCCCATTGGACAGTGGTCCTAAGCAGACAGTTCGGCACACTTACCCAACTCCCGCCCCAAGAACTTCAACCGGGGCGGGCCAGGGCACGCGGAGTCGCGGATACATCGGGGCGCCGCTGGGGTTGAAGCGGCTGCCACCACGTCCCCGACCGGATATAGGGCCTGTGACAAATATGCCGACGCCACGACTAGGATGCTCCTGGTGAGTGCTTCATTGGCCATCGTTTCAGAACGGGTGGTGCTTCGGCCCTACGGCCCAATGGACGCTGATGCGCTCTATGGGCTGTGGACGGACCCCCAGATCGTCCGAATGACGAATCCGGGATTTCAACCGTCGCGTGAGCAGGTTTCCTCAGCAATCGAGAGATTCCGCAAACAATGGGACGAAGACGGCTTTGGGCAATGGGCCGTACAACAGAAAATGACCGGTGCGGTCATCGGATATTGCGGGTTCAAGTTATGGGAAAGGACCGGGCCAGAACTCGAGTTGGTTTTCGGAATTACGCCTACTCTCTGGTCCAGGGGTTATGCAACCGAGGCGGTGAGGAGCGCCCTCGCATTTCTCCAAGAGAGGCATCCTTCTCGCGTGGTGCTGGGCGCTGCCTTTTTCCATAACAAGGCGTCGCACCGGGTCATGCAGAAGGCTGGCCTGTTGCCCGCCGGGACCTACTACGAAGACGGCCCGTACGCACTATTCCGGTGGGGCGCAGGGCAGGAGGCCACTAAAAAATGACAGGTCGCGACTTGGCGCTATGCGCAGCGCCGCGCAACCAGATTACGCAACTCGCTCCAATCGGCTTCCGGATGGGCCGCGACCTCACCAAAGCTGCGCACCAGCATCCGCTGCGCGACGCGCGCGAATGCGAAGATCTGATCTATGCTGATGCCGTTGCCAAGTAGATAGGGAATGGATTCAAGGTCGAAACCGTGAACTGGGAACAACAGCGAATCACTAACTGCCTGATATAGGTATTCCACACGGTCGCAGGCCTCCGCCCAATCCATCGTCGCGTGGCTCCAACTGAAGCCGGCTCCTATCATCCCGAACTGCGCTGCCTTCTCATGAATTGGAACCCGCACATCGTGATAATAAAGTTGGGCGCGGAAGAAGTCTGGACGCGTTCGGCGGATGAAGGCGCAAGTTTCTTCGACGGTTTGCTCAGTTTCACCCGGAAAGCCCACAATGAACGACGCCAACGTGAGGATTCCGAAATCCTTCAGCCGCGCCATACCTCGCTCGTATCGATCTACCGTCGCGGCCTTGTGCATGTGTCCGAGAACCGACGGACTACCGGATTCAATACCGAGAAAGACACCTCGACAGCCGGCGCGACTCATCAACCGAAACGTCTCGTCGTCAGCGTTCGAACAGCGGAACATCGAATACCAGTTGAACCCATAACCGCGGTCTATCAGCAGACGACACAATGCTTTGAACCGCGGCAACGGCACGTTGAACGTATCATCGATGAAATTGATGTTTTCGACACCGGCCTCTCGAAGCGCTCGAAGTTCGCAGTCGAGCACCTCCAGACTGGTCAAGCTAAGTGGACCCGCCATTAGCGGAAACGAGCAGAACGAACACGAAAACGCGCAGCTGCGGGCCGTCCTCATCGGAGCAGTCTTCCCGAGGGTGGCCGGGCGGAAGTTCGTCCAATCTACCGCCCCCCGGTCCAAGTCGTTGGACTCGGGTATTCTCGGCGTTCGCGTAATCCGGTCGCCGGTCGCTAAGATCAGGTTCGGAACAGTCGATAAGCCCGCCAGATCCAAACTTCTCAGCCGGCTCAACACGGCGGCAAGGGTCCCCTCACCCTGCGAGTCGAAGACATATGCATCCGCACCAACGCTGGTGAAGATATGATCTTGGGTTTCATCTTCGTGGCTCGTGCAGATCGTAAAAATGCGCGGGCCGCCGACCAGGATCATCGTATCTGGTACGAGTCGCCGCACTGCCTTCACGATGTCGATGATTGGTTCATCATCCACATAAAATGTAGTCGTGATGGCCACGGCCCGCGGCGGCTCAGATAGGAGTTCCTTCAATCGATCCTGGTCGTGGTCGAAGTTGTTGACCACCTCCACGGCGAATCCTCGTTTAGATAAGAACGAGGCAAGGTAGTGCGCGGCCAGATGCGGCAACCGAAACACGTCAAAAGCGGGCTGCGTTCCGCGCACCTGCCCAATCACCCGGTTGAGCAGATCCGAATAGGTAAGGCGGTTTTGGTCGACAAGGATTGAGTTCGCCTTCAGATTCCGGTAACCGCCCGAGTATTTCTGCATTCGCCGGTGACGCTCGACGATCTGATCGAAGGGCAGCTCGTGATGGCCGATGATCACGCAGTCGAGCCGGGTACCGATCATCCCCGCGTGCCTTCGAACGGCATTCCTGGCCATGACATCGGCGAGGATGCAACACGGGTGCCTCGTTCGGATACGACAATGTGGCCGCCCGTGTGGGAGCTCAATTCGTAGCCATCCGCAGTCGTCGTCAACTGTCCGGGCCACAGCGGCAGCTTGCCCAGGTGTGTCGTCAGTATGTATCGCGGCAAAACGAAGCCCGTGGTGTGCCCCCACAGACCTTCCATGAGCTGCCGCCCTGACGCGATCGTGCAGACGAAGTGCGACACCCCGTTTACATCATCGCAGTGATACAGATAGTAGGGAAGCACCCTGTGCTTTCCCAATTGCCGAAAAAGCATCAGAAGTTCGTCACGCTGATCATTGATCCCAGCGAGCAGCACGGTCTGATTGAGAACCGGAATGCCGTTATCGGCGAGCGAATGACATGCGGACACCGCCTCGGCGGTGATCTCTTTGCTGTGATTGAAGTGGGTGATAAAGTATAAAGGTTTGTACCGTGCCAGCATGGAGACGAGTTCGGCGTCGACTCGCTGCGGTAAGAGCACAGGGAATCGAGATCCGATTCTGATCAGCTCGATATGAGGGATGTCACGCAGTTTTTCGATCAGTTGTTCGAGGCGCCGTGTTGGGAGCATTAGCGGATCCCCTCCCGTCAACAGCACGTCGCGAATCTGAGGCCGCCGCCGAATATACTCGAGATCCGGCTCGAAAGAGCTGCTCCGGTCCTCGCCGTAATAGGTCCCAGTCTTGTCCGTAGTATGATATTTGCGCGTGCAGTGCCGACAATATACCGGGCAGGTGGAGGACACGAGGATGGCGACACGGTCCGGGTACTTATGGATAAGCCGCGCGGTTCGGCGATAATGCATGTCGCCGACCGGGTCCAACTCCGCGTAAACGTTCGGCCTAATCTCATCCAGATGCGGAATCGCTTGCAGGCGAACGGGGCAGCGCGGGTCTACCGGGTCCATGATGGATGCATAGTAAGGAGTGATCCTCCAGCGGTATCGGGCGCTCGTGGCGGCGATCGCCTTTTCCTCATCCGGTGTGACGTTGATCCAGTCTTTGAGGGCTTCGACAGTGGTGATCGCATTCGCGATCTGCCATCGCCAATCGGACCACCCAGGAGAGCGCTGGACATCATCAGTCACCGGCTAAGACCTCCGCACACCCACCGCTGACCGAGAACGTAGCCCGTGAAGACTGTGGCCCAGCAGGGTGTCTCGGCCGGTCCAGTCCGAAGGCGGCTCTCAATTGGGCAAGAAGCGGTTCGACTTCCCCTGTAGGAGTCCGGCACTCGAATAGCCGGTCCGACACCCAGCGGCTGGGATCGAGCCCAATACCCCAGGCATTGAGCCATGGGCAGGCACTTCCGGAGAACTCGTCCGGAAGTTCGATGCAAAGATCTTCCAACGCGATTCGAAACAGCCCTTGAGCGAGCGTCTCGAAGTATCGGAGATTTGCTGCTTGCGCGCTCAGAAGTTCGTCGCGGCTCTGGTCTCCGCGGACGTTGCGTGAATAAAGGTCCTGGACCCCCGTGATATTCTGATAGTCAAAAAAATCAAAGGTGCCTTCGCGCGCTGGCTGTTCCGCCCAATCTGCGAAGACACGCTCCATGCGGAGGGACAATGCCGTCAACTGGGTTGCAGCGACCAACATCTCCCCGGCAAGGGCATCATCCACATATGTGTAGTTGAAACGCTGCGGTGCGGTCACCGCCCACCCAGCAAGCGTGTTCCACAGCAGCTTAGCAGCCATAGGTTTTGAGCGTCCGAAGAAGTGATAGGCCGGCTGGGTAATCCTGATGGCCGCATCGTTAAACGCAATGAGATATTGATTATAGCGATCTATCAAAGCGCTACTTACGCCGCTGGTCTGGTCGCGGCGGATCAGATCGGTGACGATGGAATTCGCGATGCTGATTCCATCAATTCCCGGCGAAAACAGTGGATCGGCAAAGACTCCGGCGTCGCCCACACACGCCCATCGCTCCTTTGAGAAGATCTGACGCGACGAATAAGAGTAGTTGCGCAAGCACCGGAAATCCAGCGGCTGATAGGGAGCTATCCGCGCACCAAGTTCCGGCTCGTTGTCCAGGAGCCATTTGATCGCCTTACCGTACGTATTATAGGACGAAATAGGAATGACGTCCTCTCGTGTGACAATTCCAATGCTAGTGCACCCTGAGCCCAGCGGAATCATCCAGACCCAGCGACCATTGCCCATCAGGTGATTGGTTGAAAAATAGCGTTCGCCAAGGGACACGCGAGCGTGCCAATCGGCCCGGCACGCCGGCACAAAATCAGAAACATCAACCCGTCCCGCGATCCGAAACCAGGCCGCGCTGCAACCATGGCCGGCCGGGATGCTCAAGCCGAGTTTTTTTTGCAGGATGCGTCGACGTCCGCTTGCGTCGATGACCCACCGAGCGGGAATTCGTTTAGTATCGTTGCCATCCATTGCGACTACACTGACGACGTGCTCGCAATCCTCTTGTCCTAGTTCAATGTCCACAACGCGCGTGCCGCAATGGACCTGCATTCCACTTTGAACAAGCAAAGCGCGAATACCATTCTCAAGTAATCCGCGATCGACCTGGAATGCTGGCGCCGGGTCGTAGCTCGACGGCCCAAATTCCGGCCGCTCATGAAAACCGGCTGACGCCGGAAAGAAAAAACGCAGGCCCATCTTCCGAAGATGAACACCATCCATATGTTGGTTCATCTGAAGCCGGTCGCGAAGGTAATGCGTCGAAACCTCGAGAGTCGACTCACCGACCTTGAAAGCTGCGATCGGGCTGGGCTGCGCGCGCTCGTCTAGCACCAAGACCTGGCGATCGGGGAGCTCTAACGACAGCTGGCGCGCGAGGGCGAGCCCCGCAAGGCCCCCACCGCAGATCACCACATCCCAAGTTCGGTTGTCCTCGGGCGAGAATAGGCTCAAGTGATCGGACATTTTTGTCATCAGGGCCAAGCGGCCAACGCGGGCCAACAGAATAGGCGGTCGTTCGAAGCGTGCCAAGCGGAATACGACCATTGCGACCGCGGCCGAACTCGCCGCATTCGTGAGGCAAAAAAGTTGCAAGCGTGCCCGCAGTCGCCCATGATCGTCGCCTTGAACCGAGCCAGCGACCACCTGCGTACGCCGCAGAGATCCTCAGGAGGAAGGTAATGCTTGCAGAAGAGGACGACGAACGACAGTACGTCGTGGTTGTCAATCACGAGGAACAGTATTCAATCTGGCTCGCAGGAAGGCCGCTACCTCCAGGCTGGCAGGAAGCCGGCAAAACTGGATCGAAGGTAGCATGCTTGGACTACATCAGAGAGGTCTGGACGGACATGACTCCCCGCAGCGCCAGGGAAAATTAAAGGCCTGCCCAACCGTGAAGCAAGCCGAAGCCCCCCTTGACGGCTCCGCGCGGGTCCTTCTAGCGGTCGACACCCGTCTTCGCCAACAACTGCTTTAGAACGCTGCTTCCCTTTTCACGCGCGCTCTTGCTTTCAAGCAATTTGCGCGCAAGCGCTTCTTCGATCATGTCGAGCTGGTGCTCGTCGAGGGAGCTCAGATTGGCGAACTCTTCTGGCGACAACAATTGATGAAGCAGCATGAAAATCTCCCACCAGGACGTGACTCATACCACGTTTACAACTAGAGTACCTTACGTAGCTCAGTTCGTACATCCTTTTTTGAGCATCGGCCCCTGGGATACCGTAGTCAAAGGAACGTTGACCACGCCGTCGCACTCGAGGGGCCTCCTGCGCCGCGGACGACGTTGGCCGGTCTTCAATTGGGCGCCTGCAGCAAGACCAGCCAAACACCACTCAGCCGTGTGAGACTGGCTATCACGGTTTTGAGAATGAAGCCTTTAGCTCTGTGGGCCCCATGAGCGTTGGATGGCAAAGCCGATGCGAGGAGTCATTAATCACCTTGAATCCAGCGGGTATGCCGAACGATTTTGCCCTTGCTTGGGCGCTAAAGGGAAAGTGCTCTTCCCAACCTTGCGCAACATTTCTTGACGATGTCTCGGCTGAAGGGCGCCCTGTCCATCTGGCTGCAATTTCATCTGTTGGGTCGGCACGCTCTCTCCTGCAACGGACCTGATGACGTTCGCCGCACTGGCCGGCTTCAGCGAACCCGAGCGCTGGCAGATGGCAGCATTTCGTCAGCGCGAGGACGCTATCGCGTATGCTGCAGCGCACGGAGCGCTACGCCTCTTACTGGGTAAGCTGGCTGGACTTCCACCGGGAGCGCTCAAATTCGAGAAGGGCGAACATGGCAAGCCCTTTTTGTGTCCACCATTTGGCGCGTTGGGCGAGCCACTACAGTTCTGCATCAGTCACTCGTCAGGCTTCGCCGCTGTTGCCCTGTCATGCTGCGCGGTCGGGATTGACCTTGAGAGGATGAGCTGGACTGAAGATCTTCTTAACGTAGCGAGAGATCGCTTCCCTGAGGAACATGTGCGCTGTCTGCGCAGCCTTAAGTGGCGCACGCCGCACAAGGCTTTTTTTCCGATATTGGACCATCAGCGAGGCAATCATCAAGGCCACTGGGACGGGCCTCAATCAGAGCCTAAAGGGATTTGCGCTTACTCCAGACGGCCCACCTAGCTTGATCCGGCTCGAATCGGATTTTGGCCGGCCGGAGCATTGGTGTCTAGGTTACCGTGCTGCCGAGGCGTGAGGCCCGAGCGACTGATGCTGCTCCAGTTGCGACGGCGGTTATCCGCCGTAGCCAGACTAGTTATCAGCCTCAGGTTAGCCTCAAGCGCAGCGAGATGAAATGAGCCGCGGGTGCGATTGCCGGTGAAGGCCGCATATGCGAACTTGGGGTGCCCCGGGCTACACTCGAGGGCTACACCGGCCAATCCTGGTGTGCAGAAAGGCCTTACTTTACGGGGCTTTCTCGAAGCCGTTTTAATGTGGCGGAGAGGGAGGGATTCGAACCTCCGATATGGATTGCGCGATCGACAACAGACCAGCATCGTTGATGTCGGACCGCACTGGTTTGGTACTAAAAACATTCGATCAAGCCCAGCAAAGAGGCCACCGCACGCAGACGAGACCGCGGCAATCGGCGCAGCTGATCGATTTCCTGTCTCGCAGGTCGGGTTGCGGGGCTCGAATCCAGGCTTGGCATCGCTGGCTCCCGAGGAAGCCTCAATCGTGATGGCGAAGCTTTAGCCAAACGTAGCAGCAGATGACGAAGTCGCAGGTAGGGAGGCGTCGGCAACTCTCCAGCGCCCACAAACAGCGAAGCCGATTGAAAAATTTCCCCAGACTAAAACCCAGACTAAACGGAAATTTCAGTCTGGGTTATTTTCGGCAAAAGCACAAAATTGACGATTATTGAAGGAGATAGCTGGCGCGCCCGGAACGATTCGAACGTCCGACCCTCAGATTCGTAGTCTGATGCTCTATCCAGCTGAGCTACGGGCGCGTTTTTCGCATTTGGCAGGCTCCGGGCCAGGGGCCGGATCCCGGAAGGCCGGAGCGGCAAACGCCGGCAGGCCTCGCGAAGGGCCCCTGACTAACGGCTCGGAGACCGCTTGGCAAGGCTGGAGCGGGACATTTTGCGACCATTTTTCCGCAGGCGCGCCGGCGCGGTTCGGCAGGGCCGGAGCGGACGGACTTCGTTCCGACACGCCAGCAGTTCCGGGCCCGACGCCTGCGGCATCGCCCCGCCGGTATGGCAGGTGAGGCCGGTCCGGTTCAGGCGCTGGCGCGCTCGGTCCAGAAGGTCTGCAGCTCGACGGGGCGGTCAGGGATCGTGATTCGGAAGGTGGCCCCCAGGGTCCCTTCGACCAGTTGGATGTCGCCATCATGGGCCCGGACCAGTTCGGCCGCAATCGCAAGGCCCAGCCCCGAGCCGCCGGGACGACCGGCACCGCGGAAGGCCTCGAACAGGTGCTCTCGCACCTTCGCCGGGACACCGGGACCCGTGTCCGAGACCTCCAGGATCGCCACCCCGCCCTCGCGGCGGCCGGTGATGCGGATCTGGCGCACGCCGGCATCCGCCGCGAGGCTGTCCAGGGCCTGGGCGGCATTGCGCACCAGGTTGAGCAGCACGCGGAACAACTGGTCGGGATCGGCATCGATCTTCAGCCCGCGCTCGATCGCCGCGATCCAGGTGATCGAGGCATCCGGCGACAGGCCAGCGGTCTCCCGCACCTCCGCGACGACGGGCTCGACCACCACCATGCGGCGGTCCGGCGCCGGCTCCTGCACCTTGCCGTAGGACAAGGTCGACTGGCAGAACGCGATGGCGCGCTCCAGCGAGCGCATCAGCTTCGGCGCGAAGCGCTGCACCCGCGGATCGGGCACGCTGGCGAGCTGGTCCGACAGCAGCTGCGACGAGGCCAGCAGGTTGCGCAGATCGTGATTGATCTTGGACACGGCGAGGCCGAGCGCGGCGAGCCGGCTCTTCTGATGCAGCATCGAGACGAGGTCGCGCTGCATGTCGGCAAGCTCGCGCTCGGCGACGCCGATCTCGTCGGAACGCTGGCTCGGCACGATGATTCGCGCCACGCTCTCCGGATTTTCGTGGAAGCCGACGAGGCTCGCGGTGAGGCGCCGCATCGGCCGCACGAACAGGAAATGCAGCGCAAGATAGACCAGCGCCGCGGTCAGCACCGCCAGCAGCAGCGACACGCCGAGCAGGTTGCGCGAGAACCGGTACATCGCCTTGCGCAGCGGCTTCTCGTCGGTCACCACCTCGATGAACTGGGCCCGGCCCGGCGCCGGCCCGATCACCCGCATGGTGTGATCGCCGGTCTCCGTCATCATCGTCAGCGAGTTCACGATCGATGACCACACCGTCATGTCGCGCATGTCGAAGTCGTGGTCGATCGAGGCGGGCAGATCGGCGCTGGCGAGCAGACGGCGCTGCTGCCCCATCTTGATGGCGACGCCGCGCGCGTTGATGGAGGTGAGGATCTGCCGCGCCAGCGAATCCGGCACCATGCCGGACGGTGCGGCGTCGAGCACCAGTGCAGCGGTATTGGCGGCCGCCAGGCGGTCGTTGAGCCTGTTGGTCCAGAAATTGGCGATCGCCGGCACGTAGATCAGCACTTCCGCGATCATCACCAGCGGAATCGTCAGCAGCAGCAGCTTTCCAGACAAGCCGAGCCGGCGCGACCGTTTCGGTCGCAGGCGCTCCAGGATTGGCTGGTTGTCGCTCTCGGTCACGGATCGCCCTTGTAAGAGACACCCCCACCCTTACGGGACCGCAAGATGGGACTGCACCGGAGTCCGGTCAAATTACGGATCGCTCATGTTCCGGTTTCCAAATCGTTCATAATGGAACCCAAAACTGCACGATCTCTGACATCTTCAACCCCGCCGCGCCGAGGCTATTCTTGCCTTCGTCTTGTGCGCAGGGTCATGTGCGCAGGGTCTTGCGTTCTCGTCCTGCCTCGTGTCGTTCGCGACGCTGACCCGCGGCTGGTGACGAAGGTCTTTACGAGATCTCGGCGTCGTCGATCCCTGCACCGCCTATGACGCCTTGCCGCGATTGACGAAGGCGGGACGCTCCCTTATAAGCCGCGCCAACCGTCCGCGATGACCCGGCTCGCCCGGGAGCGGCTCGATTTCAGGGCCGGCAGCGGTCCATTTCGGGCCCGGAAGCATCACCGGACATCAATCGACATTTCAAGCAGGCAAGTTGTCAACTGGCAAATTGCCCGTCAGCGGAGAACGACCCGTGAAGCGGACTTATCAACCCAGCAAACTGGTGCGCAAGCGCCGTCACGGCTTCCGCGCCCGTCTCGCCACCACCGGCGGCCGCAAGGTCCTTGCCGCGCGTCGCGCCCGGGGCCGCAAGCGTCTCAGCGCCTGAAGCCAGGGCGTCTGTCCCGGAGATTTCCATCATGGATCGGCTACGGCAGCGGGCGGACTTCCTCGCCGTTGCCGATGGCGTGCGGGCGAACAGCCCTGCCTTCGTGGTCCAGCGCCGGGAACGGCCGGACCAGGGCCCGGTCCGGATCGGCTTTACCGTCACCAAGAAGAATGGCACCGCCACGGAGCGTAATCGCATCCGTCGGCGGTTGCGCGAGCTTGTGAAACGGCTCGATCCCTTGTCGATGCGGCCGCACAGTGACTACGTGCTGGTCGGCCGGCGGGATGCCCTGTCACGCGATTTCCAGACCATGCTCGCCGACCTCCAGGCGACGCTCCGCCGCCTCGACCGGCCGCAGGCCAAGCCGCAGCCGCGCAAGCTGAACCAGCAGAACGCTTCCGCTCCGGACGCGCATTCCCGCAAACCGGATTGAACGACGAGACGATAAGAAAACGATGACCGACAATCGCAACACCATCCTCGCCGTCATTCTATCCGGCCTCGTGCTGATCCTGTGGCAGGTCTTCTACAACGGCCCGCAGATGGAGAAGCAGCGCGCGCAGGCGCAGATGCAGGCCGAGCTCGCCAAGAAGCAGGCGCCGGCAACCCAGCCCGACAGCGCCGCGCCGTCAGCCACCCCGCAGCCGGGCGCGACCGCGACCGGCAGCCCGAGCGCGCCGGGCGGCGCCGTGACCAGCACCGGCGTGATGCCGCGCGACACCGCCATCGCCGCCACGCCGCGCGTCAAGATCGACACGCCGCGGCTGACCGGCAGCATCTCGCTCAAGGGCGCGCGGATCGACGATCTGGCCTTCGTGCAGTACCGCGAGACGGTCGATCCGAAATCGCCGGCGATCGTGCTGTTCTCGCCGTCCAACACCGCCGAACCCTATTACGCCGAGTTCGGCTGGGTGAACGCCGCCGGCGCCAAGGTGCAGGTGCCCGACCAGAACACGGTCTGGCAGCAGGACGGCTCGAATGCGCTGACGCCGTCGACCCCGGTGAAGCTGACCACTACCAACGGCGACGGCCTGACTTTCCAGCGCACCATTTCCGTCGACGACCACTATCTCTTCACCATCAAGGATGACGTCACCAATGCCGGCAACGCGCCGGTGACGCTGTATCCCTACGGCCTGATCTCGCGCCACGGCACGCCGCACGTGTCCGGCTACTACATCCTGCACGAAGGCCTGATCGGCTATCTCGGCGAGAAGGGCCTGCAGGAATTCACCTACAAGAAGATGGACGACGAGAAGGCGGCGAAGTTCGACGTCACCAATGGCTGGCTCGGCATCACCGACAAATATTGGGCGGCGGCGCTGCTGCCGATGACGGATGCCCGCCTGCAGGCGAACTATTCGTCGAAGCTGGTCGACAACCAGCATCGCTACCAGACGGACTATGTCGAGACCCCGCAGACGGTGCCGGCCGGCGGCTCGACCAGCGTCTCCACGCGGCTGTTCGCCGGCGCCAAGGAGGCCGGCGTCGTCGGCATCAACTTCCCGATCGGCGGCCTCGGCGGCTACAACCAGAAGCTCGGGCTGAACCATTTCGATCTCCTCATCGACTGGGGCTGGTTCTACTTCCTGACCAAGCCGATGTTCCTGGCGCTCGACTTCTTCTTCCGTTTCTTCGGCAATTTCGGCATCTCGATCCTGCTGGTGACGGTGCTGGTGAAGCTCCTGTTCTTCCCGCTCGCCAACAAGTCCTACGCCTCGATGGCGAAGATGAAGGCGATCCAGCCGCAGCTCCAGGCGCTCAAGGAGCGCTATCCGGACGACCGGATGAAGCAGCAGCAGGAGATGATGGAGATCTACAAGAAGGAGAAGATCAACCCGGTCGCCGGCTGTCTGCCGGTCGTGCTGCAGATCCCGGTGTTCTTCTCGCTCTACAAGGTGCTGTTCGTCACCATCGAGATGCGACACGCGCCGTTCTATGGCTGGATCAAGGACCTCTCGTCGCCGGATCCGACCAATCTGTTCACGCTGTTCGGGCTCCTGCATTTCGATCCGACCCAGCTGCCGCTGTTCGGGCATTACCTCGCGCTCGGCATCTGGCCGATCATCATGGGCATCACGATGTGGTTCCAGATGAAGCTGAACCCCACGCCACCCGATCCGACCCAGGCGATGATCTTCAACTGGATGCCGCTGATCTTCACCTTCATGCTCGCGGGCTTCCCGGCGGGTCTCGTGATCTACTGGGCATGGAACAACACGCTGTCGGTGCTGCAGCAGGGCTTCATCATGCGCCGCAACGGCGTCAAGGTGGAGCTGTTCGACAACATCCGCGGCACGTTCAGGAAAAAAGCGGCTTGACGACCAAGGCGGTGTGAGCCGCTGAAGCAACGAACCATCTACCTTGATGGCCGGGCTTGTCCCGGCCATCCACGTTTTGATATCCCGCGCAATGGGCGTGGATGCCCGGGCCTTCGCCGCGCCGAAGGGGCTTCGGCCCCGCAGGCGGGTCAAGCCCGGGCATGACGAAGAGCGAAGGCTTGTCATGACCACCAGCGCCGATGCAGACGACCGCCTGATCGAGAAAGGCCGCAAGCTGTTTGCGCAGGCGTGGCGCTTCACGCACGCATCGCCGTCGATCGAAAGCCTGCCGCCGATGGGGGCGATCGAGGTCGCCTTCGCCGGCCGCTCCAATGTCGGCAAGTCCAGCCTGATCAACGCGCTGACCGGCCAGAACGCGCTGGCGCGCACCTCGCATACGCCGGGCCGCACCCAGGAGCTGATCTTCTTCGAGGGGCCCGAGCATGCGCCGCTGCGGCTGGTCGACATGCCCGGCTATGGCTATGCCGCCGCGGCGAAGACCAAGGTCGCGTCCTGGACCGAGCTGATTCACAAATTCCTGCTCGGCCGCGCCTCGCTCGCCCGCGTCTATGTGCTGATCGATGCCCGTCATGGGCTGAAGGAAGTCGATCAGGAGATCCTCAAGACGCTGGACCGGTCCGCCGTCAGCTATCAGCTCGTCCTGACCAAGGCCGATCAGATCAAGCCGGCCGAGCTCGCAAGCCGGATCGCCGAGACCGAGGCCGCGCTCGCCAAGCATCCGGCGGCGTTCCCGCAGGTGCTGGCGACGTCGTCACGATCCGGCACCGGCATGCCGGAGCTGCGCGCCGCCATGGTGCGGCTGCTGGAAGAGCGGAGCACATGATGACGCCGTGGCGAATCCTGGTCGCAATGGCCGGGCTGATGGGCGCCGCCGGCGTCGCGCTGGCGGCCAAGGCCGCGCACGATCCCGATGCATCCCGGCTCGCGACCGCCTCGACCATGCTGCTGTTCCATGCCTGCGCCCTGCTCGGCACCATCGCGCTGGCCGAACGCGGCGTCGTCGCGAGGCGCATCGGCCTGGCCACGGCGATCGGCTTCGTGCTCGGCCCAGCCCTGTTCGCGGGCGACCTCCTGATGCGGCAGTTCACCGGCGACCGGCTGTTTCCGTTCGCAGCACCGATCGGCGGCAGCCTGCAGATCGCGAGCTGGCTCGCACTCGCGGTCTGCGCGCTGTGGCCGCGGCGGGCCTGATCCGGCGCTTTGCGCCGCGGGCTCCAATCGGCTAGAACGCGGCGCGACGCCCCTGACAGCCGAGACCTCCCAGACATGACCGACGCGACCACCATCAGCCCGCTCGATCAGGCCCGCATCCTGTCCGAAGCACTCCCGCACATGCAGGAGTATGACGACGAAACCATCGTCATCAAATATGGCGGCCACGCCATGGGTGACGAGGACACCGCGAAGGCGTTTGCGCGCGACATCGTGCTGCTCGAGCAGACCGCGATCAACCCGGTGGTGGTGCATGGCGGCGGGCCGCAGATCGCGACCATGCTCAAGCGCCTCGGCATCGTCTCGGAATTCGCGGCCGGCCTGCGCATCACCGATGCCGCGACCATCGAGATCGTCGAGATGGTGCTGGCCGGCTCGATCAACAAGCAGCTGGTCGGTTACATCAACGAGGCTGGCGGCAAGGCCGTCGGGCTGTGCGGCAAGGACGGCAACATGGTGCGCGCGGTCAAGGCGACCCGCACCATGGTCGATCCCGACAGCCACATCGAGAAGGTGGTCGATCTCGGCTTCGTCGGCGAGCCGGACAAGGTCGACCTCACGCTGCTCAACCAGCTGATCGGCTACGAGCTGATCCCGGTGCTGGCGCCGCTCGCGACCTCGAAGGAGGGCCAGACCTTCAACGTCAATGCCGACACCTTCGCCGGCGCCGTCGCCGGCGCGCTGAAGGCCAAGCGGCTGCTGCTGCTGACCGACGTGCCCGGCGTGCTCGACAAGTCGAAGAAGCTGATCCCGGAAATCTCGATCAAGGACGCGCGCAAGCTGATCGCCGACGGCACCATCTCCGGCGGTATGATCCCCAAGGTCGAGACCTGCATCTACGCGCTCGAGCAGGGCGTGCAGGGCGTCGTCATCCTCGACGGCAAGGTGTCGCACGCGGTGCTGCTCGAGCTGTTCACCAACCAGGGCACGGGCACGCTGATCCACAAGTGATGGGCACGGCCGCCACCACATTAAAGGTCGTCATGCCCGGGCTTGACCCGCCTGCGCGGCCGAAGCCGCTTCGGCGCGGCGAAGGCCCGGGCATCCACGCCTTACTCTCTGGTGCTCGCAAAAAGATGGATGGCCGGGTCAAGCCCGGCCATGACGGCGGAGAGGGTGGACGAGCGAAGTCCATCCTGGCGCGCGCTTTACTTGCCCTAACGGTCCTCCTTCCGCTCCTCGCCTTCACCACCCCTGCCCGCGCCGACCTCAAGCTCTGCAATCGCATGAGCTACGTTGTGGAGGCCGCAATCGGCATCGACGAGAAGGCGGCGACCGCAACGCGCGGCTGGTTCCGGCTCGATCCGGCGACCTGCCGCGTGGTGCTGCAGGGGACGCTGACGGCGGACCGCATCCTCCTCCATGCGCGCGCGCTCAGCCTCTACGGCGCGTCGCCGCTCGCCGAGAACGGCAACGACCAGCTGTGCGTGGCGCCCGACAATTTCGTCATCGCCGCCGCCCGGCAGTGCCGCACCGGGCAGACGCCGGCGGCCTTCACACAGGTCACGCCGAGCAAGACCGATGACGGCACCCTGATCGCCTATCTCGCCGAGAGCGCCGAATATGACGACGAGCAGGCGCGGCTCGCCGGCATCCAGCGGCTGCTCGGCATCGCCGGCTATGACGCCTCACCGATCGACGGCGTCGACGGACCGAAGACGCAGGCCGCGCTCGCGGCGTTCCTGAAAAGCCGCGGCTTGTCTTCTGATGTCGTGTCGCAGCCGAGCTTCTTCGCCACGATGGTCGATGCGGTGCAGACACCATCCCCGGTGGGACTGACCTGGTGCAACGACACGCCGCACAAGGTCATGGCGGCGGTCGGCACCGACGACGGCCGCACCGTGGTGAGCCGCGGCTGGTACCGGATCGATGCCGGCAAGTGCCTGCATCCCGACATCACCGGACAGCCGAAGAAGGTCTACAGCTTCGCCGAGGCGGTCGACGATGAGAACCGCACCATCAAGCTGAAGAACAAGCCGCTGAACTGGGGCGGCCTGGTGCAGCTCTGCACCCGCGAGAACAAGTTCGAGACCTCCGAGCAGGGCGACTGCCCGAGCCGCGGCTTCGCGGCCACCGGCTTCACTTCGGTCGACATCACCCGCGGCGGCAAGACGCTGCGGTTTGCGTTGCCGTGATGGACGCATCGATGAGTCCCGGGATACCGCAACAAATTCCGCCGTCATCCCGGCGAACGCCGGGATCCATAGCCACCGGCCGTGGTTTGGGCCGCCGGCGTCAGCCATCCTGCCTCAAGACAGATCACGCGGTATGGGTCCCGGCGTTCGCCGGGACGACAGCGGAATATGCCGCGCCACTGTGGCCGAATGAACCCACGCATGATGGACCGAGGCACACATGACAAAGTCCCCCCGCGCCTTCGATCACGTCGACACCTGGGTGTTCGATCTCGACAACACGCTGTATCCGCATCACGTCAATCTGTGGCAGCAGGTCGATGCCAGGATCGGCGAATTCGTGTCCAACTGGCTCAAGGTCGATGCGGACGAAGCGCGCCGCATCCAGAAGGACTACTACCGCCGCTACGGCACCACGATGCGCGGCATGATGACCGAGCACGGCGTGCATGCCGACGACTTCCTGGCCTACGTGCACAAGATCGACCATTCGCCGCTGGAGCCGAACTCGGCGATGGGCGCGGCGATCGAGCGACTGCCCGGACGCAAGCTGATCCTGACCAACGGCTCGGTGGACCATGTCGGCGCGGTGCTGAGCCGGCTCGGCATCGCAGACCATTTCCATGGCGTGTTCGACATCGTCGCCGCCGAATTGACACCGAAGCCCGCGCGCGAGACCTATGACAAATTCGTCCGGCTGCACGATGTCGATCCGACGCGCTCCGCGATGTTCGAGGACCTCTCCCGCAACCTCGTCGTCCCGCACGACCTCGGCATGACCACGGTGCTCGTCGTACCGGACGGCACCAAGGAGGTGGTGCGCGAGGATTGGGAGCTGTCGGGCCGCGATGATCCGCATGTGGATCATGTGACGGACGATCTGACCGGGTTCTTGCTGCGGCTGGTGAAGGCCTAACCCTCGCTGTCGTCCGGACAAGCGAAGCCGCCGGCGGTCCTGAGGTGCGATGGGCGTCCGACAAACTCAGTGTCGTCCCGGGCTTGACCCGGGACCCATAACCACCGGCGGATGTGTGGGCACGCAAGTGGCTAAGGATGTGCCCAACACGTCTCCCTGTGGTTATGGGTCCCGGATCGGCGCTCGCGATATAAAGTCGTCTCAATAGCGACAGCCGGGCGCTCCGCTTGTCCGGGACGACGCCGGTGGGTGCCTTGACTCCCTTGCCCCAAACCCGGAAAAAGCCGCCCTGCCCCCAGCTTCTACAAGTCTATCCCGGTCGGCCCGGGACCAAGCGAGGATCGACCGATGTCACTGTCCGCCCTGGAATCCACCATCAACAGCGCCTTCGATGCCCGTGATGGCGTCTCGACCACGACCAAGGGCGAGGTCCGCGACGCCGTGGAGAGCGCGCTGGAGCTGCTCGACAAGGGCGAGGCCCGGGTCGCCGAGCGGGGCACGGACGGCAAGTGGAGCGTCAACCAGTGGCTCAAGAAGGCGGTGCTGCTGTCGTTCCGCCTCAACGACATGAGCGTGATCCCCGGCGGCCCCGGCCGGGCGTCGTGGTGGGACAAGGTGCCGTCGAAGTTCGAGGGCTGGGGCGAGAACCGTTTCCGTGACGCCGGCTTCCGCGCCGTGCCGGGCGCAATCGTGCGCCGCTCGGCCTTCATCGCCAAGAACGTCGTGCTGATGCCGTCCTTCGTCAATCTCGGCGCCTATGTCGACGAGGCGACCATGGTCGACACCTGGTCGACGGTCGGCTCCTGCGCCCAGATCGGCAAGCGCGTGCACATTTCCGGCGGCGTCGGCATCGGCGGCGTGCTGGAGCCGCTGCAGGCCGGTCCCGTCATCATCGAGGATGACTGCTTCATCGGCGCGCGCTCGGAGGTTGCCGAAGGCGTGGTCGTGCGCAAGGGCGCGGTGCTGTCGATGGGCGTGTTCCTGGGCGCCTCGACCAAGATCGTCGACCGCGAGACCGGCGAGGTTTTCGTCGGCGAGGTGCCGGAATATGCCGTCGTGGTGCCGGGCGCGCTGCCGGGCAAGCCGATGAAGAACGGCCAGATCGGCCCCTCCACCGCCTGTGCCGTCATCGTCAAGCGCGTCGACGAGCGCACCCGCTCCAAGACCTCGATCAACGAGCTGCTGCGCGACTGATCGTCCACGTCCGGGCGGCCGCACTAGCCGCCGCCCGAACGCCCATGTTAAGCGAGGGCATGACCGATGCCCTCACCATCACCCGCGACCTGATCCGCTGTCCCTCCGTGACCCCCGCCGATGCCGGGGCGCTCGGCGTGCTCGAGGACCTGCTGAAGCAAGCCGGCTTCCAGACCCATCGCGTGACCTTCTCGGAAGCGGGCACCGCCGACGTCGACAATCTCTACGCCCGGATCGGCACCGAGGGGCCGCACATCACGTTCGCCGGCCACACCGACGTGGTGCCGCCCGGCGACGAGGCTGCGTGGAGCCTTGGCGCATTCTCCGGCGAGGTCAAGGACGGCTACATCTATGGCCGTGGCGCCGTCGACATGAAAGGCGGCATCGCCTGCAGCGTGGCGGCTGCACTCGACTATCTGCGCGACAATGGTGGACGGCCGAAGGGCTCGATCTCGTTCCTGATCACCGGCGACGAGGAGGACGTCTCGATCAACGGCACCATCAAGCTGTTGAAATGGGCGGCCGAGCGCGGCGAGCGCTTCGACCATTGCGTGCTCGGCGAGCCGTCGAATCAAGAAGTCATGGGCGACTGCATCAAGATCGGCCGCCGCGGCTCGCAGTCCGGCACCCTGATCGTCGAGGGCAAGCAGGGCCACGTCGCCTACCCGCACCGCGCCTCCAACCCGGTCCCGGATATCTCGCGCCTGATCGTCGCGCTTTCGGACGAGCCGCTCGACCATGGCAGCGCGCAATTCCAGCCGTCGAACCTCGAATTCACCACGGTCGACGTCGGCAACACCGCGACCAATGTCATCGCGGGACTGGCGCGGGCGAAGTTCAACATCCGCTACAACGACTGCCATACGCAGGAGTCGCTGCGCGCGCTGGTCGAGCAGCGGCTGGCCAAGGCTTGCGGCAACCGCATCCGCGCCCGCATCGACTGGATGCCGTCGAACTCCAACGTGTTCCTGACCAAGCCCGGACCGTTCACCGACCTCGCGGTTGCCGCGATCGAGAGCGTGACGGGCCGCAAGCCCGAGCTATCGACCACCGGCGGCACCTCGGACGCGCGCTTCATCTCGAGCTACTGCCCGGTGATCGAGTTCGGCCTGGTCGGCCAGACCATGCACCAGATCGACGAGCGCGCCTCGGTCGCCGACATCGCCACCCTGACGAAGATCTATCGCGGCATTCTCGATCGCTACTTCGCGTGAGCGGCGTGCCGCTCCGATCAGGCGGCCTTCACCTCCGCCAGGAACTGATCGACCTCGCGGCGCAAATCCGTCGCCTGGCCGGCTAGGCTGGCAGCAGAATCGAGCAGTGAGCGCGCCGAGCCGCGGGTTTCGGCTGCGGCCGCGCTGACCAGCGCAATCGACGACGAGACGTCGTTGGTACCGCTCGCCGTCTGCTGCACACTGCGAGCGATCTCGCGTGTCGTAGCGCTCTGCTCGGCCACGGCCGTCGCGACAGCTCCCGTGACGCCGCTGATCGTATTCACCACGGCTGCGATCTTCTCGATTGCGGCGACCGTGCTGCCGGTCTCGTCCTGAATCGCGGCGATCTGGCTCTCGATCTCTTCGGTGGCCTTGCTGGTCTGCGACGCCAGGCTCTTCACCTCGGATGCGACGACGGCAAAACCCTTGCCGGCCTCGCCTGCGCGCGCCGACTCGATCGTGGCATTGAGCGCCAGCAGATTGGTCTGCGAGGCGATGGCGCGGATGAGCTGGACGACATCGCCGATGCGTGTCGCGCTGCCGGCCAGCGTGCGGACCTTGTCGGTGGTGTCGAGCGCCTGGCTGGTCGCGTTGGAGGATTCCGACGCGGCTTCCGCGATCTGCCGGGTGATCTCCTTCATCGAGGCGTCGAGCTCCTCGGAGGCCGCCGCGACTGTGTTGACGCCGGAGGTTGCCTGCGCCGCCGCATCGGCCACGGCGGTGGCACGTGACGCCGTGGTGCTGGCGGAGCCGTCGAGGGTCTCAGCCGAGAGTTTCAGGCCACTGGCGGCGTCGCTCAACCGGCCGCAGAGCGTGTCGATGACGTCGCCGAAGCGACGGGTGAGCGCCTCGATCTTTTGCCGCCGCGCATCGCGCCGCGCCTCGGCATCGGCACCCTGCAACGCCAGCCGATCGGCCTCGGCCGACTTCTCCTGCAGAACGCCGATGGCGTGGGCGAGCGTACCGACCTCGTCGGTGCGGTCGCGGTAGGCGATTTCCACATCGCGCGCGCCGCTGGCGATGCGCCCGATCAACTCGGTCAGGTTGGACAGAGGCTTGATGACCCGAGCGTTGAACCAGAGCGTTCCGAGCGCAGCGGCAGCAATGTTGACGACGAGCAGAATGAGCGCCAGCACGAAGCGGAGCTGGGCGTCGCCGATCGCGGCCTCGCTCTGGCGCAGCGCCTCGGTCAGCGCGGCATCACGCAGCGGCAGGATGGTGTCGAGGATCGGAAACAGCGAGCGCAGGAACTGATCGGGGTCGAGCTCGAGCACCTTGCCGCGATTCGGCGCCACCTGCGACGTATACAGCTCGCCGCCGCGCGCCCAATAGCCGTTCTCCACCCCGGTCATCGCCGCGAAGATCGGCTTCTGATCGATCTCGGCAGCGGCAAGCTTAGCCGTCGCCCAGATCCGCTCAATGCGTCCCTTGAACGCGGCGAGCGCCTCGGCCGGCTCGCCGGCCATCGGCTGCTTGGTGGCGATCATGCGAATGAGCGTCGTGGTGGCGCGGCCGGCCCAATCGCGCAGATCCCATCCGACCACGGCGAGCCGTGCGGCTTGGCCGACGGCGGGGTTGGCCGCGTTGATCCGGCGCACGATCACCTCGACGTGGCTGCCGGTGGCTTCCTGGACCGTGAACATCTGCGGCACGTAGTCGCGGACGGCAGCCTCAGACCGGGACGCCTTGGGCTCGGCCACGGCATCGAGCGCCGCGCCGCGCAGCGTGCGCAGCTTCTGCTCGATCGAATCGAGCGCTGCGACGTCCTCGCGAAGCTGCGCCAGGCTGCGCGCCTTGGCGAGCGCCTCATCGGAGCCGCCGGTGATCTTCTTGAGCCCCGCAAGCTCCTCCGCCGTCGCCGGGTTGGCCGATGCCAGTCGCGGATTGATCCAGGCGCGCTCCACATTGAGCTTTTCCGGGAGCCGCAGCATGGCGGCCAGCAGTTGCGCATCGGCGCCCGCGGTCCGGGCCGCTTGCAGCGAGGTCAGCTGCTGCCAGGCGAACAGCACGGTGGCGAGCAGGCCGATGACCGCCCCGAGCAGCAGAGAGAGCAGGAAGACTTGACGAATGCGCACGATCGACCTCGCTGGAGAGCAGCCTGAGGTCCGGATAGCAGGGAGGGATTCAATTTGAAGTTAATGAGGCCTATCGCGCAACTCGAAGCAGCAACTAATTAGGACAGCCTCTCGTCGCGGTACGCGACGGGCCGGGTTCCACGCGGGAACGACCTCAATAGTCGACCTTCACGAGATAGAGCCCTTCCGGTGGCGCGACGACGCCACAGGCGGCGCGATTGCGCGCGGCGAGCGCGGCGGCAAGATCATCTGCGGTCCAGCGGCCCTGCCCGACCCACACCAGCGAGCCGACCATCGAGCGCACCTGGCTATGCAGATAGGAGCGCGCGGAGGTGAGGATGGTGATCGCATCGCCGTCCCTCACGACATCGAGTTGATCGAGCGTCTTCTCCGGCGATTTCGCCTGACATTCCGCATCGCGGAAGGTCGTGAAATCATGCCTGCCGAGCAGCCGCTGCGCCGCCGCATGCATCGCCTCCGAATCCAGCCGCTGCGGCACGCGCCAGACGCGGCCGACCTCGAGCGCAAGATTGGAGCGGCGATTGACGATGCGATAGCGGTAGTGCCGCTTCCGCGCGGAGAACCGCGCTTCGAAGCTGTCGGGCACGATCTCGGCATGGAGCACCGCAACCGGGTTCGGCCGCAGATGCGCGTTGAGTGCGTCGCGCAGCTTGTCGGGGCGGAACTCCTTGGCGATGTCGCAATGCGCGACCTGCCCCATGGCGTGGACGCCGGCGTCGGTACGGCCAGAACCGTGCACGCGCGTCGGCACGCCGCAGGTCGCCTGCACCGCCGCTTCCAGCGCGCCCTGCACCGACGGCAAGGTCGCCTGCAGCTGCCAGCCGCAGAACGGCGCGCCGTCATATTCGATGGTGAGCTTGTAGCGGGGCATCGCCTCGATCGCGTTTGGCCGTCATTGCCGGGCTTGACCCACGGCTGTCCGGTTCAGACAGACTGGACATGGTGCATGGCGTGGATTCTTCTGCGGTCTTGAGC
>NZ_JAUEYW010000026.1:0-83156 GCF_032489875.1 Bradyrhizobium sp. SZCCHNR1015
CAAAAACCCACAACAGTTGAGCCTCGCAATATGCGGAAGCTGAACCGGACAGCCGTGGGTCAAGCCCGGGCATGACGAGTAACTCAATAGCTCGCCCCTCGGCGGTCTCCTTATGCGCGGCGTCATCGCGAGGAGCGCAAGCGACGAAGCAATCCAGAGTCGCGTGCGCGGCCCTGGATTGCTTCCGCCGTCGCCCTTCGGGCTTTGGCGGACACGTCGCTTCGCTCGCAATGACGGTGAGAGTTGTTCTTGGACGGTGAGACTCAAGCGGACGGCGGTGAAACATGCGGTCACCATCTCGCGGCGCGATGTCGCGTCCGAGTCTTGCCCTTCGTCCTACCCTCTCCGAAGAGAGGGCACGGGGAATGCCGGGCGCTGGCCGCACCCATGGCCCGCCTGCGGAAAAAAATGCAGGCGGCAGGAACCACAGGTTCAGCCGAGACATCCCGGCATTCCCCGCGCGATGGTTTTGACGGCTGCTTCGCGTTCTCCCCGGTGCTCCGGGCTTTCTGGCCACCGTTGCCCGCGCGGCGCGTGAGCGCCAACGCAAGCGTGACACCAGCGTCGGGGTGTCAGGACCACGCGACTTGACCGTGCGCATCGATGCCGTTCGTCGGCGCGGAAAACCACGCTGCGACACCAACACGCCCACCGCATCCCGCCTCAACGTTCGTGACGACCGCGAAGCGCCCCTCTTGTGAGACGGGACGGCGCGCGTATAACATGATTTCTGATGAAGCGAAACAAAAATCTTGCAATTCGAAAACAAAGCGAGGAGCGCTACGTAAAGTCGGTAGGGCGGATTAGCGAAGCGTAATCCGCCGCGCCAGCAGCAGAGCGTGTCCTTCAACAGCAGTTGACCGTGTCAGCGGCGGATTACGCTTCGCTAATCCGCCCTACGAACTGCCGCCCAGGCCGTCATGGCTGGGCCGTCTGAAGTCAAGACCGAGGGGCTATCGCGAGAGCGACGATCGCGTCAGCCCCCCAACCACACACGGCACGCTCGCAAACCCGCGAAATCTGACCCGCCCCCCACGCACCGCCTCGCCGTCCAGCTGATAGTTCGGAAACCGCGCCAGAAACCGCGAGATCGCCACCGCGCCCTCCAGTCTGGCCAGCGCCATCCCGGCGCATTGGTGGGCGCCGGTGCCGAAGGCGAGGTGGCGGTTGGCGAGGCGGGTGATGTCGAAGCGTTCGGGGTCGTCGAACTGGGCGGGGTCGCGGTTCGCGGCGCCGATGCACAGCGTGACGGAGGTGCCAGCCTCGAGCCTGACGCCGCCGAGCTCGACGGGCTCCGTGGTCATTCGGTTGCCGAGCTGGTTGGAGCTCTCGTAGCGCAGGATTTCTTCGACCGCGGTGCGGATCAGGCCGGGCGCCTCGATCAGCCGCTGCCGCTCGGCCGGATGCTGGCACAGCAGCACGAGGCCGTTGCCGATCAGATTGGTCGTGGTCTCGTGGCCGGCATTGAGCAGGAAGATGCAGTTGTGCAGCAGCTCCGTCTCGCTCAGCCGCTCGCCGTCGGCCTCGCCCTGGATCAGCCGCGTCAGCACGTCGCGCTCGGGATTGCCGGGGGCGGCGCGCCGGCGCGCGACCAGGGTTTCGAGATAGGTCAGCATGTCGCCGACGGCCTGGTTGCCGCGTGACAACTGCTCCGGCGTCAGCACCGGCTCCAGCGCGCCGAGGATGGCGAGAGACCAGTCGCGCAGCGGCGCGCGCTCGTCATGCGGCACGCCGAGCAGGTTGCCGATCACCTCGATCGGAATCGCGGCGGCGAAATCCTCGATCAGCTCGAATCTGTCCTTGGTCGCGATCCGGTCGAGCAGCCCGTCGACCAGCGCGATCAGCGCAGGCTCCATCTCGGCGATCGCGCGCGGCGACAGCGCGCCCATGATCAGGCGGCGCACCCGTGTGTGCGCCGGAGGATCGTTGAAGACGAGGCTCGTCGTGTGATGCTCGTACAGCAGCGAGTTGCCGTATTTCGGCGCGAACTCGCGCTTCTTGTCCGACGAGAACGTCCTGGTTGCCTTGTAGGCGGTGACCAGATCGTCGTAGCGGGTGAGGAAATAGGAGCCGTTGCGCATGCGCTTGACCGGGGCGTGCCGGCGCAGCGCGCGATAGGTCGGGTAGGGATCGGCGTAGAACTCCGGCGTCAGGCTCTCGAGATCGAACTGGCTGGCGAGCGCTGCGTCGTCGGTCATGTCTGGTCCTCCCGGCCGATTCTTGTTGTTGTCGCGGTGACCGTCGCATGGCGCGCGGCGGAAGAAAATGCGCCCGCGGCGGTGGTCCCGCGCGGTATTGCACCCATCGATGGAGCGGTGCCGCAGATCCGCCGCTTTGAGAGGTATAGAATTGCCTTTGGCGCCCGTGAAATCCCACCTGTAATTTCAGGGACTTGGCCGCCGACCCTGCTGCGCCGCGGCATCTTTCTTGACATAGATCAAGTGAGTATTTACTCACGGCCGATGTCCACTTTGCGCATGACAAGCGATCTCCGGAGGCAGCTGATCCTCGGTGCAGCCAAGCGCTGCTTCGCGCGTCATGGCTATGCCGGCACCACGACCAAGAGCGTGGCCGCGGCGGCGGCGATCTCCGAAGCGCTGCTGTTCAAACATTTCCCCTCCAAGGCGGCGCTCTATGCGGAGATCCTCACCGAGGAGTGCGAGACCGATCCGGATTTCGAGGTGCTGCTCAGTCAGGAACCTTCGACCGCGACGCTGGTCATGATGATGGCCGGGATGGTCCGGCATTTCCTCGGGATCGCCGACGGCCCCAATGAGGAAGAAGAGCAGCGGCTGCGGCTGATGGCGTCGAGCCATCTCGACGATGGCGAATTCGCAAGGCTGCTGTATACGAAGATCGATGATCTGATCGGCGCGAAGTTCGTTAACTCCTTGGAAAGTGCCATTGCGTGTGGTGATGCCGTGCGTCTCGTGGCTGCGCCCCGTGACCTGTTCTGGTTCGCGCACCACACCGTATTGATGGCGGCCTTGACGCGGCTTCCATCCGTTCCGTGTGTGCCGTATGGAACTGCTGCGAGCCTGGAGCGCCAGCTCAGCGAATTCATTCTCCGCGGCATCGGCCTGACCGATGCCGCCATTGCGTGCCACCTCGATCACGAATTGTCGCAACCTCCGGCCCGGCCGGCGACGGCAGAAAGTGCATGACATGAACATTGCGACGGAACCCAAGCTCTCCGGAAAGCCGGTCGACGACAAGCCGCGCAAGCGCACCCGCCCGGTGCTGTGGTTCATCGTCGTGGGCGCGCTGCTCGCGGCGCTGGTCGGCGGCTTCGTGTGGTTCAACATGTTCCGCGACAAGATGATCGCGCAGTTCTTCGCCAACATGAAGCCACCGCCGCTCAATGTCAGCGTCGCGACGGCGAGTTCGGAGACGGTGCCGAACCTGTTGACCGCAGTCGGCGATCTCGCCGCCGTTCATCAGGTCAACGTCACCTCCGACGCCTCGGGCCGCATCACCGACATCATGTTCACGCCGGGCACGACGGTGAAGCAGGGCACGCCGCTGGTGCAGCTCTATGATGCGCCGGAGCAGGGCGACCTCGCCAACTACAAGGCCCAGGTCACCGTGGCGCAATTGTCGCTCGACCGAGCCAAGCAATTGGCCTCGCGCCAGTTCGGCCCGCAGGCGACCGTCGACCAGGCCCAGGCCGCCTACGACCAGGCCCAGGCCGGCGTCGCCAAAACCGAAGCGCTGATCGCGCAGAAGCTCGTGCGCGCGCCGTTCGACGGCGACCTCGGCGTCCGCAAGGTCGAAGTCGGCCAGTATCTGTCCGCCGGATCGCAGATCGTGTCGCTGACCGATCTGTCGCAGCTCTGGGTCAACTTCACCGTGACCGAAAAGGACAGCGGTCAGCTCAAGGTCGGACAGACCGTGCGCGTCGGCGTCGATGCCTATCCGGGCAAGACGTTCGAGGGCAAGATCACCACGATCGAGCCGCAGATCGCGACCGACACACGCAACATCCGGGTGCAGGCGACGATCGCCAATCCGGAGCGCATCCTCAGGCCCGGCATGTTCGCGACCACCACGGTCGTGCTGCCGGACAAGCCGCCGGTGCTGACGGTGCCGGAGACCGCTGTCGACTACACGCTCTATGGCGACTCGGTGTTCGTCATCAACGAGAAGAAGACCGACGACGGCAAGACCGCGCTGACGGCCGACCGCATCTATGTGCAGACCGGCGACCGCATCAACGGCCGCGCGGTGATCCTCAAGGGCCTCAAGGAAGGCGATCGCGTCGTCGCCGTCGGCCAGCTCAAGATCCAGTCCGGCGCCGCGGTCGCGATCTCCACCGATCCGCTGCCGCCGGTCCCGGCGAAGCCGCCGCGCTACTGAGCGACCTCTGAGCCAATGACGGGCCGCCTGATCGTGGCGGCCCGTCCGGACCTCATCTGACCTCTGCTGACGGGATTGCCGCGATGCGTTTCACCGATATCTTCATCAAGCGCCCGGTGCTGTCGGTCGTGGTCAGCCTGCTCATTCTGCTGCTCGGCCTGCGCGCCGCCTTCGTGCTGCCGATCCGGCAATATCCGAAGCTGTCGAACACGGTCGTCAACGTCACGACGGTCTATCCCGGCGCGTCCGCCGACCTGATGCAGGGCTTCATCACCACCCCGCTGGAGCAGGCGGTCGCCTCCGCCGAGGGCGTCGACTACATCACCTCGTCCTCGGTGCAGGGCACCAGCACGATCCAGGTGTTCATCAAGCTGAATTTCGATCCGAACCAGGCGCTCACCGAGGTGCTCGCCAAGGTCAATTCGGTCCGCTACCTGATCCCGAAGGAATCCAACGACCCGATCGTCACCAAGACGACGGGCCAGACGACCTCGGTGATGTATCTCGGCTTCTCCAGCGAGGAGCTGTCGGGATCGGCGATATCCGACTACCTGACGCGCGTGGTCCAGCCGGTGCTGTCGACGGTCGACGGCGTCGCCGCGGCGAACATCCTCGGCGGCCAGACCTTTGCGATGCGGATCTGGCTCAACCCCGAGAAGATGGCCGGCCGCAACGTGTCGCCGACCGACGTCGCGGCAGCGATCGCGGCCAACAACTTCCAGTCCGCGGCCGGACAGGCCAAGGGCTACTTCATCGTCTCCAACGTCACGACCAATACCGGCCTGACCGACGTCAACCAGTTCAAGCGGATGATCGTCAAGGCCAAGGACGGCGGCTTCGTTCGCATGGAGGATATCGCGACCGTCGAGCTCGCGGCGCAGAGCACCGACGCCAGCGTCGCCTTCAACGGCGAGCGCGCCATCTTCATCGGCGTCGATGCGACGCCACAGGGCAACCCGCTCAACATCGTCAGGGGTGTGCGCGCGCTGTTCCCGGACCTCGAGCGCAACCTGCCGCCGTCGATGAAGATGAAGGTGGCCTACGATTCCACCAAGTTCATCCAGTCGTCGATCGACGAGGTCGAGCACACGCTCGGCGAGGCCGTGCTGATCGTCATCGTGGTCATCTTCCTGTTCCTGGCCTCGCTGCGCTCGGTCATCATCCCCGTCGTGACGATCCCGCTGTCGCTGATCGGCGTCTGCACGATGATGCTGGCGCTCGGCTTCAGCATCAACCTGCTGACCCTGCTGGCGATGGTTCTGGCGATCGGCCTCGTCGTGGACGACGCCATCGTCGTGGTGGAGAACATCCACCGCCATCTGGAGGAGGGCAAGGCACCCGTGCAGGCTGCGCTGCAGGGCGCCCGCGAGATCGTCGGCCCCGTCATCTCGATGACGATCACCCTGGCTGCGGTGTATGCCCCGATCGGCTTCCTCGGCGGTCTCACCGGCTCGCTGTTCCGCGAATTCGCCTTCACGCTCGCCGGCTCGGTCATCGTCTCCGGCGTGATCGCCCTGACCCTGTCGCCGATGATGTGCTCGGTGCTGCTGCGCAGCGCCGAGGAGGGCCGCTTCGCGCGGCTCGTCAACCGGGTGTTCGGCGCGATGACGCGCTGGTACGGCCGCCAGCTCGACCGCTCACTCGACTACCGGCCGGTGACGGCGCTGTTCGCGCTGACGATCCTCGGCCTCGTCGGCTTCCTCTACGTGCACACCGCCAAGGAGCTGGCGCCGGAGGAGGATCAGGGCATCGTGTTCTCGATCACCAAGGCGCCGAAATACGCCAATATCGACTACATCAACTTCTACACCGACAAGGTCGACAAGGCGTTCCAGAAATTCCCCGAGACCGATCTGCGCTTCGTCCTGAACGGCATCCAAGGCCCGCAGGGCGGCTTCGCCGGCATGCTGCTCAAGCCGTGGGACGAGCGCACGCGCTCCTCGATCAAGCTGAAGCCGCTGGTGCAGGCGGAGCTGTCGAAGATCGAGGGCATCAACGCCTTCGCCTTCAACCTGCCGGCGCTGCCGGGCGGCCCCGGCGGCCTGCCGGTGCAGATGGTGATCAGCTCGACCAGCGGCTTCCAGGCGGTCTATGAGCAGATGGCCAAGCTGAAGGACGCCGCCCGCAAGAGCGGCATGTTCATCGTCTCCGACAGCGACCTCGATTTCAATCAGCCGGTGGTCAAGGTCTCGATCGATCGCAGCAAGGCGAGCGATCTCGGCATCAACATGCAGTCGATCGGCAACACCCTGGCCGTGCTGCTCGGCGGCAACTACATCAACCGCTTCAACCTCGAGGGCCGCTCCTATCAGGTGATTCCGCAGGTGCCGCGCGACAAGCGGATCTCGCCGGAATCGCTGTCCGGCTACTATGTCGCGACCTCGGCCGGCCAGCAGGTGCCGCTGTCGACCGTCGTCAGCATCGAGACCGCGACCGACCCGAACTCGCTGACGCATTTCAACCAGCTCAACTCGGCGACCTTCTCCGCCGTGCCGATGCCGGGCGTCACCGTGGGGCAGGCGGTCGACTTCCTGGAGAAGCAGGCCAAGAACCTGCCGTCCGGCTTCAGCCACGACTATCTCGCCGACGCCCGTCAATACGTCCAGGAGGGCAATCAGCTCGCCATCACCTTCGGCTTCGCGCTGATCATCATCTTCCTGGTGCTGGCGGCGCAGTTCGAGAGCCTCAGGGATCCGCTGGTGATCATGATCAGCGTGCCCATGGCGATCGTCGGCGCGCTGATTCCGCTGTTCTTCGGGCTGGCGACCATGAACATCTACACCCAGGTCGGCCTGCTGACGCTGGTCGGCCTGATCACCAAGCACGGCATCCTGATGGTGGAGTTCGCCAACGAGCTGCAGCTCAACGAGGGGATGGACCGCCGCACCGCCATCGAGACGTCCGCGCGCATCCGCCTGCGGCCGATCCTGATGACCACGGCGGCGATGGTCACCGGCCTGATCCCGCTCCTGACCGCGACCGGCGCCGGAGCCGCCAGCCGCTTCTCGATCGGCCTCGTCGTCGTCGCCGGCATGTCGATCGGCACGCTGTTCACGCTGTTCGTGCTGCCGGCCGTCTACACCGTCATCGCCACCAACCACCAGGCCGCCGCCAAGTCGCAGCGCGCCCGGCAGATCGCGCAGTTCGACGCCGAGACCGATCATGCGCTGAAGGCGACGTGACGAGGGCGCCTGGTCTCACGACATCGACGGCGGCTGCCCTGGCAGCCGCCGTTTTGTTTTGACCGGTCTCTCGACACCCCTCGCTGTCGTCCCGGCGAACGCCGGGACCCATAACCCCAGGCAGTGGTTTGAGGCAGGCGCGGAGTGACCTTCTCGCGCAACAAACGACCGACGGTGGCTATGGGTCCCGGCGTTCGCCGGGACGACACTGGAGGGTGTTGCGCTAGCGAGGGCCTACTCCTCCTGCTGCGGATCGAGCGCGTCGCGCAGGCCGTCGCCGAGGAGGTTGAGGGACAGCACCACCAGGAAGATCGCGAGCCCCGGCCAGATCGCCATCCAGGGGGCATTGGTGAGGAAGCGCTGGGCGGCGTTGAGCATGCTGCCCCAGGACGGCGCCGG
The DNA here is from genome assembly GCF_032489875.1 of Bradyrhizobium sp. SZCCHNR1015. NCBI lineage: Bacteria > Pseudomonadati > Pseudomonadota > Alphaproteobacteria > Hyphomicrobiales > Nitrobacteraceae > Bradyrhizobium > Bradyrhizobium sp. SZCCHNR1015. Next base: position 7,938 of record NZ_JAUEYW010000026.1, read on the forward strand.
CGGCTGCTGGCCCAGGCCTAGGAATGACAGCGCGGCCTCGGCGATGATGGCGGCGGCGACCGACAGCGTCGCCTGCACCAGCAGCGCCGGCATGATGTTGGGCAGGATGTGCCTGACCGCGATCTGCAGGTCGGTATCGCCGACGCTGCGGGCGGCCTCGACATATTCCTCGACCTTGACGCTCAGCACCTCGCCGCGGGTCAGCCGGACGAAGATCGGCGTCGCCGAGATGCCGATCGCGATCATCGCATTGCCGAGGCTCGGGCCCAGAAACGCCGCCAGCGCGATCGCCAGGATCAGGAACGGGCAGGCCAGCATCGCGTCGGTGATGCGGCTGATCAGGGCATCGATGAAGCCGCCGCGATAGCCTGCGGTCATGCCGATGGGGACGCCGATCGCCAGCGCGATGGCGACCGAGATCGCGCCGGCCAGCAGCGAGGCGCGCGCTCCATAGATCACGCGGGCCAGCACGTCGCGGCCGAGATCGTCGGTGCCGAACCAATGCGCCGCGGACGGCGCCTTGCGCACGAGCGCCCAGCTCGTCTTGACGGGATCGTAGGGCGCCACCAGCGGCGCTGATACGGCGAGCAGGATGAAGGCCGTGATCAGGCCGAGCCCGACCATTGCGCCTTTGCGCTTTACCAGCCGGCGCCAGGTGCGCTGCATCGGCCGCTCGAGCGGGGCGAGGGCGCGCGCGCCTGATGGAGCTGACAGCGTCGTCTCGGCCATGTCAGCTCCTCAAGCGCGGATTGACGAGGACATAAGCGAGATCGGCGATCAGGTTCAGCATGATGTAGACGGTGGCGGTGACCAGCACGACGCCCTGCACGACGGCGTAGTCGCGGTTGAACACGGCGTCGACGATCAGCTTGCCGAAGCCGGGGATCGAGAAGATCTGCTCGGTCAGCACGGCGCCGGACAACAGCGTGCCGAGCTCGAGCGCGCCCAGCGTGATCACCGGCGTCAGGGCATTGCGCAGCGCGTGGCGCAGGATGACCTGGCGCTCGGAGATGCCCTTGGCGCGCGCGGTGCGGATGTAGTCGCTGCCCAGGACCTGCAGCATCGCGCTGCGGGTGTGGCGCATCAGGATCGCGGCGATGGCGTTGCCGAGCACGAAGGCCGGCATGATGGTGGCTGCGAGGCTGGCGCGCCAGTCCTCGGCGGGCGAGACGTAACCGGAGGCGGGGAGCCAGCCGAGCTGGATCGAGAACAGGAAGATCAGCATGATGCCGAGCCAGAAGTTCGGCGTCGAAATGCCCCACAGCGCGAAAAGGTTGGCGGCATAGTCCCAGGCCGTCCCGCGCTTTACGGCGGAAACGATGCCGGCGGGAATGCCGATCAGGAACGCGATCACGATCGCCATCGAGGCGAGCTGCAGGGTCACGGGCAGCTTCTGCAGGATGAGATCGCGCACCGGCATCTTGATGCGCAGCGACTCGCCGAAATCACCCGAGAGCACGCCCTTGATCCAGTAGCCGTATTGAACGGGCAGGGGCTGGTCGAGGCGATACTGCTTGCGGATCTGCTCGATGACAGCGGGATCGCGCTCCTCGCCGGCCATCACGAGCGCGGGATCGCCGGGCAGCAGCTGCTGCAGCGAGAAGATCAGGATCGAGACGAAGATCAAGGTCGGGATAATCTGGGCGATGCGGCGGGCGAGGAAGGTCAGCATGATCAGTGCCTCTCCCGACGCTGATGCTTGCAATCAGACTCCGGTCGTGCCGCTTGCGTTCCCTCCCCCCTTGTGGGGGAGGGACAGGGAGGGGGGTGCCCCAAGCGAGATCGGAGTGCGTGGCACCCCCCTCCCCAACCCTCCCCCACAAGGGGGGAGGGAGCGGAGTGAGTGCGGGGCGCCGGCTGCGCGTCCCAACGACCAGGTGCCACCTGACCGCTCACTTCAGCTTCAGCCCGACCACCCTCACCAGGCCGTCCGGCATCTGCTTGTAGCCCTCGAGCTTCTTGGTGTGCGCGATCAGGATGCGGCGGTGATAGAGGTAGAGGATCGGCTCGTCCTCGATTTCGAGCTTGGTCAGCTTCTCGTAGAGCGCCTTGCGCTGGGCCATGTCTGTGACGAGGCGGGCGTCGTCGAGCGCCTTGTCAGCCTCGGCATTGGCCCAGACGCTGTAGTTCTGCGGCGCGTTGCTGTGCAGGAACACGTAGCTGTTGCCGTCGGGATCGATCCGGCCGCTCCATGACAGCATGAACGCCTGATAGTCGCCGGCCTCGGCCTGCTTCAGCGAGGTCGCGAACTCCGTCACACGGATCTTCATGTCGAAGCCGGCCTCGGCGGCCATCGACTGTACCACCTGGGCGGCCGCCTCGGTCTCGGCGCCCTTCGGCACCATGAAGTCGACCGCGACAGGCGTCGTCACGCCGGCCTCTTTCAGCAGCGCCTTTGCCTTCTCGACATCGCGGGCACGCACCGGGAAGGCCTTCTGATAATACGGATGCGAGGGATTGACCCATTGGTTGCCCGGCATGAATTCGCCGTTGAAGACCACCTGGTTGAGCGCCTCGCGGTCGATCGCGAGATCGAGCGCCTGGCGCACCTTCGCTGACTGGCTGAGTGGGCCCTTGGCCTTGTCCTTGCCGATGTTCAGCGTGATGCCCTGGTAGCCGAGCTCGATGGCGGTCGACAGCGCGAGCCTGGAATCGGCGCGAACGTCCTTGATGTCGGTCGCGAGCACGCGCTCGATCAGGTCGAGTCCGCCCGACTTCAAATTCGCCAGCCGCACCGTGGCGTCGACGATCGGCTGGTAGACGATCCTGTCGATGAAGACGTTGTCCTTGTTCCAGTAGTCGGCGAACTTCTCGAACACGATCTTGTCCTGCTGGACACGTTCGACGAACTTGTACGGACCGGCGCACACCGGATGCAGGCCGAACTTGTCGCCGGCCTCCTTGGCCGCCTTCGGCGACACCATCATGCCGGCGCGATCGGTGAGCTGGGCGATCAGCGGCGAGAACGGCGCTTTCAACACCAGCTTGATCGTCAGGGGATCGACGACGTCGACATGATCGAGCGAGGCCAGCTCAGGCTTGCGGAACGAGCCGGGAAAGGTCAGGTGGCGGTCGAGCGAGAATTTGGCGGCCTCGGCGTCGAACGGCTCGCCGTCGTGAAACTTCACGCCGGGCCGCAGCTTGATGGTGACCTCCTTGCCGTCGGCGGATGTCTGCTGCGACAGCGCGAGCTGCGGCACGATGTTGAGCTTCTCGTCGATATCGAACAGCTTGTCGCAGGTCGCGGCGAACACGATGCGGCCGACATAGGTGCGGGCCATCGTCGGATCGAGAACGTCGGGATCCTCGGCAAGCCCGATGCGCAAGGTGGTCTGCGCCTGCGCGGCCGGCCCCCAGGAGGCCACGACAACGGCCGCGACGGCGGCCAAGCACCAGTTCCTCATCATCCGATTTCCCCTACGAAAATGCAGCCTGCGTTGTTGCACTATCCATACCAACCCCGGTCACGCGCCGTCCTTCCGGCCCGGTCATGTCTGGTTCGCGAGCGCCGCGGCGATGTCGGCATCGATCGTGGCGCGATCCGTAATCCCCGCCGGATTGTCGCGCGTCGGCATGAACTGCCGGAACACCGCCCAATGCCTGCGGCTGACGCCTTCCAGGCGTGCGAGCTCGGTGAGCGGATCGGCGTGATCGTCGACACGCAGATCGAGCTCGGACCATTCCTCCTTGCCGTGGATGAGGAGGGCGGCGGACTGCTTCCCGCGCTTGTCACCGCCGGCGGCCTCGCCGGCCTTCATGGCCGCGATCAGACGCTGCGCGAAGGGCAGGGCGCCATGAGTGAGAAACGCGTTCGCGGTTTCGTTGAGCACCTGCGGGCCGGCCAGCATGTTGCCGGCAATCGAAAAGCCCCGGCCTTCGAGATGGCCGCACCAGTCGATGCAGTCGCGGCCGGTGTGGGCGGCGATCTGGCCGTTGTGATCGAGGATGTGGAGCTGGCGGCTCTCGCGGCCGGGATCGGCCGACGTCAGCAGTTGCACGATCTCGCGCGGGTGCCGGCCGTCGCGCAGCAGTGCGACGCCGTCGATGCCGTAATAGGGATTGACCAGCGCCTGTGTGGCGATGCCGCCGTGGCCGGCGACGATGAAGGGCACGCGCGCGCCGACGGCGAAGAAGCGGGTGGCGACGGCGATGCCGATCCAGCCGGTGAGATCGTCCTTGGCAATGATCGACCAGGTCATCGTCGCGCTGCTCTCTTATCGTCCGGCGGCGTAACCCTGCATACCCCGCGGATTGGCGGCGGCGCGGCGGCGGCGGCCGACACGTGATGCGGCCGTGAGCCGGCCCTCCGACCAGTCGGGGCCGACCTCGACGACATGGCCGCGGCGGCGCAGCTCCTCGACGGTCGCCTTGGGCACGCGGTTCTCGACCACGAGCACGCCGGGGCGTGCGGTGCGCGGCCAGAACGAGATCGGGAAGTGCTCGGAGTGCCACGCCGGGGCGTCGATCGCTTCCTGCAGGTTCATGCCGACATGGACGTGGCGCAGGAAGAACTGCGTGTTCCACTGGTCCTGCTGGTCGCCGCCGGGAGAGCCCCAGGCCACATAAGGCTCGCCGTCGCGCAGCGCCATGGTCGGCGACAGCGTCGTGCGCGGCCGCTTGCCCGGCACCAGCGCCGCGGGATGATCCTCCTCCAGCCAGAACATCTGCGCGCGCGTGCCCAGGCAGAAGCCGAGCTCGGGGATGACCGGCGAGGATTGCAGCCAGCCGCCGGACGGCGTGGCCGAGATCATGTTGCCTTGGGAATCGATGATGTCGAAATGCACGGTGTCGCCGCGCACCTCGCCGAAGCGGCCGACGGTCGGCTCGCCCGAGCCCATCGCGCCGACGGCCTCGCGGTGGCCTGTCGCCTCGCGCAGCTTGACCTTGGCGCCGTAGCCGTCGAGCGTGCCGGGACGCAGCTCGAGCGAGGCCTTGTCGGTGATCAGCTTGCGCCGCTCGTCGTTGTAGGCATCGGACAGCAGCGTCTGGATCGGGATGTCGGCGAAGGCGGGATCGCCATAGAACGCCTCGCGATCGGCGAACGCCAGCTTGGCGGCTTCGATCTGCCAATGGATGAAGTCCGGCCCGGTCGGATCGAGACCGTCGAGCGCAAAGCCCTTGAGCAGCGCGAGCTGCTGCAGCAGCACCGGGCCCTGGCTCCAGACGCCGGCCTTGCACACGGTGTAGCGGCCGTACTGATAGGTCAGCGGCGCCTCGATGGTCGGCTGCCAGCGCGCCATGTCGTCGGCGGTCAGCACGCCCTTGTGGCGCGAGCCCGAGACGTCCATGACCTCCTGCGACCGGCAGAAGCGGTCGATTGCCTCGGCAACAAAACCCTGCGACCAGGCCTGGCGCGCGCGCTCGATCTGCGCGTCGCGATCAGCACCCGCGCTTTCGCCTTCACTCAGGATGCGCGCGTAGGTTTCCGCGAGCCGTGGATTGGTGAACAACGTGCCCGGCCTCGGCACCTCGCCACTGGGCAGATAGAGCGCGGCCGAGGTCGGCCAATGCGTCTTGAAAAGCTGCTCGACGGTCTGGATCGTCGCCGAGACGCGCTCGACAAGCGGATAGCCGTCGCGCGCATAGGCGATCGCAGGCTCCAGCACGTCGCGCAGCCGCATCGTGCCGTAGTCGCGCAGCAGCAGCATCCAGGACTCGAACGTGCCGGGCACGCAGGCCGCGAGCAGGCCCGTGCCGGGCACCATGTCCAGGCCTTCGTTCCTGTAGTGCGCGATGGTGGCGCCTGATGGCGCCGGGCCCTGGCCGCAGATGACCTCGGTGCGACCGCGCTTGACGTCGTGCAGGATGATCGGCACGTCGCCGCCGGGACCGTTCAGATGCGGCTCCACCACCTGCAGGGTGAAGGCCGCCGCGACGCCGGCGTCGAAGGCGTTGCCGCCGCGCTCCAGCATCGCCATGCCCACCGCGGTGGCGAGCCAGTGCGTGGAGGTCACGACGCCGAAGGTGCCGTCGATCTCGGGGCGGGTCGTGAAGGGATCGGGGTTGATGAAGCTCATCGCCGGCTTTGCCTATCCTAAGTACTCGCCGTCATTGCGAGCCACCCGGTCCGCGCGAAGCGCGGCCGGATGACAGGCTCCGCGAAGCAATCCAGGGTTCCGATGTGACTCTGGATCGCTTCGTCGCTTCGCTCCTCGCAATGACGACTTCATTCAGATTCCGCTTCACGCAACCGATGCCGTCACAACGGTCCTGTCAGCCGGCTGGTTCACCGCATGGCAGGCCACGCCGCCGATGAGTTCAGGCGACTGCTGCCGACAGAGATCGAATGCAAGGGGACAACGCGGGTTGAAGGTGCAGCCCGAAGGCGGATTGATCGGGTTCGGGATCTCGCCCTTGACCGGGATGCGCTGGCGGCCGGACATCGACAGGTCCGGGACGGCGCCGAGCAGCATCTTGGTGTAGGGCATGCGCGGATCGTTGAAGAGCGAGCGGCCCTCCGCGATCTCGACGATGCGGCCGAGATACATCACGCCGATGCGGCTCGCCATGTGACGCACGACCGCGAGATTGTGGCTGATGAACAGATAGGTCAGGCCGAACTTGTCCTGCAGATCGCGCATCAGATTGAGGATCTGCGCCTGCACGGAGACGTCGAGCGCCGAGGTCGGCTCGTCGCAGACGATGAACTCGGCCTCGGAGGCGAGTGCGCGTGCGATCGCGATGCGCTGGCGCTGCCCGCCGGAGAATTCGTGAGGAAACTTCTGGCCGTCGTCCGGATGCAGGCCGACCAGGGTCAAGAGCTCGCCGACGCGCTCCTTGATCTGGCGCTCGCCTTCGATGACGTTGAAGGCCCGGATCGGCTCGGCGATGATGGAATCGACGCGGAAGCGCGGATTGAGGCTCGCATAGGGGTCCTGGAAAACCATCTGAATGCGCCGGCGCAGCTTGCGCCGCGCCGCGCCCTGGCGCGGATCGGTCATCGAGATGCCGTCGATGATCACATCGCCCGAGGTCGGCCCGAGCAGCCCCACCACCATGCGTGCAACCGTGGTCTTGCCTGAGCCGGACTCGCCGACGAGGGCAAACGTCTCGCCCTTCCTGATGCCGAAGCTGACGCCGTCGACCGCCTTCAGGAACTCCTGCGGCTGACGCTCGATCACGCGGTTGAGCCAGGGCTTCGAGACGTCGAACACCCGGCGCAGATCCTTGACCTCGACGAAATCGCTCATGCCGCGGTCTCCGTCGCGCGATCATAGAGGTGACAGGCGACCGCCTGCGTGCCCTGGCGCAGCGGCTCCGGCCGGTCGACGCGGCAGCGGTCGAAGGCTGCGCTGCAGCGCGGATTGAACGAGCAGCCTGGCGGGATGGCCGACAGCCGCGGCATCGAGCCTGGGATCTGCACCAGCCGCTTCTCCTCGCCGGCGAGCGTCGGGATGGCGCCCATCAGGCCCTTGGCATAGGGGTGCAGCGGGTTCTGGATCACCTCCTGCACCGGGCCGATCTCGGCGACGCGGCCGGCATACATCACCGCGACGCGGTCGCAGGTCTCGGCGATGACGCCCATGTCGTGGGTCACGAGCATCACCGCGGTGCCGTGGTCGCGGCCGAGCCGCTTGATCAGCGAGATGATCTGCGCCTGCACGGAGACGTCGAGCGCGGTGGTCGGCTCGTCGGCGATGATCAGTTCCGGCTCGGCGCACAAAGCGAGCGCGATCACGACGCGCTGGCGCATGCCGCCGGAGAATTCGTGCGGGTAGCCGTCGATGCGCTTCTCGGGCGCTGATATGCCGACCTCGGCGAGCAGGTCGATGGCGCGCTTGCGCGCCTGCTGCTCGGTGAGGTTGGTATGGGTCCTTATGGTCTCGATGATCTGGTCGCCGACGCGATACAGCGGATTGAGCGAGGTCAGCGGATCCTGGAAGATCATGCCGATGCGCTTGCCGCGCACCTTGCGCATCTCCTCCGGTGGCAGGTTGTCGATGCGCAGGCCGGAGAGCTGAATCTCGCCACCGGAGATGCGGCCCGGAGGATCGATCAGGCCGATCACGGCAAGGCCGGTGACGGATTTGCCGGCGCCGGATTCGCCGACGACGCCGAGCACCTCGCCCTTGGCGATGTCGTAGGAGACGCCATCGATCGCGCGCAGGATGCCGCGTCTCGTGGCGAACTCGACCTGCAGATTGCGCACGGACAGAACGGGGGCGGTCATGAGCTCGAGCCTCGGAAGGACGCAATCACGCGGGTCATCGCAGTTTCGGGTTGAGGGCGTCGCGCAGCCAGTCGCCGAGCAGGTTGATCGCGAGGATCAGCCCGGCGAGCGCGATGCCTGGGAAAGCGACGATCCACCATTCGCCGGCGAACAGATAGTTGTTGCCGATCCGGATCAGGGTCCCGAGCGACGGCATCGTCTCCGGCATGCCGGAGCCGAGGAACGACAGGGTCGCCTCGGTGATGATCGCCAGCGCCAGGTTGATGGTGGCGATCACCAGCACGGGACCGGTGGTGTTGGGCAGCACGTGGCGCAGCATGATGACGGGCGCGGGCAGGCCGATCAGTTGTGCGGCGGCGACGTAGTCCTTGTTCTTCTCGACCAGCACCGAGCTGCGCACCGTGCGCGCATACTGCACCCAGAAGGAGAGGCCGATCGCCAGGACCAGCACGACCAGCATGCTGAGCCAGTCCAGCCGGTTGCCGGATACGGACTTGGCGATGCCGTTGACCAAGAGCGCAATCAGGATCGGCGGAAAGGTGAGCTGGACATCGGCGATGCGCATGATCACGGTGTCGACCCGGCCGCCGAAATAGCCCGCGATCAGGCCGAGGCCGATGCCGAGCGCACCGGAAAAGGCGACGCCGAGAATGCCGACCAGGAGCGAGATGCGCAGGCCGTAGAGGATGGCCGAGAGCACGTCACGGCCCTGCTCGTCGGTGCCGAGCAGGAACGGGCTCTGCCCGTCGGCGGTCCACAGCGGCGAGATGCGCGAATTCAGGAGCTGCAACTGGGCCGGGTCGAACGGGTTCTGCGGCGACAGCAGCGGCGCGAAGATCGCCAGCAGGAAGAACAGCAGCGTGATCACGGCCGCGGCGACCGTCAGCTTGGAGCGGCGGAACGAGTAGAACAGGTCGCTCGCAAACGCACGCTTCAGCCAGCCGTCGGCGGCGCGCGGCGTCTCGACCGGCGTGGGGTGGGGGAGGGCGGCATCGCTCATGATCAGGCCGGACGGCTGATGGTCGCGCGCAGGCGCGGATCGACCACGGTGTAGAGGATATCAACCACGAGATTGATGGTGACGAAGATCAGCGACACCATCATCAGGTAGGCCGCCATGATCGGGATGTCGACATTCTGCACCGCCTGCACGAACAACAGGCCCATGCCCGGCCATTGGAACACCTGCTCGGTGATGATCGAGAACGCGATCACCGAACCGAACTGCAGGCCGACCACGGTGATGACCGGCACCAGCGTATTGCGCAGCGCGTGGCCGAAATGGATCGCGCGCGTGGTCAGCCCGCGGGCGCGGGCGAAGCGGATATAGTCGGTGCGCAGCACCTCGAGCATCTCGGCGCGGACCAGCCGCATGATCAGGGTCATCTGGAACAGGCCGAGCGTGATCGAGGGCATGATCAGCGCCTTCCAGCCGGAGACGGTGAACAGGCCCGATGTCCACCAGCCGAACCTGACGGTGTCGCCGCGGCCGAACGACGGCAGCCAGCCCAGCGTGACCGAGAACAGGTAGATCAGGAGGATGCCGATCAGGAAGGTCGGCAGGGAGATGCCGATCAGCGACAGCATCTGGAACAGCTTGGCGAGCAGGGAGTCGCGGTGCAGCGCCGAGAACACGCCCATCAGGATGCCGAAGACCAGCGCCAGGATCGTCGCGCAGACCGCCAGTTCCAGTGTGGCGGGCATGCGCTCCTTGAGGAGATCGGAGACCGGCTGCCGGAACTGATAGGAGACCCCGAACTTGAACTGCGCCGCGTCGAACAGATAGCGTCCGAACTGCACGATGAAGGGATCGTCGAGCCCGAGCGACTGGCGGATGCTGGCCCGTTCCGCGGCCGACGCATCGATCGGCACGATCTGGCTCACCGGATCTCCGGCGAATCGGAACATGGCGAACGCGATGATTCCGACGGCGATCATGACGCCGATGGCCTGAATTGCTCGGCGAAGCGCGAAGGCGAGCATCTGATCCTTTCAGGTCCCTCAAGATGCGGCGGCGCGTAGCACCTGCCGCGGGAAATGAAAAGTCCCGAAAAGCAGTTCTGCTTTCCGGGACTCGTCGTCGCGTGAGGACTACTCGGTCTTGGTGGCGAGGAACAGCAGCACGGCGTTGTCGGCGCGCAGCGGAATCTTCACCTTCTTCGAGACGCCCCAGGCCACCGCCTGCTGATGCAGCGGGATGTAGCCGTAATCCTTGATGCCGATCTCGAACGCCTGCTTGATCAGTTGATTGCGCTTGGCGGTATCGGTCTCGACCAGGACCTTGTCGGTCAGGGCGTCGAACTCCTTGTTGCAGTAATTGCCGAGATTGGCCTCGCCCCGGGTCGGGTCCTTGGCATCGTCACGGCAGCCCATGATGTCGTGCATCACGTTGTGCGCGTCCATCGAGGAGGGCGTCCAGCCGAGCAGGAAGAACGAGGTGTTGTAGCCGCCGGGCTTCAGCACCTTGGCGAAGTACTGCGCCTTGGGCTGCGCGTTCAGGTTCACCTTGACGCCGATGCGGGCGAGCATGCCGACCACGGCCTGGCAGATCGCGGCGTCGTTGACGTAGCGGTCGTTCGGGCAGTCCATGCCGACCTCGAAGCCGTCGGGATAGCCGGCTTCCGTCAGGAGCTTCTTGGCCGCGTCGGGATCGTATTTCGGCCGGGTGAACTCCTTCGACAGCGGGAACAGCTCCGGCGCGATCATCAGCGCCGACGGCGTCGACAGGCCGCGCATGACGCGGGTCTTGATCAGCTCGACGTCGATCGCCTTGTAGAAGGCCTCGCGGACGCGGATGTCCTTGAACGGGTTCTTGCCCTTGACGTTGGAGTACAACAGCTCGTCGCGCGTCTCGTCCATGCCGAGGAAGATCGTGCGCAGCTCCGGTCCCTTCAGGACGTGAGCGTTCGGGCTCGAGTCGACGCGGCCGATATCCTGCACCGGGACCGGCTCGATGATGTCGACCTCGCCGGACAGCAGCGCCGCGACGCGCGTGGCGTCGGAAGCGATGGTGGTGAACACGATCTCCTTCAGATTGTGCTCGGGCTTGCCCCACCAGTTCGGATTGACCTTGAACACGGTCTTCACACCGGGCTGATGGCTCTCGATGATGAAGGGGCCGGTGCCGTTCTCATGCAGCGCGGCGTAGCTCGGCGTGGTTGCCGACACCGGCGTCGGCGCGACCGAGTTGTTGTCCTCGCACCACTTCTTGCTCATGATGTACCACGTATCCCATTGCGAGATCAGGATGGGATTGGGGGCATCGAGCTTCACGTCGACGGTGTAGTCGTCGACCTTGATGAATTTTGCGTCCGGCGGAACGTTGGAGAGGAAGTTGGAGCCGGTGGCGCGGACACGATCGGCGGAGAAGATCACGTCGTCGGCGGTGAAGGGTTCGCCATTGTGGAACTTGACGCCCTTGCGCAGATGGAAGCGCCAGCGGGTCGGCTCGGGCGTTTCCCAGCTCTCGGCCAGCGCGGGGATGATCTTCAGATCCTTGTCGCGCGCGGTCAGCCCCTCATAGACGTGAGCATGGTGCGCAATCGTGGTCGATTCCTTGAAGGTGTAGGGATCGAGCGATTTCAGGGTGCCCTGGTTGGCATAGCGCAGGGTCTGGGCCGAGGCCGGCATGACGGCGAGGCCGAATGCGACCGCTGCCGCGATGAGCAGGGATTTGCGTCCCGACATATGTCCAAATTCTCCGCGTTTGACGCTTGGTTTTTCGGCAGGCGCGATTATGTCCGGCCTGCTTTGCTTCGAAGTTCGTGTTGTCTGCAGCGCCTCTTGCACGAACTTCAAGAAGCAACAAGACGCCGGGCGATATGCTTGCAAGTCTGATGCCGCGCCGGAATGAACTGATCCCGTTGGCTCTGGCCTGGCGGTGCGCCGTACGACCCGCGGCAGATCGATCCGAATATGTTGCCAGAGTTCAGCGGCGGCACACAAGTGCAGTTTGTTTAAGCCTAAACGATATGGTTATCCCCCGCGGCCGCTGTGCAGCGCACGCGACAGGCGGCGTCCGGGATCGGGCTGAGGGCCCGCCGGATTGACCATGTCCCGGGAATTGCGCACCTGCAGCAACGCGCCGCTTGCTAGAGGGGGGCCGGCGCGGTGATACTGGACATCCCTGCCGAGAGTCCGGGATGGGCGTTCCTTGTGAAGGGGGCCCGGCCCGGGGCTGGCGTCGGGATGGTTCGAACAGCGGAGCGGACATGAAAGTCAATATCGAGATCGATTGCACACCGCTCGAAGCGCGGCAGTTTTTCGGACTTCCCGATGTCGGTCCGATGCAGGCCGCGGTCATGGACCGGCTGCAGAACCAGATGACGAGCAACATCGACAAGCTCACGCCCGAAGCCATCATGCAGAGCTGGTTCACGTTCGATCCTCGCCTGGCCGAACGGTTTCAGGACCTGATGCTGACCATGACAGGCCTCGGCGGCAGCCGTTCGAGCGACAAGAAGTCGGCCTGACGAGGCAAACGGCTGCTCGGATTTCGCTCGCGCGGAACTCCGAGGAGAAGCGGCGTGACGTCACGGCATGGAGCAGGCTCCACGCCGGAGCCGAAGACCGGTCGAAAAAGGCCGGCTGAACAGCTTCAGGGGAGGAGGCATGACCGATCCGTCTTGGATGCCGGCGCTGCAGTTCGCGACGACCAATGGCATTCGCATGGGCTATTACGAGGCGGGCCCCGTCAGCGACAGGCCGCCGATGATCCTCTGTCACGGCTGGCCGGAGCTGGCCTTCTCCTGGCGGCACCAGATCAAGGCGCTGGCCGAGGCTGGCATCCGCGTCATCGCACCCGACCAGCGCGGCTATGGCGCGACCGACCGGCCGGAGCCGGTCGAGGCCTATGACCTCGAGCATCTCACCGCCGACCTCGTCGGCCTGCTCGATCATCTCAACATCGACAAGGCGATCTTCGTCGGACACGACTGGGGCGGCTTCGTCGTCTGGCAGATGCCGCTGCGATACCCCGATCGAGTCGCGGGCGTGGTCGGCATCAACACGCCGCATCTGCCGCGCGCGCCTGCCGATCCCATCGCCATCATGCGCAAGCGGTTCGGCGACATGATGTACATCGTGCAGTTCCAGGATCCCGCACGCGAGCCGGACCGCATCTTCGGCAGCCGCGTCGGGGAGACCTTCGATGCGTTCATGCGCAAGCCGCTGCCGCGCAGCGATGCGCCGCCGACGGAGCCGCCGGCCGGCGGGATCGCAGCGTCGCCGTCGCTCAATCTGGCGTTCCCGCAGATGATCGCGGCCTATGACGCCGCCAAGGACACGCGGCAGCCGATCCTGTCGGAGGCCGAGAAGCAGGTGTTCGTCGACACCTTCACGCGCACCGGCTTCACCGGCGGCATCAACTGGTATCGCAACATGACGCGCAACTGGCAGCGCGCCGAAGGGCTCGACCATACGGTGCGCGTGCCGTCGCTGATGATCATGGCGGAGAACGATGCCGTGCTGCCGCCCTCGGCCACGGACGGCATGGAGAAGCTTGTCCCGGACCTGGAGAAATATCTCGTCCGCGACAGCGGCCACTGGACGCAGCAGGAGCAGCCGGAGGAGGTGAGCGCCAAGCTGATCGAATGGCGGCGGCGGAGGTTTGGGTAGGGGCTTCCGGCGGTTCGTTTGAAGAACGGCTGAGACACAGACTCGCGTCGGGTGAGGCAATAGCGACCCCCAGCAACATGTGTCGTCCCGGACAAGCCTGTCGACGCAACGCGTCGGCAGGCGCCGATCCGGGACCCATAACCACAGGCCCGGATGGCTGAAGCGGGCTGGAGCCACAGCCCGTCGCCATCACCAAAGCCGGTGGTTATGGGTCCCGGCGTTCGCCGGGACGACAGCTCGTTTCCGGGCGGCGGCGGTGACCACCGACTGCCATTCTACGCCGCCTGCGCATTCGCGCCGTGCGCGTGCTCGGCGATGGCGTCGATGATCTGCGGCCACATCGGCCGCGGGGTGGCGTGACCCATGCCGTCGATCATCAGGAGCTTGGCATTCGGAATCGACTCCGCGGTGTCCTTGCCGGCGGTGGGATGAACCAGCGGGTCGACCTTGCCGTGGATCACGAGTGTCGGCGCGGTCACCAGATGCAGCCGCGGCTTGCGGCTGCCGGAGGCCAGGATCGCGCGCAACTGACGTCCGACGCCGGCGGGATTGATGCCGCGCGCGAAGCAGCGTTCGGCGAGCGCCACGTCACTTGCCTCGTCCTCGGGGAAGGAGCCGACGCGCAGCGCCTTCCAGGTCCTCTGGAAGCGCTTGATGTACTCGTCCTTGGTCTTCGGCGGCGGCGCCATCAGCAGCATCGCGACCTCGCGCGTCGGCGGCGGGATGCGCGGATTGCCGGTCGTCGACATGATCGATGTCAGCGAGCGCACGCGATGCGGAAAGGAGATCGCGATCTCCTGCGCGATCATGCCGCCCATCGACGCGCCGACCAGATGCGCCGACTTGATGTCGAGTGCGTCCATCAGGCCGACCGTGTCCTTGGCCATGTCGAGCAGCTTGTAGGGCGCGGCGACGGGAATGTTGAAGAAGCGCAGCTTGAGCAGCTCGAACGGCGTCAGGCGGCGTCCGCCATGCAGCTTGCTCGACTGGCCGATGTCGCGATTGTCGAAGCGGATCACGCGAAAGCCGCAGCTTGCGAGCTGTTCGCAGAACTCATCGTACCAGATGATCATCTGCCCGCCGAGGCCCATGATCAGCACGAGAGGAGGGGCCGCCGGGTCGCCGAAGATCTCGTAGCAGATGTCGATACCGTTGGCGCGCACGGTCTGCGGCGGCTGATGAGCATTTGCAGTCACGATGATCCCTCGTTCAAGGCCAACAGGCCATCTATGGCATGGTTCCGCCGACAGAGAGAAGCGGCCCCATGATCCTCCCGCATCGCAGCGATGACGTGCTATGATAGGTTGTGTTGAGTCTCCGCGTGGCCTGAAGGAGCGTGCCGATGGTGAACAAGTCCGGCGATCCGATCGCATTCTGGCAGCAGATGGTCGGTGAGATGCAGAAGAGCTTCACGGCCTTCACGCGATTGCGCCCGCTGGGCGCGGCCCGCTCATCCTCCGACGATCCTGCAACTGGTTCTGGAAACGGACAGAAGCCCATGGCCGATCTGATGGAAAACTACTTCGCCGGCATGAACGTGCCGAGCCGCGGTCAACTGACTGCGCTCAACGAGCGGCTGGCGTCGATCGAAGGCGAACTGGCGGAGACGCGGGCGCTGTTGAAGGAGCTGCTGGGCGCCGCGAAGATGCCGCTGCCGGCATCGAAACCGCCGGTGGATCTCGCTCCCCAGTTGAATGAGATCAAGAGCTTGCTCGACGCGCTTCTCACCGCATCCAAGGCGCAGCCGGTTGCGCCGGCTCCGGTCGACGTCACGCCTGAGCTGAACGAGATCAAGGCCTTGCTCAACGAGCTTGTTGCCACATCCAAAGCGCCGCTCCCCGGAACGAAGCCTGCCATCGATGTCACGCCCCAGTTGAGCGAGATCAAGGCGCTGCTCGACCAGATTCTGAAGGCGGCGCAGCCGTCCGGTCCTGCCCCGATGGCGTCCATCGAGGCGCAGCTGCGCGAGATCCGGGAGGTGCTCGACAGGGTGATGAAACCGTCGCTGCCGGCGGAACCAGAACCCGCGGCGGTCGAGACCGCGCCGGGAACGGCCGAGCCGGTCCGGCCCGGAAAGTCTCGCAACAAGAAGCATGGGGGCGGCCCTGATCGAGGCTCGCGCCAAGGCAATGATGCGCCGTCGGGCACTTGAGCGGGGACGGCCTTTCCCCCATCCTCCCTGGATGGTGCATTGCAACATTTTTGTTGCGATGCACTATGTGTGCTGGTATAGCTGAGTCACTCCGGTTTCATAAGGGACGGAGCGAGCCATAGCTCAGAAGCATTGAGGATGGAGACAGCCATGACCACCGAGACCAATACCGTGTTCGACACCGTCAAGGATGCCTTTGCGCCGGTGACCGACGCGTTCAAGAACCTGCAGACGATGGAAGTGCCGGAGTCCGCGCGGGAGTTCGTCAAGAAGACCGCCTCGACCGCCAAGGAGCGCGCTGCGGAGGCCCTCGCTGGCTCCGAGAAGGTGACGTCGGCGATCGAAACCGCCGTGTTCGACGGCGTGACCGAGGCCGGCAAGATCAGCCGCAACATCCAGCAGGCGCTGTATCAGGACACCGAAGCGTTCTTCGACGGCCTGGACAAGCTGGCGTCCGCGAAGTCGATCAGCGAAGCCGTTCAGATCCAGGGTGAGCTGGCCCGTGCCCGAGGCGAGGCGCTCGTCGCCCGCGCCAAGTCGACCAGCGAGTATGTCGGCAAGCTCGTCACCGAGGGTGCCAAGCTCGCGCAGGAGAACATGGCCAAGGCCTACAACAAGACCGCCTGATCGCCTCGCGCGTCAGTCGATCCATCTGCAAGGCCCGCTCCATGCGGGCCTTTTCTTTTGCGATCGGGCGAAACCGGCTAAAGCCTGCACCATGCCGCAGCCGCTGTCCCGCATCGTCCATGAGCTCAAGAGCGAGCCGTCGCGCACGGGCTCGCTGATCATCACCGTGTTCGGCGACGCCATCGTGCCGCGCGGCGGCAGCGTCTGGCTCGGCAGTCTGCTGGCCTTCTTCGAAGGGCTCGCGATCGACGGCAGCGTGGTGCGCACCGCGATGTCGCGGCTGACGGCGGAAGGCTGGTTCGAGCGGACGAAGAGCGGCCGCAACAGCTTCTATCGCCTGACCCGGCGCGGCGAGCAGACCTTTGCCGGCGCCACCCGCCACATCTACGATTCGCCGCCGGCGGAATGGAACGGCAGCTTCGAACTGCTGCTCATCGGCAGCGCTGATGACCGCGAGCAGGCGCGGATCGCGCTGCGCGACGCCGGCTTCGGCAGCCCGCTGCCGGGCGTGTTCGTGGCGCCCTCGAGCATCGCCGTGCCGGACGCGGTGGAGGGGGCGGTCCGCCTGCAGGCCTCCGCAGGCTCGGATATGGCGCGGCGGCTGGTCGCCGAGAGCTGGGCACTGGAGCGGACTGCGGAAGCCTATCGCAAGTTCAGCGCCTCCTTTGCGCCGCTCAAGGCCAGCATCGAACGCGGCGAGCCGCTGTCCGACGGCCAGGCCTTCACCGCCCGCATCCTGCTGATCCATCACTACCGCCGCATCGTGCTGCGCGATCCCTTGCTGCCGGCCGAGCTGCTGCCTGGGAACTGGCCGGGACGACAAGCGCGTGTGCTCTGCGGCGACATCTACCGGCTGCTGCTGCCGGGTTCCGAGCGATGGCTCGACGCTCACGCGACCAATGAAGAGGGGCCTTTGCCTGCGGCCGGCGCGACGCTGCTGCGGCGGTTCGCCGATGCTCATGAGGTGGGCTGATATATTACAGAATTCGATTGCACGGATAAAATCTCGTTATATATTGGCGGCAACCAAGTCCTGGGAGGACGCCGCCGCATGTACACGCAGGCGCTCAATTCGCCCGAGGAGGGCAGCTTCGCCGAGGACGCCGGACGCGCCTCGCGCTTTCAGGCGCGCATCGATGCCGAGGAGCGCATCGAGCCGAACGACTGGATGCCGTCGGCCTATCGCAAGACGCTGGTCCGGCAGATTTCCCAGCACGCCCATTCCGAGATCGTCGGCATGCTGCCCGAGGGCAACTGGATCACGCGCGCGCCGAGCCTGCGCCGCAAGGCGGCGTTGCTCGCCAAGGTCCAGGACGAATGCGGCCATGGGCTGTATCTCTACGCCGCGGCCGAGACGCTTGGCGCCTCGCGCGAGGAACTGGTCGACGCGATGCTGGCCGGCAAGGCCAAGTACTCCTCGATCTTCAACTACCCGACCTTGACCTGGGCGGATATCGGCGTGATCGGCTGGCTGGTCGATGGCGCCGCGATCATGAACCAGATCCCGCTGTGCCGCTGCTCCTACGGCCCCTATGCGCGCGCGATGATCCGCGTCTGCAAGGAGGAATCGTTCCACCAGCGCCAGGGCTACGAGATCATGCTCACGCTCTGCCGCGGCACGCCCGAGCAGAAGGCGATGGCGCAGGATGCGTTGAACAGATGGTGGTGGCCGGTGCTGATGATGTTCGGCCCGCCGGATCAGGCCAGCCAGCACAGCGACGCCTCGACGAAGTGGAAGATCAAGCGCTTCTCGAATGACGAGCTGCGCCAGAAGTTCATCGATGCCACCGTGCCGCAGGCGCAATATCTCGGCCTGACGATTCCCGATCCAGCGATGACGCAGGACGAGCAGGGCCACTGGCAGCACGGTCCGATCGACTGGAACGAGTTCAAGCAGGTGCTGGCCGGCAACGGCCCGTGCAACCGCGACCGTATGGCGGCGCGCCGCAAGGCGCATGCCGACGGCGCGTGGGTGCGCGAAGCCGCGGCCGCCTACGCCGAGAAGCGTGCGCAGCGCCGGATGGCGCAGGCCGCCGAATAGACAAGGGAGAGCGAGATGGCGACACCGAACACGCCGTTGTGGGAGGTCTTCATCCGCAGCCGCAACGGGCTCGCGCACAAGCATTGCGGCTCGCTGCATGCGCCGGACGCGACCATGGCGCTGCAGGCCGCGCGCGACCTCTACACCCGGCGCGGCGAGGGCCTGTCGATCTGGGTGGTGCCGTCGAGCGCCATCACCGCGTCCGATCCCGCCGACAAGGGCATGATGTTCGAGCCGGCGGAAACGAAGATCTATCGGCATCCGACCTTTTATGAAGTGCCCGAGGAAGTCGGACATATGTAGGTGCAACTCCTCATGGTGAGGAGGCGCGCAGCGCCGTCTCGAACCATGAGGCCCGATACGGCTCCTGGCCCATCCTCGAGACGCCCGCCTGCGGCGGGCTCCTGGAGGAGGTCAAATGCGTGGCTTCAGAGGCGAAACGTCATGACCGCCCCCTCGATCACTGTCTCCGAAACGCCGCTGGTGCTCTACACCTTGCGCCGCGCCGATGATGCGCTGATCCTCGGTCATCGCCTCTCCGAATGGTGCGGCCACGCGCCCATGCTCGAAGAGGACATGGCGCTGTCCAACATGGCGCTCGACCTGATCGGCCAGGCGCGCGAGCTCTATGGCTACGCGGCAAAGGTCGAGGGCCGCGACAATGACGAGGATAAGCTCGCTTATCTCCGGGACGTCAGGCAGTACCGCAACCTGCTGCTGGTCGAGCGTCCGAATGGCGATTTCGCGCACACGATGGTGCGGCAGCTGTTCTACGCGGCTTTCGCCGATCTGTATTGGCGCGGCATGATGGGCTCGACCGATGCGACGCTCGCCGCCATCGCGGCCAAGTCGGAGAAGGAATCCGCCTATCATCTGCGCCATGCCAGCGAGTGGGTGATCCGGCTCGGGGACGGCACCGACGAGAGCCACGCCCGCGCGCAGGCCGCGATCGACGATCTCTGGGCGTACACCGGCGAGATGTTCAGCGTCGACGACTCCGAGCGCGGACTGATCGATGCCGGCATCGCGATCGACCCGACGATGCTGCTGACGGAATGGCTGTCGATCGTCTCGCATGTCGCGCGCGAGGCGACCCTCGTGCTGCCTGAGAACGACTGGATGCAGCAGGGCGGCCGCGACGGCCGCCACAGCGAGCATCTCGGCCATCTCCTGAGCGAGCTGCAATACATGCAGCGCAGCTTCCCCGGTGCGACGTGGTAGTCGCCGACACCAGTCCTGCCGAACTCCGCCAGCGCGCCTGGGAGGCGGCGGGGTCGGTGGCCGATCCGGAAATCCCGGTGCTGACGATCGACGATCTCGGCGTGCTGCGCGAGGTCGAGGTGGTCGGGGAACGGGTGGAGGTCGCGATCACGCCGACCTATTCCGGCTGCCCGGCGATGAACATGATCGCGCTGGAGATCGAGCTGGCGCTGGAGCGCGCCGGCTTCCGCGAGGCCAGCGTGCGCATTGTGCTGTCGCCGGCCTGGACCACGGACTGGATGAGCGAGGAAGGGCGACGCAAGCTGCGGGAGTACGGCATCGCGCCGCCGCCGCCGTCGAGTGGCCGGCGCGCGCTGTTTGGTGTGGCCGAGGTGGCGTGTCCGCAATGCGGGTCTGATGACACCGAGCAACTCGCCGAGTTCGGCTCGACCTCGTGCAAGGCGTTGTGGCGCTGCAGATCGTGCCGCGAGCCGTTCGATTACTTCAAGTGTCACTGATGCTAAAGCCGTCATCGCGAGCGCAGCGACGCGATCCAGGGCCACGCCCGGAGCCCTGGATTGCTTCGTCGCTTCGCTCCTCGCAATGACGTGAGGATGGGTTCGATGTCGACAACGCCGCGCTTTCACCGTCTCGCCATCCGTGACCTGCGCCGGGAGGCACCGGATGCGGTGTCGCTGACGTTTGCCATTCCAAACGAACTCGCGGACGACTATCGCTTCGCGCCCGGACAGTATCTCACGCTGAAGACGACGCTCGGCGGCGAGGAAGTCCGGCGCTCTTATTCGATCTGCTCCGGCCCCGATGACAACGAGATCCGCATCGCCGTGAAGCGCGTCGATGGCGGCGCGTTCTCGAGCTTCGTCACCGACGAATTGAAGCGCGGCGACGAGATCGACGTGATGACGCCGACCGGACGTTTTGGCGTGGCGCTGGATCCTGCGGCGGCGCGCACCCATGTCGGATTTGCCGCTGGCTCGGGCATCACGCCGATCCTGTCGATCGTGAAGGCCGTGCTGGCGCGCGAGCCGGACAGCCGCTTCTTCCTGTTCTACGGCAACCGCACGACCGCCGGCATGCTGTTCCGCGAGCAACTGGAGGAGCTGAAGGATCGCTTCCTCGACCGCTTCTCGGTGTTCCACGTCATCTCCGGCGAGGAGCAGGATCTTCCGATCCTGCACGGTCGTCTTGACAGCGAAAAGGTGCGTATGCTCTTGCGCTCGCTGGTGCCGGCGGAGACGGTCGACCACGTTTTCATCTGCGGTCCGACCGGGATGAGCGAGGACATCGAGGCTGCCTGCCACATCCTCGGCATTGCCGACGAGCGCATCCACGTCGAGCGCTTCGTCTCCGGTGCGGGCGGCAAGCCGCGGCCGAGAGCTGTCGTGCCCGATACGGCGCCGCCCAAGGCGGTCGCCGCCCTGATCATCGACGGCAAGCGCCGCGAGGTCCCGGTCGCCGACGGCGAGGCCATCCTCGACGCCGCACTCCGCGCCGGCGTCGACCTGCCATTCGCCTGCAAGGGCGGCATGTGCTCCACCTGCCGCGCCAAGCTGGTCGAAGGCAAGGCCGAGATGGAGCTGAACTACTCGCTGGAGCCGTGGGAGCTCAAGGCCGGATTCGTGCTGACGTGCCAGGCCAAGCCGGTGACGGAGCGGGTGGTGGTGGATTACGATCATATGTGAGATGGCGATGTATGGAGCGGGACTCGTCGTTCGAGATGCGCCTTCGGCGCTCCTCACCATGAGGGGTGACAGCGCGGCGCACTCCCCAACTACCCCACCGGCCGCTTGTCCTTGATCCGTTTCGCCTTGCCGGCCGAGCGCTCCAGCGTGTCTGGTGCCACCACCTTCACCTTGGCGGTCAGGCCGATGGTGTTCTTGATGTGGATCGAGATCCGCTCGGCGTGCGCGCCGAGGCCGGTCTCGTCCCAGTGCTCCGGGCGCGACTCCGCGTAGATCGTCAGCTCGTCCATGCGGCCTTCGCGGGTCAGCTCCAGCATGAAATGGCCGCCGCACCATTCGGTCGACAGCAGGATCTCCTCGATCTGTGACGGGAACAGATTCACGCCGCGCAGGATGATCATGTCGTCGGAACGGCCCGTGACCTTCTCCATGCGGCGCATGCCCGGCCGCGCGGTGCCCGGCAGCAGCCGCGTCAGATCGCGGGTGCGATAGCGGATGACGGGAAAGGCCTCCTTGGTCAACGAGGTGAACACCAGCTCGCCGATCTCGCCGTCGGGCAGCACCTTGCCGGTGTCGGGATCGACGATCTCCGGATAGAAATGATCCTCCCAGATGTGCAGCCCGTCCTTGGTCTCCAGGCATTCCTGCGCCACACCCGGACCGATCACCTCGGACAGGCCGTAGATGTCGGTGGCGTCCATCGCGAACGCATCCTCGATCTCGGCGCGCATCGCATTGGTCCATGGCTCGGCGCCGAAGATGCCGATCTTGAGCGAGCTCTGCCGCGGGTCGAGCCCCTGGCGCTTGAACTCGTCGAGGATGGCCAGCATGTAGCTCGGCGTCACCGTGATGATGTCGGGCCTGAAATCATTGATCAACTGCACCTGCCGCTCGGTCATGCCGCCGGAGATCGGCACCACCGTGCAGCCGAGCTGCTCGGCGCCGTAATGGACGCCGAGACCGCCGGTGAACAGGCCGTAACCATAGGCATTGTGGATGATCATGCCGCTGCGGCCGCCGGCAGCGCGGATCGAGCGCGCCATGACGGTGGACCAGGTCGCGATATCGTTGCGGGTATAGCCGACCACGATCGGCTTGCCCGTCGTGCCCGACGAGGCATGCACCCGCACCAGTTGCTCGCGCGGCACTGCGAACATGTTGAACGGGTAATTGTCGCGCAGGTCCGTCTTGACCGTGAACGGAAACTTGGCCAGGTCGGCAAGCTCGCGGAAGTCGGAGGGATGCACGCCAGCCTTGTCGAAGGCGCGACGGTAATGGGCGACGTTGTCATAGGCGTGCGTCAGCGAACAGGCGAGGCGCTTGGTCTGCAGCGCCATGATTTGGTCGCGCGAGGCGCGCTCGGTGCCGTCCATCTCGGGTACGTAGCTGCCGGCCGGTTGAGGTTTGCTCGATGTCATCGTGTCAGTCCTCCGGCAGAGCCGTGGGGGTCGGCACCAGCGTGCCGCCGATGCTGCGGGAATGGCCGCGAAACTCCGCGATCACGGTGTCTTCGGCGCTGACGCGGACGTCGTAGATGCCGGAGCGCCCGCTGCGCGACACCTCGCTGGCGCGGGCGGTCAGCACATCGCCGAGCTTGCCCGGCCGGATGAAGCTGATACTGCCCTGGGCCGCCACGGTGCGGTCATTGTGGGAGTTGCAGGCGAACGCGAACGCGGAATCGGCCAGCGTGAAGATGAAGCCGCCATGGGCGATGCCGTGGCCGTTGACCATGTGCGGCTGGATGGTCATGCGCAGCGTCGCGCAGCCTGGGCCGATTTCGATGATCTGCATGCCCAGGCCCTGGCTGGCGCGATCGTCCTGCCACATGGCATCGGCGCAAGCGCGGGCGAGCGCGTCGGGGGAGAGCGGGGCCGCGCCACTCACCGGCGAGCCCCCGGCGGCGAACAGGCCAAGATCGGCGCATGAGGATGCGCTGGTGACACCACGGCATTCTCTCCCGTTGATGCTTGTTGGAACAAGCATTCTGAACTAGTTAAGCTCGATATCGTGGCGAATAATCCGCGCGCGTCAAGCGAAAGCGGTGCTTGCGCAGCCCGCGTGCCGCCGCCTCTTTTCCGCAACCAGAAGGACTCCTGCGCGTGCCGGAAGCTGCTGATGTCGCCGTCGTAACCGGTCTCGGTATCGGCCTGGTCTATGGCGTGGTGGGGCTGCTCAGCGGCTTCTGCATGATGAGCAGCCTGCGCGGCTGGTGGGCCGACGGCGACAGCCGCCTGGTGCGAAGTTACGCCCTGGCGATGGGCATCGCCATCATCGCCACACAGCTGCTCGCGGCCAACGGCGCCGTCGATCTCGGCAAGTCGATCTATCTGCAGCCGACCTTCTCGGTGCCGCTGATGTTCGCCGGCGGTGTCCTGTTCGGCTACGGCATGGTGCTCGCCAATGGCTGCGGCTCGCGCGCGCTGGTGCTGCTCGGCCGCGGCAATCTGCGCTCCTTCGTTGTCGTGACGGTGCTGGCGATCGCCGCCGAGATGACCTTGAAGGGCCTGATCGCGCCGCTGCGCATCGCGCTGATGCAGGGCTCGCAGACCACGGCGACCGCGACGTCGCTGCCGGCCGTGCTCTCGGTCGGTGGCCTGCATGGTGCCGCGGCGCGGCTGCTGCCGGCGCTCGCGCTCGGCGGCGCGCTGATCGTCTTCGCCTTTGCGCATGCGCCCTTCCGGCGCGCGCCCGGCCAGATGCTCGCGGGCCTCATCGTCGGCCTGCTGATCGCAGGCGGCTGGTTCGCGACCGGCTATCTCGGCGCGGACGATTTCAACCCCGTGCCGGTGGCGTCCCTGACCTTCGTCGCGCCGATCGCCGATGCCCTGCAATACATCATGCTGTCGACCGGCTCGACCGCGAATTTCGGCATCGCCACCGTGGCCGGGGTGCTCGCCGGCAGCCTCGTTACCGCCGTGGCGACGCGCCGCTTCAAGCTCGAGGGCTTTCATTCGCCGCAGCATATGCTGCGCTCGGCGGGCGGCGCCGCGCTGATGGGCATCGGCGGCGTGATGGCGCTGGGCTGCTCGGTCGGGCAGGGGCTCACGGGACTGTCGACCCTGGCGCTGCCCTCGTTCGTCGCCATCGCCGGCATCTTCATCGGCACGGCGGCCGGCCTGCGCGGAGCGTTGCGCGTCAGGCCGCTGAAGATCGAGCCGCAGGCGGCGCGTTGATCACTCCGCCGCGCGCGTGACGATGCGGATCTCCGACGTCAGCGTCCGGTGCACCGGGCATTTGTCGGCGATCTCCATCAGCTTCCTGCGCTGCTCCTCATCGAGCGCGCCGTCGAGGTGGATCTCGCGGTCGAGCTGATCGATCAGCCCGACCTTGGTCTCGCATTCCGCGCAATCTTCCGCATGGATCTTGCTGTGGCGCAGGGTGACCGTGATGCGGTCGAGCGGCAGGGATTTGCGGTCGGCATAGAGCCGCATCGTCATCGAGGTGCAGGCGCCGAGCGCCGCGAGCAGCAGGTCGTAGGGGCCCGGGCCCGTGTCCTGGCCGCCGACGGAGAGCGGCTCGTCGGCGGTGAGATGATGCGGGCCGAGCGCGATGGCCTGCTGCAGCTTGCTCGACCTGGTCTCGCGCACGACCACGTCGCGCGGGCCATCCGCGGGCGCCGGCTCGGCGGCCTCCGGCGCGACGTAGCGGCCGGCCCAGCTCGCGATCACCTCGGCGATGTAGGCGGCGTCCTCCTTCCCGCTGATGAGATGATCGGCGTGATCGAGCGAGATGAAGCTCTTGGGATGCCTGGCGGCGACGAAGATCTTCGTTGCGTTGTCGATACCGACGGTGTCGTCGAGGGGCGAGTGCATCACCAGCAGCGCCTTGTGCAGATGCTTGATCTTGTCGAGCAGGCGCTGCTCGGCGATGTCGTCGAGGAAGGAGCTGCTGATCCGGAACGGGCGCCCCGCGAGCGAGACCTCGGCCGAGCCGTCGCGGCGGATCGCCTCGAGTCGGTCCTTGAACAGCGCCGTCACATGGGCCGGATCCGACGGCGCCGCGATCGTCACCACCGCCTTCGCATCGGGGATGTCGCCGGCCGCGGCCAGCACGGCGGCGCCGCCGAGGCTGTGGCCGATCAGGATGGCCGGCGCCTGCCGCGTTTCACGCAGATGATTGGCGGCGCGGACGAGGTCGGCGACGTTGGAGGAGAACGTCGTGTTGGCGAAGTCGCCTTCGCTGGAGCCGAGGCCGGTGAAGTCGAACCGCAGCACGGCGATGCCATGCGCCGTCAGCGCCATGGCGATGCGCCGCGCGGCGTGGGTGTCCTTGCCGCAGGAGAAGCAATGCGCGAGCAGCGCGTAAGCGCGCGGCGCGCCGCCGGGCAGCTCGAGCGCGGCAGAAAGCTTGTCGCCGCTGGCGCCTTCAAACTGGAAACGTTCGGTCGGCATTATGTGGTCCCCATCCGTTGCGTCTTCACGGCCGCGCGCGGCGATGACATCGCATGGTCTCACATCGAGATATAACAGACATCGCCGTACACGCAGATATGATGGGGCATTCTCGCGGCCTGCAAGGCCCGAGCTTTGCGGATCGTCGCCCTCTTGAAGCGAGAGGGCGCAGGGAAGGTCGGGAGCCTGCCGCCCCCATGGCCCGCCTGCGGAAAAAATGCAGGCGGCAGAACCACAGGTTCGGCTGAGGACATCCCGGCCTTCCCTGCGCAATGGTTGGAACGGCTTATACGCGCTCTCTCCGGGGAACGGCTGTCTTGCCCCCGTCATCGCGATGCGCGTCAACCGCACCACGACTTGACGCCAGCACCGCGGCGCCGAGACCACACGATTTCACCGTGCGCACCGGATCGTTCGTCCGCATGGACAACCATGCTGCGACCCGTTGCGCCCACCGCATCCCGCGCTCCACGTCCGTGACGATCGCGATACGCCCCTCTGCAACGAGGCGGGACGGTGGGAGTAAATCACGATTTTCAGAAATTGGCAAGGGGAATGTTTTGGGATGCGAGCTTTGGCAATAGCGGCAATACCGCCCGGGTGCCAAGGCTATCCGCGAGCGGAGTTTTGCGCTCACCTGTCTCCTCATCGTCATGGCCGGGCTTGTCCCGGCCATGACGGAGTAACTAACTAGCCAGCTCGCGCGTTGCGACGTTGGGCTGTTGCCAGCCTAGATCCGCGATCAATCTCACCAGCCCCGCCACGATCACTCGCGCTGAGGCAGCAGCTCGATCACCTGCTCACCGTTCCGGATCGCTGTCGGCAGGTCCTGCGCGACGAGATCGGCAATCCATCGGACCAGCTCGGGAAGAGCTTCGTCCTTCGCCTGCCGGCGGAGTGGGGGCAAGTCGCGCTCGTGCGCTGTGCCCACTTTGATGTTGAGACGCTCATATGGAATGTCGCCGTCCGGCGGCCGATATCGCGCATCGAACAGACGCCGGCCGTGGCTGCGAACGAGGTGGATGCGAATGCCGCCGAGATCTCGTGCGGTCAGCGCGGCCAGGATGACGCTCGGCTTGAGAAGGTACCCATAGCCCTTGGGTATTTTGCCGGTTTCTGAGGTGAACTCCATGTTGTGTCTCTGGCACGTTAGGATATCGCGGTGGCCGCGCTTCGGTGCGGAAGCGATAACATGTAGTCCGTAGGGTGGGCAAAGCGAAGCGTGCCCACCATTCTTTTCTTTTTTGCGGGGCGACGGTGGGCACGACGCTTCGCGTCTTTGCCCACCCTACGGCTCCGTTGGCCTGGCTTGAGCGGAGCCCGATCACTCCGAATAGCGCTGCTCGGCCCAGGGATCACCGCGGTTGTGATAGCCGCGCACCTCCCAATAGCCGGGTTTGTCGGAGTCGAGAAACTCGATCGCCTTCAGCCACTTTGCGCTCTTCCAGAAATACAGATGCGGCACCACGACCCGCACCGGGCCGCCGTGCTCCCTGGTGAGCGGCGCGCCGGACCAGCTGTGCGCGAGCAGCGCATCCTCGGCGGCGAAATCCTCCAGCGTCAGATTGGTCGTGTAGCCGTCGTAGGAATGCAGCACGACGAAATCAGCGCCGTCGCGCGGCCGGCAGGCGGCAAGCAGGTCGCGCGTCGCAAGCCCTTCCCATTGATTGTCGTAACGCGACCAGGTCGTCACGCAGTGAATGTCGGATGTGAACTGGCGCTGCTCCTGGGCGCGGAAGGCAGTCCAGTCCCAGAACAGGGGATTTTCCACCGCGCCGTAGACGTCGAGCCGCCAGCGCTCCGATGTGACCGACGGCGTCAGGCCGAGATCGAGCACCGGCCAGTCGCGGGTCAGGTGCTGGCCCGGCGGCAGGCGCTGGTCGTCGGGCCGCACGATGCGGCCGGTCAGGAACTTGCCTTCGCGCGCCCAGCGCTCCTTGGCTCGGCTCAGCTTGCTCTCGGGCGGCAGCCCGGACTCGTCAGCCATCGGCACCCCTCGTCAGTTCGTCCTGCTCATTCGTGCCGATGCATCGCCGACGCATGCTTGGTGTCACGCATGGTCGCATAGATGAGCAGCGACAGGAAGATCACGCTTGTGAGATAATAATAGAACCAGGTCTCGTGCCCAATGCTCTTGAAGTAGAGCGCGATCGCCGGCGCGGTGCCGCCGAACAGCGAGACGGTGATCGCGTAGGGCAGGCCGACACCGAGCGCACGGACATTGGTCGGAAACAGCTCGGCCTTCACCACCGCGTTGATCGAGGTGTAGCCCGCCGTGAAGATCCAGGCGCCGCAGATCAGCAGGAAGGCCGTGAACGGCTCCTTGGTGCCCTTCAGCACGGTCAGAATCGGAATCGTCGCCAGCGTGCCGGCGACGCCGAAGAAGATCAGCAGCGGCTTGCGGCCGATGCGATCGGAGATCGCCCCATAGAGGGGCTGCAGCACGCAGGCGAACAGCAGCGAGCCGAAGATCACCATCGTGGTCTGGTCCGCTGTCAGGCCGACCGAGAGTTTCACGAAGGTCTGCATGTAGGTGGTGAAGGTGTAGAATGCGGCGGTGCCGCCCGCGGTCAGGCCGACCACCAGCAGGAGCTCCCGCGGATATTTGAACAGCGCGGTGATCGAGCCGGAAGGGCCGACGGTCTTCTTGGCCTCGACGAAGGCCTCGGTCTCGTGCAGGTTCCGCCGCATCACCGCCACGAAGATCGCGAGGCCGGCACCGATTGCGAACGGAATGCGCCAGCCCCAGGCCCGCAATTCGTCCGGGGTCAGGAACACCTTCTGCAACAGCAGGAGCACGATGATCGCGGTGAGCTGGCCGCCGATCAGCGTGACGTATTGGAAGCTCGAATAGAAGCCGCGATGCCTGGCGTCGGCGACCTCGGACAGATAGGTGGCGCTGGCACCATATTCGCCGCCGAGGCTGAGGCCCTCGATGACGCGGGCGAGCGCCAGGATGATCGGCGCGGCGATGCCGATGGTGGCATAGGTCGGCGTCACCGCAATGATCAGCGAGCCGAAGCACATGCAGAGCACCGAGACCGTCAGCGACAGCCGCCGGCCGTGGTGATCGGCGAGATAGCCGAACAGCCAGCCGCCGAGCGGGCGCATCAGGAAGGTCGCGGCGAACACGACAGCGGCGTTGAGCTGCTCGACCACCGGGTCCTTCGATGGAAAGAAGGCCGGCGCGAAATACAATGCGAACGCCGTATAGGCATAGAAATCGTACCATTCGACCAGGTTGCCGGCCGAGCCGATCAGGATCGCCTTGATGCGGCGCTCGACGTCGGCGAGCGACGTGGTCTCGGTGGCAGGCTCGATCGCCTGGTCTGTCATATCCGGTCTCCGGCAAGCGTGATTTGCGGCCCTTCTACGGCAGCCGCAGGGATTGCCAACAGACGATAACGGACATGGGTCCCATGTTCAGCGCATGGAACTCTGCGCCAATCAAAGCAGAACTGCCGGCCCTCATGGTGAGGGGCGCTGCTCCGCCTCGCTGGGAGAACCATCAGGCCAAGGTTCGGGGCCTCGCCCTTCGAGACGCTCGCCTTCGGCGAGCTCCTCAGGGTGAGGGGGAAGGTCATGCCGGGAAGAGCGAACTGTGCAGGCCAGCGAGAATCTCAACCCTCATGGTGAGGAGCCCGCCGAAGGCGGGCGTCTCGAACCATGAGGCCAAGCGCCCGGGCCTCACCCTTCGAGACGCCGCTGCGCGGCTCCTCAGGGTGAGGGGGAGCATTTCACCTCGGCGCGCGCGGATCGATCGGCGTGGAGCTGGCGACTCCCAGCACGTCCTCGAGCAGCTTGGCACCCGCCAGCAAACCGGCGTCGTTGCGCGGCCGCGCGATCACCTGCAACCCCACCGGCAGGCCCGACGCGGTGAAGCCGCATGGCAGCGAAAGCGCCGGGCAGCAGGCGAGCGTGATGGCGTAGACGATGCCGAGCCACTGCACGTAGTTGTCGAACTTCTGTCCGGCGCATTCGGCGACGTAGCGGTTCTCGACCGGGAAGGGCGGCACGATGGTCGCCGGCGCCAGCAGCAGGTCATAGGTCTCGAAGAACTTGACGGCGCGCGCGGTCATCGCCACGCGCTGCGCTTCGGCGCGGGTGATCTGCGCGACGGTGAGCTTCAGCCCTTCCTCGATGTTCCAGATCACTTCGGGCTTGAGCAGGTCGCGCTTGGTGCGCAGCAGCTCCTGCTTGCTCATCGCGAAGTCGAGCGCGCGCAGCACGTGGAAGCATTCATGCGCCTCGCTGAAGTCCGGATGCGCCTCCTCGACGATGACGCCGAGCTCGGAGAAACGCTGCGCCGCCTTGCGGGTGACCGCGATCACTTCGGGGTCGACTGGCGTGATGCCGAGATCGGGCGAATAGGCGACGCGGATCGGCTTCTTGCCGGAGCGGGCCGCGGTGAGGAAGGAGGTCGCGGGCGAGGGCAGCGAGATCGGGTCGGCGGCGTGCTCGCCGCTCATCGCGTCGAGCAGCAGCGCGAGGTCCTCGACATTGCGGGCCATCGGGCCCTGGACGCCGAGATTGCGGTCGATGGCGACGGCCGGCGTATGCGCGACGCGGCCGAAGCTCGGGCGCAGGCCGACGATGCCGCAGAAGCTCGCGGGGTTGCGCAGCGAGCCGCCCATGTCCGAGCCGTGCGCCAGCCACGCCATGCCGGTCGCAAGCGCAACCGCTGCGCCGCCCGACGAGCCGGCGGCCGAGCGCGACGTATCCCAGGGATTGCGCGTCGCACCGAACACCTCGTTGAAGGTGTTGGCGCCGGCGCCGAACTCCGGCGTGTTCGACTTGGCGTAGATCACGCCGCCATTGGCTTCGAGATGCTCGACCAGGAGATCGGAGTGTTCCGGAATCCGGTCCTTGAAGATCGGCGAGCCCTGCGTGGTCAGTACGCCCTGGACGTCGGTGAGATCCTTGATCGGCACGGGCATGCCGGCGAGCAGGCCGCGTTCAGAGGCCTTCTTCTGCATCAGCGCCTTGGCGTGATCGCGCGCGCGATCGAAGCACAGCGTCGGCAGCGCATTCACCTTGCCGTCGACGGCCGTGATGCGCGCTTCCAATGCATCGAGGCAATCGAGCGGGGTGACCTCGCCGGCCTTCAACTTGTCGACGACGGCGCAGGCGGTCTCGCGGATCAATCCTTGGTCGGCCAAAGCTTGGTTCTCCTGATTGGAAGCATCCCGGCGCTGTGTTGTAGACCATGTTTCGCCGGACGTGGAAAGGTCGCCGCGATCAACCCCACCCTGCACTGATGCCGCCATCGACGGTATAGATCACGCCCGACGTATAGCCGGCGCGGTCGGAGGCCAGGAACGCCATCAGGTCGGCGATCTCTCGTGGATGCGCGGGACGCCCGAGCGGCAGGCCTTTCTGGAATTCCGTGTAGCGGCTCTCGTCGCCGAACTGCTGCTTGGCGCGGGTCTTCAGCAAAGTGACGTGGCGGTCGGTGCCGACCGGGCCCGGATTGATGCCGACCACGCGGATATTGTCGGCGAGGCTCTTGGAGCCGAGCGCGCGGGTGAAGGCCATCAGCGCGGCGTTGCCGGCGCTGCCGCAGATGTAGTTGAAGTCGAACTTCTCGCCGGCCGCGCCGATGTCGTTGATGATGACGCCCGCGCCGCGCGCCTTCATGTCAGCATAGACAAGGCGCGTCAGGTTGATGAAGCCGAACACCTTGAGGTCCCAGGCATGCCGCCACGCCGCCTCGTCGATCTTGTCGATGGCGCCGCCCGGAATGTCGCCGGCATTGTTGACGAGGATGTCGATGTCCGCGGCCTCCTGCGCGAGCCGCGTGACATCCTCGGATTTGCGCAGGTCGACGACATGCGCGGCCGCATCGATCTGGTGCTTCGAGCGGAGCTGCTCGGCCAGCGCCGACAGCCGGTCGGCGCTGCGCGCCGCGAGCCGGACGTGGCAGCCTTCCTCGGCAAAGGCCTCGGCCGCCGCGGCGCCGATGCCCTTGGAGGCGCCGGTGATGAGAACGCGCTTGCCGCGCAGGTGAAGGTCCATGAAGGCTTCTCGCTGAATGGAGGAGACCGGATTGTCTTGTGCGATTGTCTTGCGCGTCAGCCATGCGGTCAATCTTGCACCGCAGCGTTGCGCTTCCCGGTCGTTTGGTCCATTCAGGCGATCGACGATTTCAGCCGGGACACGGCGCAACACGCAAGGATCCGCTCGATGAGCAAGAAGCCCTATCGCATCGCAGTCATTCCCGGCGACGGCATCGGCAAGGAGGTCATGCCCGAGGGCATTCGCGTGATCGAGGCGGCCGCCAAGAAGCACGGCGTCGCGGTGCAGTTCGATCATTTCGACTTTTCGAGCTACGACTATTTCGAGAAGCACGGCCAGATGATGCCGGACGATTGGAAGACGCAGATCGGCAGCCATGACGCGATCTATTTCGGTGCCGTCGGCTGGCCGGCCAAGATCGCCGACCACGTCTCGCTGTGGGGCTCGCTGATCAAGTTCCGCCGCGAGTTCGATCAGTACGTCAACCTGCGCCCCGTGCGCTTGATGCCGGGCGTGCCGTGCCCGCTGGCGAACCGCAAGCCGGGCGACATCGATTTCTGGGTGGTGCGCGAGAACACGGAAGGCGAGTATTCGTCGGTCGGCGGCCGCATGTTTCCTGACACCGACCGCGAGTTCGTCACGCAGCAGACGGTGATGACCCGCACCGGCGTCGACCGCATCCTCAAATTCGCTTTCGAGCTGGCGCAGTCACGGCCGAAGAAGCATCTGACCTCGGCGACCAAGTCGAACGGGATCTCGATCACGATGCCGTATTGGGACGAGCGCGTCGAGGCGATGGCGAAGAATTATCCGGGCGTGAAGTGGGACAAGTACCATATCGACATCCTCACCGCGAATTTCGTGCTGCATCCGGACTGGTTCGACGTCGTCGTCGGCTCCAATCTGTTCGGCGACATCCTGTCCGATCTGGGACCTGCCTGCACCGGCACCATCGGCATCGCGCCGTCGGGCAACATCAATCCGGAGCGCAACTTCCCGTCGGTGTTCGAGCCGGTGCACGGCTCGGCGCCTGATATCGCGGGGCAGGGGATCGCCAACCCGATCGGCATGATCTGGTCGGGCGCGATGATGCTGGAGCATCTCGGCGAGAAGCAGGCCGCACAGGCGATCGTCGGCGCCATCGAGCGGACGCTGGCGGAACGGACGTTGCGCACGCGGGATCTGGGCGGGAATGCTGATACCGAGGCGTGCGGCAAGGCCGTTGCGGAGATGGTGGATTAGTTAGGCGCCGCTGATTATTGTCGCCCCGGCGAAGGCCGGGGCCCATAACCACCGGCCGTTGTTATTGAGCAAGGCGTCTGCCACCGTTCGCTACTGATAGATCACGCGGTATGGGTCCCGGCTTTCGCCGGGACGACAGCGGTGGTTGGAGTGATAGCTCGTGCAACAAGCCGCCATTGCGAGGAGCGCAGCGACGAAGCAATCCAGGGCCGTCGCGGGACTCTGGATTGCGTCGCTTCGCGCGCAATGACGGAGAGAGCCGTAGGGTGGGCAAAGGCGCGGCCTGCATCTCCATACGAAGTCGCGGTGGCGCCGTGCCCACCGTCTTGCCGCGGCCGCGCTGATCGACGGTGGGCACGCTGCCGCCTGGCGGCTGCTGCTTTGCCTACCCTATGCGTTCACAACTACGACTTCGCCACGCGGCGGCAGTGCTCCCACGCGGCGTGGATCAGATTCTCGCTCGCTTCCGGCGTGCGGAACGCCGAGTGCGCCGACAGAGTCACGTTGGGGATCGTGGTCAGCACGTGACCGGCGGGCAGCGGCTCGGTATTGAAGACGTCGAGGCCGGCGTGGCGGATGTGGCCGGAGCGGAGGGCGTCGATCATCGCGGTCTCGTCGACGATTGCCGCGCGGGCGGTGTTGACGAAGATCACGCCGGGGCGCATCTGCGCGATGCGCTCGCGCGACAGGAAGCCGCGGGTCTCGTCGTTGAGCAGGAGATGCAGCGAGACGACGTGGCTGTTCTGGAGCAGCGTCTCGAGTTCGACGAACTCCACACCGGGATGGCTCTTCGGTGAGCGGTTCCAGGCGATCACCTTCATGCCGCTGCCCGACGCGATGCGCGCGACTTCCGCGGCGATGCCGCCGAAGCCGATCAGGCCGAGCGTCTTGCCGGTGAGCTGCATGCCGTCGTCACGCAGCCAGTTGCCGGCGCGCATCTCGCGGTCCATCTGTGCGATGCCGCGGGCAGAGGCCCACATCAGCGCGATGGCGGCTTCGGCAACCGCGGTGTCGCCGTAGCCCTTGATCAGATGCACGGTGATGCCGAGCTCGGCGAGCTCCTCCGGGTTCATGTAGCTGCGTGCGCCGGTGCCCAGGAAGACGACGTGCTTGAGCCCCTTGCAGTGCCTCGCGACGTCGGTCGGGAGCGCGGTGTGATCGACCACGCCGATCTCGGCGCCGTCGAGGATCGCCGGCCAGTCCTCCGGCTTGATGTCGGGGTCGAGATGCACGCGCATCCCGGGATCGCCTGGCTGGCGCTGCCGCTCGAAGATCTCGGCAAGCGAGTCGTTGGCGTCGATGAAAACTCCGCGCACGGATACCTCCTGACGAGCCCCGATGAGACAAGATGGGGCAGGGCAACTCAATGTGGTTCAACTTGAAGCATCTCGGGCCTCATGGTTCGAGACGCGCCTTCGGCGCTCCTCACCATGAGGGGAAGCAGCGACATCGAAGACTCTCCCCTCATCCTGAGGAGCCGCGCAGCGGCGTCTCGAAGGATGAGGCCCTAGACAAGCCCGCGAGCGTCAGCCCGTCACGACGCCACGCCGGCCAGCGACAGCACCGTGTGCAGGAGCACATTCGCGCCAGCGGCGCAGTCGGATTGGGTGGCGTCCTCGAGCTCGTTGTGGCTGATGCCGTCCTTGCAGGGGACGAACACCATGGCGGCCGGCATGATGGTGTTGAGGTTGCAGGCGTCGTGGCCGGCGCCGGAGGTGATGCGGCGGTGCGCATAGCCGAGCGTGCCGGCGGCGCGCTCGACGGCATCGACCAGCTTCGGATCAAAATGGGTCGGCGGCTTGCGCCAGACCTGGTCGATTGCGATCTCGACCTTGCGCTTCTTCGCAATCTCGCCCGCGGCCGCGCGCAGGCTGGCATCGAGCGCCTCCAAGGTGTCCGCGTTGGCGCTGCGGCAGTCGATGGTGAAGGCGATCTCGCCGGGGATGACGTTGCGCGAGGGATTGGCGATGACGGCCTCGCCGATGGTGGCGACCGCGTTCGGCCCGAGCCTGATCGCGATCTGCTCCAGGGTCAGCGCGAACTCCGACAGCGCCAGCAGTGCGTCGCGGCGCAGCGGCATCGGGGTCGAGCCGGCGTGGCTCTCGAAGCCCGTGACCTTGCCGTCGTACCAGAACACGCCCTGGCCGTGATCGACCACGCCGATGGTCTTGTTCTCGGCCTCCAGGATCGGGCCCTGCTCGATATGCAGCTCGACGAAGCCGGAGAATTTCTGCGTGCCGACCTTGGCCTCGCCGCGATAGCCGATGCCGTCCAGCGCTTCGCCGACGGTCGTGCCGTCGGCATCCTTGCGCGACAAGATGTCCTCGACGGTGAAATCGCCGACATAGGCGGCGGAGGCCATCATCGCCGGCGCGAAGCGCGAGCCTTCCTCATTGGTCCAGTTGACGATGCACAGCGGCGCGTCGGTCTCGATGCCGGCATCGTTGAGCGTGCGGATCACTTCCAGCGCGCCAAGCGTGCCCAGAATGCCGTCGAACTTGCCGCCGGTCGGCTGGGTGTCGAGATGCGAGCCGAGCCCGATCGGGGCCTTCGACATGTCGCGCCCCTTGCGAAGGGCGAACATCGTGCCGAGCGTGTCGACATGCACCTCGAGCCCGGCGTCCTCGCAGGCCTTGCGGAACCAGTCGCGGACCTGCTTGTCCTCCTGGCTCAGGGTCAGCCGGCGCACGCCGCCCTTCGGCGTGGCGCCGAACCTGGCGGTCTCGTGGATGCTGTCCCAGAGGCGGGCGGAATCGATCTGCAGATTGGTGACGGCGCGGCTCATGCTTGAATTCCCTGTACTCCGGCGTCCTGTCCATCGCGCGCCGCGACGAGCGCGTCAACCGACGCCGAGGGATGGCTGGCCGTCTGCGCGGTCCGGGCTGCGAGCTCCGCCACGCGCTCGATCGCGACCATCTCGGGGGATGACAGCCAGCTCGCGGTGAAGGTCAGCGGCGGAATCCGCAGGTCCGTCTTCAGCTCCTGCAGTCGTCCGCGCTCGATCTCATTGGCCACGATCGCCGCGGGAATGACGGCGACGCCGAGACCCTCGACCGCCATGTGGATCACCGTCGCCAGCGAGGCGCTGGCGTGCAGCCGCATCGGCGGCAGATGCGGGCGGTTGAACAGCGAGCGCACATTGTCATAGGGCTGGGTGTTGCGCGGGAAGGTGATGATCGGAAAGCGTGCCATCTGCTCGGCTGTGACCACGCCCGTGCCGAAGCCGAGGGCAGGGCTGGCGAGGAAGCTGATCGGATAGTCGCACAGCACGCGGCTGCGGATGCCGGACTCGGACGGCGCGCCCAGTGCGAAGGCGAGCTCGATCTCCTGCGCGAGCAGGCGCGCGTGCAGGTTCGGCGTGACGTCGACCTCGATCTCCAGCGACAGGTTCGGATAGCTCTCGTTGACGCTCTTGATCAGCCGCGGCAGCCAGTCGTGCACGATGGTCTCGGCCACGCCGAGCCGGAGCACGCCGCGCATCGCCGAGCGGTCGCCGACCTCGGCCAGCATTTCCGCGCGCAGGCCGATCAGCTTCTCGGCATAGACCAGCATCTGCCGTCCGCTGGCCGTCGGCGATGCCACGCGATGATCGCGGTTGAGCAGCTTGACGCCGAGCTCGCGCTCGAGCTGGGCGATGCGCTGGGAGATGGCCGGCTGGGTGGTGTTCAGGCGCTGCGCCGCGCCGCGGAAGCTGCCGAGCTTCACCACCCAGAGAAAGGTCTCGATGGAACGGAAATCCAACATCGCGCCCCGCTCGGATCAATTTGTTTTATCGATCCTGATTAAAAACGAAGATTAGACTTTATAGCATGGCTGATGTTCAGTGAGTTTGTCGAGATATTAGGCAAGTGGCACAAATGACTGTTTCTGCGGCATTGCAGCAATCAGCGGGCGAGACAGACCTTCTCCCGAGCCATCAGGCCCGCCTGGACTATCGCACCGGCAAGGGCTGGAGCACCGCCGGCGTCGCCAATGGCTTCGTGCAGGGCAATCTGGCGATCCTGCCCGAGCAGTACGCCGGCGCCTTCCACCGGTTCTGCCAGCTCAATCCGAAGCCGTGCCCGATCATCGGCATGTCCGATCCGGGCAATCCTCATATTCCGGCACTCGGCGCCGATCTCGACATCCGCACCGACGTGCCGCGCTACCGCGTCTGGCGCGAGGGCGAGATGGTGGAGGAGCCGACCGACCTGATGTCGCATTGGCGCGACGACCTCGTCACCTTCGTGCTGGGCTGCTCGTTCTCCTTCGAGGAAGCGCTGATGGCCGACGACCTGCCGATCCGCCATATCGAGCAGGGCTGTCGCGTGCCGATGTATCGCACCAACATTGCCTGCACGCCGTCCGGGCCGTTTGCGGGACCGATGGTGGTGTCGATGCGTCCGTTCAAGCCGGCGCAGGCGATCCGCGCCGTGCAGATCACGACGCGCTTTCCGGCCGTGCACGGCGCGCCGGTGCATCTCGGTCTTCCCGAACAGATCGGCATCGCCGATATCAACAAGCCGGACTACGGCGATCCGGTGCCGGTCGGCTCAGACGAAATTCCCGTTTTCTGGGCCTGCGGGGTGACGCCGCAGGCGGTCATCGCCGCGGCCAAGCTGTCCTTCGCCATCACCCACGCGCCGGGGCTGATGCTGATCACCGAT
This sequence comes from Bradyrhizobium sp. SZCCHNR1015, assembly GCF_032489875.1. NCBI lineage: Bacteria > Pseudomonadati > Pseudomonadota > Alphaproteobacteria > Hyphomicrobiales > Nitrobacteraceae > Bradyrhizobium > Bradyrhizobium sp. SZCCHNR1015. The sequence goes on from NZ_JAUEYW010000026.1 coordinate 45,741, forward strand.
CTCAGGAACAAGGATCTCGCCGTCCTCTAATCAGGCAGCCTTTAATCAGGCAGTCTTGCTGCTTATTGAGCCTTTACCACCGATCTCAACCGCTTCATCGATGCGCTTTCATCAGAGGATCTTGCCATGACCATCACGCGCCGAAACGTCCTGCTTGGAGCCACCGCTGCCGCCGCGCTCGGCCCGATCGCCGCCCGCGCCCAGACCTCGGAAGTGAAGATCGGCGTCATCTATCCGTTCTCGGGCGCCAGCGCGCAGATCGGCGTCGACGCGCAGCGCGCGTTCGAGACGGCGGCCGAGATCATCAACGGCAAGTATGATTACGACCTGCCGCTCGCGCGCACCGAAGGGCTGCCGGGCCTCGGTGGCGCCAAGATCAAGCTGGTGTTCGCCGACCACCAGGCCGACCCGCAGAAGGGCCGCGCCGAGGCCGAGCGCCTGATCACCCAGGAGAAGGTCGCCGCCGTCATCGGCTCGTATCAGAGCGCCGTCGCGGTGACCGCGAGCCAGATCTGCGAGCGCTACCAGATCCCGTATCTCTCCGCCGACAATTCCTCGCCGAGCCTGCATCGCCGCGGCCTGAAGTATTATTTCCGCGCCGCGCCGCATGACGAGATGTTCTCGCAGGCGATGTTCGATTTCTTCGACATGATGAAGAAGAAGGGCACCAAGATCGACACGCTCGCGCTGTTCCACGAGGACACCATCTTCGGCACCGATTCGAGCAACGCCCAGCTCAAGCTCGCCCAGGAGCGCGGCTACAAGGTCGTCGCGGACATCAAGTACCGCGCCAACTCGCCGTCGCTGTCGGCCGAGGTGCAGCAGCTGAAGGCCGCCAACGCCGACGTGCTGATGCCGTCGAGCTACACCACCGACGGCATCCTGCTGGTCAAGACCATGGCCGAGCTCGGCTACAAGCCGAATGCGATCGTCGCGCAGGACGCCGGCTTCTCCGAGAAGGCGCTGTATGACGCGGTCGGCGACAAGCTCGAAGGCGTGATCTCGCGCGGCTCGTTCTCGCTCGACCTCGCCGCCAAGCGGCCGATGGTCGGCAAGATCAACGACATGTTCAAGGCGAAGTCGGGCAAGGACTTCAACGACTACTCGTCGCGCCAGTTCATGGGCCTGATCGTGATGGCGGATGCCATCAACCGCGCCAAGTCGACCGACGGCGAGAAGATCCGCGACGCGCTCGCCGCCACCGACATGCCGGGCGAGGCGACCATCATGCCGTGGAAGCGGGTGAAGTTCGACGAGAACGGCCAGAACAACGACGCCGATCCGGTGCTGCTGCAATATGTCGGCGGCAAGTTCGTCACGATCTTCCCGACACAGGCCGCGGTGGCGGAAGCCAGCTGGCCGATGAAGTAATCAACTCGGATGTCGTCCCGGGCAAGCCGCGATGCGCGCCAGCGCGTGGCGGCGCCGACCTGGGACCCATACGCCGAGGCCGTGGTTGGACGATGATCGGCTGTCGTCGTGCCCCACACAAACAGTGGTGGTTATGGGTCCTGGCGTTCGCCAGGACGACACCCCGAGTCACATCGAGAGTGGGGCAAGATCTGTGACAGCAGAAACAATCATCCAAAGTCTCGCCAGCGGCCTGTTGATGGGCCTGCTCTATGGCCTGATCGCCGTGGGCTTGGCGCTCATCTTCGGCCTGATGGACGTCGTGAACTTCGCCCATGGCGAGTTCCTGATGATCGCGATGTATGCGACCTTCTTCCTGTTCGCCTATTTCGCGCTCGATCCGCTGCTGGCGGCGCCGATCGTCGCGGCCGGATTGTTCGTCTTCGGCGCGGTGGTCTATCTGCTGATCGTGAGATTTGCCGTGCGGGCCAAGGCCAACACCGGCATGGTGCAGATCTTCTCCACCTTCGGTCTCGCCGTCCTGATGCGCGGCGTCGCGCAGTATTTCTTCACCCCGGACTATCGCAGCATTCCGCACTCATGGCTGGGCGGCAAGACGATCTCGATCGCCGGCATCTACCTTCCGCAGCCGCAGCTGGTCGGTGCTCTCATTGCGATCGCGGCCTTTGCCGGCCTGTACTTCTTCATCCACCGCACCGATTTCGGCCGCGCGCTTGAGGCGACCCGGGAGGATGCCGGCGCGGTGGCGCTGGTCGGCATCGACAAGAACAAGGTGTTCGCGCTCGGTTGGGGTCTTGGTGCGGCGCTGGTCGGACTCGCCGGTGCGGTCATGTCGATCTTCTTCTATGTGTTCCCCGACGTCGGCGCGTCGTTTGCGACCATCGCCTATGTCACGGTGGCACTCGGCGGCTTCGGCAGCGTGTTCGGCGCGTTCGCCGGCGGCATCGTGGTCGGTCTCGTCGAGGCCACCACCACCTTGATCATGCCGCCGTCGCTGAAGACGGTCGGCATCTACGGTGTCTATCTCCTCGTCGTCTTCATTCGCCCGCGCGGCCTGTTCGGATCCATCTGATGGACAAGGTATTCATTCAACGCCGGCGGCGCGACCTGATCGTCGCGGCATGCCTGGCACTGCTCGCGACCCAGGTGCCGCGCTACGTCACCGATGTGTACATCCAGAACATGATGATCATGACCCTGATGTATGCAGCGCTGTCGCAGAGCTGGAACATCCTGTCCGGGTATTGCGGCCAGATCTCGCTTGGGCACGCGCTGTATTTCGGGCTCGGCGCCTACGTCACCGCGCTTCTGTACACCAAGTTCGGGATGCTGCCCTGGTTCGGCATGTTCGCCGGCGGGCTGCTGTCGGCGGTCATCGCGATGGCGCTCGGCTATCCCTGCTTCCGACTGGGCGGACACTATTTCGTCATTGCCACCATCGTGATCGCGGAGATTGCGCTCGTGCTGTTCCAGAACTGGGAATGGGCGGGAGCAGCGCTCGGCATCACGATCCCGCTGTCGAAGCAGGATAGCTGGCTGACCCTTCAATTCGCCAAGGACAAGCTGCCTTACTTCTACTTCGCGCTCGCTCTGGCCTGCGTCGCCTGGTTCGTGACCTGGTGGCTGGAGGACTCAAAGTGGGGCTATTGGTGGCGGGCCGTGAAGGACAATCCGGTCGCGGCCGAGAGCTTGGGCGTTGTCGTGTTCAATTCCAAGATGGGCGCGGCGGCCGTGTCGGCGTTTCTCGTCGCCGTCGGCGGCGGCTTCTATGCGATGTACGTCACCTACATTGATCCCGAGAGCGTGATGGGCTTCCAGTTCTCGCTGCTGATGGCGCTGCCCGCCGTGCTCGGCGGCATCGGTACCCTCTGGGGCCCGATGCTCGGCGCCGTCATCCTGATCCCGCTGACCGAGCTGACGCGCTCCTATATCGGCGGCTCCGGCCGCGGCGTCGACCTGATCGTCTATGGCGGCCTGATCATCGCGATCTCGCTCGCCCGGCCGCAAGGACTCGTCAGCCTGTTCTCCCGCAAGCCGAAGCGGGGTGCCCAGCCGGTCAGAGAGGCGGTGGCGTCATGACCGCGCTGTTGGAAACGCGCAACATCACCCAGCGCTTCTCGGGACTGACCGCCAATTCGGAAGTCTCGATCTCGGTCGGGCGCGGCGAGATCGTCGGCCTGATCGGGCCGAACGGCGCCGGCAAGTCGACCTTGTTCAACCTGATCGCCGGTGCATTCAAGCCGACCGAAGGCCAGATCATCTTCGACGGCGAGGACGTCACGGCGCTGCCCGCGGCAGAGCGCTGCCAGCGCGGCATCGGCCGCACCTTCCAGGTGGTGAAAAGCTTCGAGAGCATGACGGTGATCGAGAACGTCATCGTCGGCGCGCTCGTTCGCACCACCAATATGCGCGAGGCGCGGCGGAAGGCACATGAGGTGCTGGCCTTCTGCGGGCTCGATGCGCGGGCCGACGTGCTCGCGAGCGACCTCGTGCCGTCGGAGAAGCGGCGGCTCGAAGTGGCGCGCGCGCTCGCGACCGAGCCGAAGCTGCTGCTACTGGACGAGGTGCTGACCGGCCTGACGCCGGTCGAATCCCAGAAGGGCGTCGAGCTCGTGCGCCGCGTGCGCGACACCGGCATCACCGTGCTGATGGTCGAGCATGTCATGGAGATCGTGATGCCGCTGGTCGACCGCGCCATCGTGCTCGACCTCGGCAAGGTGCTGATCGAAGGCAAGCCCAAGGACGTCGTCCGCGATCCCAAAGTCATTTCCGCCTATCTTGGAGACCGCCATGCTGTCGGTGCGTGACGTCACCACCGCCTATCAGGGCCTGGTTGCGATCTCGAATGTCTCGATCGACGTCGAGAAGGGCGAGATCGTCTGCGTCGCCGGCGCCAATGGCGCGGGCAAGTCGACCTTGTTGAAATCCATCGCCGGCGCCGAGCGGCCGCGCGCGGGAAGCGTGACCTTCGACGGCAACCGCATCGACGGCATGGCGCAGCATCTGATCACGGCACGCGGCATCGCCTATGTGCCGGAGAACCGCCGGCTGTTCCCGCGGCTCTCGGTGCGCGACAATCTCAGGCTCGGCAGCTACCTCTATCGCAGCGAAGCCAACCGCGAGGAACCGCTGGACTTCGTCTTCACGCTGTTCCCGCGACTGTCCGAGCGGCTCGAGCAGCGCGCCGAGACCCTGTCCGGCGGCGAGCAGCAGATGCTGGCGATCGGCCGCGCGCTGATGACCCGGCCGCGGCTCCTGATGCTCGACGAGCCGTCGCAGGGCATCATGCCGAAGCTGGTCGACGAGATCTTCCAGGCCGTCAAGCGCATCCGCGACGCCGGCATGACGGTGCTCATCGTCGAGCAGCGCATGGCGGAATGCCTGGAGATCGCAGATCGGGCCTACATCCTGCAGACGGGTCGCGTGCTGATGCAGGGGACATCAGCGGAGATCAGCGGCAACAAGGATGTGCGGAAGGCGTATCTGGGGTTGTGAGGCAATGACCTCGTAGGGTGGGCAAAGCGACGCCGTCAGGCGGCGCGTGCCCACCAGCGGTGCCGATGAGGAAAGACGGTGGGCACGGCGCGGGAGATGGCGTCGTAAATCATCGGAGACTTTGGGGCGCCTTTGCCCACCCTACGCACCGAGCAAAGTCGCGAGACGACGGCGCTGCGAGATACAGCGCCCTCGCCCCTTGTGGGAGAGGGCATGTACGGCCCATCCACGTACGCGGTTGGGTGAGGGGTATCTCTCCGCGAGTGTCGCTCATAGAGAAAAACCCCTCACCCAACCGAGCTTGCTGCGCTGTCCTATATGCCCTCTTCCACAAGGGGCGAGGGCGCATTTACAGGCACCGCGCTCGCTGCTTGTTGTCAAGCTTTGCCACGATGAGTTCGATCGTGACTGCTTTTCGGCGCTGAACTCCTACACCATCCCCTTGCCGGCATCCGAGCCCTGCCGGCGCTGCCGCGCCTGCAGCACCAGAATCACCGACAATGCCGCGAAGATCACCACGAACGACACCGCCGACGTCAGCGTGCCCAGCGCGTAGATGTCGGGCTTGGTGACGGTCGTCGTCAGGCCCTGCAACTCCAGCGGCAGCGTGTTCACCGAGCCGATCGCCTGGCTCGAACGTGCGAGCTCGTCCCAGGACAAGGTGAAGCCGAACAGGCCGATGCCGACCACGCTCGGCAGGATGATCGGCAGCACGACGTGGCGGAAAGTCTGCCAGGGCGTGGCGCCGAGGTCGCGGGCGGCTTCCTCCAGACGGCCGTCGAAGCGGTTGAAGATCGCGAACATGATCAGCAGGCCGAACGGCAGGGTCCAGGTGAGATGCGCACCTAAGCCCGAGGTGAACAGGCCCATGGCGGTGGTGTAGCCATCGGCGAGCCAGCCCAGGCCAAAGTCGGCGCCGTGCTTGTTGACGAAGTCGTCGATCAGCCGAAACTCCAGCGCGATGCCGAGCGAGGTGATGATCGACGGCATGATCAGGCTGGCGATCGCGGTGTAAAACAGCACCGATGCGCCGCGGAACGGCTTGCGGAACGCCATGCCGGCGGCGACCGACAGCACGACGGTGATGACCATTACGACGAGGCCGAGCGCCAGCGAGCGCTTGAACGCGGCGCCTATGTCGACGATGCCGCCGCCGGAAAACACCTTGCCGAACCAGGTCAGCGACACGCCGTTCATCGGAAACGTCAGGCCGCCGTCCGGTCCCTGGAACGACAGGATGTAGATCGCGATCATCGGCCCGTACAGGAACAGCACGTAGGCCGAAAAAAACGCGGCGAGGATGTAGAAGGAGCGGGGGCGCTTGTCTCCCATCTCAGAGCTCCTTGCGCACGTCGACGATCCGCGTCAGTGCGGAGATGATGATGATGGTGATGCCGAGCAGGATCACGGCATTGGCCGCGGCGGCCGGGAATTGCAGCGCCGACAGCCGGGACTCGATGATCTTGCCGGCGGAGGCGATCTGCTGGCCGCCCATCACGCCGATGGTGACGAAGTCGCCCATCACGATGGTGATGACGAAGATCGAGCCGATCACGATGCCGGGCTTCGCCAGGGGAATGATGATGTTGACCAGCGTCTGCCAGCCCGACGCCCCGGCGTCATAGGCGGCCTCGATCAGGCGCTTGTCGATGCGGATCATCGAATTGAAGATCGGCACCACCATGAAGAAGGTGAACAGGTGGACCAGCGCCAGCACCACCGAGAATTCCGAGAACAGCAGCCATTCGACCGGCTTGTTGACCACGCCGGCGCCGATCAGCCCCTGGTTGACGAGGCCGTTGCGGCCAAGCAGGGGAATCCAGGCGATCATCCGGATCACGTTGGAAGTCCAGAACGGGATCGTGCACAACAGCGACAGCACGATCTGCCAGGTCTTGCTGCGGACGTGGAAGGCAAGGAAATAGGCGACCCAGAAGCCGATCATCAAGGTCAGGCCCCAGGTGAGCAGGCACAGCTTCAGCGTCTTCAGATATGTCTTCAGGATCGTGCACAGCTCGGGCAGGTTTGCGACGCAGCCCTCGAAGGTGTCGGTGTAGCCGCGGAAGCTGAACGCCGGGATCATCTCATATTCGTTGTAGTCCCAGGCGCTGACGACGACAACGAGCACGAGCGGCAGCAGGAAGAACAGCGCAAACACCAGCATCATCGGGCCGGCCTGCAGCCAGGCGATCGAGCGCATGGCGATCTTGCGCAAGGCGCCCTCCGCGGGCGCTACGGTGTCGGGCGAGTTGTCGATCGTCACGGCCACGGGGATACCTGTCGTCCGGTCGCGAATGAGCGCTTAGAAAGCCTGCCGCGCCCGCGATATCATGGGCGCGGCAGTATTCGACGTCACATCAGGCGGCGATGAACTCGTTCCACTTGCGGACCATGTAGTCGTTCTCGTCCATGACGGCGTTCCAGCAGACGACGGCGCCCATGCGGTCGTCGTAGGAGCCGCCGTCGCGCACGGCGCCGGCCTTCTCCATCAGCGTGCCATCCGGCGCCTTGATGTCGGCCTTCGCAGGCTTGCCTTCCATCCAGTAGCCCCACTCGTCCTCGGTCATGTTGGCCTTGGCGGTGGAGAGCACGGCCGAGTAGTAGCCCTGGCGGTTGAGATAGGCGCCGGCCCAGCCGGACAGGTACCAGTTGACGAACTCATAGGCCCAGTCGAGCTTCGGGCCGCCGGCCACCGCCTTCGAGACGCAGAAGCCCGACGCCCAGGAGCGATAGCCTTCCTTCAGCGGCTGGAAGGTGCAGGCGATGCCCATCGAGCGCACCTTGGTGACGGCGGGCGACCACATCGACTGGATCACGGTCTCACCCGAGGCCATCAGGTTGACGGACTCGTTGAAGTCCTTCCAGAACGCGCGGAACTGGCCGGCCTTCTTGGCCTCGGTCAGCACCTTCATGGTCAGGTCGATCTCGGCCTTGGTCATGTTGCCCTTGTCGGCATATTTGTACTGCCCGGTCGCCTCGACGACGAGGGCGGCGTCCATGATGCCGATTGAGGGAATGTTGAGGATCGAGGCCTTGCCCTTGAATTCGGGGTTGAGCAGCTCGGCCCAGGAGTTGATCGGGCGCTTGATCAGGTCGGGACGGATGCCGAGCGTGTCGGCGTTGTACACGGTCGGGATCAGCGTGACCCATTCGGTCGGGGTGGCCGAGAAGGTCTTGGAGTTCGGCCCGTCGAGATACAGCACCTTCCACGGCGCGGTGCCCTGGCCGCCAATCTTCTTGCCGTTGGGCAGCTCGCCCTTGGTGAACACCGGCGTGATGTTGTCGAACTCCTTGATCTTGCGCGCATCGAGCGGAAAGATGTTGCCCGACGGCACCAGCTTCTTGAGCGAGAAATACTCGGTGTCGAGCACGTCGAACGAGTTCGGCTGGGTGATGACGCGCTTGGTGACGTCGTCGGTGGTCGCCGTGATGTATTCGATCTTGATGCCGGTGTCGGCGAGGCACTTCTTGGAGATCTCGTCGCCCTCGTTCACCGCGGTGCCGAGATAGCGCAGTACCTTGGCATCGGCGGCGTGGACGTAGGGCGCGCTGAGCAGCGTGCCCGAGCCGGCGAGACCGGCGACGCCCGCCGCGCCCTTGAGCAGCGAACGGCGGCTGATGGATGTTGTCTTCGATCGATCGGTCATGATCATCTCCTTGGGAAAAGCAGGCAAACGAAATCAGGCGACCAGCTCGGCAGCCGGCGTGGCTGTTGCGGCGGGGCGGGAAGTCAGGGCATCGGCGAGCGCCGGATTCCAGGTCACGACGACGCGCTCGCCGATCACGTGGGTCTGTGCATCGAACTGATCGTCGCTGAGCTGCGCCGAGATCTCGGGGCCACCGTCGGTGGCGACCGCGACCAGCACATAGGTGCCCTGATATTCGATCTTGCTGATCGTGCCCGACACGGCCGGACCGTCGACCGCGGCATTCGGCGCCTTGAGCTGGATGCGGTCGACACGCACGGCGAAGGTCTCGCCGTTCAGCGGAATCACGTTGTGGCCGCCGATGAAGCGGGCGGCGAACTCGGTGCGCGGGTGATTGAAGATCTCGCGCGGGCTGCCCTGCTGCTCGATGCGGCCGCCATTCATCAGCACCACGAGGTCGGACAGCGCCATGGCCTCGTCCTGGCCGTGGGTGACGTGGACGAAGGTGAGGCCGAGCTCGCGTTGCAGCCGCTTCAGCTCGGCGCGCATGCGCAGGCGCAGGAAGGGGTCGAGCGCCGACAGCGGCTCGTCGAGCAGGAGAATTTGCGGCGAGGTGATCAGCGCGCGGGCCAGCGCCACGCGCTGCTGCTGGCCGCCGGAGAGCTGCGCCGGCAGGCGGCCGGCATAGCCCTGCATGTCGACGAGCTCGAGCAGCTCGCGTGCCTTGGCGTGGCGCTCGGGCTTGGAGACGCCTTTCATCTTCAGCGCGAACGCGACGTTGTCGATCACAGAGAGATGCGGAAACAGCGCGTAGGACTGGAACATCATCGCCGTGCCGCGCCCGGCGGGCGGCAGCTCGGTGACGTTCCTGGCGCCGACGATGATGTCGCCCGATGTCGCCGATTCATGGCCGGCGATCATGCGCAGGGTGGAGGTTTTGCCGCAGCCGGACGGGCCGAGCAGGCAGCAATAGGAGCCGGCGGGAATCCGCAGGTCGATTGCGTCCACGGCGGTGACGTGACCGTACATCTTCGTCACCTTCACCAGTTCCAAGCTCGCGCCCGCCGCCATCCGCCCTCCGTCGCCCTGTCCCTTATCGGTCATGATCGCAGCTCGCTCCGTCGCGCGGCCGCGATCCGACCCGTCTGACGTCTGCAACGGATATGCCAAGGGCCGCCGCGGGGGCGGCGCAGCCCGGGACGATTGCGCGTTGGGGGAGATGTGTATGCAACGCTCGAAAGGGCAATCCGCGGTCCCGGCGTCAGCCCGCTCAGATCCGCCGCCGATCCGGTCAAACAGCCGCGCCCACGCCGATGTGGAAGCATTTTGCCCTGTCCTTTCGTGGCTCGGGGCGTGCCGTACGAAGGGGCTGCAATCGATGGTGGACGAGCGGGGCGCATCCTCGCGCCACGGCAGTGATGGGCTGCCGGTGCCGTCCTTGTTCGACCGATCCATCCCTGATGGCTGCCGCAGCCGCACTTTGCCCGAATATTAGGCATCGTTGTCCTCCTGAGGCAAGGCAGCTTGATGAGCGACAAGGCGGCGCAGGCTCCGCCGTATGCAAGCCGGGTTGACGGGACGCTAGACCCGCCGTGCCCGCGATCTGGCCTGCGCGGCGGCCACCAGCATGCGCTCGGCGATGCCGCGCAGCTCGCTGGCCGCGATCGGATCAGAGGCGGCGAACGCGTCATAGGAGTCGGCTGCGATCGGAAACCAGCGATAGAAGCGGGCCTCCTCGTAGAGCACCCGGACCGCGGCATCGATCTCGGCCGGCGTTGTTGCGAAATAGTGCATGCCCATCATCCGCCGGTGGGATCAGTGTGATGATCGCTGTGAGGCAGGGTGAGGCCGAACACTTTGACCAGATCGTCGACCTGCTGCGGCGACAGATGACGCGGGTTGAGCCCGCGCAGCAACAGATAGAGCTTTGCGGTCTCCTCGAGCTCCTCCATCGCGAACACGGCGGCTTCCAGCGTGTCACCGGACACGACGGGCCCGTGATTGGCGAGCAGCACGGAGGCGTATTTGCCGGCGAGACCCTTGATGGCATCGGCGACCGCGGGATCGCCGGGACGATGATAGGGCACCAGCGCGGTCTGGCCGCAGCGCATCAAGTAATAAGGTGTCAGCGGCGGCAGCGCGGCGCGCGGATCGATCTCCGGCAGCATCGAGATCGCGACCGAATGCGTCGAGTGCAGGTGCACGACGGCGCGCGCCGCGTCGCGCGTCTGGTACAGCGCCGTGTGCAGCGGCACCTCCTTGGTCGGCGCATCGCCCGAGACCAGATCGCCGCGCGCATCGAGCCGCGACAGGCGGGCCGGATCGAGGAAGCCGAGCGAGGCATTGGTCGGCGTCACCAGCCAGCCGCCATCATCGAGCCGCACGCTGATGTTGCCGGACGATCCCGGCGTCAGCCCGCGCTCGAACAGCGAGCGACCGAACCGGCAGATGGCCTCGCGAATCGCAGTTTCCGCCACTGGTCTTTCCTCGCATGTCGCTGTTTTGCCGCTTTGTCTCACGCTTTGGCAACGCGGCCAAGCCGTGATACCCAGAGTGCAGTCCGGGGCAACCGGACGTCTCCGGGAAACGCTTCAGGGATCTGCCACATGCCGTCGTCATCGCAATTGAACGTCGCCGTGATCGGGCTCGGCTCGATGGGATATGGCATGGCGACCTCGCTGAAGCGTGCCGGCTTCGCGGTGACCGGCTGCGACGTCTCGGCGGATGCGGTGGCGCGGTTCGTCGCCGAGGGCGGCAAGGGCGCCAAGAGCCCGGCCGAGGCGGCCGCTGGCGCCGACATCGTGGTCAGCGTCGTTGTCAATGCGGCACAGACGGAGGCCATTCTTTTTGGTCCTGGCGGCGCGGCTGAGACCATGCCGAAGGAGGCCGTCTTCGTCTCCTCCGCGACCATGGATCCCGACGTCGCGCGGCGGCTGGCGAAGCAGCTCGAAGCCACCGGCCGGCACTACCTCGACGCGCCGATCTCCGGCGGCGCGCAGCGCGCCGCGCAAGGTGAGCTGACGATCCTGGCCTCGGGCAGCGCGGCTGCGTTTGCCAAGGCGCGGCCGGCGCTCGATGCGATGGCGGCCAAGCTCTACGAGCTCGGCGATGCCCCGGGGCAGGGCGCCGCGTTCAAGATGATCAACCAGCTGCTCGCCGGCGTGCACATCGCCGCTGCCAGCGAGGCCATCGCCTTCGCCGCCAAGCAGGGGCTCGATATCCGCAAGGTCTATGAGGTCATCACCGCCTCGGCCGGCAATTCCTGGATGTTCGAGAACCGCATGCCGCATGTGCTCGACGGCGACTACACGCCGCGCAGCGCGGTCGAGATCTTCGTCAAGGATCTCGGCATCATCCAGGACATGGCGCGCAACCACCGCTTCCCGGTCCCGGTCTCGGCGGCTGCGCTGCAGATGTTCCTGATGACGGCGGCCGCCGGCATGGGCCGCGACGACGACGCCTCTGTGGCGCGGATGTATGCGCAGGTTACCGGCACGAAATTGCCGGGCTCCTCCAAGTAACAGCACGACGAGTTCTCGCACCATGCCCCGCTTCGCCGCCAATCTCTCGATGATGTTCACCGAGCATCCGTTCCTCGATCGCTTTGCGGCGGCCGCCAAGGCCGGCTTCACCGCGGTGGAATTCCTGTTTCCCTATGATCATCCGGCCGAGGAGGTCGGCAAGCGGCTTGATGACAACGGCCTGACGCAGGCGCTGTTCAACCTGCCGCCCGGCAATTGGGATGCCGGCGAGAAGGGCTTTGCCGCACTGCCGCACCGTTTCGATGATCTCAAGGCGAGCCTCGAGACGGCGCTGCCTTACGCCAAGGCCACCGGCGTGAAGCGGCTGCATCTGATGGCCGGCATCGCCGATCGTCATGATGCGAAAGCCGTGGAGGCGTACACCAAGTCGGTCGCCTGGGCGGCGGAGTTCTTCGCGCCCCACGGCCTGGATGTCGTGATCGAGCCGATCAATCCACGCAACGTGCCCGGCTATTTCCTCAACGATTTCGGCTTCGCCCGCGATCTCATCCGCGAGCTGAAGATTCCCAATCTCAAGCTGCAGTTCGACATCTATCACTGCCAGATCATCCACGGCGACGTCACGATGCGGCTGCGCGAGATGATGGACATCATCGGCCACATCCAGATCGCCAGCATTCCCTCGCGCAACGAGCCTGACAGCGAGGAGCTCAACTATCCGTTCCTGTTCGCCGAGCTCGACCGGCTCGGCTATGCCGGCTTCGTCGGCTGCGAGTACAATCCGCGCGGCCGCACCGAGGACGGGCTCGGCTGGTTCGCGCCCTACAAGGGAGTGAAGCCGTGACCCTGAAGCTCGGCTGCATCGCCGACGACTACACCGGCGCCTCCGACCTCGCCAATACCCTGACCCGCGCCGGCCTGCGCACGGTGCAGACCATCGGCGTGCCGGCTGATGACCTCACGCTGCCGGAGGTCGATGCCGTCGTCGTCTCGCTGAAGAGCCGCTCGATCGAGGCGTCGCTCGCCGTGGCCCGCTCACGCGAGGCCGATACATGGCTGCGCGCGCGCGGCGCTGACCACGTGCTGTTCAAGATCTGCTCGACATTCGATTCCACCGACGCCGGCAATATCGGTCCTGTCATGGATGCGCTCGCCGGCGATGCCGGTGACGCGATCGTGCTGGTGACGCCGGCTTTCCCGGAAACCAAACGGACCGTCTATCAGGGCAACCTTTTCGTGGGCTCGGTGCCGCTCAACGAGAGTCCGCTCAAGGACCATCCGCTCAACCCGATGCACGACGCCAATCTGGCGCGCGTGCTGGCGCGCCAGAGCCGGCGGAAAATCGGCCTGGTCGATCTCGCCGCCGTCGTGCACGGGCCCGAGGCGATCGGCCGCCGGCTGCAGGAGCTGGCCGGGCAGGGCATGGGCGCGGCGATCGTCGACGCCGTCTTCGATGCCGACCTGACCGCGATCGGTGCGGCCGCCTTGAAGAGCCGGGTCTCCGTCGGCGCGTCCGGCATCGGGCTCGGGCTGGCACGCGCGCTGGTCGAGACCGGGCAGGTTCATTCCCACGGCTTGGCGCATCACGCCGATGCCCCCGTCGGCGGCCTGGCCGCCTGCCTCGCCGGCAGTTGCTCGCAGGCGACCTTGCAGCAGATCGCGCAGGCCGAGACCATCATGCCGGTGCTGCATCTCGATGCGGCGGGCCTGGTCGCAGGCCCGGACGAGGCGCGGCGAGCGCTCGCCTGGGCGCGTGAGCGCGTCGCCAAGGGACCCGTGCTGATCGCCTCCAGTGCGACGCCGGATCAGGTCAGCGCGCTGCAATCCAGGCACGGCCGCGAGGCGGCGGGGCACGCGATCGAGCAGGCAATGGCCGATCTGGCCGCGGGGCTGATCCAGGCCGGCGTGCGGCGGTTGATCGTCGCCGGTGGCGAGACCTCCGGCGCCGTCGTCGACAGGCTCAGGATTCCCGGCTTCCTGGTCGGTCCGGAGATCGCGGCCGGCGTGCCGGTGCTTCGCGCGATCGGCGCCGAGGCGGGCGACATGCTGCTGGCGCTGAAGTCCGGCAATTTCGGCGGTCCGCGGTTCTTTGCCGATGCGCTCGGGCTGATGCGATAGCTGCGCATCGAGCGTGTGCCGGATTTTGGAACGACGTGCAGGGCCTCGGTGCCGACTACATCATCTGCTTAGTTTGTGAGCCGCCGCTCGGCGCGGCAGCGCCGTCGTGCCGCCGTAAGCATCGGGGCGCACACAGAAAAAGCAGATGTTTTTTGCGTGTAATGCCCGATAACTCCCGTAAATTAACGGTCTCTAGGGACCTCACCGCTATACCTCCAGTACGGACCGTCGCGTGACGCGTCCATCTGTGGGTAGGGCAATGAAACTGAATCGGATCGGCTACAAACTCGGGCTCGCTGGCGCCATCGGCGCATCTCTCGCCGTCGGCATGATCGCTAACCAGTTGATGGCGGAAAGAGCGGTCAACCATGCCAATCAGCAGGCCGAGCGCGCGCGGCGCGTGGTCGAGAGCGTGCTGTCGGCCAGCATCAACATGCAGCAGACCCAGCTCGGCGGCCGTTCGGCGCGGCTGGCGCGTGCGCCGGCCGAGGCAGAGAAGGCAGCCGCCGACATTCAGCAGTTCTCGACCGCGATGGTGACCGACATCGACGCCGCGCTCGGCAACGTATCGACCGCCGACAATCGCGCCCGGTTGACCCGGATCAAGGAGCTGATGACGAGCTATGCCGCGGGAGCGGTCGATCTCGCCGAGGCGCAGAAGAAGTTGTTGACGCAGATCGAGAAGCGCAGTGCGGTCTCCAACGAGTGGAACACCAGCCTGAAGGCGCTGCTCGCCTCGCCGTCGCTGCCGAACCTCGCCTTCCGCGAGCGGGTCGAGCGCCAGCTTCACGCCGCCGATGCCAAGTTGAACTACATGCGGTCGCAGGCGTGGCGGTTCGGCATGACTGGCGACGCCGCAACCATCCTGACCGTGAAGCAGACGGTGCCGGGGCTGAAGAGCTCGCTGACCGACGCTCGCATGCTCGCCGACAACCGCGAGATCCAGGCCACGATCACCAAGCTCAATGGCCTCGCCTCCGACTTCGTCGCCGCGAACGACGAGGTGGTGAAGACCGAGGGAATCAAGGAGGCCGTGCTGCGCGACCGCACGCTCATCTATCTCGGCGAGGCCGGCGAGCTGATGTCCTCTGCGATCCAGGACGCGCGCGCGCGCAACGCGAGCGCCCGGTTCGAGGCAGACCAGGTCGCCGCGCAGGCGAGCTATATCACGCTGTTTGTCGGATTGGCGGTTCTGTTGTCGGTGATCGGTTCGGTCGTGTTCTCGTTCCTCGGGATCGCGCGGCCGCTGACGCGGCTCAACGCGGCGCTCGGCGAGATGGCGCGCGGCCGCCTCGACATCGCCATTCCCGGCGCATCGCGGGGTGACGAAATCGGCGATCTCGCCAAGACCGTCACGGTGATCCGTGGCAATGCCGAGGAGAAGGCGCGCACCGAGGCCGAGGAAAAGAGCGCGCTGGATGAGGTCGCGGCGCGTCAGCGCAAGGCCGACATGCAGCGGCTGGCCGAGCAGTTCGAAGCCGCGGTCGGCGAGATCGTGAACACCGTCTCGTCGGCCTCGAGCCAGCTCGAGCAGTCCGCCACGACGCTGACCCAGGCCGCGACGCGCTCGCAAGGCTTGACGACGGCGGTTGCGTCTGCCTCGGAGGAAGCCACGACCAACGTCCAGTCGGTGGCGTCCGCGACCGAGCAGATGGCCTCGTCGGTCACCGAGATCAGCCGCCAGGTGCAGGAATCGGCGCGCATCGCCAACGACGCCGTCGGCCAGGCCCGCACCACGACCGGGCGCGTCAGCGAGCTGTCCAAGGCCGCCACCCGCATCGGCGACGTCGTCGAGCTGATCAACACCATTGCCGGCCAGACCAACCTGCTGGCGCTCAACGCCACCATCGAGGCGGCGCGCGCGGGCGATGCCGGCCGCGGCTTCGCGGTCGTCGCCTCCGAGGTCAAGGCGCTGGCGGAACAGACCGCGAAGGCCACCGGCGAGATCGGCCAGCAGATCTCCAGCATCCAGGTCGCGACGCAGGAGTCGGTCAGCGCCATCAAGGAGATCTCCTCTACGATCGAGAAGCTGTCGGAAATCTCCTCGACCATCGCAGCCGCCGTCGAAGAACAGGGCGCGGCGACGCAGGAGATTTCGCGCAACGTCCAGCAGGCGGCGCATGGCACGCAGCAGGTCTCGTCCAACATCGCCGATGTCGAGCGCGGCGCGGCCGAGACCGGGTCGGCCTCGGCCCAGGTGCTCTCAGCGGCACAGGCGCTGTCCGGCGACAGCAATCGTCTCAAGCAGGAGGTCGCGAGCTTCCTCGGCTCGGTGCGGGCGGCATAACGCTGGGCCGCGGAAGCGGCCAACTCCTGGTCGCGCAGGGGATTGGAAGGCCGGAGCATCGAACGCTCCGGCCTTTTGCGTTTTCTGACCCAACGTTTTCTGACCCAACAGAGACACTCCGCGGCCCCGTTGCCTGCGGCTTTTCTGTTCGCGTTGCATTTGCGCCGGAAAAACTAACCTGCGTAGTCAATCTGCGTTTTTAACTTGTGTTAAGAGTCGGCGTGTAAGGTCTGGTCATTCGCGGCCAACGCGCAGTCGGGCTCCACGGGCAAACGGTGCTTCTCTCACGTGGTCGCACCACATGAGACGACGCGTCGCACGGCCGGGCCGGAGCGCGTTACCGATCTGGACGGGCAACGATCATTTTCGATCGCTGCTCCGTATTCGTACGGACATCGTCTTAACCAGACTTAATATTCGGTTCCGTAGCTTCCACGCGTGGGCTGCGGGCCCGTTTGCGTGCATACGAGGGCGAGCCCACGCCCGTCGCCGTGATCTGTCCCCGAGCGCCCCAAGCATGAGTTGCGCCCGTGGAGACTGACATGTCGTTTGCAATGCCTCATCGCCTCAAGCTCACCATCGGTATCAAGATCTATGCCCTGATCGGTCTGAGCTTCCTCGGCCTGATCGGTCTGACCGCCTTCAATTCCCGTGAGCTCGCCGCGGGCCTCAAGCAGCAGAAGCAGCTCGAGCTGCGGCATCTGACCGAGCTCGCGCTCGGCATCTTTGCCGAAGAGTATGCGGCCGCGCAGAAGGGGACGATCTCGGTCGCTGACGCGCAGAAGCGCGCGCTCGAGCGCGCCTCCCAGCTGCGCTATGGCGGAAACGAGTATTTCTTCGTCACCGACATGACCGCGAAGATGCTGATGCATCCGATCTCGACCAAGCTGGTCGGGCAGGACGTCGCGGACATGAAGGATCCGAACGGCAAGAAGCTGTTCATCGAGATGATCGACGTGGTCCGCCAGCATGGCCGCGGCTTCGTCGACTATGATTGGCCGAAGCCCGGCTCCGAGACGCCGCAGCCCAAGCTCACCCATGTCGCTGGCTTCGCCCCCTGGAATTGGCTGGTCGGGACCGGCGTCTATATCGATGACCTCTCGGCGCAGGCCTGGGCCTCGACGCGGCAGTCGTTGATGGCCGCGGGAATCGTGCTGCTTGTCCTGCTCGTCGTGTCAACGATCGTCGGGCGCGGCATCACCAGCCCGCTGCATCGCATGACCAGCGCGATGAAGAGCCTCGCCGGCGGCCGCCTCGACGTCGAGGTGCCCGGCGTGGGACGCGGCGACGAGATCGGCGAGATGGCCGGCGCCGTCGAGGTGTTCAAGAGCAATGCGGTCGCACGTCACGCGCTGGAAGCGGAGCAGAAGGAAGCCGAGCAGCGGGCGCTGGCCCGCCGCAAGGCCGACATGCACAAGATGGCCGACGATTTCGAAAGCGCCGTTGGCGAGATCGTCGAGACGGTCTCGTCGGCTTCGTCCAGACTGGAGGTCTCGGCGGATACCTTGAGCAAGACGGCGGTCCGCGCCGGCGAGCTCGCAACCACGGTGGCGGCTGCGTCGGAGGAAGCGTCGACCAACGTGCAATCCGTCGCCTCGGCCACCGAGGAGATGACGTCCTCGGTCACCGAGATCGGCCGCCAGGTGCATGAATCGGCGCGCATGGCCAACGAAGCGGTCGAGCAGGCGAAGAAGACCAACGAGCGGGTGAGCGAGCTGTCGCGGGCGGCGAGCCGCATCGGCGACGTGGTCGAGCTGATCAACAGCATTGCCGGGCAGACAAATCTGCTGGCGTTGAACGCCACCATCGAGGCGGCGCGGGCCGGCGAGGCTGGGCGGGGCTTTGCCGTCGTCGCCGCCGAGGTCAAGGCGCTGGCGGAGCAGACCGCCAAGGCGACCGACGAGATCGGCCAGCAGGTGGCCGGCATCCAGACGGCGACGCAGGAATCGGTCGCGGCGATCAGGCTGATCTCCGGCAGCATCGAGCGGTTGTCGGAGGTGTCCTCGACGATTGCCGCAGCGGTCGAAGAGCAGAACGCCGCGACCAAGGAAATCTCGCGCAACGTGCAGCAGGCGGCGCACGGCACGCAGCAGGTCTCCGTCAACATCACCGACGTGCAGCGCGGCGCCACCGAGACCGGCTCGGCCTCGACCCAGGTGCTGGAGGCGGCGCAGGGGCTGTCGACAGACAGCAACCGCCTCAAGCGCGAGGTCAGCCGCTTCCTCGAGACGGTCCGCGCGGCCTGACAGGCCCGCGGCAATCTCATCAGCTCACAACGATCCGACCAGCGTGTCTCAACGAGTTCGAATCCCGACATGATGACCTTCCTTGACCTCCGGCCCCGCCACGAGATGGTGAACCGGACGCGATCGTTCGCGACTTCCTCGGCGATCATTCTCACCCTCATGCTCACGACCTCGGTCGGTGCCGCGCCCGGCGACAACCTCGCCGTCGTGCGCGACCTCGGCGGCAGGATCGGTCCCGCCATCGGGGCGGCCCTTGCCTGCAGCGATATCCCTCGGCCGCGTATCCAGGCCATCATCGGCAAGTTCCAGGCCGTCATCCGGGAGGCGTCGAACAACGACGGCGATCGCAACGAGCTGACGCGCCAGTTCGACCGCTCCATCGCCGACGGTCGCGCGGCCGTGGCGAGCGGCCGCCAGGACTGCCGGCGGGCCGAGCTCCAGCTTGCCGACATCGAGCGATCGACGGGCACACCGGCGATGGCGGCCGGCGCGCTGCGGGACCCGGCGCTCTCCGTCGCTGCGACGGGGGCAACGAGTGCCGTGGCTGCTTCGGCGGTTCGCGGCATCACGGAGCGCGACATCACGTTCGGCAGCGTCTTGCCACTGTCGGGCGCGAACAAGGAGTCGGGCCGCCTGCTCAAGGTGGGCATCGAAGCCGCGTTCAACCGCGCCAACGAAGCCGGCGGGGTCAATGGCCGAATGCTCAGGCTGGCCGTGGTCGATGACGGCTATGACCCGAACCGCACGCTCGATGCCATGAAGCAGCTCTACGAGAAGGAGCGCGTATTCGGCTTCGTCGGCAGTTTCGGGACCGCGACGGCGGCCGTCGCAATTCCATATTCGCTGGAGCGTAGGATGCTGTTCTTCAGCCCCTACACCGGCGCGAACGTCTCGCGTCATGATCCGCCGGACCGCTACGTCTTCAACTATCGTCCGAGCTATTCGGAAGAGGCCGATGCGCTGGTGCATTACCTGGTCAAGCTGCGCCGCGTGCCCCCACGACAGATTGCGCTGTTCGCGCAGGACGATTCGTTCGGCGATGCAGGCTTTGCCGGCGTTGCAAAGGCGTTTCGCGTCCTCGGCCTCAACGACGCGGCGATCCTGCGCGTCAACTACACCCGCAACACCGTGGATGTGGAGCCCGCGATCAATCAGCTCAAGACCCAGAAGGTGCCGGTCCGTGCGGTCATCATGGTCGCGACCTCGCGCGCGGCCGCCAAGTTCATCGAGAAGGCGCGCGACGCGCTGCCCGGCGTCCTCTTCGTCAACGTGTCGGCGGTCGGTGCATCGGCGCTTGCCAACGAGCTCATGCTGCTCGGCCCACGCTACGCAGCCGGGGTCGTCGTGACCCAGACCGTTCCCGCCGTCTCCGGCTATTCGAGCGTGGTGCTCGACTACAAGGCCGCGCTGGCGAAGCATTTCCCCGGCGAGCCGCCGGACTACACCTCGCTCGAGGGCTACATCGAGGCAAGCATCCTGGTTCAAGCCCTGAAGCAGGCCGGTCCGCAGCTCGATACCGAGCGGCTGATCGATACGCTGGAGTCGATGCGCAACATCGATCTGGGTCTTGGCGCCTCGCTCAACTTCGGCCCCGCCGAACATCAGGCCTCGCACAAGATCTGGGGCACCGCGCTCGACGAGACCGGCGCCTATCAGCCGATCGAGCTGGAATGATCCGCGGCGCGGGGGAGCGTGAGATGAAGCAACTTGCCGGCGCCTCCGAGGCGTCGGCGGCCGAGCGCTCACAGCGGCTCCCCATTACCGCGGTCTCCGCGACAGGGAGAGCGGTGCGGTCGCAAATACCATTTGGGGCGGCCGCGCGTATCATTTGATCCGAAATTGTACGGTCGAGAAAATTAAGAACTATTTCGATTCAAGCGCGTGAAGCTCGGTTCACCCAACATCACCGGTGATGCAGGGGCGTCTTCGATTGCGTCCTCGACGTAGTCTCGGCTTCGTTTGACATCATCGGCCTTCATTAGAGGTTGTAGATGTCATTGCTTTCGCGCTTTCGTGTCCTGACCAAGATCCTCGCCATCGTCATGCTGCTGGCCGCCGTGGCTGCCACGATCAGCTGGTTTGCCATCGGCGCGCTGCATGTGGTGGCCGAGGATGCAAGCAAGATGGCGGTAGCGGCCAATCGGGCGCTCAACGCTGCCCGGGCCAACCAGAACGTGATCGCATTGAACCGCGCCGAATTTCGTGCCGCGCTCGACCCGCATGCGGAGAACCGCGAGGCCACGTTGAAGGTGGTCGAGGAGCAGCGCAAGCTGTTCGCAGAACATTTCGCGGAAGTCTCCAAGACCAATGACGACCGGGCGCGTGCGATGCTCCCCGACGTCCGTACGGCCTATTCGGAGTACGAGAAGGACCTCGAGGACACGTTCCGGGTCGTTGGTGCCGGCAAGGATGTCCAGCTCACCGAACAGACCGAGCGCATGCGTGATGCGGCCATGAAGAGCCGCGCGGCGGCCGAGAAGCTCCAGGTCAAGATGAGGCAGGTCGCCGACCGGCTCAACGCGCGCGTCGAAAGTCTCGCGCTCGAGGCAGAGCAGCAGTATGAGCAGACCTCGCGCGTGCTGATCACGGTCGCGGTCGTCGGCATCGTGCTCGGCCTGGCGCTGGGCTTCGTCATCGGCCAGTTCGGCATCGCCAAGCCGATGCGCGAGCTGGTTGCCGTGCTGCAGCGGATGGCCAGGGGCGAGGAGGTCGTGATCTCCGGCGAGGGCCGCGGCGACGAGATCGGCGAGACGGCACAGGCGGTCAACCAGATCAAGGTGATGCTGGCCGAAAAGGCACAGCAGGAGGCCGAGGCCAAGATCGCGATGGACAAGCTGATGGCCGAGAAGCGCCGCGCCGAGATGCACCAGATGGCCGACGGCTTCGAGCAGGCCGTTGGACAAATCGTCGGCACCGTGTCGCATGCCTCGACCGAACTGGAGGCGTCGGCCACGTCGCTGAGCTCGACCGCCGCGCGCTCGCAGACATTGGCGACCACGGTCGCCGCCGCCTCCGAGGA
Source organism: Bradyrhizobium sp. SZCCHNR1015 (assembly GCF_032489875.1). Taxonomy (NCBI): domain Bacteria; kingdom Pseudomonadati; phylum Pseudomonadota; class Alphaproteobacteria; order Hyphomicrobiales; family Nitrobacteraceae; genus Bradyrhizobium; species Bradyrhizobium sp. SZCCHNR1015. The sequence continues at coordinate 67,406 of NZ_JAUEYW010000026.1, forward strand.
AGCCTCGACCAACGTCCAGTCGGTCGCTTCCGCTACCGAGGAGATGGCCTCCTCGGTCACCGAGATCAGCCGTCAGGTGCAGGAGTCCGCGCGCATGGCCAGCGACGCCGTCGAGCAGGCGCGGCGGACCAATGATCGCGTCGGCGAATTGTCGAAGGCCGCGACCCGCATCGGCGACGTCGTCGAGCTGATCAACACCATCGCCGGTCAGACCAATCTGCTGGCGCTCAATGCGACCATCGAGGCCGCCAGGGCAGGTGAAGCCGGCCGTGGTTTTGCCGTGGTCGCCTCCGAGGTGAAGGCGCTGGCCGAGCAGACTGCCAAGGCCACCGGCGAGATCGGCCAGCAGATCGGCAGCATCCAGACAGCGACGCAGGAATCCGTTGGTGCCATCCGCGAGATCTCCGGCACCATCGAGAAGCTGTCGGAGATTTCCTCGGCCATCGCCGCCGCGGTGGAGGAGCAGGGTGCGGCGACGCAGGAGATCTCGCGCAACATCCAGCAGGCATCGATCGGCACGCAGCAGGTGTCGTCCAATATCGCCGAGGTGCAGCGCGGTGCCAGCGAGACCGGCTCGGCGTCGTCCCAGGTGCTCTCGGCGGCGCAGATGCTGTCCGGCGACAGCAACCGCCTCAAGCTCGAGGTCGGACGTTTCCTGGACACCGTGCGCGCCGCCTGATCCCGGCGGGCAGATTCCAACGAGACCAGGGCGTAGCCGGGAGGCCGCGCCCTTTTTCGTGGGCCGGTCGGCGCGGATGGCGGGCGAGTCAGTCGGCCAGGCGCGCTCGACCACCGATCGCCTCGGCGAGCTGTCGAGGGCCGCGACCCGCATCGGCGACGCGCTTCCCGCAAACGGTTCGCGCCGCCTGAGATCCCGAGCGGCCAGGAGCGCAACGATCTGTGCGCTCCGTCAATGGCGGCAACATGGATGCGCCGTTCTGTCTGCACTCGTGTGGCGACACACCGGCTACAGGCCTTGCGCGATTTGCAACTGCCATCAATGAGCGCCAGCGCCCGTATTTCAACGGTGGCGGCATTTTATCTTAGGTTAATCGGCGACTGCGACGATCGATGCATCTCTTGCAACAAAATTAGTCATGCCAGTGCCGGCACGGCTCACGGCCATCATCGTCGATTGAAAGACTCGCCATGCGTAAGAATTTGCCCGTCACCAACGTCGAGTATCCGATCACGGATGACACGCTGATCGTGTCCAAGACCGACACGAAGGGCAAGTTGACCTTCTTCAACCAGGATTTTGTCGACGCGGCCGGCTTCACCGAAGCCGAACTGATGGGGCAGCCGCACAACATCGTGCGCCATCCCGACATGCCGCCTGAAGCCTTCGACAATCTCTGGACCACGCTCAAGGCCGGCCGTCCCTGGGTCGGCGCGGTCAAGAACCGCCGCAAGAATGGCGACTATTACTGGGTGCTGGCGACGGCGTCGCCGATCTGCAAAGACGGCCAAGTCGTCGGCTACACCTCGGTGCGCACCAAGCTGCCCGCCGACCAGCGCGCCGAGGCCGAGCAGGTCTATGCGGCGATTCGCGAAAAGCGGCCACATGGTTACAAGATCGACGACGGCATCGTCCGCCGCCGCTCGGTGTTCGACCATCTCTCGATGTTCGCCGGCACGATCGCGGCAAGGCTGCGAACGCTGGTTGGATTGCAGACACTGTTCCTGCTCGTGCTTGGCGTCATTTCGTTCGGGGAGGGCGGGCTCGCCGGAATGACCGCCGTGGCGATTGCTGCCGCTGGTGTCGTGCTGTGCGGCCTGGTCGGGCTGCGCACGATGAACGTGATCGTGGCGCCGCTCGATCATCTGAACGAGACGATGGAAAGCATCACTCAGGGCAAGCTCGACACCCGCATGCGCATCGAGCGCGACGACGAGATCGGCCGCGCGCTGCGTAACCTGCAGACCGTGCAGACGATGGTGCGGTTCAACGCCAGGGAGCTCGGTGAGCAGGAGCGGCGCGCAGCCGCCTCGCGCAAGCGGGAGATGTCAGAGCTTGCCAACAGTTTCGAAGGCGCCATTGGCAACATCGTCAATACGGTGTCCTCGGCCTCCAGCGAGCTCGAAAGCTCGGCCAATTCGCTGTCGAGCACCGCCGTGCGGGGGCAGGAGCTGTCCACCACCGTCGCCGCGGCCTCCGAAGAGGCGTCGGCCAACGTTCAGGCCGTAGCCTCGGCGACCGAGGAGCTCACCTCGTCGGTCCGTGAGATCAGCCGCCAGGTGCAGGAGTCGGCGCGCATCGCCTCCGATGCGGTCGAGCAGGCTCGCCGCACCAATGATCGTGTCGGGGAGCTGTCGAAGGCGGCGACTCGCATTGGCGACGTCGTCGAGCTTATCAACACGATCGCCGGGCAGACCAATCTGCTGGCGCTCAATGCCACGATCGAGGCTGCGCGGGCGGGCGAAGCCGGCCGTGGCTTTGCCGTCGTCGCCTCCGAGGTCAAGGCGCTGGCCGAACAGACTGCAAAGGCGACCGGCGAGATCGGCCAACAGATTTCCGGCATCCAGGGGGCCACGCAGGAGTCGGTCGGCGCCATCAGGGAGATCTCGACGACGATCGAGCGGCTGTCGGAGATCGCCGCGACGGTGGCGGCCGCGGTCGAGGAGCAGGGCGCCGCAACCGCCGAGATCTCGCGCAACATCCAGCACGCCGCCGCGGGTACACAGCAGGTGTCCGCCAACATCTCCAACGTCCAGCGCGGCGCGAGCGAGACCGGCGATACCTCTGGGCAGGTGCTCAGCGCCGCGCGCCAGCTCTCCGGTGATAGCCAGCGTCTCAAGCAGGAGGTCAGCCGCTTCCTGCAATCGGTTCGCGCCGCCTGATCCGCGGCATGACGAAGCCTGCGACAGCGGCCGAGATGGGCCGCCGTTGCATCCGATAGTCGAACAGCCCTACCGATAGCCGCGGGCAGAGCCGATGACGCCCCGGCGAACCACGTCGACGCCCATGCGTACGCCGTTCGTCAGGCGGCGCCCCGCTCGACGGGATCATCCCCGACCGTTGCAGACTCCCCACACCTGACGCCCCCGGCCAGAAAGGCCGTTGTCGCGCCATAATCCCGCTAAGGTGCAGAGGTTAACTTGTGTTAGATATTTATTCAACCAGCGGTACATTTAGTGGCAGGCAATGTGATTGCGAGCGGCCCTTCGCGCAGGACCTTGGTGCTATCGGCCGCGACGGCCGCGGCCGCCCTCGGTCTCGATGCGGGGCTTGCCGTCGTTGCCGCCAAGCCGCGCCGCCGCACTGAGGATCCCACGCCCGGCTATCGCCGGATCACGATCGGCGAGGCCGAGGTGATCGCCCTCTATGACGGGATCTGGGAAAAGCCGCAGGAGGCCGGCTTCATCGGCAACGCCAGCATCAGCGACGTCAAGCAGGCACTGCGAGCCGCCGGCCTGAGCTCCGCCTTCGTTCCGATCCCGATCTCCACCTTCGTGGTGCGGCTGAAGGGCAAGACCGTGCTGTGCGATGCCGGGGGCGGCGGCCAGGTGCAGGGCTACAATTCCGACTCGATCTTCATTTCAGGTCGCATGCTGGACAATCTGAAAGCAGCCGGCATTCGCCCGGAGGACATCGACACCATCCTGATCTCGCACTTCCATCCCGATCACATCTTCGGACTGCTTGGCGAGGACACCAACGCGCCGGTGTTTCCCACCGCCGAGATCATCGTGGCCGCGGCCGAATACAAGTTCTGGACCGACGCATCTCTGACCAGCCGGCTGCCGCCGTGGCGGCAGTCGCTGGCGCGCCGCATCCAGAGCGTGATCCCGGGGTGGAAGAACGTGCTGCCGGTCGAGGGCGAGGACGAGGTGGTGCCGGGCATCCGCTTCGTCAGCGTCCCCGGACATACGCCGGGGCACACCGCCTTTCATCTCGGCTCCGGAGCGGAGCAACTGATGATCTCGGGCGACACCGCCTATGTGCCGGCGTTGTGCCTGCGCCATCCCGAATGGCACGGCGCGTATGACCAGGACGGCCCGGCTGCCGAGGTCAGCCGGCGCAGATTGCTCGATCGTATCGTTGCAGAAAAGATGTTGGTTTGTGGATCTCATTTTCCGTGGGCCGCGTTTGGTAGGCTCACCCGCGATGGCGCCCATTATGCGCTCGACCTGCTCCCCGCGTGATCCCGAACCGGCCTCGGTAGAGAGGCACGGGATCGCACCATGAAGACGCATTACGAGGTGCTCGGCGTATCACCGCGGGCCGATCTCGACACGATCAAGCGGGCGTTCCGCCTGGCCGCCAAGGCGCACCATCCCGACCTCCGGGGCGGCGCCGATGCGGCGTCGGAGCATCAGCTCAAGATGATCATCGTCGCCTACAACGTGCTGCGCGACCCTGGCCTGCGCGCCGAATACGACGCCGATCTTGCCGCCGAGCGCGATCGCGTCCGCCGCGAGCGCTGGGACGCCATCCTGCAGTTCACCGCGGCGACCGCCGTGCTCAGCGCGATCCTGATCGGCCTCGAGATTCTGCTGTTGCCCTCCGCCGGTGACTGGATGAGCAGGCAGGCGACGCGCTCGATCGTGACACCGTCGCCGCAGGCCCGATCCGCGCCGCAGCGCAAGGTCGCAGGTGAGACCATCCCGGCGCCTGCCGTCCAGGATGCGACCGGAGCCGTGCTGCCGGTGCCGCCCCCGGCGATGGAGGCGCCTGCGCCGCAAGCCGCAGAGCCGGTCGTCCCGGCCGAACCGATGACCGCCGCATCCCTGGTGAAGCGCGCGATGGACCGCAGCCGCCAGGGCGATGTCGAAGGGGCCGTCGCCGATCTCGACGAGGCGATCCGGCTCGCGCCCCGCAATGCCGATCTCTATCGCTACCGCGCCAGGGATCTGGTCCGCATGGGCCGCTTCGACCGGGCGCTTGGCGATTATGAGCGGGCGATCCGGCTCGATCCGAACAATCCGATGCTGTTTCACGATCGTGGACTGGCGTTCCAGCGCAAGGGAGATCTGGACGAGGCCCTCGTCGATCTCGACCACGCCGTGCGCATGGGCTTCAACGATGCCGCGACGTACAGCGACCGCGGCGCGGTGTGGCTGGAAAAGGGGCGCTACGACCGCGCGCTCGCCGACTTCAACCAGGCGCTCAAGCTGGATCCGGAATCGGCGGTTGCGGCCGCGCGGCGGGATGAGGCCGTCGCGCTCAAGCGCGACCAGCAATTGGCGGGCGACAACAGCTCGCCCCCGGCGGCTGCGGAGACCACCGGCACGGTCCCTGCCGACGTGAAGCCCAGGCGAAGTGGGCGCTGACCGCCGGACCGTGATCTGCGCGCCGACATCCAGGACGCGGTGAGCAGCGTTGTGCTCACACCCGCCGGCGCGACCGTTCCCCCCGCGACGGGGTGCGATCCAGGAGCGCGCCATGAGCGTCTACGTGTCCGTCACCGGCTTCCGCCCGCACCGCGGCCTCACTCGGCTGGCGCGATTCTGGTGGCACACGCTGCGCGCCGTCCGCCAGGCGCGCGCCGCTCCCGGAAATCTGCGCGTCGAGCTTCGTCCGGTGAATGGCATCTATCACACGCTGACGGTCTGGACCGACGAAGCCAGCATGCGCGCTTATGTCAGGAGCGGCGCGCACCGGCGCGCCATGATCGGCTTCCGCAACCTCGGCGGCGGCCGAACGCTCGGCTTCGTGGCGGAGCGCGATCCTGATTGGGATACGGCCTATGCACGCTGGCAGCACGAGGCGCGGGAGGTGTGAGGTGACGGAAGTGGACTAATTCGCCCGCCACTCCGGCACGCCATCCGCGGCCATCGTGATCGTGCCGAGCAAGCCGACCGGCGACCTGTCCTGATCCATCAGCCGCGCCAGCGTGGCTGCGTCCTGCGCCGGCACGCGCGCCAGCGTGCGCGTGTCCTGCTCGGTGCGCAACATCACCACGCCGTGCTCGAGCTCGCCGTTGCGATCGAACAGCGCGGTGAAGCTCTCGACCCTGCCGCCGCCGCCGGCCTCGCTGACGAACTCCGGCGCGACGGCGCGATGCCGATCCGCCTCGGCCTGCACGCTCACCTCCTGCGACAGCGACGACGGCGGCTCGCGCGAGATCACCAGCGCATGATGCTTGGTGACGAAGCCGCCCTGGCCGTACAGCAGGCCGAGCCCGGCGCCGCCGCGCAGCCGCCGCACCATCGCGCAGGCGGCATGCGTCATGTAGGTGTTGAGCGGTGCGCCGAAGAAGGTCAGCCCGCCGGTGACGGTCGGCTCCACGTCGGCGCCGAGGCCGAGGGTTCGCCGTGCCATCTTCGGCACGCAGGGAAAGCAGCTGTAGAGCTCGATGGCGTCGAACGCCGCGCCGCTGCCACCGGCGATGTTCACCGCGGCCCGCAATACAGCGTTCTGCGGATGGCTCTCGGCGAACTGGTCGCGCGTGAGATAGTCGCGCGGATCCTCCGCCGATGCGCCGCCGAGCGGATAGATCATGCGGCTGTCGGCGATGCCGGCGGCGCGCGCCTTGGCGAGGCTGGTCAGGATCAGCGCCGCGCCCATGTTGACCATGGGATTGGCGACCATCAGCTTGGTGTAGGGCCAGGCGATCGGGCGATTGTCGGCCGACGGCGTCGTGATCTCGTCGGGCGCGAAGTGCCGCTTCAGCCAGGCGTTGGGATTGTAGGCGGCGACCGCCGAAAAGCGCGACCACAGCTCGCCAGATTCGGCGAGCGCCTGCCGCGGCGTCTGGCCCCATTTTGCCGCGCTCGCGACCTCGTAGAACGGATAGACCGAGACCGGACGGAACACGCCGAGCTTCACCGCCAGCGGCTTCTGGAAAGCGGCGCCGCGTTTCGGCTCCTCGACATCATGGGCGAACGGCGTCCACGGCAGAGTGATGCCGCCACGCTCGGCCTTGGTCGCGGTCGATTGCGCCTCGGCGCCGCAGACCACGGCGACCTCGCATTCGCCGCGCGCGATGCGCAAGGCGGCCTCGTGCAGAAAGCGGATCGGGCTCTCGCCGCCGACCGGACCATAATGGCAGTGCGCCGGCGCGACGCCCAACCGCTGCGCGAGAAGCTGCTCGGGGGCGCGGTAGCGCCAGCTCAGGAAGTTGACGACGTCGAGCGAGCCGGTGTCATGGACGAGCTTGGCGCCCGCGTCATTTTCCGCGCGGCGGATCGCCTGTTCGAGCAGCGCCAGCGGCTCCAGACCGTCGCGAATGTCCTTCGGGCGATCGACGATCTCGCCCACGCCGACGATCACGGGAATGCGGTCGGGGGGCAGGGTAGTTGCAGTCATCGGCGTTTCCAGGAGCGGGCCCATGACGGACCGTCATTGTTGTCTTGTCTCCGTTCTGTCATCGCAGGTTCGACCGCGCAATGCAGAAAATGCTGATGGCGCCCGCGCGCGGTGCGGCTTCCGCTCGACGGCATATGCGCCTAAAACGCTCGCTCCTGACGCTCATGCCGGAGTCTGCCGTGTCCGAACAGAACAGCTATGTGCCGCCCAAGGTCTGGACCTGGAACAAGGCCAGCGGCGGCCGCTTCGCCAACATCAACCGGCCGATCGCAGGTCCGACCCACGAGAAGGAATTGCCTGTCGGCCGTCATCCCTTGCAGCTCTATTCTCTGGGAACGCCGAACGGCGTGAAGGTCACCGTGATGCTCGAGGAGCTGCTGGCGCTGGGCCACAGCGGCGCCGAATACGATGCCTGGCTGATCCGGATCGGCGAGGGCGATCAGTTCGGTTCGGGCTTCGTCGCCATCAATCCCAATTCCAAGATCCCGGCGCTGCTGGATCGCAGCGGGCCCGAGCCGATCCGCGTGTTCGAGTCCGGCGCGATCCTGGTCTATCTGGCCGAGAAGTTCGGCGCCTTCCTGCCGACCGAGCCGGCCAAGCGCGCCGAATGCCTGTCCTGGCTGTTCTGGCAGATGGGCGCCGCGCCGTATCTCGGCGGCGGCTTCGGCCACTTCTATGCCTATGCGCCGACCAAGATCGAATATGCCATCGACCGCTTCGCGATGGAGGTCAAGCGCCAGCTCGACGTGCTCGACCGCCGTCTCGCCGAAAGCGAGTATCTCGCCGGCCCCGACTACACCATCGCCGACATCGCTGTGTGGCCGTGGTACGGCGCGCTCGCCAAGGGTTTGCTCTACGAAGGCGGCGAATTCCTCTCGGTGCAGGACTACAGACACGTCCAGCGCTGGACCGACCAGATCGCGCAACGCACCCCGGTGAAGCGCGGCCGCATGGTCAACCGCGTCTCCGGCGATCCCAAGAGCCAGCTCCACGAGCGCCACGACGCCGGCGATTTCGACACCAAGACGCAGGACAAGATCGGGCAGGGCGGGTAGTTCGGTCGTCGTGTCGTAGGGTGGGCAAAGGCGCGCCTTCCATCATTGTTGGCGTTCACATCTGTGCGACGCGCCGTGCCCACCGCGCTCCCTCACATCAACCGCCGGTGGGCACGCGCCGCCTGATGGCGCCGCTTTGCCCACCCTACGGACGTCAGCCGCTCATCCGGGCTACAAATCCGCCACGATCCAGGCACCCGGGCTAACACCCGTCATTGCGAGGAGCGCAGCGACGAAGCAATCCAGAGTCGACGCGGGACTCTGGATTGCTTCGCTCGCAAGGACGACACGACCCGCGAACCGCCCTTTCGCCGGCACGACTCGCGTGCGCACTCCGTCACCCACGCGCGGTCTTCATTTTTGCCGCAGTGCGATGAATCGCGATGGTTTGATCTCTGACATCACGTCTTTTCTTGTCACAAGAGAATCGTGCAACAATCATCTGGCGCCGCAATGCATGCCGTGTGCTGACCAACTCGTCCCGAGGTGATGACCCCTGGCGAGAACCACCACTCCGGAGGGAGACCCATGATCGACAGACGTGATCTGCTCAAGGGAGCGGGGATGGCTGCTTTGCTGGGCAGCTTCGGCGCGACCCGTGCGCTGGCCGAGGAGACGGTGACGTTGCCCTTCGCCAACGGCGAGCGGCCGCTGGTGAAGTATCCGCAGAAGCGGCCGATGATCGGCCTGACCAGCCGGCCGCCGCAACTCGAAACGCCATTCGGGGTGTTCAATGACGGCGTGATCACGCCGAACAATGCCTTCTTCGTCCGCTATCATTTGGCGGGCCTGCCTTACGATCTCGATCCGGACAAGTTCACGCTCGCGATCAAGGGGAAGGTCGACAAGCCGCTCAAGCTGTCGCTCAAGGACATCCGCAAGATGAAGGCGACCGAGATCGTCGCCGTCAACCAATGCTCCGGCAACAGCCGCGGCTTCTTCGAGCCTCGCGTTGCAGGCGGCCAGCTTGGTAACGGCGCCATGGGCAATGCGCGCTGGCGGGGCGTGCCGCTGAAGACCGTGCTCGACATGGCGGGTGTCCAGGCCGGCGCCAGACAGGTCACGTTCGGCGGCATGGACGGCCCGGTGATCGACAAGACGCCGGATTTCGTCAAGGCGCTCGACCTCGATCACGCCATGAATGGCGAGGTGATGCTGGCCTACGGCATGAACGGCGAGGATCTGCCGTTCCTCAACGGCTTCCCGCTCCGACTGATCGTGCCCGGCTATTACGGGACGTATTGGGTCAAGCACCTCAACGAGATCACCGTCGTCGACGGCGTATTCGACGGCTTCTGGATGAAATCGGCCTATCGCATCCCGGACACGCCGAACAATGCCGTCGAGCCCGGCACGACGCCGAAAGCCACCATCCCGATCAACCGCTTCACGGTCCGCTCGTTCATCACCAGCGTGGCCGATGGCGCGAAGCTGAAGGCAGGCAGGGCAACGCTGCGCGGTATCGCATTCGACGGCGGGGCCGGGATCAGGCAGGTTGCCGTTTCGACCGACGGTGGCCAGAGCTGGACCGATGCCCGGCTCGGCAAGGACCTCGGGAAATATTCCTTCCGCGAGTGGAAGCTGCCGGTGAAGCTTGCCGCGGGATCCCACGATCTCAAGGTGCGGGCCACGAGCAATTCCGGCGAGACCCAGCCGGAGACGCCGCGCTGGAATCCGGCCGGCTATCTGCGCAATGTCGTCGAAACCGTCCGCGTCACGGCGGCCTGAGGAGGATGACCATGCAACGGATGTCGTTCCTCATCGCCTCGCTGGCTGCCGGGCTTGGTTGCCTGGCGGGCAGCCCCATCGCCCTCACCGCAGCCCCGGTGAACTATCAGGTTCCGCAGGAGACCGCGGCGTTCAAGCCGGGGCCCGACCTCGCCGTCGTGCAGGGCAACTGCACGGCCTGCCACTCCTCCGACTACATCAAGACGCAGCCGCCGATGCAGAACAAGAAGGAGTTCTGGCAGGCCGAGGTCACCAAGATGATCAAGGTCTATGGTGCCCCGATCGACGCGGCCGATGTCGACAAGATCGTCAGCTATCTGGCCGCGACCTACTGACGGCGTCCGGCCGGGAGCGCTCAGCCGGCGCCCTTCGCCGGCGGGAAATCCATGCGGTCGTCGGTGCGGCAATAGCGGTCGGCGAACATGCGCCCCACGGGGTGGAACAGCTCCATCTCGACCCGCATCTTCTCGGTGTCCCACAACTCGTCGCGGATGTGGAAGGCGAGGCCCTCGCCGAGCACCAGCACGCGGTCGCCGTTGACGTCGATGAGCTGCCAGGTCCTGCACTCCATCGCGAACGGTGCGTCCGCCAGCCGCGGCACGCCGATCATGCGCGAGGGTGCGAGCTTGAGTCCGAGATGATCGGGCTCGCCGATCTCGGGCGGAAAGTCGCCGCCGGTCTCGTGCATCGCCTGCGCCAGGGGCTCGTCGGTGATGTGGACCACGAACTCGCCTGAGCGGCGGATGTTGACCAGGGTGTCCTTGGTCCGGCCGTCCGGCCGCAGGTTGATCGCGAACACGCAGAGCGGCGGGTCCTCGCCCATCACGTTGAAGAATGAGAACGGCGCGGCGTTGACCACCCCGGTCTCGCCCCTGGTCGTGACCCAGGCGATCGGCCGTGGCAGTACGAAGGAGGTCAGGATCTTGTAGCGCTCGCGCGGGCTGAGATCGGTGGAGAGGTATTCCATGTAGGGGCCTCTGGTGCGTCGGTTCCCCGACCGTAGTGGTCCGTGACGCGATCCGGAAGCCAATAAAGCGGGCAGGGGGTGCGCACATCGGCGTCCTCGCGCGGGAAACTCCATGTTTCCGGGAACGGCTCCGCCAGCGCCACGTTCGGACAGCACAGCAACTACAAATGGAGGTCGCGCCATGAAACCAATGATCAGTCTGATTGCTTGCGCATTCGCCGTCTCGGCCACGTCCGCGCTGGCGCAGGGCAGCCCGCAGACCACGCCGCCGCCGAGTGTGCAGAATTCCGGAGCAGGCATCCAGGGCGCGCCCGGCAACAAGAACGGACCGGGCACTGAGACGACACGCGGAACGGTCGGCTCGTCCACGATCAACCGCCATAATCCGAACGTGAGCGCTCAGGATCCGTCGAACATCAAGGGAATGCCGGGGAATAAGAACGGCCCGCCGGCGAAGAAACCGCAGAACTGACGGCTGCGATGGCGGCTGCGCGATTGCGCAGCTGCCATGCGCATGCCGCCGCGCTGACGTATCGTCAGATCAGGGCAGGGCGGCGGCCCCGTTGGTGACGATCAGATTGTCGGTGTCCGCCGGTGCCAGCTCGCTGGTCGTGTCGCCACCGAGATATTTGTCGAGCGTCGCCTGGATCCGCTCCCGCGCCGTATAGGGGCCGCGGTCGCTCATCCAGGTGTGCTGAAATTCGGTCTTGATGATGTCGATACCGCTCTTCTTGCCGACCTGCGATGGCAACACGCCGGGATCGGTCTTGAACTGCGGATCGTCGGAGCGGAACGACAGGATCTTCAGCTTGTCCCGGATCACGAAAGGCACCCGCAGATTGTCGAGCGTCACCACCTGCGAAACGATGTTCGGATGCTCCTTGGCGAAATACATCGCGGTGTCGCCACCGTTGGAATGGCCGACCAGGGTCAGATGCTCATAGTCGGCATTCGGATGGCGCTTCTTCATCTCCTTGAGCACGCACAGGATGTTGGCCTCACCCTTCTTGTAGACGTCGAGCCGGCCGACATAGGGCATGCCGACCTTGGTGACGAGCGGCGGATCGGTCGGCAGGTCCTGCTGAACGCTGGCGACGAGATAGCCGCGCGCGGCGAACACGTTCGCGAGGAAGGAGTACTCGGTGTTCTTGACGGTGTTGCCGTTGCTGATGATCGCCACCGGCAGCCGCCACAGCCCTGCATTGGCCTTCATCTCGTAATCCGTGCGCACGGCCACGTCGACCGTGATCGGCCGCTGCCGCTCGGCATCGAAAAACTCACGGCTCTCGTGCTGGATGCCCCACTTCGCAATGGCGAAATAGCCGGCCACAGTCAGGGCAGACACACAGGCCAAAACCGTCACGCCTCGCTTCATGGCTTCCTTCCCCTCGGCTTCTCCTCGTTATGTGATGAGGGACAACGCCGAGGTCACGAGGGCGTGGCAGCCTGGACAGCATTAAATTTCGGAAATCTTGGAATACGGATGTGGAACAAATCCGGGTTCGGCGGACCGGCGCACCGGCCCACCGGTCGCTGCTGCCGGTCAGAAGGCGGTATAGCCGCCGTCGATCACGAAGCAGTCTGCGGTGTGATAGGACGACGCCTTGCTCATGAGGTAGACGGCGATGCCGCCGAAATCCGACGGCTCGCCGAAGCGGCGCACCGGGATGCGCGGCATGACGTTGGCGACGAACTTCTCATTGCCCATGATGCCCGCGGTCATGTCGCTCCTGATCCAGCCGGGCAGGATCGCATTCGCGGTGACGCCGTGGCGTGCGAGCTCGACCGCGAGCGCGCGGCACAGCGCGTTGATCGCGGCCTTGGTCGCGGCATAGTGCTCGTTGCGCGCGGTGCCGAACAGCGAGGCGAGGCTCGAGGTGGCGACCAGGCGGCCGAACGCATCACCGGCCTCCGCCCGGGCCGTCATGTGCCGCGCGGCAGCCTGGAAGGCGTGGAAGACGCCGTCGAGATTGGTCGCGAACATCGTGCGCCATTCCTCCTCGCTGCGCTCGATGAAAGGCTTGCGGCCGCCGCCGCCGATGCCCGCATTGGCGAAGCAGCCGTCGACGCGGCCGAAGGCGTCGAGCGTCGCTTGCATCGCGTCGTTGACGGAAGCAGGGCTCGTCACGTCGCAGACCCGGGTGTCGACCTTGCCGGGACCAGCCGCCATCGAGGCCGCGGCTGCCTTGTTCTTCTCGGCGTTGCGGCCCCAGATCGAGACGTTGCAGCCACTGGACGCAAGTGCCTGGGCGATTCCGAGGCCTATGCCTCCATTGCCGCCGGTGACGACGGCCACGCGGCCGGTGAGGTCGAACATGTTCATGGGGTTCTCTCGGACGTTTCCGTGATGATGTGAGTGCGCTGCGCGCCGCTTCAGTTATTGGGATGATCCAACCATGGACAAGCGCAGCGCAAAAATCAAATATGCTGCACGAACCGGGCGATGCAGCGAATTTCCGCCGTAAAGAATGCAGCGCTCGAAAAGCTCTTGAGAGGAAACCATGCAGTTCAAGCACGTCACGCTCGATTTCGACGGGCCCGTCGCCGTCCTCACGCTCGATCATCAGGAGGTGATGAACGCGGTCTCGATCGACATGCTGGGCGGGCTCGCCGAGGCACTCGACGAGATCGAGGAGAAGAAGGCGGAGGTGCGTTGTCTCGTCGTCACCGGCGCGGGACGCGCGTTCTGCACCGGTGCCAATCTGCAGGGCCGCAACACGCAGGCCAAGCCCGGCCGCAGCAATGCCGGCGCCGCGCTCGAGACCGCCTTCCATCCGTTCCTGCGCCGCCTGCGCAACCTGCATTGCCCGATCGTGACGTCGGTCAACGGCCCGGCCGCGGGCGCCGGCATGAGCTTCGCGCTGATGGGCGACATGATCCTGTGCGCCAAGTCCGCCTACTTCCTGCAAGCCTTCCGCCGCATCGGCCTCGTTCCCGATTGCGGCTCGACCTGGCTGCTGCCGCGCCTTGTCGGCAAGGCGCGCGCGATCGAGCTGTCGCTGCTCGGCGAGAAGCTGCCGGCCGAGACGGCACTGCAATGGGGGCTCGTCAATCGCGTCTATGACGATGCGGCGCTGAAGGAGGAGACGATGAAGCTCGCGCATGAGCTCGCCAATGGCCCGACGGTCGCATTGTCTCAGATCCGCAAGCTGTATTGGGACAGTCCCGAGAACTCGTTCGAAGACCAGCTCAACGCTGAATTCCAGGCGCAGCGCGTCGCCGGCAGCACGTCGGATTTCAAGGAAGGCGTCACCGCGTTCCTCGAGAAGCGGCCGGCCAAGTTCAAGGGCCAATGATCGAGGCCGAGCTGTCCCGCTGCGTCGCCTCGTTCATGCCGGGGGCGACCGGCGTGCACGGCGCCGCAAAGCTCTCCGGCGGCGCCAGCCAGGAGACGTGGCGCTTCGACATCGTCCATCCCGCGGGCGATGTCGGTGCGATCTTGCGCCGCTCGCCGAAGGGCTATGGCGCCGCGCCTGGCCGCGCCGCCGGGCTCGACAACGAGGCGGCGCTGATGCGGCTGGCGCGTGCCGCCGGGGTGCCGTCGCCCGAGGTGCTGCACCTGCTGACGCCGGAGGACGATCTCGGCGCCGGCTTCATCATGCGCCGCGTCGAGGGCGAGACCATCGCGCGCAAGATCCTGCGCGATGCCGAGTTTGCCGAGGCGCGCCCCCGTCTCGCGCGCCAACTCGGCGGCATCGCCGCCGGCATCCACGGCATTCGGCGCGAGGCACTGCCGGCGTTGCGTGAGATGAACGCGGTCAGGGAGATCGCGGAGCTTGCGCGCGAATATCAAAACTTCGACTGGCCGCGCCCGGTGTTCGATCTCGCGTTGCGCTGGCTGTCGCACAATGATCCCGGCCCCTCGGCGGAGGTCACGCTGGTGCACGGCGATTTCCGCAACGGCAATCTCATCATCGGCCCCGACGGGGTGCGCGCCGTGCTCGACTGGGAGCTCGCCCATCTCGGCGATCCCATGGAGGATCTCGGCTGGATCTGCGTCAACTCCTGGCGCTTCGGCGAGATCGACAAGCCCGTCGGTGGCTTCGGCTCGCGCGAGGAGCTGTACGCGGGCTACGAGGCCGCTGGCCGCAAGGTCGATGCCGGCAGGGTGAAGTTCTGGGAGGTCATGGGCACATTGCGCTGGGGCGTGATGTGCTGCGGCATGATGCAGCGGTTTCGCTTGGGTCCCGACCACTCGATGGAACGCGCCATGATCGGCCGCCGCGCGTCGGAGACTGAGATCGATCTGCTGCGGCTGCTGGCGCCGCGGGGAGAGGGCTGATGCAGGACGAACCGACTCCGACCGAGCTGGTACAGGCGGTGGCCGATTTTCTTCGCAACGATGTAGCCCCGCTGATCTCGGGACATCAGGCGTTCAAGCTGCGCGTCGGCATCAACGCGCTCGATCTGGTCGTGCGGCAATTGACACAGGCGGCGCCCGCGGAGGCTGCAGAGCATGCGCGTTTGAAGGATTTGCTGGGACAGGACGGTGCCTTGCTCGACCTCAATCGCGCGCTGGCGGAGCAGATTGCGAGCGGTGCTGTCGATCTCGCGACGCCGGGTCTGAAGGAGCATCTCTGGCAGACCACGCTCGACAAGCTCGCCGTCGATCAGCCGAACTACGCATCCTACAAGCGCGAGGCGGGGAGGCACGAATGACGTGTAACTCTCCGTCGTCATGCCCGGGCTTGACCCACGGCTGTCCGGTTCAGACAGACTGGACATGGTGCATGGCGTGGATTCTTCTGC
>NZ_JAUEYW010000027.1:0-82423 GCF_032489875.1 Bradyrhizobium sp. SZCCHNR1015
TCGGCGAGCGCCGCGAGCGTGTTCTGCGACGTCGTCGATTTGCCGATGCCGCCTTTGCCGTAGAATGCGATTTGTCGAAGTGATGACATTCTGCTCTCCATCAACCGATTGCCAATGTCCCGCATGCGCCTTGCATGACGAGACCGCGTCCTCTCTCCAGAACCGGCAGACGGGTTATTGGGAAGGAGAGCATCGCTCGTCCGAAGCGTCGGCGTGCACTCAGCCCTCAACCTTTGCCTGAGCCCAGTTTTGCAACTGATGTGCCAGAGCTTTGGAATCGTTAAAAAGGCCATGTTTTGAAAGAGATGCGGCCAAGCTCGGCGCTAGGATGTACTTGTTGCAAATCCGACATCGGGGGTTTTCACCCGACGCTCCCGCGCCGTGCTGTCCGAAACGACACATGCCGCCGCGGCTCCGAGCGACGCTTCCGTAGAGAACACCGCGGAACGCTCGCCGAGGCCGGCCAGGAGCGGCGGTACGGAGTTTGCTTGATGTAGATCAAACCCGCTTTCGAACGGGCCAGCAGGAGTACTTTTGATGGCGAGCAAGGCGCGCGTCTTTGTCATTGAAGCCGATCAGGTGATCCGCTCGGCGCTCGGCTACATTCTCAGCGAGCGTCACGAGACCTTCACCTTCGCGGAGACCGCGGATGCACTGAGCAAGGCCGTGCGGGCCACACCCGATGCCGTCCTGGTCGGGAGCAGCATCCTGGAGGACGACGGCGCCGAGACCGTCGGCATGCTTGCCCGGAAGATGCATCAGGCTGGCATCATCGTGGTCGCGGGATCGACCCGATCGCCGCTCGCGTTGGCCGGCCTGCAGCAGGGCGCGGAAGCCATCATCGCCAAGCCGATCACTTTCGACGGCGTCACGCACGCGGTCGATTCCGTGCTGGCACGGCGCGGGAGCGAACCGGGCCCGACGGCATCGCCGGCCCGCATATCCACGGAGATCAGCCGGTGACACGGAGAGCCTGATGTTGAAGATGACCCAGACCACGGCGCCGGGGGCGCCGGACATCGAGGACATCGTCGAGAATTTCGCGCTGCTCGACGACTGGGACGACCGCTACCGCTATGTGATTGAGCTCGGCCGCGGCCTCCCGCCGCTGCCCGACGCCGACCGCAATGATGGCAACAAGGTGCAGGGCTGCACCAGCCAGGTCTGGCTCGCCACCACCGTGCGGCACGACGCCGCAGCACCGGCGCTCCACTTCATCGGCGACAGCGACGCCCACATCGTTCGCGGCCTGGTCGCGATCCTCCTGGCCATGGTGTCGGGCCGCACGGCAAGCGAGATCCTGGCCGCCGATCCGATCGCCCTGTTCGAGAAGCTCGGCCTACGCGAGCATCTCACGCCCCAGCGCTCCAACGGCTTCCGCTCGATGGTCAGCCGCATCAAGGCGGATGCGCAGGCGGCGCTCGCGGCGGCGGCATGAGATCCCGCTTTTCAATTCGTTTCGTTGATTAGTACAGCTTGTCGCGGCAGCGGTGGTGCACCCTCTCCCCTTGTGGGAGAGGGTGGCGGCCCCTGGCGATGCGAAGCATCGCCCTGGGCCGCCGGGTGAGGGGTTGTCTCGGCATATTCAGACGGTCGTGGCTCGCGGAGACAACCCCTCACCCGAGTTTGCCTGGGACTCACAGCGGTGCTGCCCTCTCCCACAAGGGGAGAGGGCGCATCAATCGGCACCGTCTCTTTGCGATCATCAAGCGTAGGGCAAGTCGTCTCTACGCGAAAAACTCCTGCGCCTTCCTCAGCGCGCGCACGAGGACATCGACCTCTTCCCGCGTGTTGTACATCGCGAACGAGGCACGGCAGGTCGCCGTCACGCCGAAGCGTTCCAGCAGCGGCATGGCGCAATGGGTGCCGGCGCGGACCGCGACGCCGGAGCGGTCGATGACGGTGGCGAAGTCGTGGGCGTGGGCGCCCTGCATCTCGAACGAGACGATCGCGCCCTTGTCGGCGGCATTGCCGATGATGCGCAGCGAGTTGATCTCGCGCAGCTGCTCGGTGGCATAGGCGACGAGATCATGCTCGTGCGCCGCGATGCGCTGCTTGCCGATCGAGGCGACGTAATCGATCGCCGCGCCGAGCCCAGCCGCTTCAACGATCGGCGGCGTGCCGGCCTCGAAGCGATGCGGCGGGTCGCCATAGGTGACAAAGTCCCGCGAGACCTCGCGGATCATCTCGCCGCCGCCGTTGAACGGCGGCATCGCGGCCAGGAGCTCGCGCTTGCCGTAGAGCGCGCCAATGCCGGTCGGACCATAGATCTTGTGCCCGGTGACGCAGTAGAAGTCGGCGTCGAGATCGCGGACGTCGACCTCCATGTGCACGGCGGCCTGCGAGCCGTCGACCAGCACGGGAATGCCGCGGGCGTGCGCGATGCGGATGACCTCCTTGACCGGAACGACGGTGCCGAGCACGTTCGACATCTGCGTCATCGCCACCATCCTGGTGCGCGGGCTCAGGAGCTTCTCGAATTCGTCGAGCAGGAAGTTGCCATCGTCATCGACCGGAGCCCATTTGATGACAGCACCCTGGCGCTCCCTGAGGAAATGCCAGGGAATGATATTGGCGTGGTGCTCCATGATCGAGAGCACGATCTCGTCACCGGGCCCGATGCGCTCGCGCCCGAAGGTCTGCGCCACCAGGTTCACCGCCTCGGTGGCGCCGCGGGTGAAGATGATCTGCTCCGGGCTCTCAGCATTGAGGAACGCCGCGACCTTGGCACGGGCGCCCTCATAGGCCTCGGTGGCGGCGTTGGCGAGATGATGCAGGCCGCGATGCACGTTGGCATATTCGGACGTATAGACCTGGTTCATCCGGTCGAGCACCGCCTGCGGCTTCTGCGCCGAGGCGGCGTTGTCGAGATAGACCAGCGGCTTGCCGTGCACCTGCATGCCGAGGATGGGAAAATCCGCCCGGATGCGGCCGACGTCGTAGCCGCTTCCCTGCACCGCTGCATGCATCATCTACTCCCGTCGTCCGAGCCAGCCCAGCATCGCCTCGGTCAGCGCCGCCCGCACGCTCTCATTGGCCGCGCCTTCGATGATCTCGCCGATGAAGGCCTGGATCAGCAGCGCCTTGGCCTCCTTGGGCGGAATGCCGCGCGCCATCAAGTAGAACAACAGCTCATCGTCGATGGCGCCGGTGGTCGTGCCGTGACCACACTGCACGTCGTCGGCGAAGATCTCGAGCTCCGGCTTGCTGTCGGCCTCGGCCTCGTCGGACAACAGCAGCGCCCGCGACATCATCTTGGCGTCGGTCTTCTGCGCGCCGGGGCTGACGGTGATCTTGCCCTGGAACACCGCGCGCGCGGTATCGCCGACGACGGCCTTGAAGGTCTCGCGGCTCTGGCCGTTCTCGGCGGCGTGCTCGATAGCGAGCGTGGCATCGGCATGCTGCGTGCCCGACAGCAGCGCGCCGCCGCGGATATCGGCGACGGTGCCCTCACCCGCAAGGCGGACGAACAGCTGATTGCGCACCAGGCCGCCGCCGGCAACGAAGCCGAGCTGGTTGAAGGTCGCGCGCGCGCCGATATTGGCGAGCAGCGAGCCGATATGCAGCGCGCTGTTGCCCTCGCTGACGACCTTGACGTGATCGATCCGCGCCTCGTCGCCGACGACGAGTTGCATTGCGGCGTTCACCTGATACTCGCTGCCGTCGGGTCCCTGATGCGTCTCGACTATGGTGGCGCTGGCGCCGGCACCGATATTGACCAGCGACCGCGTGAACATCGAGGTCGCGACCCAGTTGGTCGTGACGAAGGCGACATGGATCGGCCGGCTCAGCACGGTGCCCGGTGCGACCAGGATCACGACCCCATTGGCGGCCAGCGCGGTGTTGAGCGCCAGCGCCGGATCGTCGTCCGGCACCATCGGGCCGAGACGCTGCGACAGCAGCGGCTTGTCGGCGGCGAGCGCGTCGGCCATCGGCTGGATGGTGAGGCCAGTCTCGAGATCGGCGAGGTCCGACAGCTCGGGCACGAAGGCGCCGTCGACGACCATCAGCTTGCGAAAGCCGGCGCCGGCGAACAAGTCGCGCGCCTCGCGCGCCTTGGCCTTCGCAGCATCGTCCGGAAGCGAAGCGAGACGCTTCGCCTCCTTCATCTGCGTGCGAAGATCGGTGTAGCGCCAGGCTTCGACGCGCCGATGCGGCAGGCCGACCGCGTTGAAGCGGTCGAATGCGGCGGCGCGCACCGCCGTGATCTCCTCGCCACCCGGCAGATAGCGGCGGGCGCCCTGATACAGATCGGCCAGTCCGAGCTCGGCCTTGGTCTTGCGGATCGCGACGCCCATGCTCGTGCTCCTCGCGCTCTTACGCCGCTTCGCTCTGATACTGGGCGTAACCGGTCGCCTCGAGCTCGCGCGCGAGGTCCGCGGTCCCGGTGCGGACGATGCGCCCTGCCGCGAACACGTGGACGATGTCGGGCACGATGTAGTCGAGCAGCCGCTGATAATGGGTGATCACGATCATGCCGCGCTCAGCGGAGCGCAGCGCGTTGACGCCGTTGGCGACGACCTTCAGCGCATCGATGTCGAGACCGGAATCGGTTTCGTCGAGCACGCAGAGCGAGGGCTGCAGCAGCGCCATCTGCAGGGTCTCGTTGCGCTTCTTCTCGCCGCCGGAGAAGCCGACATTGAGCGGCCGCTTCAGCATGTCGGCGTCGATGTTCAGGGTCTTGGCGATCTCGCGCACGCGCTTGATCAGGTCGGGCGACGACAGCTCCTCCTCGCCGCGCGCCTTGCGCTGGGCATTGAAGGCGGCGCGCAGGAACGTCAGGGTGGCAACGCCGGGGATCTCCAGCGGGTATTGGAACGCGAGGAACACACCCTTGGCGGCGCGCTCGTCGGCAGCCATCGCCAGCAGGTCCTCGCCGTTGAGATAGACCTCACCGGCGGTGACCTCGTAGCCGGGCTTGCCGGCGAGCACGTAGGACAGCGTCGACTTGCCGGCACCGTTCGGCCCCATGATGGCGTGGATCTCGCCCTTGTTCACGGTCAGGTCCAGGCCCTGGATGATCTTCCGTCCGCCGGCGATCTCGGCGTGGAGTCCCTTGATTTCGAGCAGGGCCGTCATCGAACACTCCTTCTGATGTTGTCGCCGCGCGACGCCGTCATCCAACCGAACCTTCGAGCGAGATCGAGATCAGCTTCTGCGCCTCGACGGCGAATTCCATCGGCAATTGCTGCAGCACGTCCTTGACGAAGCCGTTGACGACGAGGCCGACCGCTTCCTCTTGGCTAAGGCCGCGCTGGATGCAGTAGAACAGCACGTCCTCGGAGATCTTGGACGTGGTTGCCTCGTGCTCGAACACCGCCGAGGAATTCTTCGCCTCGATGTAGGGCACGGTGTGTGCGCCGCATTTGTCGCCGATCAAGAGCGAGTCGCAGGCGGTGAAGTTGCGCGCCCCCGACGCCTTGCGATGCGCGCTGACGAGGCCGCGATAGGTGTTCTGCGACGTTCCGGCGGCGATGCCCTTGGAGATGATCCGGCTCGACGTGTTCTTGCCGAGATGGATCATCTTGGTGCCGCTGTCGACCTGCTGGAAGCCGTTGGAGATCGCGATCGAGTAGAACTCGCCGCTGGAATTGTCGCCACGCAGGATGCAGCTCGGATATTTCCAGGTGATCGCCGATCCCGTCTCGACCTGGGTCCAGGAGATCTTGGAATTGGTGCCGCGGCAGTCGCCACGCTTGGTGACGAAATTGTAGATGCCGCCGACCCCTTCCGAATTGCCGGGGTACCAGTTCTGCACCGTCGAATATTTGATCTCGGCATCATCGAGCGCGACCAGCTCGACCACGGCGGCATGGAGCTGGTTCTCGTCGCGCTGCGGCGCGGTGCAGCCTTCGAGATAGGAGACGTAGGCGCCCTTGTCGGCGATGATCAGGGTGCGCTCGAACTGGCCGGTGTTGCGCTCGTTGATGCGGAAATAGGTCGACAGCTCCATCGGACAGCGCACGCCCGGCGGGATGTAGACGAACGAACCGTCGGAGAAGACCGCCGAATTGAGCGTGGCGAAATAATTGTCGGTGGTCGGCACCACCGTGCCGAGATATTTCTGCACGAGGTCCGGGTGCTCGCGCAGCGCCTCGGAGATCGGCATGAAGATCACGCCGGCCTTTTTCAGCTCCTCCTTGAACGTCGTCGCCACCGACACCGAGTCGAACACGGCATCGACCGCGATCCTGCTGCGCGGCGCAGCCGCCTCGCCGTCGACATTGGCTTCCGCCGCCGCAGGCCGCTCGACGCCCTCGAGGATTTCGACCTCGCGCAGGGGAATGCCGAGCTTTTCGTAGGTTTTCAGGATTTCCGGATCGATCTCGTCGAGCGAGGCCACCTTCTTCTTCGGCTTCGGCGCGGCGTAATAATAGAGATCCTGATAGTCGATCCTGGGATAGCCGACCCGTGCCCAGGTCGGCTCGGTCATGGTCAGCCAGCGGCGATAGGCCTCCAGCCGCCATTCCAGCATCCAGGCCGGCTCGTTCTTCTTGGCCGAGATGAAGCGGATGGTGTCTTCCGACAGCCCCTTCGGAGCCTTCTCGGATTCGATGACGGTCTCGAATCCGTAGCGATATTGATCGACGTCAATGCCCTTGACCCGATCAATGGTCTCCTGAATTGCTGCCATCGCTCACTCCGCTTGCAATGTTTCCGCCGCGGCCCGCGTCAGGCAGGGACGCAGGTGTCCGGCACCGGACAGACAGCAGCGCATTGCGGCGCGTCGAAATGGCCTTCGCACTCCGTGCACTTCTTCGGATCGATGATGTACATGTCGTTCTTGAGCCGAATGGCTGCGTTCGGGCACTCGAACTCGCATGCCCCGCAGACCGTGCATTGTGAGGCGATGATCTTGTAGGTCATGTGCAGCTCCCGCGATTCCTGCGACATCGAGCGATGTCATTCGCGCGTTATCTTTCAAGCGCCGTGCCAGAGAGCATTTGGTTGATTTCTAAGGAGGATTCTAAAGTTCACCGGTCACGGCGAGCTGTCGCTCTCCCGACAGCATGTCGCAAGTGCGACAGGACGCGAGGTAAGCGGTAGTCTCCGAAATCGGACTGCCAACCGCGACGACGGTGCGCTCCCCTCCCCCTTGCGGGGAGGGGTCGGGGGTGTGGGTCCACGCGCACGCGGCATGTGATGCGCGCTGATGTCGAGGACACCGGCCATCGTTGATACATCGAACCGCTGAGCAACCGAGCGTAAGCCGCGGCAAGACCTGCATAACGATCGAATGCACTCACAACGATTTGCGTTCGGAGACCCCCACCCCCAACCCCTCCCCGCAAGGGGGAGGGGAGCCGACCGCCACCGTGGTTGAAAGCTCGACTCTCACGATGACTGCAGCGGTCGACCGCAGCGTGCGCCCAAACAAAAGGGCGCGCCAGCCGCGCGCCCTTCAAAGAGCCGAAGCCAGGCCGCTCAGAACCGCTTGACCTCGATGTTGTGCTTCTTCAGCGCGTAGCCGATCTGGCGCGGCGTGAGGCCGAGCAGGCGCGCGGCCTTGGCCTGGACCCAGCCGGACCGCTCCATCGCCTGCACGATGCGGTCGCGCTCCGGCACAGCGCCGCCCTCCATGCTATCGGAATACTCGCCGTCATCGGCATCGATCGCCGGCAGCTCGACGGGAGCCTCGACCGGCGCCGACGTCCGCGGCAGGATCGGCAGCGGCACCATCGGCTGGCCGCGCGGCGGCGGAGGCGTCACCGTATTGCCCTTCCACAGGATCGCCGACATGCACTCGTTGCGACTGCAGGCGAAGTCGTCCATGCCGATCGCCGAGCCCGTCGCCATGGTCGCGGTCCGCTGCACGCAGTTCTCCAGCTCGCGCACATTGCCAGGAAAGCCGCAATGCATCAGCACCTCGATGGCGCTGACGTCGAAGGTGAGATCGCGCTCGTTCTCGCAATTGAAGCGGCGCAGGAACTCGCGCGCCAACTGCGGGATGTCGCTGCGCCGCTCGCGCAGCGGCGGCAATTTGATCGGCACCACGCTGATGCGGTAGTAGAGGTCGGCGCGGAACTCGTTGCGCGACACCGCCTCCTCGAGATTGCGGTTGGTGGCGGTGACGATGCGGACGTCGACCTTGATGGTCTGGTTGCCGCCGACGCGCTCGAACTCCTGCTCCTGCAGCACGCGCAGCAGCTTGGCCTGGAACGCCGGGGAGATCTCGCCGATCTCGTCGAGGAACAATGTGCCCTTGTCGGCCAGTTCGAAGCGGCCCTTGCGAGCGTTGATCGCGCCCGTGAAGGCGCCCTTCTCGTGGCCGAACAGCTCCGACTCCAGCACCGTCTCCGGCAATGCGGCGCAGTTGATCTTGATGAACGGCCGCTTCGCGCGATTGGACAGTTCATGGATCGCCTTCGCCACCAGCTCCTTGCCGGTGCCGGATTCCCCGCGCAGCAGCACCGGCGCATTCGACTTGGCGACGACGTTGATCTTCTCCAGCAGCGCGCGCAGCGCCGGGCTGTCGCCGACGATGCCGTCGACCAGCACCCTCTTGCGATCCTTCGACACCGGCTTCAGTTCCGAGAGCTCCTTCTGCAGCCGGTGGCTTTCCGCCATCAACCGCTCGCGGTCGCGCGCCACGACGCGATGCAGCTTGATGGTCTGGCCGATCAGATTGGCGACCATGGTCAGGAAGCGCACATCGGAATCCAGCCGGAAGACGGCGCGGCCGTCCCAGACCCGGTCGATCGTCAGGGTGCCGACGACGCGCTGGTCGATGCGGATGGGAACACCGAGGAAGGACACACGGGTGTCGGCGCCGGCGCCGAGCGTGGCCGCATCCGCATCGCTGAAGGCGGGATGATCGGCGACGTTCTCGGCGATCAGCGGCACGGCGGTGGCGACGATCTGGTCAATGGCCTTCTGCGGCAGGCGCTCGCGATAACGCTGGTCGCTGCCTTCGCTCCACCCGGCCCCGACTGCGAGATCGGGAATGCCGTCATCGGCGAGCAGCGACACCACGCCGTGGCGCATCTGCATGAAGGACTGCAACAGGTTGACGACATTGGCGAGGGTGATCTCCAGCCGCGTCGGCGCGGCGAGAATTTTCGAGATTTCGAAAATTCCGGTCAGCGCGATCTCGCTGAGCGGGATCGGCGCGGCGTTGGACCTGACGTCCTGAGCTTCGACCTGACGTGTTTCCGTTTGGACCATCGTCGCTTCTCTGATCGTCACGAACGCCTTGGTGAAGCCGCCCGTGATTGTAGGTGTTCTAACATCCTCCCTTAACCGCAGATGATTGTCGTGCCTAACTTTGCTGCATTGCCGCAGAAGTAGTGTGCAACGGACAGATCAGAAAAGCTGCAGGCTTTCATGATGTTAACAAATTAGTTTGCACCCGTGACGATGCGTGCATTGCACGTCCGCCCGGGCGGCAAAGACGATGCGCCTGACGATTTCGCGTTGTCTTCTCGACATCTAGTATTCGCGTATCCGCCGGCATGTTTGCGACCGGATCGCAACGGACAACACCTGAACACCAACTTTCCACGTCCGGCCCGCCGCTCGACTCCTTCGGCTGCCAGCCGCGGCATGACGCGTTCACATCCGCGTGTCGGCCGCGCGCGGCTGTGATCAACCTAGAGGTGCTGCCCCCCGTTGATCTGAATCTCCTCGCCGGTCACGTAGCTCGCCGCATCCGAGCACAAAAAGAACAGCACCTTGGCGACCTCTTCCGGCGCGCCGATCCGGCGCATCGGAATCAGCGGCGAGAACCGCGCCTCGGTCTCCGGCGACACCATCTCGGTCTTGATCTCGCCCGGCGCGATGGCGTTGACGCGGATGCCATGCGGCGCGAAGTCGTGCGCCATCTCGCGAGTCAGGCAGGCGAGCGCCGCCTTCGAGGTCGCATAGGCTGTGCCCGCAAACGGATGGACGCGTGTGCCGACGATCGAGGTCACGTTGACGACCGCGCCCTGCCCGCGCTTCAGCTCCTCGAACAGCCCGCGCGCCAGCAGGATCGGTCCGAGAAAATTGACGTGAAAGACGGTCATCCAGGTTTCGACCGAGGTCGACAGCGAATCCAGCCGGCCGCCGTCGCCGGCCTTCGGAGAGATCGCGGCATTGTTGATCAAGGCATGCAGCGGCGCGCCGTCGAGCCGCTGCTTGATGTCGGCAATCGCACGCGGGATCGCCTTGCGATCGCTGAGATCGACCTGGACGTGATTGTCGGGACCGGCGTCCCACGGACAGCGGCCGCCATCGAAAGGCTGGCGCGAGCAGGTGATGATGCGCCAGCCGGCGTCGGAGAACAGCTTTGCGGTCGCATGACCGATGCCGCGCGAGCCGCCGGTCAGCACGAGCGTTTTCTGCTCGGTGCGCGCGGGCCGCTCGGCGGCGGCCATGTCTCGATGGAACGGGCACGCCGTGATGGTCTCGGCCGCCTCGATGACGGGTTCGCGGACGTCCTGGTCGAGATCGAGGCTCACCTCATCCGTCCTGATCCTGCGCCGCAACGCCACCAGGACGCCGGCTACCGAGCTTCGGCTGCTGCCTTTGCCTCAGACGTGGTCTGGGCGCAGGCTCCGCGACGATCGGAAATACCAGTGGTATCGCCATGCTCCGGCTGTGCAGATTCCGGGCCAGCGAAAACAGCGGGCAAAGCAGCCTTTTCCTGTCGGGTTCGCGACAGATTGGCGGGTTCTGGACACATCTCGCGTCGGCTTTGGACCGCGTCCTTCGCAAGACCGTCAAAGCGCGATCGTTTTCAGAACGATGGCCGATGGTCCAACTCTTGCTCGACGGAACCGATCATTCGAACTGGAAGACCGCTTGTCAGTCGAACGACGGACAGCCACGAGACGCCAACAGCGTATGGACCAGGACATGGGGACGAATGCAGTGCGCTTCGCCGTGGTCCTCGGGACCAACGACGTCGCGTCGGCGATCGGCGTGCATCTGCATCGTGCCGGCTTCTGCGTGGTGCTGTCGCATGATCCCAATCCGCCGGTCATGCGCCGCAAGATGGCGTTTCACGACGCCCTGTTCGGCGACACGGTCCGCGTCGAGAACGTGACCGGCGAGCGCATCGAGAGCACGATGGAGGTGTTCAAGGCGCTCGGCAATCCCCGGCACGTCCTCGTCACCCCACTTGGATTGCTCGATCTCCTGCCGGTCCGTACCATCGACGTCCTGATCGACGCGCGGATGCAGAGGCGCGAAGTGACCCCGGACCTGCGCGGCATGACGCGGCTCTCGATCGGCATCGGTCCGGGTTTCTCGCCGTCGGCCAATTGCGATATCGCGATCGAGACCCGGCCGGACCGGGTCGGCCAGATCGTACGCCAGGGCTGGACGCTGGCAACGGATGATGTCGGCGCGCTCGTCGGCGTCGAGTGCCTGGTGCATTCGCCGCATGAGGGCCGATGGCATACTCCGATCGAGATCGGCACGCGCATCTACAAGGGCTTCGTGATCGGCCATCTCTCCGGCGCGCCGGTCACGGCCCCCCATGACGGCATCCTGCGCGGCATCGTCCGCGACGGCAGCGACCTGCCGGCCGGCATCGCGCTCGCCGAGATCGATCCACGCGGCCGTCATGCGCAGTGGACCGGGATCGATGCGCAGGGACAGGCACTCGCCCAGGCGACGCTGGCCGCCATGCGGCTGCATGTCGCGCACTGCATCAGGACGAGCGCGAGCCTGCCCGCGGACCTGCCCGCGGATCAGATCGTTTCGAACGATTCTGATTAGCCCGCGCCCTGCGCGCCGGCCTTGGCATCCCGGTTGCTTATCGTTTGCAGGAGCGAGCAACAGCCATGATCATCTGTTCCTGCAACGTCATCAGCGACACGGCCATTCGCGACGTCGTCACGGCGGCCGACATCACCTTCGGCTCGCCGGCGCAAGTGTATGATTGTCTCGGCTGCACGGTCCAATGCGGCCTCTGCTCGCGCTCGGTGAAACGGATTCTCGACGAGCGGCAGGCTGACACGGCCGTCGCGGCGGTGTGGCCGGTGCAGCCCGAGCCGGCGCCGTGCGCGATGATGTCCGCCGCGTAGCTCCGACACGGATTTGTCGGATGTCGGACAAAGGCGACAACGCCGAGCTGCACACGTCTATCCGCATCGCAGTCCGTCACCTCAATGCGTGTTGCTCTCGCTCCACGTCTCCAGGTCCTTGGCCGCCTCCGAGCGCTGCTCCTTCTCCGGCTTCTCGGCCCAGGGCTTGTCGGTCTGCTTCATCGAGCCCCAGTCGCTTTTCTGGCGCGGATCGTCCTTCGGCGTTTCCTTGCTCATCAGCTCGCTCCTTGTCCGCTCGCGCTCACCCGGCGGGATCCTCGGTGGCACGCCTCGACGGTGTGACCTGCGTGGCAATCATCGGGACGAGACGAAGTTCCAAGGCATGCTCGCCATAGGCGATCTGCCGCGGAGCTGCCGCCGCGTGCTCCGCGCTGCAAATTGCGAATAGCCGGTCGGATGGTTCGTTGCGGCCGGACTCACGCCGCGTCGGCCGGCACCATCGCCTCGATCGTGACGCCGGCGCCGGTGGAGGCCACCGTCAGGGTGCCCCCCAGCGCCAGCAGCCGCTCGCGCATGCCGGTGAGGCCGAAGCCGAGCTTGTGCTCCGGGCTGAACCCGCGGCCATCGTCGCGGACGCGCACCCGCGTGTAGCTGCGGCGATGGCCGGCCGTCGTCTGCTGCAGCGGCTCGATGGTGACGTCGACCGCGGTGGCCTCGGCGTGGCGGAACACGTTGGTCAGCGCCTCCTGCACCACCCGGTAGATCGTCAGCTCCGCCGTCTCGTTGCTGCGCACGACCGTGTCGGTGAAGCTGGTCTCGATCGCGACCTCCGGGCGCGACTCCCGCCACAGCCGCACCAAAGCGCCGAGCGCCTCGCGTAAGCCAAGCTCGGCGAGGCCGACGGGCCGCAGCCGCTCCAGGATGCGGCGGTTGAACTGCTGCACGGCGTTGACCTGGTCGAGGATCGCCTGGCCGTGCCGGCGCATCGCGGCGACGTCGAGCGTCGCAGCCTCCGGCAATCGCATCAGCGCGCTGGCATGGGCGCGCAGCGCGAACAAATGCGGCCCGAACTCGTCATGCAGCTCGCGCGCGATTTCCTTGCGCTCGTGGTCCTGCAGCGACACCGTGCGCTCGGCGAGGCGGCGCTTCTCCTCCACCGCCTCGCCGAGCGCGCCGGCGAGATGGTTGAGCTTGGCGCAGAGCGCCGCGAGCTCGGGCGCGCCGCCCGGCTTGACGCGGGTATCGTAGGCGCCGGCCTCGATCCGGCTCATCGCGTCCGACAGATCCGAAAGCGGCGCCAGCGCGCGGCCGACGACGAGCATGGTGATCGCGAACAACGCCAGCCCGACCAGCGAGCCGACGACGAGCTGGGTGACGATGCCGTCCCAGATCTCCGCGATCTCGTCGTCGGGATGCGAGGTGATCACCAGCGAGTCACTTTGGCCGGCGACGATGACCGGCATGCTGACCGAGGTCTTGTCGGGATGCACCAGTGCGATGAACCACGCCGGTGCCGCGCGGCCGACGCCGGGAGAGGGCGGAGTCTGCGCCGGCATTCCCTGCCGTCTCACGCTGACGTGACGAAGCTGTCGGAGATCGCCGACGATCCGGTCCAGCCGCGCGTTCGGATCCGGCGCGTCGTTGACCTCGTCCATGATGGTCTCGACGAAGGCCCGCGTCAGGCGGATGACGCTCTGGTCCTCCGCCAGCACGCGCGGCGCCGCCTCCAGCACGAGACGGCCGATGTTGATGGCGAGGCCCAGCGTCAGCAGCAGCGCCAGCAGCACGTTGATGCGGGTCCGCAACGACCAATTCTGCCACATTCTCTCCGCCTCACCGCCACCGGGTTTCATGCGCACTCACATTGACAGACAAATCCGCCGGCGATCTAATTGCAACATCATGCAATACCGCGCAGCATGCATTAATGATGCATCGCAACAATGACGCGAGTTGGAAGTCCGGGACCCCAAGGCCATGCGCGTACTGATCGTCGATGACCATCCCATTGTGGCATCAGGCTGCCGGGCCCTGCTCTCGACCGATCCGGAGCTCGAGCTGATCGAAGCCGCGGACGCCGAGAGCGGCGAAGCCGGCTTCATCGCGCGCCGGCCGGACGTCTGCGTCGTCGACATCAACCTGCCGACCGTCTCCGGCTTCGAGCTGGCGCGGCGCATCCTCGCCCACGACGGCAATGCCCGGCTGATCATGTTCAGCATGAACGACGATCCGGTGTTCGCGGCGCGCGCCATCGACATCGGCGCCAAGGGCTACGTCTCCAAGAGCGGCGATCCGAACGATCTCGCCGAGGCGATCCGCGAGGTCGCCCGCGGCGGCAGCTATCTGCCGCCGGCGATCGCGCGCAGCATCGCGTTCGCGGGCGCCGCCGTCGCGCAGAGCCCGCTGGCGAAACTGACCTCGCGCGAGCTCGAGATCCTGCGCCTGCTCAGCGCCGGCAAGAGCCTGTCCGAGATTGCCTGGCTGATCCACTCGTCCTACAAGACCGTCGCCAACACCTCCTCGATCATCCGCCAGAAGCTCGGCGTGCGAACATCCGGCGAGCTGGTGCGTTTGGCGATCGAGAACGGCGTTGCTTGACTCGTCCCGATTGAACGACGCAGCCTGACACGCGTTGGCGATAGCCACGCCAACAGCCCGACATCATTGCCGAACAGGTGATCCCATGACGCTCACGACCGTCTCCCAGAACAAATCCCATGGCGGCGTCCAGGGCGTCTACCGCCACGCCAGCCAGGAGACCAGGACCGAGATGACGTTCTCGGTGTTCGTGCCGCCGCATGCCGACGGCGCGAAGCTGCCGGTCGTCTGGTATCTCTCCGGCCTGACCTGCACCCACGCCAACGTCACCGAGAAGGGCGAGTTTCGCGCCGCCTGCGCCGAGCTCGGCCTGGTCTTTGTGGCGCCCGACACTTCGCCGCGCGGCGACGGCGTGCCCGGCGATCCCAACAACGCCTATGATTTCGGCCTCGGCGCCGGCTTCTATGTCGACGCGACCGAGGCACCGTTCGCGAAGAACTACCGGATGTGGAGCTACGTCACCGAGGAGCTGCCGAGCGTGGTCGCGGCAAACTTCCCGGTCGATCCGCGCCGGCAGTCGGTGATGGGCCACTCGATGGGCGGCCATGGCGCGCTCACGGTGGCGTTGCGCAACCCCGACCGCTACCGCGCGGCCAGCGCGTTCTCGCCGATCGTCGCGCCGTCGCAGGTGCCGTGGGGCGAGAAGGCCCTGGGCGGCTATCTCGGCGCCGACAAGGCGGCGTGGCGCAAGCACGATGCGGTGGCGCTGATCGAGGACGGCGCGCGCGTCTCCGACCTGCTGGTCGATGTCGGCACCGCCGATCAGTTCCTGACCCAGCAGTTGCGCCCGGAGTTGCTCAAGGCCGCTTGCGACAAGGCCCACATCCCGCTGCTGCTGCGCAAGCAGGAGGGCTACGACCACAGCTACTACTTCATCTCGACCTACATGGCCGATCATCTGCGCTGGCACGCCGCGCGGCTCGGCCGCTGACATCAGCCGCGGCCTTGATTTGCCCGACGGGCGCGATCGCGCGCCGTCGAGGCAATGTCATGATCTTCACCGCCCGATCATCTGCTGCGCGCGCAGGCCGATTTCCGCAGGCCGCGCAAGGCGATCACCGTGTCCAGTGCGTCGGGGAAAAAGATTCTGCTTTCGCTTTTCCAGAATACATGATTGTATCGCGCCATCCCGCCTCGTCGAGAGGGCGTATCGCGGTCGTCACGAACGTGGAGGCGGGATGCGGTGGACGCCGGCGGCGCGCAGCATGCTCGCGAGAGCATGCGGACGAACGCGCCGCGGCGTACGGCCAAGTCGCGTGGTCCTGGCATCCCGATGCCGATGCCCCCGTGGCGGCGCGTGAGAAGCGTGTCGTCGCGCACGGTGACCAGAAAGCCCGGCGCACCGGGGAGAACGCGAAGCAACCGTTAAGACCATCCGCGCAGGGAGGGCCGGGATGTCCCAGCCGAACCTGTGGTACCTGCCGCCTGCATTTTCTTCTGCAGGCGGGCCATGGGGGCGGCAGGCTCCCGGCCTTCCCTGCGCCTCTCTACTTTTCGAGGGGCGATCGACATGCACAGCTCGGGCGTCATCCGCCGCGAGAACGCACCGTCATATCTCGCCGGCTATTGCGCCTGCGGCGCGCCGTAGTTCGGCGCCAGCAGGCGGTTGCGGATCAGCCAGGCCATGGTGCGGGTCCAGGATTCGTCGGTGTTGCCGCGCATGTCGGCGGTAACAGCCGCGACCGGCTTCCCGGTATGCGCGTCGCGCAGATAGATGTTCATGTTGAGGATGAGATTGGAGACCTTCTGCACCGTCCCGGTGATGGCGAGATCGGCACCGATGTCGCCCGCGAGCTTGACGTCGCAGCCGCCGCAGGCCTGCAGATTGCTGTGGTGCGCCGCATCGTTGACGGGGGCGATGTCAAGGACGCGAAAACGTCCGGAATCCTGCAGCGCCGATCGCAACTGCTCGGCGGCGTGCGCCAGCCTGGTCTGCTCGTCCTGGCGCGGGCCCTGCACCTCGCCCTGCAGGCTGGTGTCGATCAGTTCGAAGTCGAACACCGCCACCTTGGTCGGCTCGGCATGCACTGATGTCGCAGACATCAGGATCAGGAACGCGAAGAGAACGGCAGGTTTCAAGGTCGTGATCCGAAATGACGCGACAGCGGCCAAAAGTGGGGTTGAAAGCTAGGCCAATTCGTTCATCTTGCAAGACGAAACCTCGCCGGAAAAGGACGAGGGAACAGTGGGAGGACATGTGGTCCTGGGAGTTCTGGCCCGATCTCTGATCGGCGCGATCGGCCTCATCGCCGCCGCAACCGCCGCCGTCGCGGCGGAGCCGGTCGACATCGCGATCGGCTATCTCGGCCGTAGCGGCGTGCCGCAGACGTTGTCGCCGCTCGACCAGCCGGCGGCCGATGATGGCGTGGCCGGCGCGAAGCTCGCGATCGAGGACAACAACACCACCGGCAAGTTCCTCAACCAGCGCTTCACTTTGATCGAGCGCCGCATCAAGGACGAAGAGGACGCGGCGCAGGCCGCCAATGAGCTCGCGGGAAAGGCCGGCTTCATTCTCGCCGACCTTCCGGCGGATGCGCTGCTGAAGGTCGCAGACGCCCTGCGCGGACGTGGCACCACCCTGCTCAATGTCGGCGCCACGGACGACCGCCTGCGCGAGCAGGACTGCCGCGCCAACGTCATCCATGTCGCCCCGACACGCTCGATGCTGGCCGATGGGCTTGGGCAGTATCTGGTATGGAAGCAGTGGAAGCGCTGGTTGCTGGTCACCGGCTCGCACGACAACGACAAGCTGTTCGCCGACGCGCTGCGTCGCGCCGCCACCCGTTTCGGCGCTAGAATCGTCGAGGAGCGCACCTTCGAGGACACCGGCGGCGCGCGGCGCACTGACTCTGGCGTGACCCTGATCCAGCGCCAGATGCCGGTGTTCACGCAGAAGGCGCCGGCCTATGACGTGCTGGTCGCCGCCGACGAGAGCGAGGTGTTCGCCAACTACCTGCCCTATCGCACCTGGGATCCGCGCCCCGTCGCGGGCTCCGCCGGCCTGCGTCCGACCAGCTGGGATCCGGCGCAGGACCAGTGGGGCGCGACGCAATTGCAGAACCGCTTCATGAAGCTGGCATCACGCCGCATGGACGCCTTGGACATGCAGGCCTGGATGGCCGTGCGCATGATCGGCGAGGCTGCCTCGCGCACCAACTCCGGCGACGCAAAGACGTTGACCGACTATCTCAAGGGCCCGAACTTCACCATCGCCGCCTTCAAGGGCACGAGGCTCTCGCTGCGCGACTGGAACCTGCAACTGCGCCAGCCGATCCTGCTGGCCGACGGCCGCATGATCGTCTCGGTCTCGCCGCAGGAGGGTTTCCTGCATCAAGTCTCCGAGCTCGACACCCTCGGCGTCGACCGCCCCGAAACCAAGTGCAAGCTGCAATGATGTCGGATTGGAAGATGTTGATGACGATGCGCAGTCCGACAACCAATGTGGCTATCGGTCTGGGGCCTCATGGTTCGAGACGCGCCCAAGACGGCGCTCCTCACCATGAGGGGCGAGATCACGGGGAGGTTCAGCAGCAAGGTCTCGAGCGCGCATGGCTTGGATCTAACCGCGCACACCGGCCTCGTCCTGAGGAGCCCGCCGGAGGCGGGCGTCTCGAAGGACGGCCACGGCTTCGCAGGTATGTCGGCATGGCAGCCAGCCTGCTCACCGCCGCGCTGTGGCTGGCCCACGCGTCGCCCGCCTCCGCCTACGTCGCCTTCGTCTCCAACGAAAAAGGCAACACCGTCTCCGTCATCGATACCGACACATGGACCGTCACCAAGACCATCAAGGTCGGCCAGCGGCCGCGCGGCATCGCGTTCACGCGCGACGGCAAGTTCGTGATGGTCGCCGTCGGCGATGACGACACCATCCAGGTGATCGACGCCAGGAAGATGGAGGTGGTGGACACCCTGCCCTCCGGCCCGGATCCCGAGCTGTTCGCGCAGGACGCCGCCGGCAAGACGCTCTATGTCGCCAACGAGAATGACAACACCGTCACCGTGCTCGACCTCGAAAAGCGCGTGCGCATCGGCGATGTCCAGGTCGGCGTCGAGCCCGAGGGCATGATGCTCAGCCCGGACGGCAAGATCCTGATCTGCACCTCCGAGACCACCAACATGGCGCATTTCATCGACACGTCGACGCGCCAGATCGTCGCCAACGTGCTGGTCGATGCGCGGCCACGCTATGCCGAGTTCAAGACCGACGGCTCGGAACTGTGGGTGTCGGCGGAGATCGGCGGCACGGTGTCGATCATCGATCCCGCCAAACGCGAGGTCACCGGCAAGATCAAGTTCGCCGTGCCCGGGCTGCGCAGCGAGGCCATCCAGCCGGTCGGCATCGCCCTGACCAAGGATGGCAAGACCGGCTTCGTCGCACTCGGCCCCGCCAACCGCGTCGCGGTCGTCGACGGCACCACCCACGAGGTGAAGAAATATCTCCTGGTCGGCCAGCGCGTCTGGCACATGGAATTCACGCCGGATGAGAGATATCTTCTGGTCACCAACGGCGTCTCCAACGACGTCTCGGTGATCGACGTCGCGGCGCAGAAGGTGATCAAGACCATCCAGGTCGGCGAGCTGCCCTGGGGCATCACGATCGCACAGCCATGACGACGCAGAACGCACCCGCTCTCGACGCGACAGGCGCCACGCCGCAAACGGCTCCCGACCAGGTGCCGGCACTGTCGGTCGCCGGCGTCAGCCATTCCTATGGCGCACGCAAGGCGCTCAACGACGTCAGCTTCGCCGTGAGGTCTGCGAGCTTCACCGCCCTGCTCGGCCTCAACGGCGCCGGCAAGAGCACCTTGTTCTCGCTGATCACGCGGCTGTTCGCGGTGCAGACCGGCCGGATCGGCATCTTCGGCCATGACATCGGCCGTACGCCGGGCGAGGCGCTGCGGCTGCTCGGCGTCGTGTTCCAGCCGCGCACGCTCGATCTCGATCTGTCGCTGACTCAGAACCTGCTCTATCACGCCGCCCTGCACGGCATCTCGCGCCGCGAGGCCCGCGCCCGCAGCGAGGAGCTGCTGACCCGGATCGGTCTCGCCGACCGCGCCGGCAACAAGGTGCGCGACCTCTCCGGCGGCCAGATGCGCCGCCTGGAAATCGCCCGCGCCCTGCTGCACCGGCCGCGCCTCCTGCTGCTCGACGAAGCCACCGTCGGGCTCGACGTCAAGGCGCGCGCCGACATCGTCGGTCATGTCCGCCAGCTCGTCGCCGAGCAGGGCATCGGCGTGCTCTGGGCCACGCATCTGTTCGACGAGATCGCGCCGACCGACGATCTCGTGGTGCTGCATCAAGGCCGCGTGCTGGCGCGCGGGCCTGTCCCGCAGGTCATTGCCGAAGCCGGCGCATCCGACGTCAACGCGGCGTTCGCGCGGCTGACGACGCAGGCCAGCCCGGCGCGGAGCGAGCCATGACCGTCACGACAGTTCACGCTCCTGCCACACCACGCAGCGGCTTCTCGGCCGGTGAGTACATCACCTGCCTCACCGGCATCGTCTGGCGCGAGGGGCTGCGCTTCCTGCATCAGCGCGAGCGCTTCATCTCGGCGCTGGTGCGGCCGCTGGTCTGGCTGTTCATCTTCGCTGCCGGCTTCCGCCAGGTGCTCGGCATCTCGATCATCCCGCCCTACGAGACCTACATCCCCTACGAGGTCTATATCGCGCCCGGCCTGATGGCGATGATCCAGCTGTTCAACGGCATGCAGTCGTCGCTATCGATGGTCTACGACCGCGAGATGGGCAACATGCGCACCTTGCTGGTGAGCCCGCTGCCGCGCGGCTATCTCCTGTTCTGCAAGCTGCTCGCCGGCACCGCCGTCTCGGTGCTGCAGGTCTATGCGTTTCTCGCGATCGCCTGGTTCTGGGACATCACCCCGCCGCCGATGGGCTATCTCACCGTGCTGCCGGCGCTGGTCCTCTCCGGGCTGATGCTCGGCGCGCTGGGCATGCTGATCTCCTCCGGCATCAAGCAGCTCGAGAACTTTGCCGGCGTCATGAACTTCGTGATCTTCCCGATGTTCTTCGCCTCGTCGGCGCTCTACCCGCTGTGGCGCGTCGAGGAAGGCAGCCCATGGCTCGCTTATCTCTGCGAGGCCAACCCCTTCACCCACGCGGTCGAGCTCATCCGCTTCGCGCTGTATGGCAAGCTGAACTGGGTTTCGCTCGCGGTGGTCGGCGGCTGTACCGCCGTGTTCATGATCGGCGCGATCCTGGCCTACGATCCGTCGCGGGGTCTTGTCAGGCGTGGTCCCGGAGGCGAGGCATGAGGTTGAGAACGATCCTGGCGGCCCTTGCCATCGCAGCGTCAGCAGGCGCTGCGATGGCCGCCGATCCGCGCTATCCGGATTGGCCCTGCCCGCAGGCCAAGGTGCCGGAAATCTCCATCGCGGCCGTGTGGTCCGGCCCTGCGATCGACGATGTCGGCGCGAGCTGGAAGGACGACGCCAAGATCGCGGAGCTGGTCGCCAGGCTGGCGGCGCGCCGCATCCCGCTGGAGCAGGCGCAGAAGGACGTCGCCGATTTCCTGACCGGTACGCCCGAGGAGAAGACCCGCAAGGGCAAGCTGCTGTTTGCCGGCCTTTTCGATACGCTGAACGCCCAGCGGACGTCGGTCATGAACGGCCTCGAGCGCGTCATGCGCAAGCAGCGCGAAGCGGTCGAGAAGGTGCGCGGCGACACCATCGCGTTGCAGGAGATGCACAGCGGGCCCAACCCGGATCAGGCCAAGGTCGAGGAGATGACCAACCAGTTGAACTGGGAGACGCGCATCTTCGAGGACCGGCGTCGCGTGATGAAGTTCGTCTGCGAGGTCCCGACCGCGATCGACCAGCGCCTGTTCGCCCTGGCCCGCGAGATCCAGCAGGACATGGAGTAGCTGATTTGAAGCGCTCTCGCCGCCCTCTCCGCTCACTCCTCAGGCCGCGGCTCGGGCTGCGTCTGCTGCAGCGGCAGGTCGGCGCGGCTCCAGCCGTCGGTCCCGTCGGGGTACCAGGCGATGTTGCGATAGCCGTAAGTCAGCGCGCGCCGCGCGGCATTCCACGACATCCAGCAATCTTCGAGGCAATAGAACACGAGCAGACGACCGAAATCGCCACCCGATGCATGGGCGAGGCCACGCTTCAGATAGTCCTCAGTCTGGGGTGCCAGCACGCCGTAGCCGGTATCGGGCAGCCAGATGCTGCCGGGAATGTCCAGGCGCGGCTGCTCGCGCCACACCGTCCCGGCCGGCAGGTTCTTCGGCTTGGGCGGCCGCGGCAGCACATCGACGAAGGCGGCCGATTTTGCGCGCCAGATCGCCTCGGTCTCCCGCGTCGACAGCACGCGCGCTCCGCTCAGGGTCGTCGGCACCGGCGCGCGATAGTTCTCGGTGCGATAGCTGTCCGGCTCCGGCACGAGATCATCGGCCCGCA
This sequence comes from Bradyrhizobium sp. SZCCHNR1015, assembly GCF_032489875.1. NCBI lineage: Bacteria > Pseudomonadati > Pseudomonadota > Alphaproteobacteria > Hyphomicrobiales > Nitrobacteraceae > Bradyrhizobium > Bradyrhizobium sp. SZCCHNR1015. Next base: position 21,985 of record NZ_JAUEYW010000027.1, read on the forward strand.
CCGCCACGGCGATCAGCAGCACGCCTGCCAATGCCGCAGCGGTGAGCCGACCGATCATGGCTTCGCTGCAGCCTCGGCGGTGATCAGATGATTGCTCTCGTCCAGCAGCGGCACCCCGAAGTCCAGCAGGATCTTGTTGATCTCACCCTGGTTCTCCTGGATCAGCTTGTTGAGCTGGCGACGCCAGTTCTGGTCCGCGCCACGGACGCCCATGGCGATGCGGTAGATCAGCTTCGGCCCGCTGGTCTCTTTCACCAGCGGCGTGACGTGCAGTTGCGGGCTCGCCTGCTTGGCATAGTAGCCGGCCATCGGCCCCCACAGCACGCCGGCATCGATCTCGCCGGACTTCAGATCGTTGATCATCGCCTCCGCCGAGGAATCGACGCGGGTGTCGATCATCAGCGGATAGGGCTTTGCGGTCGGCATCAGCCCGGCCAGCGCCATGTTGGTCGCCGGCGGCGTGCCCGCCACGATGCCGATGTGCTTGCCCTTCAGCTTGGCGTCCTCCAGCGTCGTCACATCGGCGAGATCGGAGCCCGGCTTGGTCACGATCGCGTAGGCCGTCCGGTAATAGGGACTGGTGCTCTGCACCAGGTCGTCCCCTTGCGGAAAGCCCATGATCACGTCGCAACGGTGCGAGCCGAGCGTCATGCGCACGAATCCGGTGGCCTGCGGGAAGAACGTGTAGTCCACCTTCTTCTGCAGCTTGGCCGCAAAGAGTTCGGCCAGCTTGTTCTCGAAGCCGTCGCCCTTCTCGTTCGAGAACGGCAGGTTGCGCGGATCGGCGCAGACCCTGAGCACCTTGGGATCGACCAGCTCGATCGACAGGTCCAGGCCGTCGTTGCTCTGCGCGAAAGCGGCGGCCGGTCTGAGCAGAGTGAGCCCCGCGGCAACAGCCAGCGAGCAAGCAAGTTTGTGACGCTTCGTCATCCGTATTTCCATCCCTATCGAACGCATCGCGGTATTTTTGAAAATGCTAGGCCGCCGGCCGCGCGGGTGCAACAGTCGCCGTCATCGCGAAGAGTTGACCCAGTGCTGCGCCGCAGCGTCCATGGCCTGATGCACAGGTCCCACGCGAGCAAGGCAAGCCGATGGTGAGGCATCCGATCATTGCGATCATCGCCTGGTGTGCGCTGGCGCTCGGCGGCGCCGCTCTTGCCATGCCCCCGGAACTCGAGGTGAGCGAGATCGCGCCCGGCGTGTTCGTTCACATCGGCCAGACCGCGCTGATGAACGCGGCAAACGAAGGGGCCATCGCCAATGTCGGTTTCATCGTCGGCAATGACGCGGTTGCCGTGATCGACACCGGCGGCAGCGTCCGCGAGGGCCGCGCTCTGCTGGCCGCGATCCGCGCCCGTACCGACAAGCCCGTGCGCTACGTCATCAACACCCACGCCCATCCGGATCACGCCTTCGGCAACGCGGCATTCGAGAGCGATGGCACGCGCTTCGTCGGCTCCAAGAACCTGCCGCGCGCGCTTGCATTGCGCGGACCGCACTACATCGAGGCGTTCCGGCGCCTGATGGGCGCCGAACTGATCGACGAGGTCCGCCTCGTCGCTCCGTCGATCCTCGTCGATGACGAGATGGCGCTCGACCTCGGCGGCCGCACCCTCACGCTCAAGGCCTGGAGCACCGCGCATAGCGACTGCGACCTGTCCGTCTATGATGACCGGAGCCGGACCTTGTTCGCCGGCGATCTCGTATTCCTGCGTCACATCCCAGTGATGGATGGCAGCCTGCGCGGCTGGATCGCCGACATAGCCGCACTCGCGGCCATTCCGGCCGAGCGCGTCGTCCCGGGCCATGGCCCTGTCAGCCCCTGGCCACTGGCGCTCAGTGACGAGCGTCGCTACCTCGACACATTGGCCCACGACGTTCGCGGGCTGATCAAGGCGGGCAGGCCGATCGCCGACGCCGCTGGGGCCGCCGGATCGGAGCGCGGCAAATGGGAGCTGTTCGACGACTACAATGCCCGCAACGCAACTGCAGCATTTTCGGAAATGGAATGGGAATGAGGCGGGTGACGCGCTATGATCGTTAATCCACCAGACTGCCTTGGGAGGACTGCGCCATGATCGGGCTCCGCTTGCCGTCCACATTGCTTCTCGGGGTATGCCTCGCGTTTGCCTTCGCACCTGCGAAAGCCGCTGATGGTTATGATCCATGGCCGGGACTCGTCCAGGACATCTTCAACAACAAGGCGATGCAGGACGGCACCAATGTGCTGTCGATCGAGATGCCGACGCGCGCCGAGGATGCCTCGGTGGTCCCGGTCACCCTGCGTAGCAAGCTGTCGCCCGCCGACGAGCGCCGCATCAAGACCATCACGCTGGTGATCGACCAGAATCCTGCGCCGATGGCCGCCAAGTTCACGCTCGGCGCGGACGCCAATGTGACTGCGATCTCGACGCGGGTGCGCGTCAACAACTACACGGACGTGCATGCCGTGGCCGAGCTGACGGATGGTCAGCTCTATGTGGTCAAGACCTTCGTCAAGGCGTCCGGAGGCTGCTCGGCGCCGGCGGCGAAGAATCCGGACGAGGCCAAGGCGCGCATCGGCCAGATGCGCTATCGGCAGTTCACGCAAAGCAGCGACGGCGCCACGAGCGGCATCCGCGAAGCGCAGGTCATGATCGGGCATCCCAACAATTCCGGGCTCCAGATGGACCAGGTGACGCAGCTCTACATCCCGGCCTTCTTCATCGACCGGCTGACGCTGTCGCAGGATGGCAGCCTGGTGCTGTCGGTCGAAGGCGGCATCTCGATCTCGGAGGATCCCAATATCCGCTTCACCTACGTGTCGAACGGCGCCAAGCAATTCCATGCGGAAGCGAAGGATACGCAGGGCCACGTGTTCGAGCACGATTGGCCGGCCGACGGTTCAGGAACCTGATGCGGCAGAGCGGCAGCGCTTCAGAAGCATCTCACTTCGGCTTCGGCCTGCGCCCGGCGAAGATCGTTCAGCGCGTTGGCGGCCTGCTCGGACGTGCGGAACTGGGTGCCGAGATTGCTGTGCACCTGGGACATGCTGAGGACGGTCTCGGCCGTGACGTAGCGCTCATAGGGGATGATCGAGGCGATCACGTCGATCGAGCAGGAGCATTGCGCGATCGCCTCACGGGTCTCGCCATTCGCCTTCATGCAGCCGAACACATATTCGGCCCGCGCCGAGGTCGGATAGTCGTTGAGCTCCTCGGCACGAGCCGGCCCGGCGACCGCGATCATGGCAACGAGAGCGGCGACAATCGGTCCTACCGGAACAGCACTACGCATCACAGTCCTCCACGGCATCGCAGCCGAAGCTATGCTAAGGGAATGAGGCTGAAAAGAACACATCTCGAGGAATTGCAGACGGGCTCATGACGCAGATCGGTCGTTTGTTGATGGCGATTGTCGCCTGCGCCCTGCTGCCGGTCACGGCATGCTGCGCCGCCGAGACCGTCAAGGTTGCGGTGCAGAAGACCGGGACCTTCGCCTGGGAGCTGGGGGTGATCCGCGCCCACCAGCTCGACAAGCAGGCGGATATCGCGATCGATGCGGTCGAGCTGGCGAGCCCGGAGGCCGGCAAGATCGCGCTGCGTGCCGGCAACGCCGACATCATGGTATCGGATTGGCTCTGGGTGTCGCGCGAGCGTGCGCTCGGCGCCAAGCTGACCTTCTATCCCTATTCGAGCGCGCTCGGCGCCGTGATGGTGCCGGCGGCCTCGCCGATCAAGACGCTTGCCGATCTGAAGGGACGCAAGCTGGCGGTGGCCGGCGGCCCGCTCGACAAGAGCTGGTTGCTGCTGCAGGCCACGCTCAAGCGCGACGGCGTCGACCTGAAATCGCAGGCGACCATTACCTACGGCGCGCCGCCGCTGCTGGCCGCCAAGCTGGCCGACGGCGAGATGGATGCGGGCTTGAACTACTGGAATTTCTGCGCGGCGCTGGAGGCCAAGGGCTTCCGCCGTCTCGCCGGGGTCGAGGACCTGCTGCCGCCGTTCGGTGCCAAGGGCCGCACCGCGATGATCGGCTACGTCTTCGACGAGGACTGGGCCGCCAAGCACCGCGATCTCGTGGCACGCTTCCTGTCCGTCACGGCCAAGGCCAAGGAGATCCTGGCGACATCCGACGCCGACTGGCAGACGATCGCCCCGCTGACCGGCGCGCAGGACGACGCTACCTTGCGCGCCTATCGCGACCGCTATCGCGAGGGCATTCCGCGCCGGCCGATCGCCGAGGAAGAGGCCGACGCGCGTATCCTCTACGGCGTGCTCGCTTCGATCGGCGGCCGCGATCTGGTCGGCCCGTCTCCGGAGCTCAGTCCCGGCACCTATTACAGGGCGGATGCGAGGGATTAGTGCTGCGCTTGTTGTCCTTTGCGCTCCTGCTGGCCACCTGGTGGATTGCCGCGGCTGTCGCCGGCAGCGCCAAGCTGCCATTGCCATCGGCCGTGCTTGCGGTTGCGGTGGCGGAAGCGCGGTCCGGCGCGCTGTTTCTGCATCTCGGCGCTACGCTCGCCCGCGTCGCCCTCGCTTTCACGCTGTCGATGGCACTCGGCTCGGCGATCGGCTTTTTGATGGGGCGCAGCCAGCTCGCCAACCGCCTGGGCGATCCCTGGCTGATCCTGCTGCTCAATCTGCCCGCGCTGGTGGTGATCGTGCTCGCCTATATCTGGGCCGGTCTCACCGAGGTCGCAGCGATCGCGGCGATCGCGATCAACAAGCTGCCGACCGCCGTCGTCACCTTGCGCGAAGGCGCCCGCGCGCTCGATCCATCGCTCGACGAGATGGCCAAGGTGTTCGCCTTCCCGCGCGGACGCATCCTCCGCCATGTCCTGCTGCCGCAACTTGCGCCTTATATTGCGGCGGCCGCGCGCTCCGGCCTGTCATTGGTCTGGAAGATCGTGCTGGTCGCCGAGCTGCTCGGGAGGCCCAACGGCATCGGCTTCGAGATCGGCGTCGCCTTCCAGCTGTTCGACATTCCGCTGCTGCTCGCCTACTCGCTCAGCTTTGCCGCCGTGGTGCTGGTGATCGAGGCCGTCATCGTCCAGCCGTTCGAGCTGCGCGCATCGAGGTGGCGGCTCCGTGCGGCTTGAGGTCGATATCAGGTCCAAGAGCTACACCAGCGCCAATGGCAAGCGCCAGGAGGTGATTGCGGGCATTGCCTTTGCGCTGCAGCGGGGCGAGGTCGGCGTCGTCGTCGGTCCCTCGGGCTGCGGCAAGAGCACGATGCTGCGGATCCTCGCCGGTCTGGACAACGACTATGAGGGCCACGTCGCACAACCCGCCGGCGCCCGGCTGGCGATGGTGTTCCAGGAGCCGCGGCTGCTGCCGTGGCGCTCCGTCGAGGACAATGTCCGGCTGGCAGCGCCCGGTGTCGCCGAGGACAGGCTGGCCGCCATCTTCGGCGTGCTCGAGCTCGAGGGACATCGCAGCCATTTTCCCGGCGAGCTGTCGCTCGGCCTCGCCCGCCGCGTCGCGCTGGCGCGGGCGTTTGCAGTGGAGCCGGACTTCCTGATTCTCGACGAGCCGCTGGCTTCGCTCGACGACGCGCTCGCCGCGCGGCTGCGCGAGGAGATCGCGACGCTCGTGGCCTCGCGCCCGATGATCACGCTGCTGGTCACGCACAGCATGGACGACGCGGCACGGCTCGGCGACCGGATCTTCCTGCTGTCCTCGCGCCCCGCCCGTCTGCTTCATTCAGTCCCGATCGACCTGCCGCGCGCGCAGCGCAACAACGACGCGGTCGCGGCAATCAAGGCCGATGTGGCGCGACTGGATTTTTCCGTGTCATAGTCACGGCAAAGGACATCGGACTCCAGGGAAAACGCCATGAGACGCGCATTCGCCGTGACGGCGATCATTCTGTTCGGCATCCCGCTCGCGACCGCCGCACAAAGCAAGGGCATCCGGCTCTGGAATCTGACCACCGCAACGATGACCGGCTTTCAGCTCTCTCCGGCCGGCCAGAACAACTGGGGACCGAATCAGACGCTGAACGACAAGGACAAGGAGCTCGATCACGACGAACGGCTGAAGCTGACCGGAGTCGAGCCTGGGCGCTACGACGCCAAGGTGAGCTATGCCGGCGAGCGCCAATGCGTCGTTCGCGACCTCGACATCACGGCCGACGCCGTGGTCTCGGTGGCGGACAAGGACCTCAAGGAATGCACGAAATAGGCGGCTGACACGCCTGCGGCAAAGCCGGCCTCAGGCCTTGTCGTTGCTGTGCGGATATTCGCAGCGCCATCGCACTGCAGTCCATTTCGGGTGCTCGCCGATCCACTGGGCGATATAGGGCGGCGCCTTCATCGCGCATTGCTGCAGCGAGGCGCCGCCATCGGCGAAAACGAGATGCTGCTCCTCGCAGGTGGCCGGAGACAGGACTGCGCAGACGGTGATGACGAGATCGATGGAGCTCATGGCTCGTTGTCCTTCGATAAGCCTGAAACAGCTTATCTGAAACTACGACATCCGGCTGCATCAGTTTCTCCGCCCGCAACAAATTATGCAGCGGAACCGAGGCTGGAGCGACGATCCCTGGGCGAAGCCGCCCTGACGCTTGATCCGAACCGGCAGATCGGCTGCAATGGAATCGGTCGATCGACCTCAAAAAGAGCGAATGCGGAGGAAGCAGATGCCCAAGGTTCTCGTACTCTACAAGACCCCCAAGAGCGCCGAGGCGTTCGACAAACACTATATGAACGTCCATGTGCCGCTGGCGAAGAAGATTCCCGGTCTGAAGAGCTACGATATCAGCCGCGGTCCGGTGAATGGGCCGGGGGGGCCTACCAACCTCCACCTCGTCGCCACCCTGGTATTCGATTCGATGTCGGCACTGCAGGCAGGGATGAGCTCTGCCGAAGGCAAGGCGGCGGCGGGCGATCTGCCCAACTTCGCCGATGGCGGCGTCGATCTGTATCTCTTCGACACGCAGGACGTCTGACCCTTGGACGGTCCTCAGGCCGTCACCAACGTTCGGCGGCGTGCCCGTCATATCCGATCGGCCGACAGGCCGGTCGCCGGGACGATCTCGCGGATCGTCCATCGAATGGATCCGCCAAGCCAGTCAGAAGCGAATGGCGCACCTCGTGGCTTGGCAGATCGCTACGCGTTACTTGCGCGCCGCACAGGCGTACATGTTGATTTCCATGCCAACCGGCACTTCGACGATCTTCGGTGTCTTCCAGGCCATTTCAAGCTCCCAAGTTCGACTATCATTGACTGGCGCATTGCTCGCGCCAAGGCCGAAGCTAGGATCGCGTTCGGAAGAACGCAAGGCTCGACCGTCGCCGGCGGATCCCTATGCAGATGTCGCGTAGTTGACCCGACAACGTTCCGCCGCAATCGCCGCCCACCCGTCTCCGGCTGCTCGACGCAGGCATCATCCGCCGAGGACGAGCGCCCGCAGCATCCGCTCACGCACCGCCCGGCTGCACATAGCAGAACACATACCGATTGCGGCTCAGGAAAATGATGCCGTGCCCCGTCGGATTTCCCTTGTCCCACTTCAGCTTGTGATCCGGGACCTCGATTTCCGTGCCGACATCGACATGCGGACGGCCACGCGGCTCATCGGGACGGTCGTCGGTGATGATCGCATAGGTCTTGCCGTCGCGAACATGGATCTCATCGGCAAAGTAGGCGTCGGCCTCGCCGCAGCACGATGCCGTCGGCACGTCAGGCTGCATCAGCGCCTCGTACCATTGGCGCAACGCCGGATCGACCGCTCCCCACTGACCGAGATCACGCGCACTCGCGCTCACCCAAAGGCAACAAAGCATGCCGAGCCAAAGGATGGTTCGTCTCATCCGCCTACTCCTCTGTTATCCCGGCATGATGCAGTGAAGCAATGTTCGTGCCGCAATGCAGCATGACGGCGGTGCCATTTTGCCGATCCCGATCAATGAGCGGCGCTACGGCTTGGCGCTATGCCCGAATCGAACGAGGACGGCTTCCCGATGCGCCGAGGGCGGTTGCCAGCTTTTCGTATTGACGGTTCCCGATTTCGAGCGGAGTGTTGCTCCCGCAGCGTCAGGATAGGCGCGCATAAAAATCTCGGAGGAAATGAATGAAGCGGATCGCGCTGGCCGCAGGCCTCGCCATTTTTGCATCACATGGTGCAAGCGCGCAGAGCGCCGATCAGTTGGTCAAGGGTGCAACTGATACGGCGAACGTTCTCAACTACGGCATGGGCTACAATCTGCAGCGGTTCAGTCCGCTCAACCAGATCAATAAGGACAACGCCAAGAACCTGGTTCCGGTCTGGAACTACAGTTTCGCCGATGACCGCAGCGAGGAGTCGCAGCCGCTGGTTTACCAGGGCGTGCTCTACGTCACGACCCACAATGCGACGATGGCCGTCGACGCCAAGACCGGCAAGCAGATCTGGAAAAGCAAGATCGACTATCCTGCCGAGACGCCGCGCGTGGTCTGCTGCGGCATCATCAATCGCGGCGCCGCGCTGTACGACGGCAAGCTGTTCCGCACGACGCTCGATGCCAACGTCATTGCGCTCGATGCCAAGACCGGCAAGGAGCTGTGGCGCCAGAAGGCTGCCGACATCAAGGAAGGCTACTCGATGACGGTGGCGCCGCTGGTCGCCGACGGCGTCGTGCTGACCGGCATCTCCGGCGCCGAGTTCGGCACGCGCGGCTTCATCGATGGCTGGGACCCGGCGACCGGCAAGCATTTGTGGCGCACGCATACGGTGCCAACCCCGGATGAACCCGGCGGCGACACGTGGAAGGGCGACACCTGGAAGCTCGGCGGCGGCTCGACCTGGATCACAGGATCGTACGATCCCGAGCAGAACACCGTGTTCTGGGGCGTCGGCAATCCCGGACCGTTCAACGCGGCGGTGCGCCCGGGCGACAACCTCTACACCTGCTCGGTGCTCGCGCTCGATCCGAAGACCGGCAAGATGAAGTGGCACTTCCAGTTCTCGCCGAACAATCCGTTCGACTACGACGCGGTCGCGGAGATGGTGCTCGCCGACATGAACGTCGAGGGCAAGCAGACCAAGGTGCTGATGAACGCCAACCGCAATGGCTTCTTCTATGTGCTCGATCGCACCAATGGGAAGCTGCTCGCGGCCAACCCCTATGTGAAGGTGAACTGGGCCTCCAGCATCGACCTGAAGACGGGCAAGCCGGTCGAGACCGATGTCACGCGTGATGCGCGCGAGGGCAAGAAGGTCACGGTCTATCCGTCGATTCTCGGCGGCAAGAACTGGGAGCCGATGTCGTTCAATCCGCAAACCGGATTGGCCTACGCCAACACGCTCGTATTCGGCGGCCACTACAAGACCGAGCCTGCGACCTACAAGGCCGGCGAGTGGTACCTCGGCATGGATCTGACGGATCTGTGGGATTGGCCGGAAGGGCCGCGCGGTCAGCTCAAGGCCATCGATCCGATGACCGGCAAGACCAAGTGGGAGCAGCCGAGCGACATCCCGCGCTTCTCCGGCGTGCTGTCCACGGCAGGCGGCGTGGTGTTTTCAGGCAAGCTGACCGGCGAGTTCGAGGCTTTCGACGCCGACAGTGGCAAGAAGCTGTGGCAGTTCCAGACCGGCTCCGGCATCGAGGGCCAGCCCGTCACCTGGCAGCAGGATGGCGTCCAGTATGTCGCTGTCACCTCCGGCTACGGCGGCGTCTACTCGCTGTTCTCCGGTGACGAGCGCCTCGCCAACGTTCCGGCAGGCGGCTCGTTGTGGGTCTTCGCGGTCAAGAATTGAGTGCGGATCGCCCGTGAGACAGAATACGTTCATGAAAGCGGCGGCGGCCTTCGCCGCCGTCGTGGCGACGTTGGCCGTCCTGTCGACGGCCGCCCTCGCCCAACAACAAGATGACAGCGCGGCACACAGCCAGGTGGACCTCGGCAAGACGACGTTCGCCCAGAAATGCTCGCACTGCCACGGGCCCAACATGGTGAACTCCGGGACTATAACGCCAGACCTGCGCCGGTTTCCCGATGATCAGCCTCGTTTCGTCACCACGGTGAAGCAGGGCAAGAACGGCCGTATGCCGCCCTGGGGCGACATTCTCAGCGATGACGAGATCACCGCACTGTGGGCCTACGTCTCGAGCCGGAGAGCGCAGTGATGCGTCATCTCTGCTGTTGGCTGGCTGCCTTGATAATGTCGGCAATGTCGTCGGCGGCCTTAGCCGCTGACGACGTGCTGCGCATCTGTCTCGACGAAAATCTTCCGCCGCTCTCGGTCCATCATCGCGGCAAGCCCGGCGGCGGCTTCGATGTCCTGCTGGGTCAGGCGATCGCCGACCGCCTTGGCAGGAAGCTCGAGATCCAGTGGTACGAAAGCAAATTGGACGAAGATTCCAGTCCGGCGCTGGAGGCGAATGCGCTGCTATCGGACGGACGCTGCTCGCTGCTCGGCAGCTACGCGTTCACCCAGGACGGACTGGTCGCGCCTGGCGTCAAGACGGCCAAGCTGCCGGACTTCGATGGCGCCACGCGCGACGACCGCCGCCGCCGTGTTGCCCTCGGCACGCTGACGCCGAGCAAGCCCTACATGTTTTCGACCCTGACCGTCGTTCTCGGACCTTCCGCGAAACAGCGCCCGATTACCGACATCGGCGATCTGGCCGGGCTGCGGCTGGCAATCGAGAGCGGCACGTTGGCAGATGCAATCCTGATGACGTTCGACAAGGGGCGGCTGATCGACGACATCACGCATTTGATTCCGGCGCGGGATGATCTGCTCGGGGCGCTCGAACAGGGCAAGTTCGACGCGACCCTGCTCGATGGCAGACGTTTCGATGCGTATCGGGCCGCTCATCCCGACACCAAGCTGAGCGCGTCGGGGTACAGCTATCCGATCGGTGCAAATCGAGGTTATGTCGGGCTGGCCAGCTCTGCCGAGCTCATCGCATCAGTCGACAAGGCCTTGACGGAGCTCGAGGCCTCAGGGACTCTTGCGACTCTCGGCCGATCCGCCGGACTGACCTACCTTCCGCCGCGTCAGCCGGTGATTCTGGGCGACGCGTTCCAGAGGATCATCCGGAGCGGCACACGCTAGCGCGGCCGCTGCAGGAGCGCTCAGCGCGCCGCCGTCTTGTGAACCGACGACGGCACGACGCCGAAATATTTGCGGAAGACGCGGCTGAAGTGCGACGAGCTAGAAAAGCCCCACGAGAACGCGACATCGGTGATGGTCTTGCCGCTCTGCGTCTCCAGCTCCTGCCGGCAATGCTGAAGCCGAGCCCGCCAGATGTAGTCGCTGACCGTCATGCCGCGATCGCTGAAGACCATGTGAAGGTAGCGCTTGGTGCACCCGAGCGCCGCCGAAATCTGATCGATGCAAAGATCTGGATCGCGCAGATGCTCGCGGATGAAGGCTTGAGCGCGGATATAGACCGCCTCGGGTCCCGCGCGGTCCAGCATGCGATCGGCCTCACGCAGCGGCAGGAGCAACAGATCGATCAGCGATTCGGCGACGCTGACCGCCGAGTTGGGCGACAGCCGGGTCGCCTCGTCGAACGCGGCATGGGTGACGTCATGCGCAATCCGGCCGGTCCCGCTCCGCGCCGACAGCTTGTAGGCGGGCATCTTTTCCGACCGGAAGCCGCGCTCCTGCAGTAGCTCCTTCGGCACGATCACGACGTCATGGCGGGTCAGCGCGGGGCTTATGATGGTGTGCGGTGACGAGACGTCATAGGCGAGGCAATCGCCCGGGCCGATCTCGATCTGGCGGCCATCCTGCTCGAAATAGGACGTTCCATAGGTCTGAAACAAGATCTTGATGTAAGGATGTGCCGCCTTTTGCGCACGCGCATAGGTATGCGCAATGCGATGCTGGCTGGCCTCGATCTGGCAGAGCTTCAGGCGCGACACCGTCGTGAAATTGATGCGCCCCTCGAATGAGGCCCCCTCCAGCGGATCGACATCGAAACGTCCGCACAGGTCGGTCAGTGCATCTGACCAACGCTGGATCTGGCTCTTCGGTGAGAATCCCGAAGTATTAAGCGAGCGGATCGTGTCGGACATGTTTCATCCACCGATTCATGATCGAAACGCAACGGGTCCGCCGCAGGACGGCGAACGAGACTGCAGCAAGATTGCTCCCATTTTAAGGCCGCGGCTTTCGCGGCGCACTTCGTTCCATAACGCGTCCTTCGTGATCCTCCGCCTTCGTCTCTGTAAGGTCAAGGGAAACGTCAACCTTCGGTGGAACCATGGTGTCGCAAATTGATGCTGCGCAGCAAGAATGGCGCTCATGTTGCGGACCAGCAAAGCAAAATCTCCTTCAAAAACTTCTATTCGCTTCACTCTTGAGCAAGCTCTTTTCTCTTTTGGGCAAGTTTCCCGGTTGGGAAGTGGATATTCAATGATGCCGAAAACGAATACTGGGCCGCGTGCTGCGGAACCTCAGTTGAACCCGGGAGGAAAGACGATGCGAAGAGTGCTACTCGCAACATGTCTGACGTCAGTCGCGGCGCTCGCCGCGGGTGGCGCATGGGCCAGCGATGAGCTGGTCAAGATGTCGGCCAACCCGAAGGACTGGGTGATGCCGGCGGGAGACTACGCCAATACGCGTTACTCCAAGCTCAACCAGATCAACGCCCAGAACGTCGGCAAGCTGCAGGTCGCGTGGACCTTCTCCACCGGCGTGCTGCGCGGCCACGAAGGCGGACCGCTCATCATCGGCAACATGATGTATGTGCACACGCCGTTCCCGAACAAGGTCTATGCGCTCGATCTCGCGCAGGACAACAAGATCGTCTGGAAGTATGAGCCCAAGCAGGATCCGAACGTCATTCCGGTGATGTGCTGCGACACCGTCAACCGCGGCGTCGCCTACGGTGACGGCAAGATCTTCCTGCATCAGGCCGACGACAAGCTGGTGGCGATCGACGCCAAGACCGGCCAGCACGTCTGGACCGCCGTCAATGGCGATCCGACCAAGGGACAGACCGGAACCTCGGCTCCGCTCGTGGTGAAGGACAAGGTGCTGGTCGGCACCTCCGGCGGCGAGTTCGGCGTCCAGTGCAGCATGACCGCTTACGACATCAAGAGCGGCAAGCAGGTCTGGAAGGCGTACTCCGAAGGTCCGGATGACCAGATCCTGTTCGACGCCAACACCACCGCGCTCGGCAAGCCGGTCGGCAAGGACTCGAGCTTGAAGACCTGGCAAGGCGATCAGTGGAAGACCGGCGGCGGCTGCACCTGGGGCTGGATTTCCTACGACCCGCAGCTCGACATGGTCTATTACGGGTCGGGCAATCCCTCGACCTGGAATCCGAAGCAGCGTCCCGGCGACAACAAGTGGTCGATGACGATCTTCGCCCGCCATGCCGACACCGGCGTCGCGAAGTGGGTCTATCAGATGACGCCCCACGACGAGTGGGACTATGACGGCGTCAACGAGATGATCCTGTCCGACCAGTCCATCAACGGCCAGCCGCGCAAGCTGCTCACGCACTTCGATCGTAACGGCCTCGGCTATACGCTCGACCGTGCCACGGGCGAGTTGCTCGTTGCCGAGAAGTACGACCCGAAGGTGAACTGGACCACCGGCGTCGACATGGACAAGAACTCTGCGACCTACGGCCGTCCGAAGGTTGTCGATCAATACTCGACCGACAAGCAGGGTGAGGACGTCAATACCAAGGGCATCTGCCCGGCGGCGCTGGGCACCAAGGACGAGCAGCCGGCGGCCTACTCGCCGGACACGCAGCTGTTCTACGTGCCCACCAACCATGTCTGCATGGATTACGAGCCCTTCAAGGTGAGCTACACCGCAGGTCAGCCCTATGTCGGCGCGACCCTGTCGATGTACCCGCCGGCGGGTGACACCCATATGGGCAACTTCATCGCCTGGGACGGCAAGACCGGCAAGATCGCCTGGTCGAACAAGGAGCCGTTCTCGGTGTGGTCCGGTGCGCTCGCGACGGCCGGCGGCGTGGTGTTCTACGGAACGCTCGAAGGCTACCTCAAGGCGGTCGATGCCAAGACGGGCAAGGAGCTCTACAAGTTCAAGACCCCGTCCGGCATCATCGGCAACGTCACGACCTACGAGGCCAACGGCAAGCAGTACGTCGCCGTTCTCTCGGGTGTCGGTGGCTGGGCCGGCATTGGTCTCGCGGCGGGTCTGACCGATCCGACCGCCGGTCTCGGTGCCGTCGGCGGCTACGCCGCGCTCAGCAACTACACCGCTCTTGGCGGCGCGCTCACCGTGTTCTCGCTGCCGCAGTAAGCCAGGTACCTGCCTCCGGCGCATGGATCTCATCCATGCGCCGGTTCGCCTGTTCCAAAAAATTATGGGAAAAACGCCCTTGCGTAGAATCTGGTTTGCGGTCGCCACGGCTCTGAGCCTGGCAACCGGCGGGATGACTGTCGCCGAAAATGCCTGGGCCGAAGGTCCCGGCGATGCCAAGGCCGTCAAATCCGAGGACGGGAAATACTTCGATAAGGATGGCATTCCGACCTACAAGGTGGCCGCCGACGGAACGGTCGACTGGTACACCTACTCCGGATACCGCCGCTATCATTCCGAATGCCATGTCTGCCATGGCCCCGACGGCATGGGATCGACTTACGCCCCGGCGCTCAAGGACTCGGTCAAGAACATGAGCTACGGCGACTTCATCGGGACCATTGCCAGCGGCCGCAAGAATGTCAGCACGTCCCAGGAGAACGTCATGCCGGCCTTCGGCGACAATCCGAACGTGGCCTGCTACATGGACGATCTCTACGTCTACCTGCGCGCCCGCGGCGATGACGCGGTGGGCCGCGTTCGCCCCGCCAAGCATGAGGACAAGCCGCCAGCCTATACGGAAGCGGAGAACTCCTGCATGGGCAAGAAATGACTGACGACGAGGACCGCGCCTGGACAGTTTCCCTGGACAGGGTCGCGGGCCTGACAGACTGAAACAGGAGTTTGAGACATGAAGACGCGCGCCGCGGTCGCTTTCGAAGCCAAGAAGCCGCTGGAGATCGTCGAGGTCGACCTCGAAGGGCCGAAGGCCGGCGAGGTGCTGGTCGAGATCAAGGCCACGGGCATCTGCCACACCGATGCCTACACGCTCGACGGTTTCGACAGCGAGGGCATCTTCCCCTCGATCCTCGGCCATGAGGGCGCCGGCATCGTGCGCGAAGTCGGCCCTGGCGTGACCTCGGTCAAGCCCGGCGACCACGTCATTCCGCTCTACACACCGGAATGCCGCCAGTGCAAGAGCTGCCTCAGCCGCAAGACCAATCTCTGCACCGCGATCCGCGCCACGCAGGGCAAGGGCCTGATGCCCGACGGCACGTCGCGCTTCAGCTACAAGGGCCAGACCATCTACCACTATATGGGCTGCTCGACTTTCTCCAACTTCACCGTGTTGCCGGAGATCGCGGTTGCGAAGATTCGCGAGGACGCGCCCTTCGACAAGAGCTGCTATATCGGCTGCGGCGTCACCACCGGCGTCGGCGCTGTCGTCAACACGGCGAAGGTCACGCCCGGCGCGAACGTCGTGGTGTTCGGCCTCGGCGGCATCGGCCTCAACGTCATTCAGGGCGCCAGGATGGCGGGGGCCGACAAGATCATCGGCGTCGACCTCAATGACGGCAAGGAGGAATGGGGCCGCCGCTTCGGCATGACCCATTTCGTCAACCCCAAGAAGGTGACCGGCGACATCGTCCAGCACCTGGTCGCGCTCACCGACGGCGGTGCCGACTACACCTTCGACTGCACCGGCAATACCACGGTGATGCGCCAGGCGCTGGAAGCCTGCCATCGCGGCTGGGGCGAATCGATCATCATCGGTGTCGCCGAGGCCGGCAAGGAGATCGCGACCCGCCCGTTCCAGCTCGTCACCGGACGCGTCTGGAAGGGCACGGCGTTCGGCGGCGCGCGCGGGCGCACCGACGTTCCCAAGATCGTCGACTGGTACATGAACGGGAAGATCGAAATCGACCCGATGATCACCCACACGCTGAAGCTCGAAGACATCAACAAAGGCTTCGACCTGATGCATGAGGGCAAATCGATCCGTTCCGTCGTCGTGTTCTGACCCCAAGCACGCAAAACTGAGGAGGATTGCGCCATGACTGTCCACATCCATCCGTCCGTCGATAACGGCGTCAAACAGGGAAGCGGCCATTTCGCCGGCGGCACGCTGGTCTGCAAATGCCACGACCGGCCGGTCAAGGTCGGCATCAAGGGCGATGTCGCGCATAACCACGCGTGCGGCTGCACCAAATGCTGGAAGCCCTCCGGCGCGACCTTCTCGGTCGTTGCAGTGGTGCCGCGGCAGAACGTCACGGTGCTGGAGAACGGCGACAAGCTCAAGATCGTCGATCCCTCCGCCGTCATCCAGCGCTACGCCTGCACCGGCTGCGGCACGCACATGTATGGCCGCATCGAGAACACGGGTCACCCGTTCTACGGCCTCGACTTCATTCACCCCGAGCTGTTCCAAGAGCAGGGTTCGGCCGCGCCGGGCTTTGCGGCCTTCGTCTCCTCGGTGATCGAGTCGGGCGTGAAGCCGGAACAGATGGGCGAGATTCGGGCGCGATTAAAGGAGCTGGGGCTCGAGCCCTATGACTGCCTGTCGCCAGCCCTGATGGATGCGATTGCCACCCACGTGGCGAAAGCAAAGGCGGCCTGACGGCCGCAACGTAACCAAGCGTACAACTGAAGCGTTCCTTCCTGAAGACTTGGTGCCTCGCCTGCCCCACGCTGGCGAGGCATTCTTTTTTGCCGTCGTTTCTTTTTTTCCCGTCGTTTTGATCTGGCGGCCGCCATTGTCGCCGGCGCATCGTCCTTGTTCCGCGTTTGCATTGCAGCGGGCCGCGCACGGCGTGCACCTGCTCTGCCAACACACGCGCCTGTGTAGACCGATGCCTGTCCCGGTCTGCTATCGTGAATCGTTTTCCGACAACTTCCAATTGATCCGGCGCGTGTACTCAGGACATGTGGTCCCGCGCGCGTCCACCAACGATCAGAACCAACGACCATTGGTCCGACAGAACGAGGGCGAGCATGATCAAGGTGAAAATCAACGGACAGGAGCAGAGCTGGGATGGCGATCCGAGCCTGCCGCTGCTGTGGTACCTGCGCGATGAGCTGGGCCTGACCGGCTCGAAATATGGTTGCGGCGCGGCGTTGTGCGGCGCCTGCACCGTGATGGTCGACAAGGAGGCCGCGCGCTCCTGCATCACGGCGATTTCGGATGTCGCGGGCCGCGAGGTCACCACCATCGAGGGCCTGCATCCGATCGGCGATCATCCGGTGCAGAAGGCTTGGCGCCAGGTCAACGTGCCGCAATGCGGCTTCTGCCAGGCCGGACAGATCATGCAGGCGGCGGCGCTGCTCAACCAGAATCCCAAGCCGTCGCATGACCAGATCCGGGACGCCATGTCCGGCAATATCTGCCGCTGCGGTTGCTATCAGCGCATCGAGAATGCGGTCCATCTGGCCTCGACGGGGGTGTGATCATGAGCATCATCGCAAATCCCGACATCGCGAAGTCCTCCTCGCGCCGCGGCTTCGAGCGGCATCTCAAGGTCGA
Organism: Bradyrhizobium sp. SZCCHNR1015; assembly: GCF_032489875.1. Lineage (NCBI taxonomy): Bacteria > Pseudomonadati > Pseudomonadota > Alphaproteobacteria > Hyphomicrobiales > Nitrobacteraceae > Bradyrhizobium > Bradyrhizobium sp. SZCCHNR1015. Next base: position 39,485 of record NZ_JAUEYW010000027.1, read on the forward strand.
GAACGTCTCGCGCCGCGCCATCCTACAGACGCTGGGCCTTGCCGGCGGGTTCGTCCTCGCGGCTCCCTTGCTGTCGCGCCCGGCGTTTGCCGCCTATGAGACCGGCGCCGGCAAGATGCCGCACGGCACCGTGGTCGATCCCAAGATCTTCGTTTCGATCGCGCCCGACGGCATCGTCTCCATCGTTGCACATCGCTCCGAGATGGGCACGGGCGTCCGCACCAGCCTGCCGCTGATCGTCGCGGAGGAGATGGAAGCCGACTGGTCGCGCGTGCGCGTCGTGCAGGCCCCCGGCGACGAGGTGAAGTTCGGCAACCAGGATACTGACGGCTCGCGCAGCACGCGGCACTATCTGCTGCCGATGCGCCAGATCGGCGCACTGGCGCGGGCGATGCTCGAAGCCGCGGCGGCCAAGCGCCTCGGCGTGCCGCCGAGCGAAGTGAAAGCCGTCAATCATGAGGTCGTGCACAGCGCCAGCGGCCGCCGCCTCGGTTTCGGCGAGCTCGCAGCCGATGCCGCCGGTCTGCCGGTGCCTGCGGTCGACACCATCAAGCTGAAGTCGCCTGGGGATTTCCGCTATCTTGGCAAGGGGCAGGTCAGCATCGTCGATCTGCACGACATCACCGTCGGCAAGGCGCGCTACGGCGCCGACGTCCGCCTGCCCGGCATGAAATACGCGGTCATCGCCCGGCCGCCGGTGACCGGCGGCAAGGTCAAGTCGTTCGATCCGGCCGAGGCACTGAAGGTGCCCGGCGTCGAGCAGGTGATCGAGGTCAAGGGCTGGCCGTGGCCGTCGAAGTTCCAGCCGCTCGGCGGCGTCGCCGTGATCGCACGCAACACCGGTGCCGCGATCAAGGGCCGCGACGTGCTCAAGGTCGAGTGGGACGACGGCGCCAATGCGAGCTACGACTCTGTCGCCTATCGGGCCGAGCTCGAGGCCGCCGCGCGCCAGCCGGGCCTCGTCGTGCGACAGGAAGGCGACGTCGAGGCCGCGCTGAAGTCGGCCGACAAGGTTGTCATCGGTGAGTACTACCTGCCGCACGTCGCTCATGCCAGCATGGAGCCGCCGGTCGCGGTCGCCGACGTCAAGGGCGACAAGGCCGAGATCTGGGCGCCGGTGCAGAGCCCCGGCGGCACGCACGAGGATGTCGCCAAGACGCTGCAAATTCCGCCGGAGAACGTGACCGTCAACGTCACCCTGCTCGGCGGCGGGTTCGGGCGGAAGTCCAAATGCGACTTCGCGCTCGAGGCCGCCCTGCTGTCGAAGACGGTGGGCGCGCCGGTCAAGGTGCAGTGGACGCGTGATGACGACATCCATCACGATTTCCTGCACACGGTGTCGGTGGAGCGCATCGAGGCCGGCCTCGACAAGAGCGGCAAGGTGGTGGCGTGGCGTCACCGCAGCGTCGCGCCGACCATCCTGTCGACCTTCGCCGCCGGCGCCGACCATGCCGCGCCGTTCGAGCTCGGCATGGGCCTCGTCGACATGCCGTTCGAGATCGCCAACATCCAATGCGAGAATCCGGCCGCCAAGGCGATGACCCGCATCGGCTGGTTCCGGTCGGTCTCGAACATCCCGCGCGCCTTCGCCGTGCAGTCGATGGTCGGCGAGATCGCGCACGCCACCGGCCGCGACCAGAAGGACACGCTGCTCGATCTGATCGGCAGCCCGCGCGTGCTCAAGCTCACCTCGGTGAAGGACCTCTGGAACTACGGCGAGCCCTACGAGAGCTACCCGATCGATACCGGACGGCTGCGCCGCGTCGTCGAGTTCGTCGCCGAGAAAGGCAATTGGGGCCGGTCGGTGCCCAAGGGCCACGGTCTCGGCATCGCCGCGCATCGCAGCTTCGTCAGCTACATCGCTACCATCGTGGAGGTGTCGGTCGACGACAAGGGCAAGCTTGTGGTGCACCAGGTCGACACCGCGATCGACTGCGGCACCTTCGTCAACCCCGAGCGTATCGCCTCGCAGCTCGAAGGTGCCGCGATCATGGGGCTGAGCCTCGCCAAATATGGCGAGGTGAGCTTCAAGAACGGCCGGGTGCAGCAGCGCAACTTCGACGACCATCCGGTGGTCCGGATCGACGAGGCCCCGCTGATCACGAACGTGCACATCGTCCCTGCCGATGCCGACACGCCGCCGAGCGGCGTCGGCGAGCCGGGCGTGCCGCCGTTCGCGCCGGCGCTCGCCAATGCGATCTTCGCCGCCACCGGCAAGCGCCTGCGGGCGCTGCCAATCGGCAATCAGCTCGCGACGTAAGCTTGCAGCAATCAGCAGATCATCGGCCGGAGCGATCCGGCCGATGATCCCACCGGAAGACGCAGGATCAGTCAGCGCCCGTAGCGCACCGAGGCATAGCGGCCAATGACGGCGCCACGTCCCTGCCCCGGCGCGCCGGCCACGCCGTGAGGCGTGCTGCCGCAGTCCTGGCGCTGCGGCACCGGCGCAGCCTTGATGGCCGTGTTTGCATTCGGCTGCCCCTCGACGAGCTTCGTCACCAGCGAGCGCAGCCGCTGATTCTCGATCTCCAGCTCTTTCAGATGACGCAGAGCAGGACTGCTGAGACCGCCATAGCGCTGACGCCAACGATAGAAGGTGCGCAGCGACACGCCGGCCGTGCTGCAAATTTCGGCAATCGGAACGCCCGACTCCGCCTCGCCAAGCAGAACCAGAATTTCGTGCTCGGTGTGCAGGGAACGTCGCATGATCAGGTACCCCTACGCGGCCAACGCGGTCAATCTCGCATGAATTCCATGAGCTTGGTAGTGCGGCAACGCATGGGTCTCGCAACCGCGCTCCGCGTGGGCGCACCGCGATCGAGGTCAAGCGCGGCGATGCGGGCTCATCGCAGGCCGCCGGCGCCTCGCCGCCAATTGGCAAAATTGACGCGCGTCGCCAGACACGTCGCCCGCTGCCGGTCGTGTGAGCAAGGCTGAACAGTTTTTGGCGTTGCCGACCGCGACATCCTGCCTTGATATCAGCTGCAAAGACCGAGACCCGAGGAGCCCTGCCATGTCCAAACGCCACGAGATTCCCGCGACGCATGACAGCATGGTCTGGGGCTATCTCGACAGCACGACACCGCCGGTGCTCGAGGTCGCCTCCGGCGACACCGTGACGCTGCATTCCTTTCCGGCCGGCGGGAAGGAGACCTTGCCCGAGGACCGTAGCATCGTTCCCGCCAACTACCTCACCGCGCTCGACACCATGATCCAGGGGCCCGGACCGCATTTCATCACCGGTCCGGTCTATGTGAAGGGCGCGCAGCCAGGCGATACGCTTCAGGTCGACATTCTCAACGTCAAGGTCAGCCAGGACTGGGGCTTCGTCTCGATCCTGCCGCTGCTCGGCACCCTGCCCGACGAGTTCACGGACTACGAGACCATCCACCCCAAGGTCGACCACGACCGCCAGGTCTGCATCATGCCCTGGGGCACCGAGATCGCGCTCGATCCGTTCTTCGGCATCATCGCCACTGCGCCGCCGCCGGCGTGGGGGCGGTGCGGCTCGCCGGTGCCGCGCAGTTTTGGCGGCAACATGGACAACAAGGAGCTGCGGCCCGGCACCACGCTGTATCTGCCCGTCTTCAACGAGGGTGCGCTGTTCTTTGCCGGCGACGGCCATGGCGTGCAGGGCGACGGCGAGGTCTGCATCACCGCGCTCGAGACCGGCGTCACCGGCAGCTTCCGCCTCACCGTGCGCAAGGACATGGACATCACCTGGCCGTTCGCCGAGAACGCCACCCACCTGATGTCGATCGGCCTCGACGAGGATCTCGACGACGCCGCCAAGCAGGCGGTGCGCGAGATGGTCAAGCACGTCTGCGCCCGCACCAATTTGTCGCGCAACCAAGCCTACATGCTGTGCTCGCTGGCCGGCAATCTGCGCGTCACCCAGCTGGTCGACGGCAACAAGGGCATCCACATGCTGCTGCCGAAGGCGTATCTCTGAGCCTCCTCTACCGGTTGACGAAGCGGTCGTGCGCGGTCAGCACGACCTGCCCGCTCGGATCGACCGCCTCGAAGGTGACGTCGGCATCCTCGGGCTCTGGCATGGTCAGCGTCACCCGCAGCGTTTCCGAGCCGTCGGGCTCGACCTCGATCGCATCCGCCGCCGCATGGCCGACGATGGCGAGCGCCGCGTCGACGCCGCTGATCCCGAGCTTGAAGCTCTGCACGGCCGAGGACTTGTTGAGCAGCTTGACGGTGTAGGCGTTGCGCACCGAACCATCCGACAGCCGCACGGCAAGGGGATCACGATCGTGCTGCACCGACAACACGGCCGTGGTCTTGGTCACGAACGACACCGCGATGACGCCGGCCAGCGCGACGCAGGCCAGCGCGAGTCCGATCGTCTTCGGCCGCACCAGCCGCGACACACGCGGCTCGCCGACGCGGCCGCGCTCGATGTTGCGCCAGCTCTCGTAGTCGATGAGGCCGCGCGGACGATCGAGCTTGGCCATCACCCCGTCGCAGGCGTCGACGCAGAGGCCGCAATTGATGCAGGCGAAGCTCGGACCCTGCCGGATGTCGATGCCGATCGGGCAGACCGCGACGCAGGCGCCGCAATCGACGCAGTCGCCGGCCGGCAGCCCCTGCGACCTCGCCTCGGCGGCCTTCTTGGCGGACATCCGGGTCTCGCCGCGATAGTCACGGTAGTTGACGGTGAAGGCTTCGGGATCCCAGATCGCGCCCTGCAGCCGCGGCCACGGACACATGAAGGTGCAGACCTGCTCGCGCGCGAAGCCGGCGAGGCCGTAGGTCGTGCCCGCGAACACCAGCGTCCAGGTCAGCGCCGTCGCCGACATCTCGCCATGGATGACATCGCGCACCAGCTCCGGCGCGTCGGTGAAGTAGAAGATCAGGGTGCCGCCGGTGCCAAGCGCGATCGCCATCCAAAGTGCGTGCTTGGTCGCGATCTGCGCGATGCGTTTCGCCGTCAGCGGCGCGCCGATGTTCTTCAGCCGCTGCCGCCGGTCGCCTTCGACCAGGCGCTCGACCAGCAGGAACAGGTCGGTCCACACCGTCTGCGGACAGGCGAAGCCGCACCACAGACGGCCGGCCAGCGCATTGACCAGAACCAGGATCAAGGTCGCCAGCAGCATCGCGGCGGTGATGAGGTAGAGGTCCTGCGGCCAGATCTCGGCTGGGCCGAGATAGAGTTTTCCGTGGGCGAAATCGAGCAGCACGGCCTGGCCCGGCGCATTCGGCCCGCGGTTCCAGCGGATGAACGGCGTGACGTAGTAGACCGACAGGGTGAACACCAGGATCAGCCATTTGAGCCGGCGGATCGGGCCCTTGACGCCCTGCGGAACCACAGGACCACCCGCCTTGCGCGGCGATCGTGCCGGGCTGCGCGCTGGTGCCTGGGACTGGCTTTGTCCCCGTCCCTCCGCCATGCGCCGCGTCCTGGCGTGATCGATCTCGATGGTGATGGCCACGGCTGCCCTCGTTCGCTTGCCTGTTGCAGGCGACGATAGGCGGCGAGGCCGGGACGCTCTTTGTCGGGCCACAAACTTGCGAACGGGTGGCAGCGACTGTTTGCGCGGGAACAACGATAGTTCCCGTTCGGCAGGCGACAAGAGGCGCGGCGCAGCGAGCGCGACGGAGGCGGGCGCAGCATCCGGAGGGACGACGATGGCGGCTGCCGCCCTTTGGGCGGCGGTCCGCAGGAGGACAGCGTATTGCCGCCACATCGGCATTCTTTGCTCGGCCCATCCTTCGAGACGCGCGCCTTCGGCGCGCTCCTCAGGATGAGGGCGGAATGCTCGGTCAAAGGCTTGAGCCTCATGTCACAGTCGTGATCCTCTCCATGAACACGCCAACAGCGTGTTCATAGTCCCGTATGCAGCGGCCGCCCCGCCGCTTGCGCCTCATGGTGAGGAGCGCCGCTCGCGGCGCGTCTCGAACCATGAGCCACAGGCGGGAAGCGAACTGCGGAGAAGTTCGTCTTCGTAGACAATATCCACGATCCTCAGACGATCTTGATCGACATGTCCGGCAGGCCTTCGAGCTTGCACAAGAGCACGTCGCCCTTCACCACCGGGCCGACATTCTCCGGCGTGCCGGAATAGATGATGTCACCGGCCTTCAGCTCGAACGCCTCGGACAGTTTCGCGATCTGCTCGGCGACGTTCCAGATCATCTTGGTCAGGTCGGAGTTCTGCCGGACCGTGCCGTTGACCGCAAGCGAGATCGCGCCCTTGGTGAAGTGGCCGACCTTCGAGACCGGATGGATCGGGCCGAGCACGGCGGCATGATCAAAGCTCTTGCCGATCTCCCATGGCTTCTTCTCGGCGGCCATGCCGTTCTGCAGGTCACGGCGAGTCATGTCGAGGCCGAGCGCGTAGCCATAGACATGATCGAGCGCGGACTCGGCGGGAATGTTGGTGCCGCCGGATTTCAGCGCCGCCACCAGCTCGACCTCGTGATGATAGTTCTTGGTCAGCGACGGATAGGGATGATCGGCGACCTCGCCGATCGCGACGTTCTGGATCGCGTCGGTCGGTTTCTGGAAGAAGAACGGCGGCTCGCGGTTCGGATCGGAGCCGCGCTCGATCGCATGCGCTGCGTAGTTGCGGCCGATGCAATAGATGCGGCGGACCGGAAACACGCCCTGCTCGCCGGCGATCGGAATCGTGGTCGCCGGCACGGCGAAGATCGGCTTCGGTCCGGCCTGAGCCGCAGCCGGATGAGTCTCCGTCATGATCGCGGCCGCTGCAGCGGCGCTGCCGGCAACGAGAAGATTGCGGCGTGAGGTGTCTGCCATTGGGGTCCTCCTGGGGTCAGCCGTCGCGACTGGCGGCCTGTTGTTCTTGAGCGCTATCGGCGCCCCAACTGATAAGCATATCCAGTATGCCAGCGCCACCATGCGCGCACGCGCGGTCGCTCTCGCGACGCAACACGCGCCCGAAGCGATGCTCGAGACCCTCGCCGGAAGCGCGAGGGCGCAGGGAAGGCCGGACCTCGACTGAGGCCCGTGGCCCGCCTGCGAAAAAAATGCAGGCGGCAGGAACCACAGGTTCAGCCGGACAGACCCGGCCTTCCCTGCGCGGTGGGTTGAACGTCTGCTCCGCGCTCTCCCCGGGGACCGGCTTGTTTGCCCCCGTCACCTGCGCAACCCGTCAGGTCGGCATCAGGCTTGGCGCCAGCATCGGGGCGCCAGGACCACACGGCTTGAACGTCCGCGAGTTGCCAATCGTCCAGCGCAACAGCACCTGACAGGCTCGCGGCCACCGCTCCCCGCCTCAACGTATCGTGACGACGCGTACGCCCCTCAGCATGAGGACGGGATAGAGGGAGGAGAGCATGTATTCCGATAAAACGAAAGAAGGAAATTTTTACGCCGAGATCTGGACTGAGGTGATCGTGTTGAACGCGCGGGCGATTTTTCGTTTTGGGCGCACACGCGATCTTCGATCATGAGAGGCGTTGCGGGCAGCGCTCTTGGCGGCGCCCGGGTCCGAGTCGCCCGACGGGCACGCATTGCCGGCAGCCCAGGCGCAGCACGGACGAGCGCAGCGTCACCCGGGGCGCTCCCCCACAACGCGTGTGATCCCAGATATCGCTGATCCGGATCCGCAGGCAGGGGTCGCGAAGGATCGCCCGCAGGCAAGCACCCGGCACGTGATCTGCCGAACCTTTGCTCGCGTTCCCTCGTTACTCAAACCTGACGGCGCAACCGCCATGACCGAAACGACACCACCAAGGAGGCGCCGCATGCTGATTGGGCTCACCAGCCTCCTCGTGCTCGTCCTGGCCGGCGCCGCCATTGCCGCGGGGCCGATCATGAGCCGGGTCGAACATCCCAAGTATGACGTGGTGAAGCGCGACGGCGAGTTCGAGATCCGCGCCTATGCGCCGATGATCATCGCGCAGGCGGAGGTGCAGGGCGCGCGCAGGCCGGCGATCGAGGAAGGCTTTCGCATCATCGCCGGCTACATCTTCGGCGCCAACCGTGCGAAGGCGAAGATCGCGATGACGGCGCCGGTGCAGCAGCAGGCCAGCGGCACACCACCGACGGATGGCGGGAACAGCGACCGGTGGAGCGTCAGCTTCGTGATGCCGTCGAGTTGGTCGCTGGAAACGCTGCCGCCGCCGGCCGACCGCAGGATCAAGCTGACGCCCGTCCCGGCACAGCGCATGGTCGCGTTGACCTTCTCGGGCTCCTATTCCGACGGCATCCTGGCCGAGAAAACCCGCGTGCTGCGCGACTACGCGCAACGGAAGGGACTGGCCGTGTCCGGCGCACCGCTGCTCGCCTTCTACAATCCGCCTTGGACCTTGCCCATGCTGCGGCGGAACGAGGTGATGCTGGCGTGTATTTGTTAGCTCTTCCCGATCGCCTCTCCTCACCCCTCGATGATCGCCACCGCCCGCGTCCATCCGGCCGAGGCGCGCTCGATCTTGACCGGGAAGCACGACACGGTGAACCCTGTCGACGGCAGTTGCTCCAGATTGTGCAGCTTCTCCAGGTGGCAATAGCCGATGTGGCGGCCGGCCTTGTGGCCTTCCCAGATCAGCGAGGCGTCGTGGGTCTCGGCATATTTCTGCGCGGTGAAGACGAACGGCGCGTCCCAGCTCCAGCCGTCGGTGCCGGTCAGGCGCACGCCGCGCTCGAGCAGATACATGGTCGCCTCATAGCCCATGCCGCAACCGGAATTGACGTAGTTGGCCTGTCCGAAGCGCGCGCCGGCCGAGGTATTGACGACGATGATCTCCAGCGGCGACAGCGTGTGGCCGATGCGCTTGAGCTCATCCTCGACATCCCTCGCGGTCACCACATAGCCGTCGGGGAAATGACGGAAGTCGAGCTTCACGCCCGGCTGCAGGCACCACTCCAGGGGCACCTCGTCGATGGTCCAGGCGCGCTCGCCGCGATTCATCGTCGGATGAAAATGCCAGGGCGCATCGAGATGCGTGCCGTTGTGGGTCGAAAGATTCACCTGCTCCACCGCCCAGCCCTGCCCATCCGGCAGGTCCTCGGCCTTCAGCCCGTCGAAGAACTGCAGCATGCGCGGCAGCCCCTGCTGATGGTCGATATAGGTGATGGTCGGATGATTGCCGGGCGGATCGGCGGGCACATCGTTCTGCAAGGGCACGGAGATGTCGATCAGCTTGCGGGCCATGGGCGGTCCTCTCTGATTGTCATTATTGGTTGTCGTCGTCGGCAACCGCAGCCATTGCCGACCGTGCCCGAGCCGATGAACTCGCCGGGCATCAGGGTCTCGTCCTTGCTGGTATAGGCGATCAGCTCCTCGAACGAAAACAGCATGCCGGCCGAGCGCGGCCGCGGTGAGCCGTTGCGGAGCCAGCTCAAACTGTTGAACGGCTGGGACGATCTGGACGGAACACCCATGGGGCCGATTGCGGGGCAAGAGCACCCGACCAGCCCCTGAAAGAAAGAGGCCGCCGACACAAGAAGTGCAGGCGGCCCAAGTCCAGGGAGGAAACGCCCCAAGAAGGGCTAGGTTTTACTTACTAGATCAGGAGAGTCGTGGGTATCCGGATGATACCGGAGGTTGTCATCGCGCTGCCGGGTTCCATATCCCGACCGAGATACCGTTAGACTACGCCGCCTGACGCTCCCGCACGCACGAATTCCGTGACCTTCCCGACATTGGAGTGGACCCACTCTGCCATCCGTTGCTCCAGCTGCGGCGACTGATCGAGCGGCGCGCAGACCTCCTCGACATCGTCGGCGCGGCGCAACGCGAGCAGCGACTTGTAGGTGGCGATCTCAAATAGTGGGCGATCTCAAACTGATCGAATGCGTCGGTGGCGAAGGTGTTCTTCAGGAACTCGTCGCCGAACGGCGCAAGTTCGATCTCCGCCAAGAACGGAACCTTCTCAACGCCACATCGTCGGTGTGACAAGATGCGCGCCATCGGACCGTTTCCGACCGAGAGCGCCAGGGCTTTGTGCAGCCTGATCGACATTGGGCTCAGGTTCGATTGCGGGCGCGTGGTCGAGCTGGATCACAGCAACCGCGGCGGGGTGTTCCGGAGCGCTGCGCTGATCGCGCGCGCATGGCGAAGCGGAACTTGCCGAATCACTCGGCTGGTCAACGGGGTCGTGCATGTGGCAGCTCCGAGCCCTGAAGCGGCGTTTACTAATCCCTTCCGAGACTAGGCGATATCAACTGCGTTAATCCATGCGCGATCTCGCCGCGGCCGATTCGCCCGCAACGCGACGGACCAGCGTGTGCTTGCCATCCGTTCGTGGCCGCGCGATGACGCCTCCCGCACTGCACGCGGGATCGTGATGGACGTTCCGCCGGCATCAGCGCTCGCGCGCGCCGACGCGGTCGAGCAGTGCCGCACCGGTGCGGATGCCATTGTAGAAGCAGTCGATCGTCATGTTCTCGTTCGGCGCGTGATTGGCCTCGTCGGCATTCGCATAGGGAACGACGAAGGCGGGAACGCCGAGTATCTTGGTGAAGACGTAGTCCGGCAGACTGCCGCCGGTGCACGGAAATTCGAGCGGTGTGACGCCCTGGGCGAGCGCGATGGCATCACGCACGATCGCGCCAAAGGGCGAATCGAGCGGCACGCGCGACGGCAGCATGCCGCCGCGCCGGATGAACTCCACCTCCGGCGCGTGGCGCTTCACATGCGCCTCCACCTTCGCCAGCACGTCGTCCGGCGTCATCGCCTCGACCAGGCGGATGTCGCATTTGACGAACGCCTCGCAGGGCAGCACCGTCTTGCTGCCCGGTCCGCCATAGCCGCCGTGCAAGCCGTTGATGGTCAGCGTCGGATGGAACATCAGGCGTTCGTAGTAGCCGCGATCGGGCGGCGCATCGAGATGGCTGAGACCGAGGCTCGCCTTGGCGGCATCGATATCCAGCGGCAGGCGTTTCACGGCCGCAATGTCCAGCTCGCTCGGCGGCACGATCGCATCATGCAGACCGTCGATGGTGATCTCGCCTGCGGCATTCTTCATCGTCCCGAGCAGGTGGACCAACGTCCAGATCGGATTCGGCACGATGCCGCCGAGATTGCCGGAATGCACGTCGCGGCTGGCGTGCCTGGCACGCAGCTCGAACGAGCACATGCCGCGCACGCCATAGGTCATGGTCGGCCGCCCCGAAGGGTGCATCGGCCCGTCCGCGGTGACGACGAAGTCGGCTTTCAGCCGGTCCCTGTTGGCGGCGACGAAATCGGCGATGCGCGGGCTGCCGATCTCCTCCTCGCCTTCGAGCAGAAAGATCACATTGCAGGGCAGCTCGCCATGCACTCGGAGATGGGATTCGATCGCCATGAGCTGCGCGAAATGCTGGCCCTTGTTGTCGCCGATGCCGCGCGCATAGATGCGGCCGTCGCGGATGGTCGGCTCGAACGGCGGGCTCAGCCACAGCTCCAGCGGATCCGGCGGCTGCACGTCGTAGTGGCCGTAGAGCAGCACGGTCGGTGCGCCCGGCTTCTTCTGCCAGCGTCCGAGCACCATCGGATGTCCTGCCGTCGGCACCGTCTCGGCATCGAGTCCGATCTCCCGCAGCATCCTCACCAGCAGCGCGGCGACCTCGGCGATGCCGACATTGTGAGCGCTGATCGAGGGATGCCGGACATAGTCCATCACGCGAGCCAGGAAATCCTGCTTTTGATTCTCGATGTGAGCGAACACCGCCTTCAGGCCAGCAGATGGACGCGGCAGGCTACGCTCTTCATTCATGATGTCGGCTTTCGGCGCGTGCAATGGAAGGACAGGCTGATGTTCGATCGAATTGGACCGAAAAGCAAATCACGCGCGGAGCGAGCCCCGCGCGCGTGATCGATTGACCGCTCGATGCGGCGCGATGCTCAACCCTTGACGGCCGTGACCACGATCTCGATCAGCGCGCCGCCGCCGAGATCGGAGACGCCGACCGTGGCGCGGACCGGCAGGTCGTCACCGAAGAACGCGGTCCAGGCCGCATCCATCTCCTTCTTCTTCGACAGGTCGGTGACGAAGATCTGGCCGGAGACGACGCGCGACCGGTCGGTGCCGGCCTCCTTCAGGAAGCCGTCGATCTTGCCGAGGATGTTGCGGGTCTGCTCGCCCATCGACACCGAGGTGTCGTCGGCGATGGTGCCGCCGATGAAGACGAAGCCATTGGCCTCGACGATGCGGTGATGAATGGCGGAGCGGATCTTGCGGGTGATCGTCATCATGTCCTCATGTCGTTGATGAAAGAGTGGAAGTCTGAAAGCGCGCGACGCTGAGACCGCCGATGCGCGTCTGGGTGCCGCCATGGGCGATCAGCTCGGCCATCACGGCGCCGGCGCCGGGGCCGAGCTGGAAGCCGTGCGCGGAGAAGCCGAACTGGTGATACAGCCCGTCGTGAACGGCGCTCGGCCCGAACACCGGAATGTCGTCGCGCATGCGTGCCTCGATGCCGGCCCAGGCGCGCACGATGGTCGCGCTGCGCATGACAGCGAACAGCTCCGCGACGGTGCGCGCGCTCTCCGACAGCTTGCGCCAGTCGAGCACGGTCTCGTTGCGGTCCTGATCGGGGATGGCGAGGTGTCCACCGCCGATCAGCACCGTGCCGTTGGGGAACTGCTTGAACGACAGCTTGCGGCCGCGCAGGATCACGACGGGATCGATGAAGTGAGCCACCGGCGAGGTGATCATCAGCATCGGCGCGATGGTCTCGACCGGGACCGGCTCGCCGAATTGCGCGGCGATCCGTCCCGCCCAGGCGCCCGCGGCGTTGACCAGCACCGGGGCGGCGAACGTCTCGGAGCCGACGTCGACATGCCAGAGCTTGCCGTCCTTGCGGATGTTCGTCGCAGCCACGCCCTCGCGAATGAGCGCGCCGAGCTGCTCAGCCTTGCGGCGGAACGCCGTCGTGGTGCGCGCGGGCTGCGCCGCGCCGTCCCGGCGAGATACAACGCCGCCCGGACAGCTCTCCGCCACGGCCGGCACGAGGCGACGCAATTCCGAGCCGTCGATCAGCTCCTCATGGCTGAAGCCGCGTGCGTTGAGATCGGCGACGCGGACGCGGCAGGCGTCGAGCTCCGAATCGTTCTCGGCGACCAGCACCTGGCCAAAACTCTCGAAACCGCAATCATCGTCGACGAGGTCGCTGATGGTCTCCCAGATGCCCATCGAGCGGATCGACAGCGGAATCTCCGCGACGTCGCGCGCGAGCTGCCGCACGCCGCCGGCGTTGACACCGGAGGCGTGGCGGCCGGCATAATCCTTCTCGATCAGCACCGGCTTCAGCCCGGCGAGACACAGATGCAGCGCGGTGGAGCAGCCGTGGATGCCGCCCCCCACGATGATGGCATCCGTCTTCACGGTCATCCGCGCACCACGGCCTTGGTCGCCTCTTCGGTCTTTGGTAGGCCTGCCAGCTCGGACAGCATGATCGGCTTCACCGGCGCGCGCAGCCGGTAGTAGCCGATCTCCTGCGGGGTCTTGCCGCGCGCCTGCGCCATCAGCTCGGTGACCGTGAGGCCACACAGCCGGCCCTGGCACGGCCCCATGCCGGTGCGGCGATAGGCCTTGAGCTGGTTCGGTCCGGTGGCGCCGATCGCGACGGAGTCGAGCACATCTCTGGCGGTGATCTCCTCGCATCGGCACACGATGGTGTCGCCTTGAGGAATACGGAACTGCTTTGCCGGCTGGAATAGAACGTCGAGGAAGGCGCGAGCGCGCTCGGCACGTTTCAACTGCGCTGAATGGTCCAGAACCTGTGCCTGGGGCCGCAGCGCCTTGATGGCGCTTGCTGCCGCGATACGGCCCCGCCACAGCGCCGCCTGCGCGCCGCCGATGCCGGCGCCATCCCCGGCAATGGCGATGCCGGGAATGGAGCTGTTACCAAGGGCATCCAGCACCGGAGTCCAGCACAGTTGCAGCTCGTTCCAGCGATGCTCCACGCCGGCGGCCATCGCGAGATTCACATTGGGGACCACGCCCTGATGCAGCAGCAGCAACTCGGCCGCCAGCGTCTCGCGCTTGCCGCCCGCCGTGGCGTAGCTGACCGCCGAGAGCTCGCCATCGCCCTCTGCCACGAGCTCGGTCACACCGCTGGTGATGCGCACCTTGGCTCGCACCTCACGCATCATCGCAAGCCCCTTGCCGAAATAGGGCGAGGTCAGGAACGCGAAGGCATGCGGCAGCGCCGCGATGTAGTTGGCACGCGGCGTGGTGTCGAGAATGCGGTCGATGCGGCCACCGAGGCGCAGGATCTGCGCCGCGAGCAGCCACAGCAGCGGCCCCTGCCCGGCGATCACGGTCGGACCATCCGGCACCAGCCCGGACGATTTCAGCATCGTCTGCGCGGCACCGGCCGTCATCACACCGGGCAGGGTCCAGCCTTGTATCGGGAACGGCCGCTCCTGCGCCCCGGTCGCGATGATGACTCGCCTCGCCTTGATGAAGGCCGAACCGCCGCCGATGGAAACACCGAGTTCGAGATTGCGATCGAGGCTCCACACCGTGGCGCGAGGGATGATCTCGGCGCCGCTGGTCTCCGCGGCTTTCGCGATCTCGGCGCCCGACCAATAGTCGGTGCCGAGCAGCGCCTCGCGCTTCACCGGCGTCGAATGGATCGCGCGCCAGACCTGCCCGCCCGGGCCCGCATTCTCGTCGAGCAGCAAGGTCGACAGGCCGGCGCCGGCGGTCGCGGCCGTCGCGGCCAGCCCGGCAGGACCGGCGCCGATCACCACGACGTCATATTCATCATGCTTCGGCGCCGCGCTCATTTGCCGATCTCCCGCTTGCCCTTCTGGATCTCGATCTGCAGGCCCTCGGCGACCGGCACGAGACAGCCTTGCCGGTTGCCGACGCCATCGATGGTGACGAGGCAGTCGAAACACACGCCCATCATGCAATAAGGCAGCCGCCTTGCGCCGCTCACCGCAGTGGCGCGCCGGACGTCGAGGCCGGAGGCGAGCAGCGCCGCCGACACGGAGTCACCCTCGCGCGCGGCAATCGGCTGGCCCTCGACGTGGATCGTCACCGATCCCCTCGCATCACCCTCAGTTCGTTTGAACATCATCGTCTCCATGGCGCCCTGCGCCGTCATCTCTCAGTAGTAGCCACTGCCGCCCGCTCCCGCTTCGCTGTCGAAGCGGCGGGCTGTGAACGCGCCGACCAGCTCCGGCTCCAGCGCGCCGTCCTTGACCATGCGCGCGATGTCGAAGGCGTGGTTCGCCGCGAGCGTCACGCCGGAATGGCAGCAGGCGACGAAGGCGCCCGGGTGGGTCTCCGACTGCTCGTAGATCGGAAAGCCGTCCTTCGGCATCACGCGGATGCCGGTCCAGCTTCTGACGACGTTGAGCCGCGCCAGATGCGGGAAGGTGCGCTGGGCGCGATCGGCCATGACCGCGTTGACGGAAAAGTTCTGCACGCGGTCGTCGAGCTCGTCCTCCTTGCTGTCGCCGATCATCACCGTGCCCTCGTCTGTCTGGCGGATCGTGGTCAGCGGATGCGGCAGGAACGGCATCGTGCGCTCGGTCACGACGATCTGGCCGCGCGTCGGCCCCATCGGCGCGGACAGCCCGACCATCGGCGCCAGGGTCTGGTTGGCATTTCCTGCCGCGAGCACGACCTTGGTCGCGCGGATCTCGCCTTGCGCCGTCGTCAACCTGAACTCATTGCCGTCCCGCGCGATCGCACCGACCGCGCGCTCCGGCAGATAGTCGACGCCGAACTGCCTCATGCCGGCGTGCAGGGCGCGGAAGGTGCGCAGCGAATTCACATGACCGTCATAGGGACAGAAGCTGCCGCCGGAGACCTCCGGGCCGATCAGCGGCAGCATCTTCTTCACCTCGGACGCCGGCAGCATCTCCATCTGATAGTCGGCGGCACCGACCTGGTTGTGCATGCGCGCGACGAGCTGGGTGCGCTGCTCGTACTCGGCCTCGCCGAGGGTGAGATGAAAGCCGCCGTTCTGCTGCAGCACCACGTCGAGCCCGGTCTGCGCCTTCAGCTCCTCGGCGAGCTTCGGCCACGCCCTGGAGCCGCGCACCGTCCAGCCGGTGTAGGCGGGCATGCCCAGGCCCTTGCTCTGCACCCACACCAGCGCGAAGTTGGCGCGCGAGGCACGCTTGGCGATATCGCCCTCGTCGAGCACCGCGACGCGCTGGCCGAGCCGGCCCAATCCCCAGGCAATCGCAGAGCCGAGCAGGCCGCCGCCGACGACGGCGACGTCATAGTCTTTCGTCATAAGGTCTCCTATCGTCCGGCGTCGCCGCCTTTGGCGGTCAGCACGCGGTCGAGCCCGTAGAAGCGATCGAGCAGGATCAGGACGGTCATGGTGACGGCGATGACGCTTGCCGACACCGACGTCACCAGCGGATCGATGTTGTCCTGGATGTAGAGGAACATGCGCACCGGCAAGGTCTCTGTGCCGGGCGTCGCCAGGAACACGGTCATGGTCAGATCGTCGAACGACTGGATGAAGGCGAGCATCCAGCCGCTCACGATGCCGGGCAGGATGGCGGGCAAGGTGACGCGGCGAAACATCGTCCAGCCGTCAGCGCCGAGCGAGACCGCGGCCATCTCGATCGACCGGTCCATGCCGGTCGCGGCCGCAAGCGTCAGCCGCAGCGCGAACGGAAACACCACGACGACATGGGCGATCACCAGCGCCACGAACGTGCCGCCGATGCCGACGGAGGTGAAGAAGCGCAGGAAGGCGATGCCGAGCACGACGTGCGGGATCATCAAGGGTGACAGGAACAGCGCCGACAGCGCGTCACGGCCGCGGAAGCGATAGCGGCTGATCGCCAGCGCCGCCGGCACCGCGAACAAGAGCGCCACGCACGACGACAGCGCGCCGAGCCACAGGCTCACGCCGAAGGCGTGGACGAATTCCGGATAGTCGGCGAGCGCCCTGAACCAGCGCAGCGAGAAGCTGGTGATCGGGATCGACAGGAAACCTTCCGGTGTGAACGCGACCCAGCACACGACGACGATTGGCGCCACCATGAAGACGACGAAGACGGCATGGAAGATCAGCGCCAGTGGGCCGTTCCTGCTCATCGGAACACCTCCTGGTAGCGGCGCTCGATCAGCGCGTTGGAGCCGACGACGATCAGGACGAGCGCGATCAGCAGCAGCACGGCAACCGCGGCGCCGAGCGGCCAGTTCAGCGTATTGAGGAACTCGTCATAGGCGAGCGTCGCCGCGACCTTGAGCCTGCGGCCGCCGATGATCGCCGGCGTCGCAAACGCGCTTGCGGACAGCGAGAATACGATGATGGCGCCCGACAGCACGCCCGGCATGATCTGCGGCAGCACGATGCGGCGGACCACCGTCAGCGAGCTTGCACCCAGCGACAGCGCCGCGTTCTCGACCTGCGGATCGAGCCGCTGCAGCGCGGTCCATACCGCGAGCACCATGAACGGCATCATCGCATGCGCCAGCGCGATCACCATGCCGGTCTCGGTGAACATGAACCTGATGGGTGACTCGATCAGGCCGAGCGTCATCAGCAGCTTGTTGGCAAGCCCGTTGTTGCCGCCGAACAGGAGCGCCCAGCCGAGGGTGCGCGCAACGACCGAGATCAGCAGCGGGCCGATGATCACCAGCAGGAAGAGGCCCTTCCACGGCCCCTGCATGCGGTTGAGGATGTAGGCCTCCGGCACGCCGAACACCGCCGTGATCGAGGTCGCCAGCACCGCGACGCGGAAGGTGCGCCAGAACATCTCCGCGTAGTAGGGATCGTCCACGATCTCGCGCCAGTTCTTCAGGATGAACACCGGCTCGATGCCCTTGTACTGGCCCCAATCGTGGAACGACAGCATCACGGTCATCGCCAGCGGGATCACGACGACGCCCAGGAACAGCATCAAGGCCGGCAGCGCCAGGGAAAGCCCGGCCCGCGTCTCCGACGGGTTGGACGCGATGGTCGCGCTCATGCTGCAGCCTTCGCGGCGCGCAGGCTCATGTCCGAGACCTGCCAGACGAGATGCACCGCGGCGCCCTGCTCCGGCTGCGGCAGGCCGTCATTCTGGCGGATCACGATCGCCGGCCCGCATTCGGTGTCGCATTGGAACAGCCAGTGATTGCCCTGGAAGATGCGGCTCGTGATGCGCCCCGCAAGACCGGCGTCGCCGAAGCCGATACGCTCGGGCCGGACGCTGACGGCGACGGAGCCGGCCACGCCGGCCGGCGCCGGCGCGCTCCACGATCCCGCGACCAGCCTGGCCTGCCCGGAGGCGCAATCCACCGTCGCGGCAAACTCGTTGGTCTTGCCGAGAAACTGCGCGACGAAGACCGAGGCCGGCTGCTCGTAGACCTGCTGCGGCGTGCCGATCTGCTCGATCCTGCCCTTGCTCATCACCACGATGCGGTCGGACAGCGACATCGCCTCGATCTGATCATGGGTAACGAGGATGGTCGTAGTGCCGAGGTCGCGCTGGATCTGGCGCAGCTCGATCTGCATGTCCTCGCGTAGGCGCGCATCGAGATTGGACAGGGGCTCATCGAGCAGCAGCAGGCTCGGCCGGATCACCAGCGCGCGCGCGAGCGCCACGCGCTGCTGCTGGCCGCCGGACATGCGGCGGGGATGACGGTCCTCATAGCCGGCAAGGCCGACCAGCGCGAGCGCCGATCGTACGCGCTCCTCGCGTTCCTTGCGCGCGACTTTGCGCATCTCCAGACCGAACGCGACGTTCTCGGCGGCGGTCATGTGAGGAAACAGCGCGTAGCTCTGGAACACGATGCCGAGGCCGCGCTTCGCCGGTGGCACCGCGACGAGATCCCTGCCCTCGAGGCGGATCGCACCATGTGAGGGATCGAGGAAGCCCGCGATCATCTGCAACGTGGTGGTCTTGCCGCAGCCCGACGGGCCGAGGAACGAGATGAACTCGCCCTTGGCGACGCCGAGGCTGAACTCTTCGACGGCCGTGTTGGGGCCGAAGGACTTGCCGACGCGGTCGAGTTCGAGGAGGGACATGCTTTGGATCCAGATGGGCGAGGAATACTGGCGCTCCGCGCACGGTGCACCTCCCTTCCCCTTTAGGGGAAGGGAGAACACCGCCGTCAACGAGAGAGGCTCGCAACAAGCAACCGGTTAGCGCTCGACCTCGCGATTCCAGCGCTTGGTCCATTCCTCGCGCTTCTCGTTGACCACGCTCCAATCGGGCGCATAGACCTTGGCGGCGCGTTCGCCGATGGGCGCCATCGCGCCCACGCCCTCGGGGATCACGACGGATTTCACGACCGGGCCGTAGCCATATTCCTTCAGCATCGTGAGCTGGATCTTCGGATCGAGCAGCAGCTTGATGAAGCTCGAGGCCAGCGGCGAGACCGACGGCTTGGTGATCGGACACGCCGTCGTCAGCAGGCTCACGGCACCTTCTTTCGGATAGACGAAATCGACCGGAAAGCCGGTGTTGGCGAAGCTCTGCACGCGACCGCTGCCCCACACCGCGATGACCGCCTGCCCCGATTGGAACAGCTCGGTCATCTTGCCGGGCGACGGCTCGTAGGCCAATACGTTGGGATTGATGTCATTCTTGAAGATCTTGAAACCGGCATCGACATTGCTCTCGCTGCCGCCGTTCATCTTCGCCAGCATCAGAAGCACGTTGAGGCCGTAGGTGTTGTTAATCGGCGGAATGACGAGCAGTTGCTTGTATTTCGGATCCTTGAGATCGTTCCACGAGGTCGGCGCGGCCCAGCCTTTCTCGGCAAACACCTTCTTGTTGTACATCAGGCCGGTGGCGACGAGGCCGATGGCGACCGCCTTGTCATCCTTGAAGCGCGCGACCTCCAGCAGATCGCCGGGCAGTCCGGTGACCTTGTCGCAGAAGCCGAGCTGGATCGCCTGGTACATCGGGCCGTCATCGACGATCGCGACGTCGATCTGCTGGTTGCCCTTCTGCGCCTGCAGCTTGGCGAGGGTGTCGGTGGAGTTGCCGGCGACGTATTCGACCTTGACGCCGTTGGCCTGCTCGAACGGCGGGATCACCTCCTCGCGGATCGTCTTCTCGAACGAGCCGCCATAACCGGCGACATAGAGCGTCTTCTGCTGAGCCCAGACCTGCGAGGCCGAGGCCAGGACGGCGACGCTGACCGCCATCAGGAGTTTAGGGTGCTTCATTGGACCGATCTCCATCATCTTGGATACGAGACGGTATAAAAAAACCGCCCCAGGGAGATCGGCTTGCCCGATGGCATCCGCAGATCCAGGAAACCCGGAGCTGAAGAGCCTAAAAAACGAGCCTTCCCTCACCCTGCCAAAAAAGATCGCAGCAGAGGCTTTGATCGTCCAATGAATAATGGCACCCTATTCATACGTAAATGTTATGGATGTAAGGACGTATGGCGCGGATCAACTCGCGGCAGGTCGAAGCCTTCCGGGCGATGATGCTGAGCGGCAGCGTCACCGAGGCAGCCAAGCTGATGGCGGTGACGCAGCCGGCGGTCAGCCGGCTGCTGCGCGACCTGCAGGCGCTGCTCAAGATGGAGCTGTTCGAGCGGCGCGGCACCGGCCTGGTGCCGACCGCGGCAGCGACGGCGCTCTACATGGAGGTCGAGCGCTCCTTCGTCGGGCTCGATCGCATCACCGCGGCCGCTGAGGAGATCCGTGGCCGGCGCACCGGGACGCTGCGCATTGCCGCGCTCCCCGCGCTTGCCAATGGCTATCTGCCGCGGCTCGCAGGCCACTTCCTGCAGGAGCGCCCGAACCTCAACCTCGCCTTCTTCGGCGTGATCTCGCCGATCGTGATCGACTGGGTGCTGAACGCGCAATGCGACGTCGGCTTTGCCGAGGTGCCGATCGCCCATGCCGGGCTGCCGAGCATCAAGCTGCCGGCGCTGCCGCGCGTCGCCGTTCTCCCGGCAGGCCACCGGCTTTGCGCGAAGACGATCTTGGTGCCGCGCGACTTCGATGGGGAGACCTTCATCTCGCTGTCGTCTGGCTCCACCAGCCGGCATCTGATCGATCAGATCTTCCATCGCGAGGATGTCAGGCGCGTGCTGCGGGTCGAGACGACCCTGTCGGAAATCATGTGCGGGATGGTGTCGTCGGGACTGGGCGTCTCGATTTGCGATCCGTTCACCGCGCGCGAATTCGACGGCCGTGGCGTGGTGATGCGGCCCTTCGCGCCGCGCATCGACTTCGAATTTGCCGCGGTGTTTCCGCCGCAGCGCAGCCCCTCGCCGGTGGCGCTGGACCTTGTCCAGTCGGTGCGACAGGCCCTGGAAGAGCTCGGCCGGTCGTCGATCCCTGGAGAAACCGGGTGAGGCCTGGTGGGCGAACCTAGGACCCGCGGATTGTGATCGAGAGTTCTGCCGGTTTGACGGCAGGATTTGATTGCATCGGAATCTTCGTCAGCTCTGTCATGATGCTTCTAGTTGTACGCCCTGACGTTGTTCGACGCAGTTCGATCAAGATCATGTGTGCCCAAGAAAGGGGGAGTCGCTCGTTGATTCTGATCAAGGCTGAGAGCCGTCAGCGCGGTAGCAACGTGCAAGACTGACATTTTCCGACGGATCACCATGGCGCTTCCTTTGCAATCAGAAGGCCGGGTCCTTGCGGTCCGCGGCGCCGTGGTTGACGTGGAGTTCCCCGCCGCCGAGCTCCCCAAGCTAGGCGACGCGCTTCTGGTGGATTGGGACCTGCCCGAAATCCTGATCGTTGAGGTTCAGGCCCACCTGGACGAGACGACGGTGCGCGGCGTCGCCTTACAGGCAACTGCCGGTCTGAAACGGGGTGCGCGGGTGCAATCGACAGGTGGACCGATCAGCGTTCCCGTCGGCGACGCAGTGCTCGGGCGCCTGCTCGACGTGACCGGGCGCACGCGGGACAACGGCCCCGCATTGCCCGACGATCTGGCGCGCGCGCCGATTCACAATCCCGCACCGCCACTCGGCGAACGGAGCCCGGCCACGGCGATCTTCGAAACGGGCATCAAGGTCATCGATCTTCTGGCGCCGCTTCCGCAGGGTGGTAAAGCCGCAATGTTTGGCGGCGCCGGCGTCGGCAAGACCGTGGTGGTGATGGAATTGATCCACGCCATGGTTCAGAGTTACCAGGGCATTTCCGTGTTTGCCGGGATCGGCGAGCGCTCCCGCGAGGGGCATGAGCTGCTGTTGGAAATGCGCCGATCCGGGGTGCTCGATCGCAGCGTGCTGGTTTACGGCCAGATGAATGAGCCGCCGGGTGCCCGCTGGCGTGTCGGGCTGACGGCGCTGACGATCGCCGAATACTTCCGCGACACGAAGCGTCAGAACGTTCTGCTTCTCATGGACAACGTGTTCCGGTTCGTGCAGGCCGGGAGCGAGGTGTCCGGCCTGCTCGGGCGCTTGCCGTCGCGCGTCGGTTATCAGCCGACCCTTGCCACGGAAGTCGCCGCGTTGCACGAACGCATCGCCTCGGTTTCGGGCGTCTCGGTGACCGCCATCGAAGCGGTCTACGTTCCGGCCGACGACTTCACCGATCCGGCGGTGACCGCGATCTCAAGTCATCTCGACAGCATGATCGTGCTGTCGAGAACGATGGCCGCCGAGGGCATGTATCCCGCCGTCGATCCCTTGAACTCGTCCTCCATCCTGCTTGATCCGACTGTGGTTGGCGACGAGCACTATCGGATCGCCGAAGAGGTGCGCGAGACGATTGCACACTATCGAGAACTTCAGGACATCATCTCGCTGCTCGGAATCGAAGAGCTCAGCGCTCAGGACCGGCTGGCTGTTGCACGTGCCCGACGCCTGCAGCGTTTTCTCACTCAACCGTTTTCCGTGACCGAGGCGTTTACGGGTGTGCCTGGCCGCTCGGTTCCCCTGGCAGAGACGCTCAAGGGCTGTCAGGCGATCCTTGGCGGTGACTGCGATCAGTGGACAGAGAGCTCGTTCTATATGATCGGCGGCATCGACGACGCGAGGGCCAGGCAGCCTCAGGAAAAGTCCGAGGAGCCGGCGAGATGAGGCTCCTGATCACCACACCGACTGCAATCGTGATCGACGAAGCAAACGTTTCGAGCGTCCGCGCCGAGGACGACAGCGGCAGCTTTGGAATTCTCGCAGGTCATGCCGACCTTCTTACTGCTCTGAACATCTCGGTGGTCAGTTGGCAAGGCGCCGACAGGCGCCTACGCTACTGTGCGGTGCGGCGGGGCGTGCTTTCCGTGACCGGCGGCGCCGAGATCGCCATCGCCACACGTGAGGCGATTGCCGGCGACGATCTCGATCGCCTTGAAGTGATCGTGCTCGATGAATTTCGCAAACGAAGCGAAACCGAGCGCGCGTCCCGAACGGAGAATCTCCAACTGCAGATGAAGGCCATCCGGCAGATCGTCCACTACCTGCGTCCCGACAAGCGCAGTTTGATGGAGGGCGGCTCGTGATGGTCGGTTCGAAGCCGAACGGCGATCCCACTCCTGATGGATTGACCAAGGCGGTCCGCGACCGACGCGCGCGATGGGAGTCTTGGCGTAGCGATGGCGACTCATCGGTGGTGCGATTTGTCGGCCAGATCGGCGTGCTCGGCTGGATCATCGTCGCACCTGCGCTGATTGGCCTGTTCGTCGGCCGCTGGATCGACCGTTGGCTCGGGACAGGCATCTTCTGGAGCGCGCCGCTCCTTTTGCTCGGGGTGGCGGCCGGCTGCTGGTCGGCCTGGCGATGGATGCATCAGCAATGAGCCATGCCGTCATGCACGACTATCTCTTCATTGCTGAGGCAGCTGGCTGGATTGGTGCTGGTGGCCTGCTGGGGCTGCTGCATTTCGCCTCCTTGCGATGGAACGTACGCTTCCTCATCGGTGGCCAGCCATTCTCTTCGCTCGGACTGCAATTGCTTCGTTTCGCTGCGACAGGTGGAGCCATGGTGCTCGTCACCAAATCGTTTGGAGCGATGCCCCTCCTTGCCGGGACCCTCGGCCTCCTGACCGCGCGGAACGGACTTCTTCGGCCGGAGACGCGACGATGATCGGTTCACCCCTGACCGCAAAGGTCGTGTTCACGATTGGGCCAGTCGCAGTCACCGAGCCCGTCGTCGTGACCTGGGGGCTCATGGCCATCCTCGGCGTGGGTGGCTGGCTCGCCACGCGCTCGCTCTCGCTGCGGCCCACCGCTGCCCAGGCGATCGTCGAGACGGTTGTCGACGTCATCGAAAATCAAGTCCACGAGACCATGCGCGTGGCGCCGGCGCCATATGTCCCGATGATCGGTACGCTCTTTCTCTTCATTCTGACGGCAAATTGGTGCTCGCTGATCCCCGGTGTCGAGCCGCCAACTGCGCACATTGAAACAGATGCGGCGCTGGGGCTCATCGTGTTCGTCGCCATCTTCTACTTCGGTGTTCGGGCACGGGGGCTGGTCGGATATCTCAAGACCTTCGCCGAGCCCACCTTCATCATGGTTCCCCTGAACATCGTCGAAACGTTCACGCGAACGTTTTCGCTGATCGTGCGCCTGTTCGGAAACGTGATGAGCGGTGTTTTTGTCGTCGGCATTGTTCTGTCCCTTGCCGGTCTACTCGTGCCTATTCCGCTCATGGCGCTCGATCTCCTGACCGGCGCGGTTCAGGCATACATTTTCACCGTTCTCGCCATGGTATTCATCGGCAGCGCGTTGAACGAGGGACGCGCTCCCACGAAAGGGAAGTCATCATGAACTGGATCGAGATTGTCAGCATCTTTGCAGCGGCCATGGCGGTCTCTTTTGGAGCGATTGGGCCGGCACTTGGCGAAGGTCGCGCGGTCGCCGCAGCAATGGATGCCATCGCCCGGCAGCCCGAGGCGGCGGGGACGATCTCGCGCACCCTCTTCGTCGGTCTTGCCATGATCGAAACCATGGCAATCTACTGTCTCGTCATCGCGCTGCTCGTGTTGTTCGCCAACCCCTTCATCCATTAGGCCGATATGCATATCGACTGGTGGACGTTGGCGCTCCAGACCGTCAATGTCCTCATCCTCATCTGGATCCTGGGCCGGTTCTTCTTTCGTCCGGTCGCCGATCTCGTAGCGAAACGGCGAGAAGAGGCGGCTAAGCTCCTTGCGGACGCCGACGCGGCTCGAAAGGAGGCCGGGGACCTTCGCGCCGAAGCAACGACACTCCGCGCCGGGATCGACGCGCAGCGCGATCGCTTGCTCGCACAGGCCCGCAAGGACGCGGAGGCGGAGAAAGCGTCCGCGCTCGCCCAACTGTCGAGCGAGCTCGATCAGCACCGAAAGGATGCGGCAGTCGCGATCGAAAAAGAGCGCATCGCCATGCAGCACGCTGTGCTCGATCGAGCGAGCGAGCTCTCGGTGCGGATTGCACGCCGACTACTAGAACGGCTTCCAGCAAGCGCTGCATTCTCCGCTTTTCTCGATGGTCTTGGTGCTGAACTGGGCCGGCTGACGGTGGACTCGCGCAATCGCCTTGCGGGATCGGATCCGGCTCACCCGCTCGACGTCGTCGCAGCGGCGAAACTGGATGACGAGCAGGCGGCCAGCTTGCGGGAGACGATCCACGCAGCGTTCGGCAGTGAGCCACCGATACGTCTCTCGTGCGATTCCAGGCTCATCGCTGGTTTCGAAATCAGAGGCCGGAATATCGTCGTGCGCAACAACTGGCAGGCCGACCTCGAGATCATTCGAAGAGAGCTGGACCGATGACGGCCATCGCCCCTCTCGACAGCTGGCTACGGGAAGCCGAGGCGCGCGTTGATGCTGCGACGCTTGCACCGGCAACCGAGCAGATTGGCTGCGTGGAATCCGTTGCCGATGGGATCGCATTGGTGTCAGGCCTGCCCGATGTGCGTCTTGATGAGCTCGTACGCTTCGAGCACGGACAGGTCGGCTACGCCACCACGCTCGACCGCGATCTGCTGGGATGCGTCCTGCTCGACGACCCCACAGGCCTCAAGGCGGGCCATCAGGTGCACGGCAGCGGCGAAGTGGTCCGCGTCCCCGTCGGACCTTCTCTGCTCGGCCGGACGATCGATCCGCTGGGGCGTCCTCTGGACGGCGGAGCACCGATCGAGTCGGGCGCATATGAGCCGATCGAACGGCCGGCACCGTCGATCATCGATCGCGACCTTGTCAGCGAGCCCCTGCAGACCGGAATTCTTGTGCTGGATTCGATGTTCGCGCTCGGCCGCGGCCAGCGCGAGCTCATTATCGGCGATCGCGCAATCGGCAAGACGGCAATAGCGATCGACTGCATCATCAATCAGAAGTTCAGCGACATCGTTTGTGTCTACGTCGCTATCGGTCAGAAGTCGTCGACCGTGAAGCGGGCGATACAGGCGATACAGACACACGGCGCTCCCGAGCGATGCATTTTCGTCGTTGCCGGCGCTTCCGCTTCGCCCGGCCTGCAATGGATCGCCCCTTTCGCCGCTTTCACCATCGCCGAATACTTCCGCGACCGTGGCCAGCATGCGCTGGTGGCCATCGACGATCTGACGAAACATGCGGCCACCCATCGGGAAATCGCCTTGCTGACGCGCCAACCGCCCGGTCGCGAGGCCTACCCCGGCGACGTATTCTATGTTCATGCCAGGCTGCTGGAGCGGGCGGCAAAGCTTTCCAAGGCGGCCGGGGGAGGTTCGCTGACCGCGCTGCCCATCGCTGAACTCGATGGTGGGAATCTCAGCGCCTACATTCCGACCAACCTGATATCGATTACCGACGGCCAGATCGTTCTCGATGCGCGTCTTTTCCACGAAGGTCACAAGCCGGCCGTCGATGTCGGCACAAGCGTCAGCCGAGTGGGTGGAAAGACTCAGGCTCCAGCCTTGCGCGAAGCCGCACACGCTCTGCGCCTCGACTACGCGCAATTTCTGGAACTGGAAATGTTCACGCGCTTTGGCGGAGTGACCGACACCCAAGTCAAGGACAAGATCGCTCGCGGGCGACACATCCGGAGCATCCTGGCCCAGCCACAATATTCGCCGGTTCGTTTGGCGGACGAGGTAGCGCTCGTCACGGCGCTGCAGACCGGCATTCTTGACCGCGTGGCGTTGGACGACATCGCAAGGTTTCGCACCGAACTCTCGTCCTGGATCGACAAGGAGGCAAAGGAGGCCGTGGCGGCCATCGAGCGGACAGGCGAACTCGATGACCCGCAGAGAGCAGCCATGACAGCGGCGCTCACGGGGCTTGCCGCCAAGTGTGCGCGACCGCGCGCCGATCGGATCTGAATGATGGTGGAACGGCTCGCTGAGATCTCGGTCCAAATCCAGAACGTCCGCCAACTGGAGGCCGTGGTCACTGCCTTGCGCGGCATCGCCGCGTCGCGCGCGCAGCGAGCACGCTCCCTCCTTGACGGCATCGATTCCTACAGCGCTGTCGTTTCCCGGGCCATCGGACAGGCCCTGACGCTGCTGCCGGCAGATTTTCGACATCTGCCGGAAAGAAGAAGAGCGACAACCGGCGTGATCCTCTTTTGCGCGGAACAGGGCTTCGCCGGCGCATTCAGCGAACGTGTTTTGAACGCTGCAGGGGGCGATCTCGCAAACGCAACGACATTCCTGATTGGAACGCGTGGCCTTGTCATCGCCCGCGAGCGTGGGTTGAACCCGTCCTGGTCGACTCCGATGGCCAGCCACGTGGATGCTGTTCCTTCACTTGCGAACAACATCGCCGACGCCTTGTACGCGCAGATCGCAAGCGGTACGCCATCAACCGTTCAAATGATCGTGCCGCGATCAATCTCCGGCGTCGGCGTCCAGATTGAACGCTACTCGCTGCTTCCACTTGATCTTGCGCGCTTTGCCAGTGACTCCGAGACTCTGCCGCCGTTGACAACACTCGAGCCGCGGGAATTGCTCGAACGACTCACGGCCGAGTATGTCTATGCCCGGCTTTGCGAGGCAGCCATGCATTCCTATGAAGCCGAAAACCAGGCACGCATGATGACGATGACGGCAGCCCGGCACAACATCGGGACCCGCCTCGTCACGCTTGGACAGCGTGAGCAGCAGCTCCGGCAGGAAGAGATAACAAATGAGATCGTCGAGCTCGCCGCCGGAGCCGAGGCGCTGGCGGATCGCTGAAATGAACGACGCATTTTGAAAGGGACAACTGGCCCCGCGATCAAACGGCCCCCTTTGGCATCGTGGAGATGGCGGCCGGCCTGAGCTCTCGCCCGCAATGGCCACCATGCGCACCGGGAGATCCTTGTGGCGGGACATCGGCGCCACCGTCCGGCCGTTTCAGAAAGCCGGCACTCGTTCGTGCCGGCTCATTTCCTGCCGCGCGCCCCGAGGCTCATGGAACAAGGGACCGACAGGAATCTCCGAGAACGTCTCGTTTTGCCGCTGGATCAGCAGCGCATCGAGGCCTTGCTTCAGCGCCAGGGCCTTGCCTCGCTCCGGACCGAGAACCATGAGCGCAGTGGCCCAAGCATCGGCATCCATGCAGCTGGCGGCAACGACTGAAACCGACGCAATTCCATTGTCTACCGGGCCGCCGCGCGATCGGTCCATCGCGTGAGAGAGGCGCTTTCGCCCGATATCGACCCAGCGCCGATAGTCGCCCGAGGTCGCGACCGCCGCATCACGCAATTCGATCACGCCGAGCGGACCGCGTAGTTCATAGTCAGGCGCTTCCACCGCTACTCGCCACGAGGATCCGTCTGCCTTGGCGCCTCGCGCTCTCAACTCTCCATCGAGACCGAGCAGCGCATTGGAGACGCCGAAGCACTCGACCACGCGCATCATCTCGTCCACGGCGAAACCCTTGGCGATACCCGAAAGATCGAGGGCGAAGTGGCTGTGCTTGCGCGCCCTTCGTTCCGGCACATCCAGTTCAAGAACAGTGTGGGTTGGTGGCAGCCGCTCGCGAAGAGCCGCGCGAAGCGCTTGCGCGTCTGTCGCCGAACAGGGAGGTCCGAAACCCCAGGCATTCACGAGAGTTCCGAGCCCGACGTCAAAGGCTCCGTCCGAGGCGCGTCCGATTGCAACTCCCCGCTCCAAGACCCGCATGAGTTCAATCGGCAAGGATTCCCAGGTGCCCGGCGACGCTGCATTGAAACGCATCAGGTCGCTGTCCGGCTTCCATGTGGACATCTGATGGTCGACGCAATCGACGGCGTGAGCCAATGCGGTTTCCAGCGCGGCAAGATTGGTCGACGGCGGTGCATAGAGCAGCGCCGACCAGCGCGTTCCCATGGTGGCGCCGCTCAATACATGACGGTGCAGGTCAGTAGACATCTTCAACATACCTCCCTTGGGCTTTGAGTGCGACAGGCGTCAGACCCAGGGGCGCCAATACCTCCGCCACCGCCTGCATGACGTCCGCTGCCATGTCGCGCCCGCCACAGACCATGATCTGTGCTCCGTTGGTGATGAGCGCGCGCAGGCGATCCGCGTCACCGCGCAGGCGATCCTGCACATAGCCGCCGCCCTTCACGCGCGAGAAGGCAGTGGTGAGGCTCGTCAATCGTTTCTCACCGAGCCAGTCATCGATTTCGCGCTCATAGAGAAAGTCAGAGGCTGGATCGCGCCCGCCGAAATACAGATGCATCGGCTGGCACCCGCCGTTGGCACGAACAAATCCTGCCAGCGGACCTATGCCGGTGCCAGCGCCGATCAGGATCACCGGCTTTCGTCCATGTGCCGGACGGAAAGCGGGATTTGCCTTCACGAAGGCCTCGATCTTGTCGCCCGGCTGAAGGCCGTGAAGCAGACCAGAGCAAAGTCCGCCCGGATGCTTGCGGACGCAGATCTCGACGAAGCCATCACGGGTCGAACTTGCCAACGAATAGTAGCGCGGCAAGTTGCAGTCTGGCGGCAGAACCGCGATCAGGTCGCCTGCGGCGAAGCGCGGCCAGCCATGCCCCATGAGGCGCGCGAACATGCCGCGTCCTGGCAGCGCGAAGCGCAGCACGCAGGTGGGCGCCTGCACCTCCGCGCCGTAATCGATGCGTTCGATGAGCGTCAGCATATCAGTACGCGGCCGCTCCGGCACATGGATCAGCACAAGGTCCTCACCCATGACGTCCGACAGGGCCTTGCCCCACCGCGCAAACTCTTGCGCAGACTGGCGGTCGATCGTGTCCAGCGGAATCAACGATCGCGAGCCTTTACGCGCCAGGGCCGCCTCGACGTCGCGGGCGAATTGACAGAATTGCGGGAACTGCCGATCACCGAAGCCGAGGACTGCGACCGGAAACGGCGGTGGCGTGGTGATCGCGTCGAGGCGTTTGAGGAATGCGCCGGCTGTCGCCGGCGCTGCGCCGTCGCCATAGGTTGCCGTCAGCACGAACATGCGCTGGGTCGACGGATAGGATCGCAACAAGCTGTCCATTGGAGCAGCGTGAACCCTGTGCCCGTTGGCCGTCAGCGCGGCATGCAGCGTGCGGGCGAAGCCCCATGTGCTGCCGCCTTCGCTGCCGACCAGGATCACGGTGTCGGCTTCCTTGGCGGGAACGTTGTCGGTGATGGGAGCGTGAGCGTGCTTCCTGCTCGACCACACCACGGCTCCGCTCAACCCGAGCACCGGCACACCGAGGGCACTGACGCCGAGCAGCAACCCAAGCCACCAGAGCCCTTGGCCGGTGTGCAGCATGTAGATGAATTCGTAGATCTGCCGGGCGACCGAATTGTCCTGCCAGCCCAGCATCTCTCCGCTGGCCGGGTCGACGTAGCCCTCGCCTGCAGCGGTGACCAGATGGAAGAGATCGTTCGGATTCGCGGCGTTGGGAAACGTCAATTCACGCAGTTGAGAAAGATCGATGCCACGCAAAGCCTCGATTTGCTCGACCGGAAGAGCCGGGCCGCTGCTTGTCACGCTCGGGAATGCGGACAGCTGCGCCGTGCCGTCCGGGATCAGTCCGAACGTCGTGAGCGACAGATAAAGCGCTGTCATCGCCGACAGCACGAGCCCGACGGCCGCCAGCCGACCGAGATCGGTATGCAGGCGTTGCATGCCGCCGCCACGGGAGCGGCCGAGAACATGCCGCCACCCTCCCATGCGCCGGGCCGTCATCTGCAGACCGGACAGCGCCAGGACAAGCATGGCGAATGCGCTCGCGCCTGCGGCCATGCGTCCGCCATCGCTCAGAAAGAACGAGCGGTGCAGGTTTGTCATCCAGCGCTCGAACGGGGAGCGCACGTAGTCCGAAACCGGCTTGCCGCTGGAAGGGTCCACCACGCTCGCGGCCGGGCCGGCTGTTCCGGAGTAGAAGGCGATGATTTTGCCGGAGGTCAGTCGCTTGATCTGCTCGACGCCAGGATATCTGTGGGCGATCCGGCCGGCGAGGTCGGCGACGCTCATGCTGTCTGGCGATATCGCCCCAGC
This sequence comes from Bradyrhizobium sp. SZCCHNR1015, assembly GCF_032489875.1. Lineage (NCBI taxonomy): Bacteria > Pseudomonadati > Pseudomonadota > Alphaproteobacteria > Hyphomicrobiales > Nitrobacteraceae > Bradyrhizobium > Bradyrhizobium sp. SZCCHNR1015. Next base: position 70,662 of record NZ_JAUEYW010000027.1, read on the forward strand.
TCTTTCCCAAGCCGGGATCACCGACAGCACCGCGCCGCTTAGGACAAGCACCATCAGCGGCAGGACGACGGCAAGGGCCAGGCCCCTATGAATCAAGCGCAGCATCACACCCATCCCAAGGCTACTTGTCGTAAGTGAACGAGCGGATGTAGCTGCGCCCTGCCAGCGGCCGGCCCGCGCCCGCGGATGTCAGCGGAACCACCACCTCGGACGGGCTGTCGCGCATGTCCTCGGCGGCGGCGTCGATATGCAGCTTGTAGCCCGCATCGAAGAGCGCATCCGCAAGATCGAGCGTGATCTTCAGCGTACGGCCGGCTCCGACGCTTGCGCCGGTGATGCCGTTGATATCTGCAAGGTTTCCACGAGAACTGCGCTCCCAGCCGCTGAGATGGCTGTAATATTTGGACTTGGAGCCAGCCATCCACAGCGTGCCTTTGTAAGCTCCGGTCGCGTCGGTGACGTAAAGCGCCAAATACGCGCCGTTCCCGCCGTAGTTATTAAGCGTCGTGGTCAACGTGACAGGTCGCGCCATGGCCAGCCCGGGGGCGGTCAGCGCGGTGGTCACGGCAAGGGCGGCAATCATCGATTTCATTTTTGTCTCCGACAGTGGCGCTTCTATCGCGCCCTAACTGAATGGCGCGGCTGACGTGCTCCTGAAGGTCGATCCGATTCTGCTTCAGGTTGTCGTCAGGTTGGCGCTCTCCCCAAAAGAAAACGCCCCGCACGAGGCGGGGCGCGCTTGAACGCGATGTCGCGTTCACTCGATTCAGGCGACGTCCGTCAGTCAGGCCGGCCTTTTGCGTCCCAGGATGCTCGCGGCTTCCGGACCGTTATTGAACCTGGACCTTGGGAGCCGCGCCGCCCTGAATAAGTCCGTTGGTGGGCGGCGCCGTAGGCGCGGCTGCTCGTCCTGGTCCCGACTGATCGCCTCGCCGCTCTCGGTCACCTTGATCATGATCCTTGTCGTGCTCTCCGCGCTTTTGCTTCACGCGGATCACAGCCAGAGATGCAGGATCAATCTTTGCCTCGATGGCGCGACCGGCTTCGTCCTGTCCCCTGATCTCATAGCATCCATCGTCGATCTTGATTCTGCGCACGGTCCAGCCGCGCGCCTTCGCCATCTGCTCGACCGCTTCGCGCGGCTGCCACTGCGCCATGGGCACGTTGCAATCGTCATCATCGGCCAGCGCCATGCCGGGCGTCAGCGCCCCCAGCAGAATGGCGGCAATCAACATTGTCCTGTTCACGTTCTCTTGCTCCCGCTTCAAGGCTCCTGCCCGTCTTCTTCTTGAGCCGGTTTCCTGACGTTGACCTGAAGACGCCGCGACTTTTGCTTCAGGTCAACGTCAGGATCTCCTCTATGATTATCGCTTACAGGTCGACGGGCTGGGCGGAATGACCCGATGCGGATATTGCTGATCGAAGACGACACGATTCTGGGGGCGGCAGTACGCGACCAGATTGTGTCGGATGGCCATTCCGTGGACTGGGTGACCCGCCTGGATGCGGCAAGGGAATATCTTGACACCGCGGCCTATGACCTCTTGCTCCTGGATCTGATGCTGCCGGATGGCCGCGGTATCGGACTGCTGCGGGATCGACGCGCCAAGGGCGACGTGACGCCGGTCATCATCCTGACGGCGCTCGATCAATTGTCCGACCGGATCGAAGGGCTCAACGCCGGCGCAGACGATTACATGATCAAGCCCTTCGATCTTTCGGAGCTTACGGCGCGGCTGAATGCCGTCGCTCGCCGCTATGCCGGCAATCCGAACCCGCTGATCCGAATTGGCGATCTTCAGATCGATCTGGCCGCTCGGTCGATTGCGCGTGCAGGAAAGAACATCGCCCTGACGGCGCGGGAATGGGTGCTGCTCGAGACTTTCTTGCAGCGTCCGCGACAGGTTTTGTCCAAGTCGCTGCTCGAGGAACGGCTCTATTCCTTCGGCGAAGAGATCGAGAGCAACACCATCGAGGTACATGTCAGCCGGCTTCGCAAGAAGCTCGGACACGCCGTCATTGAGACCGTGCGAGGTCTCGGCTATCGGCTGGGAATCGCCTCATGAAAGGACCGCGTAGTCTGCAGTGGCAGATCTCGCTGTGGCTCGGGCTTGGCGTCGCGCTCCTTTGGATTGTTGCAGCCGTCGTGACCGGCCAAAGGCTGCGTCACGAAATGAACGAGGTATTCGATAGCGCGCTTGAGGAGACGGCTCAGCGGATTCTTCCGCTTGCGGTGCTCGATATCCTCGGCCGTGAGGCAGACGGCACGTCTCAGCGTATCGCCACGCTCAGGCAGCACGACGAGTACTTCACCTATGTGGTCCGCGACGACCGCGGCACCGTCCTGCTGCGCTCGCACGGCGCCGATGACGCGATCTTTCCTCCTTTCTCCAGAATGGGGTTTGTCGACACCCCAACCCATCGAATCTACTTCGACACTGCAGTGCGAGGCACGATGACGATCGCGGTGGCGGAGCTGCTGACACATCGTCGCGAGGTCGCGAACCAGGCGCTCCTCGGGCTTGCCTGGCCGCTGGGATTGCTCATTCCCCTCAGTCTTCTCGCCGTATGGGGCGTCGTGCGCGTTTCGATGACCCCGGTCAGGCGCCTGCGAGGCGACATTGAAGCGCGCGGCACCGGCGACCTGTCTCCGGTTCCAGCCGCGGGACTGCCCTCCGAGATCGGGCCGATCGCCGACGCCGTGAACGGCCTGCTGGAGAAGCTTCGGCGCGCCCTGGAAGCCGAGCGAAGTTTCACGGCCAATTCCGCGCACGAACTACGTACGCCGGTGGCTGCCGCGCTCGCGCAGACGCAACGCCTCATCGCCGAGACCAGGGACACCGCGGCCCGAACCCGGGCCCAGCAGATCGAGGTGGCGCTGCGGCGGCTTTCGCAATTGTCTGAAAAGTTGATGCAACTCGCGAAGGCGGAGGGTGGACGGCTTCAGGGCAAGGAGACGACTGACATAGCATCGGTGCTGAAACTGGTCATCGGGGAGATGATGCGCGATCCGGCTGCGGCCGGTCGACTCGCTGTCAACATTCCTGCGACGCCGGTTCTCTTCGATATTGATACGGATGCCTTTGCCATTCTAGCGCGCAATCTCATTGAGAACGGCCTCAAGCACGGAGCGTCCCACGCACCAGTCGTTGTAACTCTTTCCAACACTGGCGTGCTGACCGTTACAAATGAGGGAACAGCCGTTCCGCCGGAGTTGCTGGAACGCTTGTCTCGTCCGTTCGAGCGCGGCAGCACTGATGCTGACGGCTCGGGGTTGGGCCTCGCCATCGCAAAAGCCATCGCCTCCGGAGTTGGTGCCGAGCTCGTCCTGACGTCGCCTTTGCCTGGAGCGCAGGGCGGCTTCCAGGCGAGGTTTTCCGCGCAGTGAGTTCATCGGCGGCCAGTCGATGATTTTTTGAGAAATTGGGAGCAGATTGGGACGTGGCAATTGCGGCCAATTAGCAGGCCGGGGGGGGCGAATCATGAGCGCGTGGCGACCAGCTCTTCGAGAAGCGCTACGGTAGCCGCTAGGCTTCGGCTCGGCGGCGTCATCTGATTGGCCACCTCGCGCGCCCGAGTGGGCATCCCGGCTCCAGAACGGTCCGCAGTTCATGGCGAAGGGTCGCTTGCGTCGTTGCCGAAAAACGACGCGAGGTGCCGATACCCAGGCGTCTGATCCGTGTCGCCCATACCGGCTGGTCGGCGCCGATCCAGAGGACAAGAGTTGGGACGCCGGAGCGAACACTCGCGGCCGTGGTGCCGGAGCCGCCATGGTGAACGATGGCCCGGCAGCGCGGCAGGACAGCGGCGTGATCGGTCGCAGGCACGATCATGACGTCCTGCGTGGGGACCGTGTCTTCAAGCCGCAGGACTCCCGAACAGATCAGCGCACGCTCGCTGAGTTCGCGGCAAACATTTGCGATCATCGCAACGGTCTCCGTCGGTCTGTCGACCGGCATGCTGCCGAACCCGAAGTAGATTGGGGGGCGGCCGGCGCCGATCCAGGAAATCACGGACTCATCGAAGCCGGTGGCTGATTCCAAGGTCATGGTGCCGACCAATGGTCTCTCCCAGCCCCATCGCGCCTCGAGTCCGGGAAAAACACCTTGTCATAGGCTTGAATCTCCAGCGCGCCCGATTCGACGATACGGCGCACGGCGCTAATTCTGGAGTCCGGAAGCCGCAGAACCCGGCGCTGTTCATCATAGGCCGGCCTCAATAGGCGCCAGTGCGACCACTTGGCGACTGACCACAAGGACTCGACCAAACTCGGGGGCAATCGAATCGGCAGGATGTGGTTGTTCGCCCTGACGGGGAAGTAATGCAGGGCGGCAAGCGGCACCCCCTGGGCCTCGGCCGCGTTGGCGGCCAGCTCCTGATAGGTCGTACCGCTCAGGATCACTCGGCGCCGGCGGCTCGCAACCATCCGCGTACACCGGCGTGCGCGAGCCGAACGATATCGTCCAACAGGACGCGTTGGGCCATACATGTGACGAAGTGAACGCGAGCGGGTCGAACGCCCTCGTGTACGCAGGCCTCCTGGACAACGGCCGTCAGCGCCTCGACCATCCGGCGTGGCGTTGGCCGCTCCGGTCAGCCCGGCGTCCTCCATCTCCATCAAGCGATGGGCAGCAAAGCCGATCATCTCGCGCAGAAGATCGGTGTCCGGGGCCTTCTCCGCGAGCACGCGAAGGGGAGCGCGCGGGCGAACGGCTTTGCTCTACCGAGTTACACCACGCCCGGGGACCCGACCGCAATCCACGATCTGACAGACGCCGAGCTGCGTGTCGCGGGCCGCCACTGCTCAAGTCGACAGCTACCGACCTATCCAGAACGGACCCGCAAGCAGTTGATCTCAGGTCGAAGAAGCGGCGGCAGGAGCAAACAGAAGCAGCCGGCGTGTCGGAATAGCCGCTGACCCGCTTGTCGGAATGGCTTTGCAGATTTGCCATACATCTTTGGAAGGCTTGGTGGGCGCACTAGGGCTCGAACCTAGGACCCGCTGATTAAGAGTCAGCTGCTCTACCAACTGAGCTATGCGCCCGGATCTTGCATCCGGAGAAAGCCTTCCGCGAGAGCCGGTCGTTTAGCAAAGCGATTCCGGGATGTCCAGCGATCCATGACGATTTTTCGTCACTTTCGATGCAGAAACACCGCCGGCGGGCGGCGGTTTTCCCCAAGTGAAATCAGAAGGATCGTTAACCGGCGCTCAGAGCCGTCCGGACTCGCGTTCCTCCTCGGACCAGCCCATGTGGCCCATCGGTCCCGGGCCGAAGCGATGCCCGCCGAAGCGCGGACCGTCCTCCATGCCGCCCTCGCCGCGCTCCATCCAGCGGTGATGGCGCGGACCGTCCGTTCCCATCATGCGCCCCATCGGCCGGGTGAGCATCGACAGCCGGCGCTTCTGGCCGTCGTCGAGCGTCTTGTAGAGCGGGTCGGCAGCGTCGGCGACCTTCTTCATCGCATCCGCGGTGACCGCCATCGTATCGGCACGCTCGCGCAGCCGCGCCACGGGATCGATGTCCTTGTCCTGGGCTGCGTCGGTCATCCGCGCATTGGCGCGGTCGAACCGCAGCTTGGCGAGATCGCGCACCGCGCTCTCGACCGGCGGCCACAATTTCTCCTGGTCCGCCGTCAGCTTCAGGCCGGCATGGACGGAAGCGATGCGCGCATCCAGCATGGCGGCGCGATCTTCCGGATTCATGCGCGCATGATGCATGTGATCATGAAACCAGCCGCGCTGGGCGTAGACCGCGGTCGAGCCGGCGATGGCGAGCACGGCGACAGCGGCGATGGTGAACCTTCTCATGCCAACCTCCTTGGAAAGTCGGATCAGCATGAGCCCGCCGTTCCGCACCTTCAACTTACAGTTTGGACAGAGTGTACGACCTTACGAAGATGTAATTGCTTCAAATACCTTTCTGTTTTTGCAATTCGGTGTCATTTCATGTCTGCGCCTCAAAGCATCCCCAGCATGCGCGGCAACCACAGCGAGATTTCCGGCACGTAGGTGACGAGCGCGAGGAAGCCCAGCATCGTCAGCAGCCAGGGCATGACGGCGATGGTCAGCTCGGTGATGCCCATCTTGGCGATGCCCGAGGCGACGTAGAGGTTGAGCCCGACGGGCGGGTGACACATGCCGACCTCCATGTTGACCACCATCAGGATGCCCAGATGCACCGGATGGATGCCGAGCTTGACCGCCACCGGGAACAGGATCGGCGCCATGATCAAGACGATCGAGGTCGCCTCCATCACGTTGCCGGCGAGCAGCAGGAGGATGTTGACGACCAGGAGGAACACGATCCAGTTGACGCCGGCCGCCGCCATCCAGTTGGCGATCTGCTGCGGGATGTTCTCGTTCGCCATCAGGAACGAGAACAGCACGGCGTTGGTGATGATGTAGAGGATCATCGCGCTCATGTTGGCCGAGCCGAGCAAGACCTTCGGCACGTCCTTCAGCGACATATCGCGATACACGAACACCGCGATGACGAAGGCATAGACGGCGCTGACGGCCGCGGCCTCGGTCGGCGTGAACTTGCCGGTGTAGATGCCGCCGAGCACGATCACGATCAGCAGCAGACCCCACACGCACTTGCGGAAGGCCGTGAAGCGCTCGGCCCAGCTTGCCCGTGGCATCCGGGGGTAGTCGTTCTTCCAGGCCCGGTAGAAGGTGGTGAAGCCGAGCAGGCTCGCCAGCATCAGGCCGGGGATGACGCCGGCGATGAAGAGCTGGCCGACCGAGGCCGATGACACGCGGTGGCCGGCCGGATCGAGCGCGATGCTGCCGCCGGTCGCCACCGCATAGACCACCATCACGATCGAAGGCGGGATCAGGATACCGAGCGCGCCTGACGTCGTGATGACGCCGGCGCCAAAGCGCTTGGGAAAGCCCTGCTTGACCATCGCCGGCAGCATGATCGAGCCGATCGCGATCACGGTCGCCGGCGACGAGCCGGACACCGCGGCGAACAGCGCGCACGCCATGACGCCGGCGAGCCCCAGGCCGCCATACCAGTGCCCGACCATCGAGGTCGCGAAGTTGATCATTCGCCGGGCGACGCCGCCATGGGTCAGGAAATTGCCGGCGAGGATGAAGAACGGGATCGCCATGATCTCGAAATTGTCGATGCCGGTGAACAGCTTCAGCGCGACCGATTCGGTCGGCACGTTGGTCATGAAGAACACGAACGACAGCACGGTGAGGCCGAGCGCGATCGAGATCGGCATGCCCGTCAGCATCAGGAAGATGAGCAGGCTGAAGATGAGGAGGCTGCTCATCGCAGCGCCTCCGTCGCCGTCGGGTCGACGCCTTCGACATAGGCGTGGTCGTGATGCGGCAGCTCGTCATGGCGGAGATAGTGCCAGGCGACCTGCAGGAAGCGGAAGCACATCAGATAGGAGCCGAGCGGGATGCAGAGATAGACCAGCCAGCTCGGCAGCTCCATGTCCGGCGTCACCTGGTCGGTCTGCGACAGGCCGTAGACGAACTTGGCGCCCATGGTGCCGATGATGGAGGTGAACAGCGCGCCGCAGAGCAGGCCGAACAGGATCGTCACCTTGCGCAGCGACGGCCGCATCATGTTCACCACGACGTCGACGCCGACATGGATGCCGGTGCGCACGCCATAGGCGGCGCCGAACTTCGCCATCCACACGAACATGTAGATGCAGAGCTCCTGCGCCCAGGACAGGTCGATCGGAAACAGGATGGGATAGAGGAAGGGCACGCCGACCAGATAGCGGTGCAGCACGGCCACGAAGATGATCGAGGTCGCCGCCGCGATCAGAAATGCGATCAGGATCTCCTCGAGCCGATCGAGGATGCGCAATAGAAAGCCCAAGTCCCCTCCCCCACAATCAAACGTCCGCGGCGCTTGGCTGCGCCGTCTGCCTTCTTGCGCGCCGAGTGCGTCGCCCCCTCGGTGCGCGGACCATGGCCCGCGCACCGCTCGCCTCACGCCATCAGTTGGTCGAGCCGCGCGTCTCCTTCAGGAACTCGTCGATCAGCGGCTGGCCGACGCGCCCCGCGACGTCCTTGTACACCGGCATCATCGCCTTGCGCATCGCCTCGTCCTGGGCCGGCGTCAGCTTGACCAGCTCGCTCTTGCCGGACTTGCGGATCTCCTCGAGCGCGTCGTCGTTCTCCTTCGCCGACTGGCTGTTGCCGTAGGCGGTCGCTTCCTTCATCGCCTTCTCGCAGGCGGCACGGATATCCGGCGGCAGGCCGTCCCAGAACTTCTTGTTCACGACCACGACGTAGCCGATGTAGCCATGATTGGTCAGCGTGATGTACTTCTGCACCTCGTGCATCTTCTGGGTATAGATGTTCGAGGGCGTATTCTCCTGGCCGTCGACGACGCCGGTCTGCAGCGCCTGGTAGACTTCCGAGAACGCCATCACCTGCGGGATCGCGCCGAGCGTGCGGAACTGCGCATCCAGCACCTTCGAGGACTGGATGCGGAACTTCAGGCCCTTGTAGTCAGCGGGATCGACGAGCTTCTTGTTGGCGCTCATCTGCTTGAAGCCGTTGTCCCAGTAGGCCAGCCCGATCATTCCCTTGGGCTCGAGCAGCTTCAGCAGCCTGGCGCCGAGCGGGCCGTCCGTGACCTTCCGCAGGGTGGCGAGGTCGGGCAGGATGTAGGGCAGATCGAACACCTCGAATTCCTTGATGCCGATCGGGCCGAACTTGGAATTCGACGGCGCCAGCATCTGCACCGCGCCGAGCTGCAGCGCCTCGAGCTCTTCCTTGTCCTTATAGAGCTGCGAGTTCGGGTAGACTTCGACCTTGACCTTGCCGTCGGTGTACTTCTCGGCCAGCTCCTTGAACTTGTCGGCGGCGAGGCCCTTCGGGGTGTTCGAGGCCACCACATGGCTGAACTTGATCACGATCGGATTGTCGGCGGCCAGGGCCGGGCCGGCCAGCGCGAACACCGCGAGCGAGGCGGCGGTGGCGATCACATGGCGAAACTTGAAGTGCAAGGTGTCCTCCCGACGTTTCGGGGGACATTGCAATGATGCCCCCGCTTTGTATGCCAGGGACATTGTTAGCGGGTCGCCGGCCGGAATGCCATTGACCGTTAGCCGCAGAGCCGGGGATTCCCGTGCTGCAACGCACCATCCTCGCGTCGTCCGGGGCGGCGCGAAGCGCCGAACCTCAGATGCGCAATTTGCGCATCGGGGAACCTCGATATGGCCAGAGCAGGATGCAAACCAAGCTCCGGATTCCGGGTTCAGCCGCTCTCGCGGCTGCCCCGGAATGACGTTGTCGATCAGCCCGCCGCCGCCGTCGCGCCCTGCCCCTGCGCCACGTCGCGCTGGCGCTTCATGACCAGCTTGTTGAGCGCCCCCAGATAGGCCTTGGCCGAGGCCACCAGCGTATCCGGATCCGCCGCGCGCGCGGTCATCGAGCGGCCGTCCTGCGACAGCCGCACCGAGACCTCGGCCTGCGCGTCGGTGCCCTCGGTCACGGCATGGACCTGGTACAAGTCCAGCTTGGCCTCGTGCGGCACCAGCGACTTGATGCAGTTGAACACGGCATCGACCGGCCCGTTGCCTTCGCTCTCCTCGATCTTGGTCACGCCGTCGACGTCGAGCTTCATGGTGGCGCGCTGCGGACCGCGGGTGCCGGCGATGACCGACAGCGACAACAGCTTGATGCGGTCATGGGCGCTCACCATGCCCTCGTCGATCAGCGCCTCGATGTCCTCGTCGTAGATCTGCTTCTTGCGGTCGGCCAGCGCCTTGAAGCGGACGAAGGCGTCCTCGACCTGATTGCTCGACAGCTTGTGGCCCATCTCCTCCAGCTTGTGGACGAAGGCGTGGCGGCCGGAATGCTTGCCCATCACCAGCGAGGTCTGCTTCACGCCGACCGTCTCCGGCAGCATGATCTCGTAGGTCTGCGCGTTCTTCAGCATGCCGTCCTGATGGATGCCGCTCTCATGCGCGAACGCGTTGCGGCCGACAATCGCCTTGTTGTATTGCACCGGAAACGAGGTCGCCGCCGACACCACCTTCGAGGCGTGGGTCAGCTGCGTGGTGTCGATCTTGTTCCAGAACGGCAGCTTGTCGTTGCGCACGCGCATCGCCATCACGACCTCTTCCAGGGCCGCGTTGCCGGCGCGCTCGCCGATGCCGTTGATGGTGCATTCGATCTGGCGGGCGCCGGCGCGCACGCCGGCCATCGAGTTGGCGACCGCCATGCCCAGGTCGTTGTGGCAGTGGACCGAGAACACCGCCTTGTCGGAGTTCGGCACGCTCTCGCGCACACGCTTGAACAGGTCGTAATACTCTTCCGGCACGGCGTAGCCGACGGTGTCCGGGATGTTGATGGTGGTGGCGCCGGCCTTGATCGCGGCCTCGACGCAGCGGCACAGGAAGTCGAACTCGGTGCGGGTGCCGTCCTCGGACGACCACTCGACGTCGTCGGTGTGATTGCGCGCGCGCGTCACCGAGGAGACCACCAGCTCGAACACCTGCTGCGGGTCCATCTGCAGCTTGTACTTCATGTGCACCGGCGAGGTGGACAGGAAGGTGTGGATGCGGCCGCGCTTGGCCGGGCGGATCGCCTCGGCGCAGCGGTCGATGTCCTTGGCGCCGGCGCGCGACAGGCCGCAGATCACCGCGTTCTTCGAGCGCTTCGCGATCTCGTTGACGGCCTCGAAGTCGCCGTCGGAGGCGATCGGGAAGCCGGCCTCGATGATGTCGACACCCATGTCGTCCAGCATCGCCGCGATGTTGAGCTTCTCCTCGAACGTCATGGTGGCGCCGGGGCACTGCTCGCCGTCGCGCAGGGTGGTGTCGAAAATGACGACGCGGTCCTTGTCGGACTGAACGGGATCGGACATTGGCTTTCCTCGAATTTTGTCGGGTGGTGCGCTTGTCGGTCAGGATCTCTGAACATTGGGCGCTGAAGGGTGTTTCGGTGTCGAAGCAGCCCCCTGAGTGCCCAGGCGCATCCCGCCCAGCCGGCCCTCAGGGGCAGCTAAGAAGCAGAAGCTCGAGCGCGCCGGTCAGGCCGCGAGCCGGCAGCGGGGCGAGCGCGATCGACCGGGCGTCTGCCCCGGCGATGGCCTCGATCTCTGCGCTGCGAATCAGCATTGCCAAACCCTTTTGCGAAGACACGAAAATGGTGCGGCAAAACCATTGATGGAGTGTTGCCGAGGTGCCCTCGACAGCACTTTTACCGGGAATGGGAGGGCCTCGCAACGCCGAATAAGGGTCAGAAGGGGTGACGTATTGGGGACTTCTGCCCATGCTGCTCCCCACATCAACGATGTCATCCCGGGCAAGGCCGCCAACGCGCTAGCGTTGGTGGCCGCTGACCCGGGATCCATACGCCGCGGCGGATCTGGCTGGGCGGGATGGAGCGGCCATTGTGCCTCACAGGTCTCCCTGGGGTTATGGATCCCGGATCTGCGCGCGCGTGACCGCGCGCTTGTCCGGGATGACGGTGAGGGTGTGGTTGGCGGCGTCAACATCTGCATCGGCACGCACCTCATCATTCCCGCGACACCATCGTGCCCAGGCTGATCATCAGCATCGCCCCTCGCCAATCGAGGGTGCAGGGAAGGCCGGGCGTCTGCCGACACCCGCGGCCCCCGTGCGGAAAGAAGTGCACGGGGCAGGAACCACAGGCTCGGCCAGGACAACCCGGCCTTCCCTGCGCAAAACGGCTTTACGGCTTACTTCGCGCTCTTGTGTGTTCGAAACCTGCCAGAATGTGCGAACGGGCGGTTCTGACCAACCGCCCGTCGCTG
>NZ_JAUEYW010000028.1:0-65613 GCF_032489875.1 Bradyrhizobium sp. SZCCHNR1015
TTCAACGCCATCTCCGAGAGCCGCCAAGAAAACGAGAATACCAAGCGTTAATTTGGTAAGTTAGCGCCAATGAGAGATACCCCTCACCCAACCGCATGCTGTGATGGGCCGTACATGCCCTCTCCCACAAGGGGAGAGGGCGCTGTATCTGACGGCGCGCTGATGGTTGCTGAGTTGGTAGTTCGTAGGTAGTAGGTAGGGTGGGTCAAGGCGCGCCCCCGCTGCCCGCCTCATGCGCGGATCGATTTCGCGCCGTGCCCACCATGGCCGTCAGTATTCGTGGATGGCCGGTCGGCGCGCGACCGCCCTCGGGCGGCCGCTTTGCTTACCCTACGCAGCTCCACACTCCCTTGTCGTCCCGGCCTTGAGCAGGGACCCGCAACCCCAGGCAGCGGTTTGGGACAGGCTGGTCATTGGCATTTTGCCCATCACCTCTGCTGCGGCGTATCGATCCCGGATCGGTGCCGCGCTTTCGCGCGTCGCGGCCTGTCGGGCACGAGGGCGGCGGGTGGGGGCGGATTCACGGTTCAAACAGCTGAGTTGGGCACAGCGAGCATGTCCGAGGGACATGCCATCGCAATCTCGCGGCACATCATGCCCGAGGCCTGCGATCATTTCGTCCCTCGCAAACGGTGCAGAGGGCGCAGGGAATGCCGGGTGAAGGCCTCACCCATGGCCCGCCTGCGAAAAAAATGCAGGCGGCAGGTACCACAGGTAAAGCCGATTCAACCGGCATTCCCTGCGCGACGGTCTTCACGCTTATACGCAGTCTCCCTGGTGCGCCGGGCTTGTTGGCCACCATCGCCGCGCGGCAGATCGGCGCCGTCGCGGCTTGATACCAGCGTCGGGGTATCAGGACGCTGCGACTTCACGTCCGCGCATTGCCGTTCGTCCGCACGCTGGAAAAGCATGCTGCGGCAACAACGCGGCCATCGCATCCCCACCTCGCGTGTCGTGACGATCGCGCGCTACGCCCCTCTGCGGTGAGGCGGGATGCGCAGAGATAATCATGATTTCAGGTAAAGCGCAATAAGATTCTTTTTTCCAGAATCAATTACGGCGCCCGCAGCAGGCCGGCGACGTCGTTCCGGCGCAGGGTTGAGCGCCGCGGCCGGAGCCTCACAGCGATCGCTGGTTGACCCGCTTCGACAGCGCCTCGGCATTCTCCTTGCGCTCGGAATAGCGGTCGACGAGATACTCCGCCCGGTCGCGCGTCAGCAGCGTGAACTTGACGAGCTCTTCCATCACGTCGACGACGCGATCGTAATAGGGCGACGGCTTCATGCGGTCGGCGTCGTCGAACTCCGCGAAGGCCTTCGGCACCGAGGACTGGTTCGGAATGGTGATGAGGCGCATCCAGCGGCCGAGCACTCGCAGCTGATTGACGGCGTTGAACGACTGCGAGCCGCCGCTGACCTGCATCACGGCCAACGTCTTGCCCTGCGTCGGCCGGACGGCCCCGAGCGACAGTGGGATCCAGTCGATCTGGGTCTTCATCACGCCGGTCATCGCGCCGTGCCGCTCGGGCGAGCACCACACCATGCCTTCGCACCAGGTCACGAGATCGCGCAGCTCGCGGACCTTCGGATGATCCGGCTCGGCGTCGTCGACCAGCGGCAGTCCGCGCGGATCAAAGGTGCGTGTCTCCGCGCCATAGCGCGCGAGGACGCGCGCCGCTTCCTCCGTGAGCAGCCGGCTGAACGAGCGCTGCCGGAGCGATCCGTAGAGCAGCAGGATTCGCGGAGGGTGGGAGGAGAGAGCGGGCTCCAGCAGCTTCGCGCGGTCGATGGGATGGAAGGAGGTTTCGTCCAATTGAGGCATCGTGTCAGACAACGCGGTATCCTCCGGCAAAATGATCGGCGTCGGCCGTCCTCGTTCGAGATCCGCCGGCAGAAGCGCTCGGAACGCCAAGCCGCCCAGAACGCCAAGAGCTCAGAACGCGATGTCCGCGGCGACCGCTTCGATGCCGGCCTTCGCGCAGATGTCGTCGTTGTCGCCTCCGGGCGCGCCGGATACGCCGATCGCTCCGACCTGCTGGCCAGCGGCCTCTATTGGCATGCCGCCGCCGACCATGACAACGCCGGGAACGTTGACGATGGCCCGCTCCGCGGCGTCCGGTCGAGCCAGCCGGGCTGCGAGCGTGCTCGTCGCCTCGCGCCAGCTCGCCGCCGTCCGCGCCTTGCCCGTCGCGGCCTCCAGCGTATGCCAGCCAGCGAAACGGTCGCGCAGGGTGACCAGCGCAAGCCCCGACGGATCGCTCACGGTCACGGCGGCCTGCCAGCCGCGTTTGCGGCACTCGGCGAGCGCCGCCTGTGCCGCCTTGAGCGCCGTGTCCGGCGCGATGATCCGCCGCGTCCATGTGGGCTCGTCGGCGCGCGCAACGACAGCCGGGCCGAGCAGGAGGACGGCTGCGAGCAGCAGACGCAACATCACGTCGACAGCCATTTCGCTATGTCCTCGGCCTTCGGCAGGCCGCCCGCATGAACGACCTTGCCGTCGATCACCACGCCCGGCGTCGAGGCGATGCCGAACCTGGCGATGTCGGCGAAGTCCGTGATCTTTTCCAGCTCGATCTCGATGCCGAGCTTGCTTGCTTCCGCGGAGACCATTGCTGCGGTCTGAACACATCGCTTGCAGCCGGAGCCGAGAATCTTGACGTTCTTCATGGGGCTTGTCCTTTCATCAGAACAGGGCGTTGAAGAGATAGCCGACGGCGACGATGCCGGCGGCGACGACGCCCGCGAAGACGGCGATCAGCCGGAGCGTCAGCACCTTGCGCAGAATGAGCATCTCGGGAAACGAAAGCGCGATGACGCTCATCATGAAGGCGAGCACCGTTCCCAGCGCCGCGCCCTTGCCGAGCAGCGCCTCGACGATCGGAATGATGCCCGCGGCATTGGCGTACATCGGCACGCCGATCAGCACCACGGCCGGCACGGACCACCATTGGTCCTTGCCCATGATCGAGGCGAGCAGGTCGTTCGGGACATAGCCGTGAATGAATGCGCCCGCCGCGATGCCCACGATGATCCAGGCCCAGACGCGGCCGACGATGTCGCGCACCGCCTCGATTCCGGCCCGGATGCGATCGGCCACGTTCTGTGAATCCGGCTGCAGATCCGCCTGTCCGGCGCGCACGTTGCGAACCCATGCCTCGAGCCACCCTTCGAGATGAAGGCGTCCGATGATCCATCCCGCCACGATCGCGACCGCCAGGCCGAAGGCCAGATAGATCGCGGCGATCTTCCAGCCGACCAGTGCGAACAGCAGGCCGAGCGCGACCTCGTTCACCATTGGCGCCGCGATCAGGAACGAGAAGGTCACGCCGAGCGGGACACCAGCGGAGACGAAGCCGACGAACAGCGGCACCGCCGAGCACGAGCAGAAGGGCGTGAATACGCCGAGGATTGCAGCCGCGACATTGCCGAGGCCCTCGCGCCTGCCGGCGAGCAATGCGCGAGTTCGCTCGGCTGAAAAGAAGCTGCGCACAACGCCCATGCCGAACACGACCAGCGTCATCAGCATCAGGACCTTGGGCGCGTCGAACACGAAGAACCGCGCGGCTTCTTCCAGATGGCTGTCGCGGGGCACCGGCAGCGACGACACCAGCCATGCCGAGAACGCTTCCAGCTGCCAGTAGACCGCAAACCACATCGCGACCGCAGCGGCCGTCGCGACGATCCAGATCACAGCCGATGCCGACCCGTCAGGATAGGTTGAAGTTTCGGTTTTCATGCTGCGTTCCTGTTCGGCTCAGCCATGGCCGCCATGACGGTCTCGAGAATGGCGCGCCGGTCAGGCGCCAGGTCGGGGCTCAGCCGATACCGCACCCACTGGGCGTCGCGTCGGTCGATGACAAGACCTGCGGCCTTGAGGGCCGCCATGTGCCGGCTCATGCGCGACGCGCTTGCGCCCAGCTGCCGCATGAGTTCGCAGACGCAATGCTCGCCGCCATCCCACAGGATGCGCAGGGCTGCGAGGCGGGTCGGCTCGGCCAGGGCGGCGAGCAGCGGAACAGGATCGGACATGACGGAGATATATTCGTATTTGCGTATTTGCGCAATAGCGCATATGATATCCTTTGTCTTGGCACGCCGCTGCCGGCGATGACAATTCCCGGACCCGTCGAGGGGATGATGCAAACTGGGCTCAGCGGCTTGCGGGCTGTATGTCTGCGCGCACCGGCGATGCCGGATCAGGCGAGCTGAGTGATGTCAGGCCAATGCACGCGCAGGACGGTCTTTCCGTCAGCCGCGGGAATGCTGGAGGGCTTGGTGTCGACGATGCGGCCGCCAAGCCGCCTATAGAACTGGAGGCCGGCGACATTGGCCTCGAAGACCCAGAGGTGCAATCCAGAGTGTGACGCGCCTGCCGAAAGCAGGCGAGCCGCGCCGCGAAGCAGCCGCTCTCCAAGCCCCGAGCCTCTGGTCTCGGCCGCGACGTGAAGATTGTCGACCAGATGTCCCCACACCGGGTCGGCGTCGCGATAGCAGCAGATGAAGCCGCGCATCAACCCGGCCGGGTCGCGTGCGACGTTGACGAGTTGATCCGCGGCCGGCGTGCCGAGCCGCTGCGTCCAGACCGCGCGCCGGTCGGCGTCGATGGCGCTGCTGAGAAACTCCGGCGCGAGGATGTTGGCATAGGCGTCGCGCCAGTTCGCCGCATGGAGCGCCGCGACGGCCGGCGCGTCTTCGCTGGTCGCGGCGCGGATGATGATGTCACTCAAGAAATCTTCATATCCTGTCTACGCATCACTCACTATCGGAGAGCAGCGCTGCTTCGCTCGCGAGCCAGCTCGTGAAAAACCGGACGCGCGTATCGCTGCTGAGCACGGCCGGCCAGCGCACGACATGCACCTTGCTGGACGGCACGTCCCATTCGGCCGAAACGACGCGCGTCAGGCGGCGCTCGGCCAGTGCGTCATGCACGAGCAGCGATCGTCCCAGCGCCACGCCGGCGCCCTCGATCGCTGCGGCGAGCGCCAGGCTGATCGTATCGACCCGAATGCCGACGGGAGCCTCCGCGCCGAGGCCGAGCCTCTCGAACCATGCGGGCCATGACCATTCAGCGCCGTCGTCGCGGCCGGCGCGCCCCTTGTGAATGATGGGGTAGTTCGCGAGATTGCGGACATCGTGCAAGGCGCGGCCGCGCGGCAACAGGCGCGGCATGGCGACCGGAAAGACGCGCTCTCTGAACAGCAGCCGTTGCGTCGAGCTCGCGCGCGCCGCAGCCTTCGGCAACCACAGCACCTGGAGATCGACATCAGCTGCGCGCGCCTGAGCCTCGCTCTCGGCGACGACGAGTTCGACGCCGACATCGCCGTGTCTGGACAGAAAGCCGGGCAACCGACGCACCAGCCAGTAGTGCGACAAGGCTGCGCTCACGCCGACCTTCAACACCGCGGGCTGCGCGGCGGCGCGGTAGCGCGCGCGCAGCAGCGCCATCTCGTCGAGCAGACCAACGATCTCCGTGAGCAGCGAGGTGCCGGCCGTCGTCGGCGACAGTCCGGTCCCGCTGCGGTGGTTGAACAGCTTGGCGCCGAGATAGGTCTCGAGCTTGCGCAGCCGGTGGCTGACAGCACTCTGCGTTAGCCCGAGCTCCGTCGCTGCCAAGGTCATGCTGCGGTGGCGGGCGGTGGCCTCGAAGGCAACGAGACCGTCGAATGGCGGAAGAGATCGCATCGGCCAAGTATGAACGAGATTCATGCTGACGTGAATGGGTGCGCCGGCCATATCTTTGGCCCGTCCCTCTCCATGACGAAGGCCGCCAAATGCCGACAGCCCGTTCCACGTCATCGTCGGCCGACGTCGCAACGGCGCCGTCCATGTGGCCGGCGCTCGCCCTGAGCCTGGCGGCTTTCCTCACCAATTTCGATGTGACCGCCGTGGTGGTGGCCTTGCCCACCATCGCGGACGAGCTTGGGCTTGGGATCGCCGGCCAGGCCTGGATGATGGACGGCTACAGCCTCGCCTTCACGGCGGCGCTTCTGGTCGCGGGCGCTCTCGCCGACAGCCTGGGCCGTCGCCGAGCGATGCTCGGCGGCAACCTCGTTTTTGCCGCCGCATCGGTCGTGTGCGCGCTGTCGGCCGACGGCCTGACCCTCGGGCTCGCGCGGGTGTTGCAGGGACTGGGCGCGGCTTTCGTGATGACCGGCGGCATTGCGCTGATTGCCGCTCTCTATCCGCAGGCCGCCTTGCGCACGCGCGTGTTGGGGGGGCTCGGCGTCGTCTCGGGCGTTGCGATGGCGGTCGGACCGAGCATCGGTGGCGGCATTTCCGCGTGGATCGGTTGGCGCTGGATCTTCGCCGCCAATCTGCCGGCGTGCCTGCTGGCGGCCTGGAGCATTCCCCGGCTCGTTCCCGAAATGCGCAGTTCGGCGCGGCGTCCGCTCGATTATCTCGGGATGGGTCTTCTTAGCGCGGCGCTCTGCATGCTGATTGCAACCCTGCTGCACGGTCACGGCGGACCGGAACTGATCCTGGGGGTCGTGCTGGCGGCGCTTTTTGGGGCGACCTTCCTCTGGCAGCAGCGGCGCCGCACGCAGCCGATCTTCGATCCAGCGATCTTCCTCAACCGCGCGATGGTTGCCGTCGCGCTGCTGTTGAATGCCGTATCGCTCGGCTACTGGGCCGTGCTGGTCTTCCTGCCGGGTTTTCTCCGTGCGACGTTCGGCTGGACTGCCTCCGAATGCGGGTTTGCGATGCTCGCGGCGACGTTGCCGATGCTGGTCTTGCCGCCGCTCGGTGCAAGACTGGTCGTCCGGTGGGGATGGCGGCGGCACTTCACGGTCGCGCTGGCTATCATCGCCCTGGGCAATCTTGTCTTCGTCGGCGCGCTGGCCATGCCCGATCCGGCGCTCCGGTCGTGGCTCGTGCACATCGCAATGGCCGTGATCGGAAGCGGAGCCGCGCTGGCCCATCCGCAATTGTCGGGGGCCGTGGTTGCGCTGGTGCCGGCCGATCAGGCTGGGATGGCCGCGGCTGTGACGGTCGTCATGCGCCAAGCCGGCTTTGCGATCGGCATCGCGGTGCTCGGCGCGGTGTTGGGGAGATCAGGCGAAGTACCGAACTACGCGTGGGTATTCTGGGTCGCTGCGCCGGTCTGCGCGGCGGCGAGCGCATCGGCACTCCTGCTGCTGCCCTCGGCCACGGTCGCGCCGACCTGCGGGGAGAAGCAGCAGCAAGTTGCCTGATGGCGGAGACGGCCTGTCGATCAGTTGCGAACGCTGCCGACGGTCGCCGGCACGGCGAGAGCGGCGCTGCGACGATGCTGGGTGAGCACAGAGAGCTGGACCGGGGTGGCGGTGCTGTCCGCATTGATCGCAACGGTCTGCTGCGCGGCGGATGCACCGACGACGGAGAGCTGGTGCGGGGTGGCCGGCAGCGCGCCGACTTCGTAGCTCGGCAGCTCGCCGGCAACAGCCGCGCCGCTCAGCAGCGCGAGGGCAAGAAGAGAGCCGGGAATGATGTGCTTGATGGTCATCGGGAGGTCCTTCTGTGACGATGATCGATTGCATCACCTGCAATCGCTTTCGCTTCCTTGGACACTCCCTAGCGTTGTCAGCTTTATATGCGCTGCAGCATGATTTGACAATTCATGGATTGGTGATGCGGTTAAAATGGCAGTTCACGTGCCGCCTTGATGCGGAAGGTGAATGATGTGATTTGCGATCTGAAATGAGATTGGAATGGAGTTGCGTGCGAGTGCGCTGGATTGAAACAAAATCCTGATGATGCGCTGATCGAGAGCCGATGAAGGCAGGGCTTTGGCAACGGCTTTGCTCGGGCGGCGATTCGCCCATGGGCAATGCGACTGCAATCTTCGAGCGTTCGCAAAACCATTGATTAATGGCCTGCCGCGCGGCCGCAGTCTCGTCAGTCCACGAACTGATCGCGCGTGTAGCCCTGGGCATAGAGCAGGGCGGTGAGGTCGCCGTGGTCGATGCGGGCCGAGGCGGCGGCCGAGACCGCGGGCTTGGCGTGATAGGCGACGCCGAGGCCGGCGGCCTCGATCATGCCGAGGTCGTTGGCGCCGTCGCCGACCGCGAGCGTGTCGATCGCGTCGAGATCGAACGCTTCGCGCAGCTCGATCAGGGTGGCGAGCTTGGCGTCGCGGCCGATGATCGGCTCGCGCACCTCGCCGGTGAGCTTGCCGCCGTCGACGACGAGCTCGTTGGCGCGGTTCTCCTGGAAGCCGATCTTGGCCGCGATGGCGCTGGTGAACAGCGTGAAGCCGCCGGAGATCAGGCAGGTATAGGCGCCGTTGGCGCGCATGGTCATCACCAGATGACGGCCGCCCGGCGTCAGCTTGATGCGCTTGGTCAGGACTTCGTCGACGACGCTCACCGGCAGGTCCTTCAGCAATGCAACGCGTTCGCGCAACGCCGGCTCGAATGCGATCTCACCGCGCATGGCGCGCTCGGTGATGGCGGCGACGCGGGGCTTCAGCCCGGCGAAGTCGGCGAGCTCGTCGATACATTCCTGGCCGATCATGGTCGAGTCCATGTCGGCGAGAAAAAGCTTCTTGCGCCGGACCGCTTCCGCCTGCACGACGATGTCGATCGGCATGTCGCCGCGCAGGTCGCGCAGGCGCGCCTCGAGCTTGTGGACCTCGCCGTCATGGGCGAACGGGATGTCGATCGCGACCTCGTCGAACAGCCAGCGCGGCGTGCCCGGCGACGGCAGCACGGCCAGGAAGGCCTCCACGATCGTGGTATCAAGCGCGGGATCGGCGGGATTGCAGATGAAGGTGGCGACGAGAGACATCAGGTGACTTTGCCAGGGATCAACAAAGCGGTGCTTATCGCAGGGCCGACCGCCAGCGGCAAGTCGGCGCTGGCGATGGAACTTGCGCAAAAAGCGGGCGGGGTCGTCATCAATACCGATTCCATGCAGGTCTACGGCGATCTGAGGGTGCTGACGGCAAGGCCGACCTGCGACGAGGAGGCCGCCGTGCCGCACCGGCTCTACGGCCATGTTGATGCCAGCGTGAACTACTCGGCCGGCCATTTTGTCCGGGATGCCGCCGAGATCCTGGGCGAGGTGCAGCGGGCCGGGCGGCTGCCGATCTTCATCGGCGGCACCGGCTTGTATTTCAAGGCGCTGACATCAGGGCTGTCCGCGGTGCCGCCCGTGCCGGATGAGGTGCGCGACGCGGTGCGCCTCAGGCTCGATCGCGACGGCGTCGAGGCCTTGCATGCCGAGCTGGCGCGACGCGATCCGGCGGCGGCCGCGCGGCTGAACGTCCGCGACCGCACCCGCGTGGCCCGCGCGCTGGAGGTGATCGAGGCCACCGGTCGGCCATTGGCCGACTGGCACGCGGAGACGACGCCACCGCTGCTGCCGGCGGGCAGCTATCGGGCGCTGTTCATCGCTCCCGAGCGCGAGGCGCTGTATCAGCGGATCGACGCGCGGTTCGATCTGATGCTGGACCGCGGCGCGTTGCAGGAGGTCGAGCGGCTGGCGGCACGCGGCCTCGATCCGCTGCTGCCGGCGATGAAGGCCCACGGCGTGCCGGCGTTGATGCGCTATATCAGAGGGGAGATCACGCGGGAGCAGGCGGCCACCATCGGCAAGGCCGACACCCGCCATTACGCCAAGCGGCAGTTCACCTGGTTCCGGCACCAGTTGCCGGAGTTCGAGTGGATGAGCCCCGAGGCGGCGCGGGCGTGGGTGGCATCCCTCTGATCGTCATCGCGAGGAGCGCAGCGACGAAGCGATCCCGAGTTGTCGAGTGGGGCCCCTGGATTGCTTCGCTTCGCTCGCAATGACGGCGTGATGGCCAAATTACCGCTCGCCGAACGGAAAATTCCGCGTTAACATCCATAAATCGCGCAGCAGAGCCGGCTTTGCCTTGACATCGAGGCAACCATAGCTATGTTTCGCGCAACCTTTGGGAAGCTTGCTCGGCATCATGCGCAACTTTATTGCCCTCCTTATCGTAGTCGTACCCAGGCGCATCGCCGGGGATGGCTAGCGGCCATCCATGATCCGAGCGGTGCGCAGGGCCTTCCAGGGCCCTTTTTTATTGCCCGAAGCGACCCGACCACGCTGAACCAACAGAAAACCAGCCGACCGAACCGACCGACCAAAACGACAAGCCGCTGAGACCCAGCGATCCGGAGCCCACCATGACCGACAAGAGCCACGATCCGAACGAGATGACCGGCGCCGCGATGATCGTGCGCGCGCTCATCGACCACGGCGTGCAGCACATCTTCGGCTATCCGGGCGGCGCGGTGCTTCCGATCTATGACGAGATCTTCCAGCAGAGCGAGGTCGAGCACATCCTGGTCCGCCACGAGCAGGGCGCCGGCCACGCCGCCGAAGGCTATGCGCGCTCGACCGGCAAGCCGGGCGTCGTGCTGGTGACCTCGGGCCCCGGCGCGACCAACATGGTGACGCCGCTGGCGGACGCACTGATGGATTCGATTCCCCTGGTCTGCATCACCGGCCAGGTGCCGACGCACCTGATCGGCAACGATGCGTTCCAGGAATGCGACACGGTCGGCATCACCCGGCCCTGCACCAAGCACAATTGGCTGGTCCGCGATGTCAACGACCTCGCCAAGGTGCTGCACGAGGCGTTCTACGTCGCCACCACGGGCCGGCCGGGGCCGGTCGTGGTCGACGTGCCGAAGGACGTGCAGTTTGCGACCGGCACCTATCATCCGCCACGCAAGTCCGACGTCCACATCTCCTATTCGCCGCGCGTGAAGGGCGACGCGATGCAGATCCGCAAGGCGGTGGCGCTGCTGGCCTCGGCCAAGCGGCCGGTGATCTATTCCGGCGGCGGCGTTGTCAATTCGGGCCCGGAGGCCTCCAAGCTGTTGCGCGAGCTGGTCGAGGTCACGGGCTTCCCGATCACCTCGACGCTGATGGGGCTCGGCGCCTATCCGGCGTCGGGCACCAATTGGCTCGGCATGCTCGGCATGCACGGCACCTACGAGGCCAACATGGCGATGCATGATTGCGACGTCATGCTGTGCGTCGGCGCGCGCTTCGATGACCGCATCACCGGGCGCACCGATGCGTTCTCGCCCGGCTCGAAGAAGATCCACATCGACATCGATCCGTCCTCGATCAACAAGAACATCCGCGTCGACGTGCCGATCATCGGCGATTGCGGCGACGTGCTCGCCGACATCCTGCAGGTGTTCAGGGCCGAGGCGAAGAAGCCCGACATCAAGTCGTGGTGGCAGGAGATCGCCGTCTGGCGCGCGCGCAACTCGCTGGCCTACAAGCCGAACCGCGACGTCATCATGCCGCAATATGCGATCCAGCGGCTGTTCGAGCTGACGCGCGGCCGCGACACCTACATCACGACCGAGGTCGGCCAGCACCAGATGTGGGCGGCGCAGTTCTACGGCTTCGAGGAGCCGCACCGCTGGATGACCTCGGGCGGTCTCGGCACCATGGGCTACGGCCTGCCGGCGGCGATCGGCGTGCAGGTCGCCCATCCCGACAGCCTGGTCATCGACATCGGCGGCGACGCCTCGGTGCAGATGACGATGCAGGAGATGTCGACGGCCGTGCAGTACGAGCTGCCGGTCAAGATCTTCATCCTCAACAACCAGTACATGGGCATGGTGCGGCAGTGGCAGCAGCTGCTGCACGGCAACCGCCTGTCGCATTCCTATTCGGAGGCGCTGCCGGATTTCGTCAAGCTCGCCGAGGCCTATGGCGGCGTCGGGCTCCAGGTCTCCAAGCCCGGCGACCTCGATGGCGCGATCAAGGAGATGATCTCGGTCAAGAAGCCGGTGCTGTTCGACTGCCGCGTCGCGGCGCTGGAGAACTGCTTCCCGATGATCCCGTCGGGCAAGGCGCATAACGAGATGATCCTGCCGGCGGAAGCGTCAGATCCGGCGGCGGCGTTCGCCGGCGGCAAGGCGCTGGTGTGACCATGTTCAGCCTCGCCGAGCTCGAGCAGGCCCATGCGATCGTCGCCGCCGCGGTGCCGGCGACACCCGCGCATGCGTGGCCGTTGCTGGCGCAGCGGCTGGGGACACATGTCGTCGTCAAGCACGAGAACCACACCCCGGCCGGCGCCTTCAAGGTGCGCGGCGGGCTGGTCTATGTCGACAACCTCAAACGCACGCGGCCGGACGTGCGCGGCCTGATCACCGCGACGCGCGGCAATCATGGGCAGAGCGTCGCGTTTGCCGGCCGTCGCAACGGCCTGCCGGTGACGATCTACGTGCCCAGGGGCAACTCGGTCGAGAAGAACCGCGCGATGGCGGCGTTCGGCGCCGAGCTGATCGAGCATGGCAGCGACTTCCAGGAATCGCGCGAGGAGGCGGGCCGCCACGCCGCGCGCGACGGCCTGCACATGGTGCCGTCGTTCCATGCGGACATCGTGCGCGGCGTCGCGACCTACGCGCTGGAGCTGTTGCGCAGCGCGCCCGATCTCGATGTGCTGTACGTCTCGATCGGGCAGGGCTCCGGCATCTGCGGCTGCATCCTGGCGCGCGATCTCTTGGGCTTGAAGACCGAGATCGTCGGCGTGCAGTCGACTGGCGCGCCGTCCTATGCGCTGTCGTTCGCGGCGCGGACCGTCGTGACGACCAACAGCGCCGACACCCATGCCGATGGCCTCGCGACGCGCAGCCCGGATGCGGATGCCCTCGCGATCATCCTCAAGGGCGCCTCACGCATCGTGCAGGTCAGCGACGCCGAGATTGCCGAGGCCATCCGTATCTTCTGGACCGACACTCACAATGTTGCCGAGGGCGCCGGGGCGGCGTCGCTCGCCGCCGCCTTGCAGGAGAAGCACAAGCTGGCCGGCAAGCGTGTCGGCTTGGTGCTGACCGGCGGCAACATCGATCTCGACCTGTTCAGGCGCTGGGTGATGCCGGCGGCCGCTCATGCCGAAGCCGGAGTTGCATGATGCGCACTCCGCTCACCACACACACCGCCGTCATGCCCGGGCTCGACCCGGGCATCCACGAACCGCGCGCTCGACGCTCGACGTGGATGGCCGGGACAAGCCCGGCCATGACGACTTGGCCAACACGGGGACACCAATGAACCAGCCAGCCTCCGCCTATTTCATCGAAGACCGCCACGATCCGAACGAAACGCACACGCTTGCCGTGCTGGTGCAGAACGAGCCCGGCGTGCTGGCGCGGGTCATCGGCCTGTTCTCGGGGCGCGGCTACAACATCGAGAGCCTCACCGTCTCCGAGACCGAGAGCCAGAAGCACCTGTCGCGCATCACCATCGTCACGACCGGCACGCCGATGGTGATCCAGCAGATCAAGCATCAGCTCGACCGCATGATCCCGGTCTATCGCGTCGTCGACATGACGCTGACGAAACGCGCGATCGAGCGCGAGCTGGCGATGGTCAAGGTGCGCGGCATCGGCGAGCCGCGCGTCGAGGCGCTGCGGCTGGCGGATGCGTTCCGCGCCCGCGTGATCGACGCCACGACCGAGAGCTTCGTGTTCGAGATCACAGGCAACACCGACAAGATCACGCAATTCATCGATCTGATGCGTCCGCTGGGCCTGGTGGAAGTCGCCAGGACCGGCATTGCGGCGATCGGGCGGGGACCGGAAGGGATGTGAGCCATGCTGGCGCGCGACTGGTACTACAACGAACGCAACCGGATCGGTCTCGATCATGCCGTGGCCTCGATCTACGGTTCGGGCGACGATGCCGACGAGCGTGCGCGCGCCGCGTTGAAGATGCTCGGTGTCAAGCCGGGCTGGCGGGTGGCCGACATCGGCTGCGGCAATGGCGTGCTGGCGACGGAAGCGGCGCTGATGGGGGCCGTGGTGGACGCCATCGACATCTCGCCGGCGATGCTGGCGCTGACCAAGATCTACACCCGCGACCGCCGTACCGCGGTGCGGATGCATTCGGCGGGGCTGCTGTCGTTCGCCTATGAGCCTGCCACCTATGACCTGATCGCCAGCGAGTTCACGCTGCACCACCTGCCGGATTTCTGGAAGGCGGTGGCGCTGGCACGGATCTTCGCGGCGCTGAAGCCGGGCGCGCAGTTCTTCCTGCGCGACATCGTCTATGTCTCCATGCCCGACGGCGCGGAGCGCTCGGTTGAGCAATGGGCGGATTTCAACATCAAGAACCACGACCTCGCCCGCGACAGCGTCATCACCCACATGCGCGACGAGAACTCCACCTTCGCCTGGGTGATGGAGCGCATGCTGACCGAGGTCGGCTTCGTCACGGTGTCCGCCGACTATCACGCCCCGATGCACGCGACCTACGTGCTGCAGAAGCCGGCGGGGCAGGGCTAGCTATGAGCGGCAGATTGGTGAGTCTCACTTTCGCGCAGGCGACGGTGCGCTCCCTCTCCCCGTTCTTACGGGGAGAGGGTCGGGGTGAGGGGCAGCCGCACGGGGAGCGTTCGCCGTTAGACCTGTACCCCCTCACCCGGATTGCATCTGGCGATGCAATCCGACCTCTCCCCGCAAGCGGGGCGAGGTTGCACTGCCCGCGCCGCGACAGGCGCGGCCGCCATGCGCAGGTGACCGCAAGTCAGTGCTTGCTTGCGGCGAGAACGTCCTGATGTCCCAGCAGCTCCTCATCGCCTTCGTCACCTTTGCCTTCGTCATGGCGTTCACGCCGGGGCCGAACAACATCATGCTGCTGTCGTCGGGCGTGACCCATGGCTTCCGCCGCACGGTGCCGCACATGATGGGCGTCAGCTTCGGCTTCGCCTTCATGGTCGGCGCGGTCGGCTTCGGGCTGGCCACGGTGTTCATCCGCTACCCGGTCCTGCAAGACGTTCTGAAATATCTAGGCGCGGCCTATCTGATCTACCTCGCGGTTGCGATCGCCTTGTCCGGATCGACCAAGCCTGAGGACACCACGCCGCGCGGCCCGATGTCGTTCTGGGGCGCGGCGCTGTTCCAGTGGGTCAACGCCAAGGGCTGGGTGATGGTGATCAGCACCATCACCGCCTATGCCGCGATTGCCAGCTTTCCGGCCAATGTCGGGCTGCAGGTCGCGATCAGCTTCGTGATGGCGATCGGCTCGACCGTCACCTGGACCCTGTTCGGCACCGCGCTGCGGCCGCTGCTGAGCTCCGACCGTGCGGTCCGCGCCTTCAACATCCTGATGGCCGCGCTGCTGCTCGCCTCGCTCTATCCCGTCTTCATGGACGCATGAAGGACGCCGCCGCCATGCGAGATCGGGGTTTCCAACGGGACCCAAAATGCTCTAGACACGGGCCGGATTTCGTCCGGGCGCAGCCGCCCGTGCCTCACCCAAGCGTCTGACTTTTCAGCCAATTCCGGCCATCTCAAAGAGGAAACGACAATGCGTGTCTACTACGATCGCGACGCCGATCTGAACCTGATCAAGGGCAAGAAGGTCGTCATCGTCGGCTATGGCAGCCAGGGCCACGCCCACGCGCTCAACCTGAAGGATTCCGGCGTCAAGGACGTCGCGATCGCGCTGCGCAAGGGCTCGGCCTCGGCCAAGAAGGCCGAAGGCGCCGGCTTCAAGGTGATGGAAGTCGCCGAGGCCGCGAAGTGGGCCGACCTCGTGATGATGCTGACCCCGGACGAGCTGCAGGGCGACATCTACCGCGAGCACCTGCACGACAACATGAAGCAGGGCGCCGCACTGGTGTTCGCCCACGGCCTGAACGTCCACTTCAACCTGCTCGACCCGCGCGCCGATCTCGACGTGCTGATGATCGCGCCGAAAGGCCCCGGCCACACCGTCCGCTCCGAGTACCAGCGCGGCGGCGGCGTGCCCTGCCTGATCGCGATCGCCAAGGATTCCTCGGGCAACGCCCATGACCTCGGCCTGTCCTACGCCTCGGCGATCGGCGGCGGCCGCGCCGGCATCATCGAGACCACCTTCAAGGAAGAGTGCGAGACCGACCTGTTCGGCGAGCAGGCGGTGCTGTGCGGCGGCCTGGTCGAACTGATCAAGGCCGGCTACGAGACGCTGACCGAGGCCGGCTACGCGCCGGAGATGGCCTATTTCGAGTGCCTCCACGAGGTCAAGCTGATCGTCGACCTGATCTATGAAGGCGGGATCGCCAACATGAACTACTCGATCTCCAACACCGCCGAGTACGGCGAGTACGTCACCGGCCCGCGCATCATCACGCCGGAGACCAAGGCCGAGATGAAGCGCGTGCTCGACGACATCCAGTCCGGCCGCTTCGCGCGCGACTGGATGCTGGAGAACAAGGTCAACCAGACCTCGTTCAAGGCGACCCGCGCCAAGCTTGCCCAGCACCCGATCGAGGAAGTCGGTGCCCGCCTGCGCGACATGATGCCCTGGATCAAGAAGGGCGCGCTGGTCGACAAGAGCAAGAACTGAGCTTGCGACGACGATCGGATATGAGAACGGCGGGCCGAGGCCCGCCGTTTTTGTTTGGTGGCTAGGAGATGGTCGCCGGTCAGGAGGCCGCGCGGCGCGAGACCAGTGGGGTCAGCAGGCGGACGATCTCACTGACCGCGACGAGGCCGACCAGCCAGGCGGCGCTGGTCAGGCCGAGGCGGGCGACGATCGGGAGCGCGAAGCTTGCGGCCCCGCCGAGTGCGGGCGTGGCGGCCAGCAGCACCAGCTCATAGGCGGCGTAGGCACTGAGGAGCGCGACGGCAAACGCGGCCGGCGCTGGTGCCGTGCGCAAGGCCGCCAGCGCCATGCGGGCTATGACGGTGGCGCTGAGCGCCGCGACGCCGATCATGGCGCCCCAGGCCAGCGTGTTGGCATCGACCGGATAGTGCAGCGCGCCGAAGCCGACGCCCTGGTTGACCAGCCAGGCGCCGAGCATCACCGGCAGCGCCATGCGCAGCGGCAGCATGGCGGCGGCGATCACGGCGAAGGCCGCAAACGGCGTCGCGCAGGCGAACACGAAGCTCGCCAGCGCGCAGGCCGCTGTCAGCAGCGCGAAGCAGAACGCAGCGGCATGCCGTTGCGGAACGGGCGCGAGGCGAGCCCCGGAACCAGATCGGGCGAGAACGTCGAGAGTCATGGAACATCTCCTTCTATTGCGATTGTAGTCCATTTCGGCAGCTTCTGTCAGCCGCCGGGAGGTTGGTCGGCAGCGTCACTGCACACCGGAGCTCGCCACCCGGAGGCCGCCGAACACGCCGAAGCCCGGCGCGAGGAATCCGGTCGGGTTCTGGTAGTGACGGTTGAACAGGTTATCGATCCGGCCGAACAGCTTGACCTGGTTGGACAGCGCGTAGTCGCTGCGCAGGTTGACGACCGTATAGCCGGGCGCGACCAGGCCGGTGGTCATGCCGTCGCGGCTGACATCGAGCCAGTCGCTGATCCTCAGCACGGTGGCCGACAGGCGCAGCGCATCGATCGGCTGCCAGGTCGCGGTGGCGCTCCATTTTTCCTTCGGCCGCCGCAATAGCTGCTGGCCGGTGGCCGCATCGACCGCGCGGGTGAAGGTGTAGTCTGCACGCAGCGAGATCCGGTCGGTGAGATCAGCCGTCACGAAGCTCTCGGTGCCTTCGGTGGTCGCGAGGCCGACATTGGCGTAGGAGGTGAAGGTCGCGTTGAAATTGATCAGGTTGGTGATGCTGTTGTGGAAGTAGGTCGCGCCGAAGCGGATGCGATCCGAAAACAGCGGCTGTTCGAAGCCGGCGTCGTAGCCGGTGCTCTGCTCCGGCTTCAGGTTGGGATTGGCGAAGAAGTTGAAGGCCGGAAAATCCTGGTGCAGCTGGCTCAAGGTCGGCGCCTTGAAGCCGGTGCCGTAGCTCGCCTTCAGCTTGGTCTCCGTCACCGGCAGGATCACCGCCGGCGCGATCCGGTAGGTGCCATGGCCGCCGAATTGGTCGTTGACGTCGTTGCGCAGGCTCGCCACCACGAACCAGCGTTTGGCGAACTCCGTCTGCAGCTCGATGAAGCCGGCCTTGTTGCCGTTCTCGGCGGAAAGATCAGTTGTTTTCAGCCGCTCGGTCTGCCGCTCGAGGCCGACGACGAGATTGTTGTGCGGCGCCAGTTCGGTCACCGCGTGCCAGTCATATTTGATGCGCTCGCCGGTCGCGATCGCGTCCACGGGATTGCCGGCCGTCAGATCGGACGACCAGTTGTTCACGTAGTTGACGCCGAAATAGTTCCTGACGCGGCCGCCGAGCAGCGACCACACGGCTTCCTCGCGCGTCGCCAGCTGGTGGACGGTGTGGTTGCTCCTGATAGCATCGGGAACGCTCGGAAAGCCGCTGTCGCCCGTGAACAGCAGCGTGGCGTCGGTGTATCGAATCACCGAGTTCAACGTCCAGGCCTCGTTGAGATCGAAGCCGATCTTGGACGAGGCGGTCACGTTGTCGTAGACGTTGCCGATCGCCTTCTGCCCCGCCGGGAGCAGCTGCCACGGCGTCACCGGCACGTCGCCGGCGTGCAGATGCGCGACATTGACCGCGTAGTTGACATTACTTTGTGAGCCGCTGACGCCGGCCGACTGGTTGAAGGTCTTGAACGACCCGCTCTCGACCGAGGCGGTCGCCCGCGCCGGGCCGTCGCCCTTGCGCGTGATCACCGAGATCACGCCGCCGATCGCATCGGAGCCGTACAGCCCGCTCTGCGGCCCGCGCAGCACCTCGAGCTGCTGGATGTCGGCGGCGAGCAGATGCGCGAAATCGAACGCACCGTTGCTGTTGGTGACGTCGCCGACGTCGATGCCGTCGATGATGAGCTTGGTGTGGTTGGCATTGGTGCCGCGCATGAAGACGTTGGTCTGGCCGCCCGGGCCGCCGGCCTGCACGACGTTCAATCCGGGGACGGTGCTCAGGATGTCCGGCACCGTGCGGGCCTGCTGCGCGGCGATGTCCTTGTCGGTCACCACCGTGATCGCATTCGCGACGTTGGCGACCGGCGTCACGATGCCGGCCGGGCTGACCGCGACGGGCGGGCTGGCCGGCGATTCCGGCTTTGCCGCCGGCATCTGTTGATGCGCGGCGTTGCCGGCTCTGCGGGGGATGGCCGGTTTCGGAGCGATCGGCCGGTGCGGCGGGTCGACCTCGACCGGCGGCAGCAGATCGGGCGAGGCGGATTGCTGCGCCGTTGCGGGGGAGGGACCGAGCAGCGCGAACGACGAGAGGAGGCAGAACGACGACAGAAGGGCGCGACGGCGCCTGGCATGGGGAACGGGAGACACGAGTGACCTCGGCATGACGTCAGTGGCACGTCACCGCGAACGAGGTCTCATGCACGCCTTTGCAGGCCTGCCTGAAAACGATGCCAATAACGCCCCGACCGGCATCCTCGCGTGTGACCACGGCTGACGGCAGGTCTCCTGGCTCGCGGGTCGTCACCTCCACGTCGCCTTCCCGGGACCGAGATTTCCCAGTGGCCTCTGACGCGAGATTCGCCGCTTACAGTTGCGGGGGCAGCTGCGGCCTTCGGTCACGTCCCTTGCGAGACGCATCCGGCACCGCATTCCCTATTGAGCCCCGGTCGAGGGGCACCGTCGCCGTCACCGTAGGAGTGCGGGCGCACCAAAGTCAATCCGGCGCCCGGTGATCTCCTGGCGATAACGCGCTGGAGTGGATTGCGTGTGGCGAACTCTCTCGGCCGCCGCGTTCGGCGTGAGATACCCGGCGCCCGCGACGCCCCACAGCTGTCGTTCGCAGGGACGACAGCGGGATGTGAGGCGCGAATCAATTCCGGCGCGAATCGCTTGCGAGCGCCGCTTACTTCTCGACCTTGTTGTGCACCATCCAGAACCGCAGGGTGCGCTGGGCGGTGTCGAGGGACAGGCGGGAATAGTCGCGTTCCGCGAGCTTCAGCGTGTCGCTGTCGATGGCGTGCTTGATCGGCCGGTGGGTCAGGATCTTCGCCACCACCGACCAGGCCAGCCCGGCGGCACGGCAGGGGATCAGCACGATGTCGGTGCGCGGGCCCTCCAGCACCTTGGCCATCATCTCGGTCGGGACGTTGTTGAGCAGGCCGAGTGCGGCGGACACCTCGCCGAAGCGGCGGGTCTCGGCGAAGAAGGCGATGGCGGCATCGTTGAGCTCGTTCAGCCCCTTCATGCGCTTGACGGCCTCTTCGGCCAGCGTGAAGTCGCGCCCGATCAGGCCGCCGTCGCTGCGCGCAACGTCGGCGATTGCCTTGAGGATTTTCTTGATCTCCTGCTGCAACGCCGGCGGCGCCGAGGCCATCAACTTGGCGCGCACGGCTTCGGTTGCGCGGCGCAGGAGGTCGCGCAGATGCTTGGTGGGCAGGTCGATGCGCAGCCCGATGATCTCGGACAATTCGTCGTCGTCCTCGGCATGCGCCATCATCCCGGAATAGCCGGTCTCGGAGAAGCGCGCGGTCTGGTTGTTGGCAAGCTTGCGGATGACCCGGCGCTCGCCGCGGTCGACGATGATGTCGGTCACCGCCTCGGTCAGATGCGGGCGGCTGGAGATCGCCATCAGGTGATCCTGGCCCTTGGTCGCCGCGACCTCCACCAGCGTATGCTCGGTGAGCCGGCTCGAGTGCATCAGCACGTTCTCGGCCACCGAGATTTCGTCGTCGCGGGCGAGCTGCTGGATCAATTCGACGGGCGCATAGTCGACCGGCGCGAGATGCTTGCTGAGCTCGGCCCGCGCGCGGGTCTCGACCCGCGAGACCAGCATGCACAGCACGTTGTCAAACACCTTGATCTGGTCCTCGCTGAGGCGTTCGCCGTCATGCAGGAACAGGTTGGTGACCTGGCGCAGCGTGTTGACGCGCTTCGCCGAGGAGCCGCTGCGGACGGCCTCTTCGAGTTCGGTGATGATGGAGTTTTCTGAAAGCGGAAGCTGTTCTGGCTGTGACACGATCGCGCTCGTTGGTCCGGATTGCCGGAGCGACAGCAACGCGTGTGGGATCCGCTGCAAGGCTTTCGGCCGGGGCAGTTTTCGGCACGGGCGATAACAATGCGTTAGGGGCGGAGGGCGTAGTACTCCGGGGAAACACGGATACGGAAAATTAAGACGATACGCATAGAGGGAAGACGGGTCGGAGCCCGGCGTTTCGGAGATTCGCCGGACAATCGATGGAATGAGGTGCGATCACTTCCTTGCAGACCCGGCGAAGACAGGCGAGCGAGGCGGAAAGGTTAACGATCTCATAAGGTCACAAACCTTCCTTCATCCAGTTTGGTCGCTGCCCTCGATCTCACGTCAGCTCTCATCCTCCCAAGCATTGAAACTTAAATCCGATTCTTGCCGCGGCCGTTTTGCCGACGCGCCGTGCGTTGCGTGCCGTATTCCGTTGTTCCGGGGCAGGCTCGGCGGGTGATGACCTCACGCGAAAAATCAGCGCCAGCATCTTGCCGCATCCCGTGCGATAATCGCCGCGCAAATCGTTGAGGTCCCCATGAAATCCGTCGTCATCACCGGCGCATCCACCGGCATCGGGTTCGCCTGTTCGAAGCACCTGCTCGCGCGCGGCTTTCGCGTGTTCGGCAGCGTTCGCAAGCAGGCCGATGCAGACCGTCTGCGCAGCGAGCTCGGCGCCAACTTCACGCCGCTGCTGTTCGACGTGACCGACGAGGCGGCGGTGAAGGCGGCCGCGCAGGAGGTGCGGGCGGCTCTCGCCGGCGAGGCGCTCGCCGGCCTGGTCAACAATGCCGGCATCGCCGTCGCGGGGCCGGTGACGGAGCTGCCGATCGCGCAGTTCCGCCATCAGATGGAGGTCAACGTCATCGGCCCGGTGATCGCCACCCAGGCGTTCGCGCCGCTGCTCGGAGCGGATCCCGCCATGAAAGGGGAGCGGGGCCGGATCGTGATGGTCAGCTCGGTGGCCGGGCGCAATGGCAACCCGCTGTTGGCGCCGTATTCGACCTCAAAGCATGCGATCGAAGGGCTGTCCGAGAGCCTGCGCCGTGAGCTGATGCTGTTCGGCATCGACGTCATCGTCATCGCGCCGGGCGCGGTGAAGACGCCGATCTGGGCCAAGGCCGACGAGGTCGACCTGTCGCCGTATCAGGCCTCGCCGTTCTTCCCGGCGTTGCAGAAGATCCGCGCCTTCATGCTGAATCTCGGCAAGTCCGGGCTGCCGGCCGAGACCATCGCCGCGCGGGTGGCCGACGCCTTGACCTTGCCGGCGCCCAAGGTGCGCTACGAGATCGCGCCCGACGCCATGAGGCAATGGATCGTGCGGGTGCTTCCGAAACGGACCGTCGATCGCATCATCGCCAAGCGGCTCGGCCTGATGCCCGCGACCAGGCCCTGATGCCGGCGATAACGACCATCGGCAAGACCCAGGCGGAGCTGACCCGCCTGGTCGAGGAGGACCTTCGCGCGCAGCCGGGCTGCGAGACCGCGCGCGTGCCGGCGGTTCATGCGCTCGACGTGCGCAGCGGCCGCAACTGGGAGATCCCGCACGTCGTTCTCGGCGACAGCCTGATCAGCGACGTCGACCGCGCCGTGATGAGCGTGCAGCGCCGGCTCGGGCGCGCGTTTCACCTGATCGACGATCCGGTCACGGCGTCGGACGCGGCAGCAACGCCGCAGGGCGACTCCTGAGCTTTCTCGCGGGGATGTAAGCCCCGCCGGCTCAGCTCAGCAGGCCCTGCCGCAGCGCCAGCCGCACCAGCTCGATGTCGCTGGCGACGCCGAGCTTGTCCTTGATCAGCGAGTGCAGGTTGGCAACCGTCTTCGGGCTGAGATGCAGCGCGGACGCGATCTCGTCCGTCGTCCGTTCGGCCAGCAGCATCTGCATCACCTCGAACTCGCGCGCGGACAGCACGTCGGCGGCGGCGCGCTCGCCGGAGAGGCGGCTGAGCGCGAGCTCGTGATCGATGTCGGGGCTGATCGCGATGCGGCCTGCCAGCACGTCCATGACGGCGCGCACGAGAGCCTCCGGCGGGCTGCTCTTGGTGACATAGCCGCGGGCGCCGGCGCGGATCGCCTGCACCGCGAAGCCGGCATTCTCATGCATGGTGAACACGAGGATGCGCGCGCCGCGATCCCATTGCCGGATGCGGCGGATGCCCTCGATGCCGCCGACGCCCGGCATCGTCAGGTCCATGATGACGAGATCGGGCTTGACCTCCTTGAACAGCCGGTAGGCTTCGGCGCCATCGGCGGCTTCGGCGACCACGCGCAGCCCCGGCTGCTTCTGCAGCATCGACCTGTAGCCCTCGCGGACCACGGCATGGTCGTCGACCAGCAGGATGGTGCCGGCGGGCGTCGTCATGCCGCGTAGGCCGTTTCCGGCTGCGCAGGCGAGAGGCCGGGCAGGGCCGGGAGCGGAATCTCGACGCGGAGGCGCGCGCCGCCGGACGTGGCCGCAAAGCTCATCTGGCCCCCCATGGAGGCGACGCGCTCGCGCATGCCGAGCAGGCCCATGCCCGGCTTGTCGGGCGCGTCGCCGGCAGGACCATCATCTTCGACGGTGAGCACGGTCGTGCTCTCGGGCGCCGACTGGGCCGGCCCGTCCTGAAGCGTCAACTGCAATCGCACGCGCGTCGCGCCGGCGTGCTTGACGGCGTTGGTGAGCGCCTCCTGCGCGATGCGGTAGACGTTGCTGGCGACGATGCCGGGCAGCCGGTCGACGTCGCCCGACAGGCTGATCTCGAACACGGTGCGGCCGTGCTGCCGCCGGTTCCAGCCGGCCACGAGGCCTTCGAGGCTGCCGGCGAGGCCGAGCTCGTCGACGTCAGGCGGACGCAGCCGCATCAGCGCGCCGCGCAACTGCTCCATCATGTCGCTCGCGGTGCGCGCGATGCCGTCGCATTCGCCGACCAGAGCGGGGCAATCCTGCGCCGCGCTGTGACGGATCGACGCTGCGAGCGCCCGGATCGCCGCCAGCGACTGGCCGAATTCGTCATGCAGCTCGCGGGCGAGGTGGCGGCGTTCGTCGTCTTCCAGGGCAATCAGGCGCCGGGTCAATTCGCCGCGCTGCGCCAGCGCCGTCTCCAGCCCCTCGGCGAGCTGATTGAAGGCATCGCGGATCGCCGAGAGCTCGGCGAGGTCGAACGGTGGCAGCCGCGCCGACAGATCGTTGGCGGCGATCCGCTCCAGCCCGGCGCGGATCAGCCGCGTCGGGCGCAGCGCGCGGGCCAGTGCGGCGTAGGCCAGCACGCACAGCAGCACCAGCGCCGTCCCGAGTACCGGCAGCAGCCGGCCGAGCTCGCGCCAGGCGTCCGCGGTCATGACGCCGGCATCGATCCAGACGACCGCATCGCCGGTCCTCTCGCCGCGAAACCTGACCGGCCGTGCCGCTTCCCGGCCCGGCTCGAACAGCCGCCGATACGGCATCGCGAAGGCGCGGGGCGGATCGTCCGCCTGCGCGTCCGCGCCGCCGCAGATCCGCTGCACGATCACGCCGTCGACGCCGCGATAGGCGATGCACAGCCCCGGTCCCATCGCCGCGGCCGCGACCGCGTCGAGGTCGGGAAAGCCGGCCGGCGGGCTGTTGACCCAATGCATCTTGCTCTGCTGCAGTTGCAGCGTCCGGGCCGTGATCTCGGCGATCCGCGCGTTGCGCGCATGTACCGAGCGGTCGGTGTCGAACAGCACATAGGCGCAGATCGCCGCGAAGCAGAGCGCCGAGACCGCCGCGATGCGCAGCGTCAGGCGGTATTTGAGGTCGTAGCGGCTCCACATCTTCGGCGCGTCCATGGCAGCCCAGCCCGCCGGCATTTAACGGCAGAACCGCCCGGGCCAAAAGCGCCGCGGCCCGGTGGACGGTGCCGTCGTGAAATTTTCCCGTGCCTCGCCGGGATCCTCGCCGCTGCGGCCATGCCGCGCCGGCATCTAGCTTCGGAGCGCCAGACATCGTTGCAGGGGAATCTCATGTCGAACCGCCGCCTCGTCCGTTGCCTCGTTCTCGCGCTTGCTCTCGCGGCCGGCCCGGTCCGCGCCGCCTCTGGTGATGTCCCGGCCGTGTTGGTCGATGATTTCAGCTATCTCGACACGTCCGGCGAGCCGGTCGATCAGACCGCAGCGCATCAGCGGCGGCTGGATGCGTTCATGGCCGCGCTTCGCCGCGACGTCGCCGCGGATGCTCGGCTGCGTCCGGTCAGCCCGTCCTGCGCTCCGTCCTGTCCGACTGATGTGTCGCCGGAGGCACGGTTGCAGATGGCGGCCGCGGCCGGCGCCACCGTCGTGGTCACCGGTGGTGTCCATAAGCTCTCGACCCTGGTGCAGTGGGCGCGGGCTTCGGCCATCGACGTCACGTCCCATCGGGTGCTGTTCGACAAGGTCTTCACCTTCCGCGGCGACAGCGACGAGGCCTGGCAGCGCGCCGAGATGTTCGTCTCGCGCCAGGTCCGTGACGCGCTGGCGCCGCCGGAGCCGATCCGGCTGGCGCTGCTGCCGTTCGAGCTCGACGACACCAGCGCAGGCGCTGCGCTCGGCGCGACGGAGTCCGACCAGAAGGGGCTGCAGGAGGCGACCGACGCGGTGCGGCAGCTGCTGGCGCAGTCCGGGCGTTATCGCCTCGTGGACGCCGCCGGCGAGATCAAGCCGGGGCAGCCGGTGCGTGAGTGCGACGATTGCGAGGCGCGAGTGGCGCGCGCGGTCGGCGCCCAGCAGTCGCTGCTCGGCATCGTCAGGCGGATCGGCCGCACCGAATACATCATCGGTTTTCGCGTCCGCCAGGCCGACAGTGGCGCACTCGTCGTCGCCGGCGACAGCGGGCTGCGCCTCGGCGCCAATTATTCCTGGAGTCGCGGCGCGGTGCGTCTGGTGCGCGAGCGGCTGCTCGAGACCGGCTCGGAGCGCTGATCGCGGCCCGGCCATCGCTCCGGTCCCGGAGCTGTCGCCGGGAGCTGCGCCGGTCCGCCATGCCGGACGATCGGCGCGCGGCTCCGTGCAAATCCGGGCTGTTGTGATTTGTGACGATTTCATTACGGTCGGATGACAGGATCGGCGTCCTTGATCTGTCGGCATGCGCCGGCGAAGGGCGCCCGCTTTCGACTGGCTGATGTCACTGACCCCGAACGACCAACCGATCACCACGCTCACTGCTGTGAGCGCGACGCGCTCCGCGGCCGTCCGGCTGTCGGCCGTCGCCGCGCCGCATGTCGCGGCGCTGGCCCTGATGCTGCACACCGAGACCGATTTCGGCTCGCGGCTCGGCTTCGTGCTGGCCTGGGGCATCCTGAACGGCTTCTGGCTGGTGCTGCTGCGGCGGCCTGCGGTGTCGGCCGCGCTGGCGCTGACCATGGTCGTGGTGCTGGTGCTGCTGTCGCAGCTCAAGCACGCTGTGGTCCAGATGACCGCGAACTTCGTCGACGTGATGCTGATCGACCACGACAGCGCGGCATTCCTGTTCACGATCTTTCCGAATCTCAAGCTGTCGGTGCTGGTGGCCGTCGCGGTCGTGTTGCCGCTGTTGGGGCTGCTGTGGTGGGCCGACCCGTTCCGGATCGCGCGGCTGCCGGCGCTCGCCGGCAAGCTCGCCTGCCTCGCGGCGCTGACGCTGTATTCGCTCAACTGGCGCGACGAGGCCTGGCGCGGCTACTATGACGACGGCTATCTGTCGAAATTCGCGCGCTCCGGCGTCACGGCGGTGTCGGACTTCCTCGCCAACGGCTTCATGGAATCCGACGCCACGGCTGATCGAAGTCTGGCTGCCTTCGTCCCGGATTCCTGTCATCCGGCCGCGCGCCGGCCGAACATCGTGCTGATCCACGACGAATCCAGTTTCGACATCCGCTCGGCTGAGGGCATCAAGGTGCCCGATGGCTATGGCAGCCACTTCAAGTCGTTCGACGGCAAGGCGCGGCAGTTCATGGCCGAGAGCAATGGCGGCCCGAGCTGGTTCACCGAGTACAACGTGCTCGCCGGCCTGTCGTCGCGCTCGTTCGGCCGTTTCGCCTATTTCGTGACGCGGATCGCGTCCGGCCGGGTCGAGCGCGGCCTGCCGCTGGCGCTGCGCAATTGCGGCTACGACACGGTGTCGCTGTATCCCGCGCAGGGCGCCTTCATGAGCGCGCGCAGCTTTCAGACCACTGTCGGTGTCGATCGTTTCCTCGACGCGCGCGATCTCGGCGCCAAGGGCGTCGAGCCCGACGGCTTCTTCTACGACGCCGCGCTCGATGTGATGCAGCACCGGCCGCGCGGCAAGCCGCTGTTCATGTTCGTCTATCTCGCCGCCAACCATTTCCCGTGGGAGACGACGTTCCGGCCTGATTTGACGCCGTCCTGGCGTGCGCCCGGCAATCTGCCTTCGATCGACGAATATCTGCGCCGGCAGATGATGAGCGCGGCGGACTATCAGCGCTTTCTCGCCAGCCTGAAGAAGAGGTTCGGCGACCAGCCGTTCCTGATCGTCCGCTATGGCGACCACCAGCCGGAGTTCTCGCCGCACATTCTCGATCCCAAGCTTGACGAGGCCGGCATCGGCGAGAAGCTCGAAAGCTACGACCCGCGCTATTATCGGACGTATTACGCGATCGACGCCGTCAATTTCGAGCCGCGCCAGAGCGCGGTCGTGATGGACCGGATCGACGCCGCCTATCTGCCGCTGGTCACGCTCGATGCCGCCGGAATTCCGCTCGATCCGTCCTTTGCCGAGCAGAAGGAGATCATGCTCCGCTGCAAGGGCGTGTTCTATGCCTGCGGCGACGGCGCCGAGGCGCGCCGCTTCAACCGCATGCTGATCGACGCCGAGCTGATCCGGGGGCTGTGACCGGCCGACGCCGAGTGGCGGCCGGTCAGGGGCGCAGCAGCCGCTTCTACTCCGCGGCCGCGTCGGTGACGATGCCGCCGATGTTCTGCCAGTGCGCGCCGTCGAACTGGATCATCTGCAACTGCTTGTTCACGCGATAGTCGGTCGGCGAGGTCGTGATGCTGATGCCCGGCAGCAGCATGCCGAGCTCGACATGGTCGAGATGGGTGGCCTGCTTCAGCACGTTCTCCCGCGTCAGCTCGTCGCCGCACTGCTTCAGCACCTGGACCAGGAGCTCGGCGGTGATGTAGCCATAGACGTTGAAGTTCGAGCCCTTGTCGCCGTCGGGATAGTATTTCTCCATGAAGGCGAGATAGCGCTGCACGCCGGGGTCGTTCTTGAAGCCCTCCTCGAGCGGGTCCTTGACGTAGCCGACGCTGATCAGGCCCTTGGCATTCTCGAGCCCGGCGGGCTTCAGGGTGGCGCCCAGCGAATTGGCATTGATGTCGACGATGTGGACCGGCTTCCAGCCGAGCTCGGCGACCTTCTTGATGGCCTGCGCCGCCTGCTTCGGCGTGGAGGCGCTGAACAGCAGATCGGCGCCGGCGTCCTTCAGCTTCAGGATGTGGGAATCGATCGTCGGCTCGGTGATCTCGTAGGACGATTCGGCCACGATCATCTTGGCGGCCTTGTCGCCCAGCCCGGCCTTGAGGCCGGCGAGATAGTCGCGGCCGAGATCGTCGTTCTGGTAGAGCACGCCGATCTTGGCGTCGGGATGGGTCTTGAGAATGTACTGGCCGTAGATGCGTCCTTCGACGACGTAGCTCGGATTGAAGCCCATCGTCCAGGGAAAGTTCTTGGGATCGGTGAAGCGCGAGGCGCCGGTGGCCGCGAACAGTTGCGGCACCTTCTTCGAGTTGAGATATTTCTGCACGGCGACGTTCGGCGCGGTGCCGATGATCTGGAACGTCAGGAGCACCTCGTCGCTCTCGACCAGCTTGCGCACCTGCTCGACCGTCTTCGGCGGCGAGTAGGCGTCGTCATACTGGATCAGGTTGATCTTGCGGCCGTTCACGCCGCCCTGGTCGTTGATCATCTTCATATAGGCGGCCTGCGCCTTGCCGATCGTGGCATAGGCCGAGGCCGGGCCGCTCAGCGGCACGGTCTGGCCGACCTTGATCTCGCTGTCGCTGGCCCCGGTGTCGTACTTCTTCTCGGCCGCCGAAGCCGTCGCGGCGAGCGACAGCAGAGCAAGCGCGGCCAGCGCGGTGGTCCCAATCCTCATCACATCCACTCCCTGATCATTTTTTGTGAAGCTCATTCGGCCTTGATGGCGGCGTCGCGGATGACCGCGCTCCATTTTTTGGTTTCGTCGGCGATGAACTGGCCGAACGCCGTGGGGTCGCGCGGCTGCACGTCGAGCCCTTGTGCGAACAGCTTCTGCTTCACCTCGGGAGCGGCGAGATCGGCGATGATCTCGCGCGACAGCCGGTCGACGATGGCTTGCGGCGTCGCGCCCGGCGCCATGAAGCCGTACCAGCCCGACGCGACCACGTTCGGCAGGCCCTGCTCGCGCAGCGTCGGCGCCTGCGGATAGATCGCGCTCGGCTCGGTGGCGGCAACGCCGAGCACGCGAAACTGGCCGGCCTGGATATAGGGCAGCGCCGTGCTGATCGCGGTCAGCGTCGCGTCGACGCGGCCGGCGAGCAGCTCGGTGTAGGCCATCGAGTCACCGCGGAAGGGAATGTTGAGGCCGGTCACCTTGGCGTCGCGGAAAAGCAGCTCGGCGGCGAGATGCGGCTGCGAGCCGGCGCCCGGCGAGGCGAAGGTCAGGCCTTCGGGCTTGGACTTGCCGTAGGCGATCAGCTCGGCGAGCGTCTTGAACGGCGCGTTGGCGCTGATCATCAGGAAGATCGGCGCGACGACCGTGCCGGCCACTGGGCGCAGGTCTTTCACAGGATCGTAGGTCAGCTTGCCGAACAACGCTTCGGCGGTGACGTAGGGCGCGGCGGCGTAGAGCAGGGTGTAGCCGTCGGGTGCGGCGCGGGCCACGACGTCGTTGGCGATGCGGCTGCCGGCACCGGGCTTGTTCTCGATGATGAATTGCTGGCCGAGGTGATGTTCGAACTCCGTCGCCAGAAGGCGCAGGGAGATGTCGCTGGCGCCGCCGGCGCCGTAGGGACAGATCAGCCGCACCATGCGGGTCGGCCAGTCACCCTCGGCGCGCGCGAGCGGGCCGTGGCCCAGGGCCATCGCGGCCCCGGCGCCGAGCAGGCCACGGCGCGTCATCGTCAACGGTCTCATCGCGCATCTCCCTGTCTGCTGCATCCCTTGTCCGGGCTGCTCCGGCGCGTTCTTCGCTGCGCCTGGTCGTATCTGCTCGCGCCGCGTCAGATCACCTTCCTGCGCGCGAGATCGTCGATCTCCTGGTCTGACAGTCCAAGCCAGCCCTGATAGATCTCCAGGTTGTCCTGGCCAACGTCGCCCGCGGAATGGCGCAGCGTCGCGGGATCGTTGCCAAAGCGCGGCACGACGTTCGACATCGCCACCGAGCCGAAATCGCGATCGGGCACGCGCGTGATCATCTCGCGCGCGATCGCCTGCGGATCGGCCGCGATCTGGTCGATCGCGTAGATCGGCGCGATCGTTCCCTTGGCCGCGGTGAAGCGGGCGACGACCTCATCGAGGTCATGCGCCGCGCACCAGGCGGCGAAGATCGCATTGAGTTCGGCCGAATGCTTCACCCGCGAGGCATTGTTCGCGAAGCG
Source organism: Bradyrhizobium sp. SZCCHNR1015 (assembly GCF_032489875.1). NCBI lineage: Bacteria > Pseudomonadati > Pseudomonadota > Alphaproteobacteria > Hyphomicrobiales > Nitrobacteraceae > Bradyrhizobium > Bradyrhizobium sp. SZCCHNR1015. The sequence goes on from NZ_JAUEYW010000028.1 coordinate 30,299, forward strand.
CGGATCGTCGATCAGGTCGGGACGATCGATGGCGCGGCAGTTGGCGGCGTAGAGCGCGTTGGTCGAGCCGGCGAGCGTCACCCAACGATCGTCGCGGGTGCGGTAGACCGCAGCCGGCGCCGAGTAGCCGTTGGCATTGCCGATCCGGCTGCGGCTGAAGCCGAGCTGATCGTGCTCGACCGGCAGCACATCGAGCAGGCGGAACACAGCCTCGGTCAGCGCGAGGTCGATCTCCTCGCCCGGAGCGTCGGGGTCGCGCGCCCGCTTCCACAACGCCGCGAGGACGCCAATGGCACCGAACGCCCCGCCGATGGCGTCGCCGATCGGATAGCCTGGATGGGTCGGCTCTCCATCAGCCTCGCCGGTGATGTAGGTGAGGCCGCCCATTGCCTCGAAGATGCGGGCAAAGCCGGGCCGGTCCTTGTACGGCCCGTCCTGGCCGAACGCGGTGGCGCGCAGGATAACGAGGCGCGGCTGGATCGACCACAGCACCTCCTTCGTCAGTCCCCAGCGATCGAGCGTGCCGGGGCGGAAGTTCTCGATCAGCACGTCGAAGCGCGGCAGCAGCCGCTTGAACAGCGCGAGCCCGTCGGGCGTGCGCAAATCGAGCGTCGCGAAGCTCTTGTTGCGGTTGGCCGTCTTCCACCACAGCGGCTTTCCGTCCTTGAACGGCGGGAAAGTGCGGACACCGTCGCCTTGGCCCGGCATCTCGATCTTCAAGACGTCGGCGCCATAGTCGGCGAGCAGCGTGGCTGCGAACGGCGCCGCGATGATCGTTGCGATGTCGAGAACGCGCAAACCCTGGAGTGGCCCGGCCATGTCGTGATGCACCTGTCTCAGCCGGCTTCGGCCGCAAGCGCCGGCTCCGGCGCGCGCCTGATGATCTCGGGCTCGGCTTCGTTGATGAGCGCCCGGATGCTGGCGGCGAGCGCCGTGATGCGCGGGCCGATCTCGGCCTCGAGCTGGCCCGGCTGCAGCCGGAAGGCGGGAATGCCGCAATTGATCGCGAAGGCGCGGCCGGAGCTGGCCGCGTAATGCAGCGGCGCGGCCACGGCGTGAATCGCCGGCATGTATTCGCCGATGCAGGTGCAGAAACCGCGATCGGCACATTGCGTGATGCCGCCGAAATAGAGTGCGGAAAAATCGCTCCATTGCTCGGCGTCGCCGGCGGCGAGCTGCGCGTCGAAACGCGCGGCCGCGCCGGGCGGAAGGATCGCCGACGCGGCACGCCCCATCGCGGTCGCGACCACCGAGATCGGCATGCCGATGTCCGGAACATGCGGGCCGACATCGCCGGAGCGCGCGGTCTCGACATAGACCACGGCGCTGCCGTCGAGCAGGCCGATCGACACCGTGCCGCGGACGCTCGCGGCGAGATCCTGCATCAGCGGCCGCGCGATCTGCCGGAACGGCATGTCGGCGAGCAGCGGATGCGCCATCCGCAACGCGCGGATGTCGAGGCGATACTTCGCGAGCGCCTGATCGAACGAGAGATAGCCGAGCTCGGTGAGCGTGTGGGTCAGCCGGGCCACGGTCGGCCGCGGAATCCCGGTCCGGACCGAGATGTCCATGTTGCCGAGCACCGCCGATCCGGTCCCGAACGCCTCCAGCACGAACAGGCCCTTGGCCAGGGTCGTGGCAAAGGCGGCATCGCTGGCGCTGTCCGCGAGCATCGTTTCGACGGCGCGGTCGCGGCTGATCGGGAGGGGGCGGGAAATGGACATGGTTGAAGAATGACCGATGACACCGGTGGAGTCCATATGCTTGTTATTTTCGGCTATAATCGTCCACTATGTGGACAAAGCGGCTGCAGTTTCCTTTGCTGCGCCCCGCGCCGGTCCCCTGATCGAGGGTTGTGAACCGGCCGGCGGCCCGCTACCGCTGTTTCGTCAACGTCCGGGAGGAAATCGATGTCGACCTCAGTCAAGCAGATGCTGGAAGCCGCCAACGCCGCGGTGCCGAAGATCACGCCGGCCGAGGCGCAGGCGATGATCGCCAAGGGCAACACGCTCGTCCTCGACGTGCGCGATGCGCCGGAGGTCGAGAAGAGCGGCAAGATCGAAGGCGCGCATCACGTCTCGCGCGGCATGCTCGAATTCCGCGCCGATCCGGACTCGCCCTATCACGACAAGAATTTCAGCAAGGACAAGAGCGTCATTCTGTATTGCGCCTCCGGCGGCCGCTCGGCGCTGGCAGGGAAGACGCTGAAGGACCTCGGCTACGACAAGGTCTTCAATGTCGGCGCGTTCAAGGATTGGGCCGAGAGCGGCGGCGCGGTCGAGAAGCCGATCGAGCCGGGGATGTGAGATCACGTTCGATGCGGCGTTCGCATCGCTGCGATGGCAACGAGCGCGGCAGCGAGACCTGACGCCGCGCCGACGCCGAGCGCCCAGCGCGGGCCCAGGCTGTCGGCCACCCAGCCCACGATCGGTGCGCCGATGGGCGTGCCGCCGAGTGCGACGCCGACGCGCAGCGCCATCACCCGGCCGCGCATGGAGGGCTCGGTCGCAAGCTGCATCAGGCTGTTGGTGGTGTTGGTGAACATGAGCGCCGCGACGCCGATGACGACGAGCGCGGCGCCGAATAGCCAGATGGTCGGGGCGAGCGCGGCCAGCGTACAGCCTAGTCCGAACAGGCCGCTGCCTGCGAGCAGCGCGCCAAATCTCGGCCGGTGCCGGCTGGCGTTGAACAGGGCGCCGGCAACCGTGCCGACGGCCATGACCGAGGACAGCAGGCCGTAGCCGCGTGCATCGCTGTGAAAGACCTTGATCGCCATCGTCGAGACGAAGATCTGGAAGTTGAGCCCGAACGTTCCGATCAGGGCGAGCATGATCAAAGTGGCCCGAAGCTCCGGGTGGGACCATGCATAGTCAAAGCCGGCGGTGACGCTCGCCAGGACGTTCCCCTTGGCGTGCTGCGCCCGCGGGTTCGGACGCAGATCGGCGATGCGGAGCAGGTTCAACGACGCCAGCACGGCCATGAACGACGCGCCGTTGATCAGGAAGGCCCAGCCGGTGCCGAACGCGGCGATCACCATGCCGGCGATTGCCGGGCCGATCATCCGCGCGGCGTTGAACGATGTCGAGTTGAGCGCGATCGCGTTGGGCAAATCGTCGTTCCCGACCAACTCGGCGACGAACGTCTGGCGCACCGGAGCGTCGAAGGCTGCCGCGCAGCCGAACAGGAATGCGAACACGTCGACTTGCCAGAGCTGGACGACGCCGGTCACGGTGAGAAGGCCGAGGATGAGCGCGAACGCTCCCATCGTCGCCTGGGTGGCGATCAGGACCCGTCGCTGATTGAAATGGTCGGCCACGTAGCCGGTCAGAGGTAACAGCAGGAGCTGCGGCCCGTACTGCAGCGCCATCACCGTGCCGACGGCGGACGCGTTATGCGAGGTGAGCTGGATCAGCACCAGCCAAGTCTGGGCGGTGCGTTGCATCCAGGTGCCGATATTGGAGACGAGCGCGCCGGCCGCCCAGACCCGGTAGTTGAACTTGTGCAGCGACCGGAACATGCCCGGCGCCTTGCCCGTCATGATCGCTTCCGCAGATCGCCACCATGGAGCGCGCCGAAGTGTCGCGCGAGCATCAGGCCGATGGCGAGCGAGCCGAGGCCGAGAGCCACGACATCGCTTGTGTTTCTCAGTTCGAAATCGCCGACGCGGCAGACCAGCAGATAGCCGACGGCGACGTTGAACAGGCCCCAGAGCACGTTCACCGTCGACGAGGAGAGGCCGCGTCCCGAAGGTTTCGCGAACGGGCTCTGGAACGGCTGACCCATCAGGCCGGCCACGACATGCGGAACGGCGTTGGCCAGGAAGGCGCCGCCGAAGAAATAGGAAAAGAGATCAAGCCAGGTCATGTCAGGGGGGTCCTCGCGTCGAGCAGTCGGATGATGTCCGCAGACGTGCCGGTTTCGCCCAGTCGCGGAAAGACATGGGTGAGGCTGTACTGGTGCGCCTCGGGGCGCGTGTCGGTCATGGCGTCGACGGCGAGCGTGACGTTGAAGCCCTGCTCATACGCTTGCCGCGCCGTGGACTCGACGCCGGTGCCGGTGGCCACGCCGGCAACGACCACCTGCGTCACGTCGCGCGCCTTCAATCGTGTCTCCAGATCGGTGCTGGCGAAGGCGCCCCAGGTCCGCTTGGTCACCACGATGTCGTGCGGTTGCCGGTTCAACTCGGGGATGAGATCGGCCCAGTCCGCAGGGAACGGCGCGGTGAGACGTGTCGGCCGCTCGGTCCGTCCCGGGGCGGTGCCGGCGACATTGACCAGCACGACCGGAAGCCTGAGCGCGCGGAAACGTTCCGCCAAGGCGGAAGCGCGTGCGATGACCTCGCCGATCGGATGCAGCAAGGATGCGCCGACGATGCCTTTCTGCAGATCGACAACGATGAGCGCGGTATTCAGATCGAGCTGCGTGAGCGCCATTGATGATCTCCTCTTGCACGCGGCGCGCGTTTGCGCGCGGCCGTCACGCGTCAGTCGTCGACCAGGCGCCTGAGCAGCACGATGGCTGAAGCGAGTTGCTGCTGCTCCGCTGGCGAGAGCCGCGCCGCGATGGTGCGCGACAGCCAGTCCTGCCGCGCGGCGCGTCCTTCGTCGATCCGGACGCGGCATGCCTCTGTCAGCGAAAGGATGGTCTGCCGGCCGTCCCCCGGGTCCGGCGATCCGCGCACCAGGCCGGCGCTTTCCAGCGCTGCAATGATTGGCCCCATCGATTGCGGCCGCATCCCCTCGATCCGCGCGAGATGCGAGGCCGTCGTGGGCCCGTCTTTTTCGAGGCGAAGCAGCACCGATACCTGAGACGGCGGCAGATCGCCCGCGTCAGCCTGCTCGCGCAGCCGGCGCTTCAGCTTGCCGGCGACCGCCCGCAGCTCGCCAGCCAGGGCATGGGCAGCGGGCGGGGGGACCTTCCGGGGTGACTGTCGGCTCATGCCGCAAGGCTATGGCAGGTCAGTTATGAAGTCAATCTTATAAGTTTAACTGATGATATGCAGGGTCCCCGGGGCGTTGTGGCTCGAACACGTTCGCTCGCTCTGCAAGAGCCCTTATCGGGCTCGCGCGCGAGAGATGATTGCGATTGAATTGGCCGGACAAGCAGTCGTAACGTCGGGAGCGATCAGGCAGAACTCGGAAAGCGGATGATCTACTTCCCGATCTTCGCCCACAGCCAGCGCGCCACCGCCTGCGGCGAGGACTCCGCGTCGCTGCCCGAGGCGCGCAGATTGGCCTGCTGCATCGTCGCGATGTCGATGCGGCCGAGCAGCGGTCGTAACGCATCCTGCAATGGGCGGTCCTGGGCACGCTTCGGCGACAGCAGCAGGATCGCGTCGTAAGGCGGGATCGCCTGCTTGGGATCGTCGAGCACGACGAGATCATATTTCGCGATCAGGCCGTCGCTGGTGTAGCCGGCGATGACGTCGACCTCGCCGGAGGCGGCCGCGGCATACATGAAGTCGGGCTGCATCTGGCGCTGGGCGCGGAAGGCGAGGCCATAGGCGTCGCGCAAGGCCGCCCATTCCGGGCGCGAGAAGAACTCGTAGTCGCCGGCGATCGACATGTCGCTGGTGTGACGCGCGAGGTCGGCGATCGAGCGGATGCCGAGCGCCTCGGCCGTCTTGCGCGGCATCACCAGCGCGTAGGCGTTCTCGAAGCCGAGCTCGCCGAGCAGGCTCACCTTGTCCTTGGCGAGATCCTGCTTCAGTGCACCGAGCAGCGCGGCGCGCGGCAACTGCTCCTTGTGGTGAAACTGGTTGGCCCACAGCGTGCCGGAATAGTCGACATAGGCGTCGATGTCGCCGTTCTTCAGCGCCTCGTAGATCACGCTGGAGCCAAGCCCGGCGCGTGTCGTCGCCGAGAGGCCGGATGCCTGCAGCCGTTCGCTGATCAAGGCCGACAGCACATATTGCTCGGTAAAGGTCTTGGCGCCGATCACGTAGCGTGCCGAGCCGCCGGCCAGCGAGGGCAGGAGACTGGCGCCGACCATGAGCGCGATGGTTGCGGTGCCAAGCCCGACACGGGCACGGCTGCGCCTGCGCAGGCCATGCTCGATCAGCGCCAGCAACTGATCGATGGCAAGCGCCAGCACGGCGGCGGCGACGCAGCCGAACACGACCAGCACCCAGTTCTGGGTCTGCAGCCCGGCAAAGATGTAGTTGCCGAGCGAGGTCTGGCCGATCGGCGTCGACAAGGTCGCGGTGCCGATCACCCACACCGCAGCGGTGCGGATGCCGGCCATGATCACCGGCAGCGCCAGCGGCAGCTCCACCATCGTGAGCGCCTGGCGCTCGGTCATGCCGACGCCTTTGGCGGCCTCGATCAGGCTTGCGTCGACGCCGTTCAGCCCGGTGATGGTGTTGCGCAGCACCGGCAGCATCGAATACAGCGCCAGCGCCAGCACCGCGGGCAGGAAGCCGAAGGCCGAGAACGAGAGCCCGAACCAGCGCAAGGTGAGTGCCGTCAGCGCCAGCAGCAGCGGATAGAACAGCGCCAGCAGCGCCAGTCCCGGCACCGTCTGCACCACGCTGGCGACGCCGAGCAGCAGATTGCGCAGGGCAGGGCGATTGCGCGCGAGCAGCGCCAGCGGAAAGCTCACGGCAAGGCCGAGCGCCAGCGCGGCGAGGCTCACGCGCAGATGGCTGCCGAGATAATCAGTGAGATGCGACAGCGCCTCGGTGAAGCGTGGATCGGACAAGGCGCTCATACTGTGCCGCTTTCGGGCAGCAGCGCGGCCAGCCGCGCCGCCTGCCGGCGCGGCGTCGTCATCAGCTCCGTGACGTAGGGTTCGCGGCTGGCCGCGAGCTCGGCCGGCGTGCCGATCTCGATCAGGCGTCCGCCGCGCATCACCGCGATGCGGTCGGCGAGCAGCAGCGCCTCGGTGATGTCGTGCGTGATCATGATCGTGGTCAGTGCGAACTGCTCGTGCAGGGCGCGGTAGTCGCTGCCGAGCGCATCACGCGTCAGCGGATCGAGCGCGCCGAACGGCTCGTCCATCAGCACGATCTTCGGCCGCGCAGCGAGCGCGCGGGCGACGCCGACGCGCTGGCGCTGGCCGCCGGAGAGCTCGTGCGGCAGCCGGTCGCGATGCGCCTTGCGGTCGAGCCGCACGAGGTCGAGCAGGTCGTCGACGCGCGTGGCGATCCCGGCCGGCGGGGTTCCCAGCAGCCTGGGGGTGATGCCGATATTGGCGGCAACCGTCATGTGCGGAAACAGCGCCCCGTTCTGGAACACGGTGCCAATCCGGCGACGCAGGCTGAAAGGATCGAGGCCGGCGATATCCTCACCGGCAATCCGGATCGCGCCGCCGTCCAGCTCGATCAGGCGGTTGGTCAGCCGCAGCAGCGTGGTCTTGCCCGAGCCGGAGCCGCCCACGATCGCCAGGAACTCACCCTCGGCGACCTCCATCGATACGCCGTCGACCGCGGTCACGGTGACCGACGGACCAGGAAAGCTCTTGCGGACGTTGGCGTAGACGATGAACGGCGTGCGCGGCATGCGGCCTTGCGGAACGGTTGGCCGAGGTGTTGGCGGAGGTGTTGGCGGAGGTGTTGGCGGAGGTGTTGGCCTTGGGCTCAGTCAGATGACCTAGCACGTCCGGGCCGCGCGTTGAACTTCGCCGCGCAAGCGGCTAAGCCGTCCCGGCCATTCTCCGGGGAGGAACTTGGACGTGACGATGCCCACGGCCGCCGCGGTCGCGCTGGAGCGAACGACGGTGGCATTCCGTCTCGCCGGCGGACGCACCTACACCGCCGTCGAGACGGCGGATCTGGCCGTCGCCGACGGCGAGTTCGTCGCCATCGTCGGGCCGACCGGCTGCGGCAAATCCACCCTTCTCAACGTGGCGGCGGGACTGCTGAAGCCGGCCGCCGGCCAGGTGCGCATCTTCGGCCAGCCGCTGGCCGGCCTCAATCGCGACGCCGGCTATCTGTTCCAGGCCGATGCGTTGTTCCCATGGAAGACCGCGCTGGAGAACGTCGCGATCGGGCTCGAGGTCGCGGGCTCGCCGTCGAAGGATGCGGCCGCCAAGGCGCAGCAATGGCTGACCTCGGTCGGCCTCGGCGCCTTCGGCAACCGCTATCCGCACATGCTGTCTGGCGGCCAGCGCAAGCGCGTCGGGCTCGCCCAGGTGCTGATCCGCAATCCCCGCATCATCCTGATGGACGAGCCGTTCGGGCCGCTCGACGCGCAGACCCGGCAGATCATGGGCAACCTGCTGCTCGATCTCTGGAATGCCGACCGCAAGGCGGTGCTGTTCGTCACTCACGATCTGGAGGAGGCGATCGCGCTCGCCGACCGCGTCGTCATCATGTCGGCCGGCCCCGCCTCGCGCATCATCGGCGACTGGCGCGTGACCCTGCCGCGCCCGCGCGACATCTTCGAGGTGCGCATGAAGCACGAGTTCCACGAGCTGCATCGCGAGATCTGGCAGACGCTGAAGTCCGAGGTCGAGAAGACCTACAAGCAGGCGGAGGCGGTGTGATGGGGGCGGCAATGAGCTTCGTGGGAGCCCCGCTGTTTCGGCGCGTGCAGTGTGCTCCCTCCCCCACAAGGGGGGAGGGAGCGCAGCGGCGTAAGTGGCGTCGGCCGTGGACCCCTCACGCAGCGCGAGGCGGCCTGAATGTCGCGTCTTGGTTTGCTCGCGCTGCAGCTGCTGGTCGCCATCGTCGCGATTGCGCTGTGGCAGTTCTTCGCCACCGTGCCGGTGTTCGGGCGCATCTGGCTTCCGCCATTCTTCTTCTCCAATCCGGTCGACGTATCAGCGCAGGTCGTCAAATGGTTCTCGACCGGTTCGATCTGGAAGCACCTCGCGATCACGCTGTGGGAATCGATCCTGGCGTTCGCGATCGGCTCGCTCGGCGGCGTGCTGGTCGGCTTCTGGTTCGCGCGCAAGCCGCTGGTGGCCGCCGTGTTCGATCCCTACGTCAAGATGGCCAATGCGCTGCCGCGCGTGGTGCTGGCGCCGATCTTCACGCTGTGGCTGGGCTTGGGGATCTGGTCCAAGGTCGCGCTCGGCGTGACGCTCGTCTTCTTCATCGTGTTCTTCAACGTCTATCAGGGCGTGAAGGAGGTCTCGACCGTGGTGCGCGACAATGCCCGCATGCTCGGCATGAGCGAGCGGCAGTTGATGCGCCACGTCTATTGGCCGTCGGCGCTGTCCTGGATGTTCTCGTCGCTGCACACCTCGGTGGGCTTCGCCGTCGTCGGCGCTGTCGTCGGCGAATATCTCGGCTCGGCCGCCGGCCTCGGCTATCTGATCCAGCAGGCCGAAGGCATCTTCGACGTCGCCGGCGTGTTCGCCGGCATGTTCGTGCTGTCGGCGTTCGTCATCCTGATCGACATCTGCGTCACGCTGGTGGAGCGGCGGCTCCTGGTGTGGCGGCCTGATGCGGCGGATGGGCGATGAGGGGCGCGGTGCTCCCACATCTCCCGCCGTCGTCCCGGCGAACGCCGGGACCCATACCGCGTGATATCGCGGTTGGAAAAGACGGGTCGTCCCGTGTGCCCCAAACCACTCCCTGGGGTTATGGGTCCCGGCGTTCGCCGGGACGACGGCGGTGGGTGGCGCAGCCTTCTAAAGCCACATCAACACGCCTAATCTGACCAACGACAGAACGGAGGAAACACATGAACAAGATCATCGGCCGGGTCACCGGCGCGCTGCTGGCGCTGACGCTGAGCACCGGTCTCGCCAGCGCGGCCACCAAGGTTACCATCGCAATCGGCGGCGGCGCGTGCCTGTGCTATCTGCCGACCGTGCTGGCCAAGCAGCTCGGCGAATACGAGAAGGCCGGGCTCGACGTCGAGCTGGTCGATCTCAAGGGCGGCTCGGATGCGCTGAAGGCGGTGCTCGGCGGCAGCGCCGACGTCGTCTCCGGCTATTTCGATCACTGCGTCAATCTCGCGGCCAAGAAGCAGGAGATGCAGTCCTTCGTCGTCTACGACCGCTATCCCGGCCTGGTGCTGGTGGTCGCGCCGTCGCACAACAAGGAGATCAGCTCGATCAAGGATCTCGCCGGCAAGAAGGTCGGCGTCAGCGCGCCGGGCTCCTCGACCGACTTCTTCCTGAAGTACATGCTGAAGAAGAACGGCCTCGATCCGTCGGGTACCGCCGTGATCGGCGTCGGCCTCGGCGCGACCGCGGTGGCGGCGATGGAGCAGGGCCAGATCGACGCGGCCGTGATGCTCGATCCCTCGGTCACCGTGCTGCAGGGCAAGCATCCTGACCTCAAGATCCTCAGCGATACCCGCACCCAGCACGACACGCTGGAGGTGTTCGGCGGCGAATATCCCGGCGGCGCGCTGTACTCGACGGCGGCCTGGATCGCCGGCCATGACAAGGAGGCGCAGGCGCTGACCAACGCCATCGTGGCGACGCTGGGCTGGATCCATTCGCATACGCCGGAGGAGATCATGGCGAAGATGCCGGAGGAGCTGGTCGGCAAGGACAAGGCGCTGTATCTCGCGGCGCTCAAGAACACCATCCCGATGTACTCCCAGACCGGCAAGATGGATCCGAAGGGCGCCGACGCCGTGCTCGCCGTGTTCTCGACCGGCTCGCCCGACGTCGCCAAGGCCAATGTCGACGTCAGCAAGACCTTCACCAACAAGTTCGTCGAGCAGGCGAAGGGGGCGAAATAGCGGATGACGGACGTCGTCATCCAGCGCGTCACCACGCTCGACCTCAAGGTCGAGCCGTGGGACTGGCCGTTCGCGAACCAGCGCCGCGACGACATCGCGGCGCATTTCGCCGAATGCCGGCGCGCGAGGCCCGGCCTGTGGAACGGCCGTGTGCTGCTCGGGCGCAATCCGCGCATCGCGGATGGACGTTTTTCGGCGAGCTATTTCGAGACCGATTTCGCCAGCCTGCTGGCGTGGCGCGACTGGGGCTTTCCGGATCGCACCGCATTCAACGGCTTCGGCATGGGCGCGCTTCGGTCCGCGGACGGCGCCTTCGTGCTCGGCGAGATGGGCGCGCATACCGCCAATGCCGGCCGGCTGTACTTTCCCGCCGGCACGCCGGATCTCGACGACGTCAGCGACGGTGTGCTCGATCTCGCCGCCAACGTCGCGCGCGAGGTCGAGGAGGAGACGGGACTCGCGCCATCGGACTATCAGGCCGCGGCGCATTGGGACTGTGTCGTGACCGGCGCGTCGATCGCGTTGATGCGCGTGCTCGACGCCTCTGACATGGGCGAGGCGCTGCAGCGCCGCATCGAGGCCAACCTCGCGGCCCAGGACGAGCCGGAACTCTGCTCGATACGGCTGGTTCGAAGCAGGAATGATCTGACTGCGGCGATGCCGCGCTTCGTGACCGCCTTTCTCGAAACGCAATTCAGCCCCGGAGAGCCGTCCTTATGAGCAAGAAACCGCGCACGCTGGCCGATGAGCTCGATGGTTTCATCTCGCCGTTCCGGATCGATGGCGGGCACAAGTTTCATCTCAAGTCGCACAAGACCAAGGTCAAGGGCGGCCTCGCCAAGGAAGAGGGCGAGGCGATCATCGAGCAGAACCGCCAGCGGCTCGCCGACTTCCAGGAGAAGCTCTACGCGCAGGACCGCTGGTCGGTGCTGGTGCTGCTGCAGGGCATGGACGCCTCCGGCAAGGACAGCGCGATCAAGAGCATCTTCGAGGGCGTCAATCCGCAGGGCTGCGAGGTCACCTCGTTCAAGCAGCCGACCTCCAAGGAGCTCGACCACGACTTCATGTGGCGCAGCGCCATCGCGCTCCCCGAGCGCGGCCGCATCGGCATCTTCAACCGCTCCTACTACGAGGAATGCCTGGTCACGCGCGTGCATCCGGAGATCCTGAAAGCGGAGAAGCTGCCGCCGAGGCTCGTCACCAAGAACATCTGGCACGAGCGCTTCGAGGACATCTCCGCGTTCGAGCGCTACCTCACGCGCAACGGCACCGTGATCCTGAAGTTCTTCCTCAACATCTCCAAGGAGGAGCAGCGCGAGCGCTTTCTCGACCGGCTGGAGGAGCCGGCGAAGAACTGGAAGTTCTCGATGGGCGACGTCACCGAGCGCGCGAGGTGGAATCGCTACCAGGCGGTCTATCAGGACATCGTGCGCCACACCTCGACGCCCTATGCGCCGTGGCATGTCGTTCCGGCCGACCACAAATGGTTCGCCCGTGTCGTCATCGGCTCGACCATCGTCGCCGCGCTGGATGGCCTGGACCTGCATTTTCCGCGCGTCGACGCCGGCTCGCGCGAGGAGTTCAAGGCGGTGCGCAAGGCGCTCGAGAGCGAAGGCAAGGGCGGCAAGAAGGGCTGAGCGCGAAGCGCTCATCGCACTCTCTCGTTCGTCCGTGGCACCCGCTCGTCAGCTCGTCATGCCCGGGCTTGACCCACGGCTGTCCGGTTCAGACAGACTGGACATGGTGCATGGCGTGGATTCTTCTGCGGTCTTGAGCATCGCCAAATGTTCGAGACACACCAGGAAGGTCCCGCCATGCCGCATCAGAATACAGTATTCCGAGACATTCTGAAGTTGGTCCCCTGGCATCGCTTCGAGGCGCTTGTGGACGAGCATGGCACGGACGCGCGGATTCGACGGCTTTCCACCAAAGACCAATTTGTGGCGCTGCTGTACGGTCAGCTTTCGGGGGCTTCCAGTCTGCGTGAGATTGTCACCGGGCTGTCGAGCCACACCGCGCGGCTTTATCACCTGGGTGGGGGCCCTGTCCGCCGCTCGACTTTCGCGGACGCCAATATGAATCGGCCTGCGGAGATGTTTGCCGCCCTGTTGGCCATCATGATGAAGCAGGCCCATCGCCGGTTACGCCGCAAGCTTGCCGAGACGACGTATTTGATTGATTCGACCAGCGTACGGCTGACAGAAGCCAGCGCTGGCTGGGCACGGTTCTCTACCGGTGTCTGCGGTGCCAAGGTGCATGTGATCTATGATGCCGACGCCGACCGGCCGATTTATGCGGCAATCAGCGGAGCCAACGTCAACGACAATACTGCAGCGCATCAGATGCCCATCGAGCCGGGAGCAACCTACGTCTTCGATCTCGGCTATTATGAATATGCTTGGTGGGCTCAACTGGACGCCGCCGGTTGTCGAATCGTGACCCGGTTCAAATCCAATACGCCGCTGCGGGTCGTGGAGGAGTTGCCTGTCATCGCGGATGGCAACATCCTCTCCGACCGCATCGGCTTCCTTCCACAACGCCAAGCCTACAGCCGCCGCAATCCAATGCAGACTGCGGTGCGCGAAGTGCGCGTCACCTTGGAAACGGGAAAGATCCTGCGCATCCTGTCGAACGACCTCGATGCCAGCGCTCAAGAGATCGCCGACCTCTATCGTCGCCGCTGGGCCATCGAGTTGTTCTTTCGTTGGGTCAAGCAGACCCTCAAGATCACCAGGTTCCTCGGGACTTCTGAGAACGCCGTTCGTATCCAGATCGCCGTTGCCCTGATCGCCTTCCTCTTGCTTCGCCTCGCGCAAGACCTTCAGAAGGCAATCCAAAGCCCCTTGGTCTTTGCCAGATTGGTCCGCACCAACCTCATGCATCGCCGCCCCATCGATCAATTGCTCACGGGGCCACCCCAACTTGCCAAAAACCCACAACAGTTGAGCCTCGCAATATGCGGAAGCTGAACCGGACAGCCGTGGGCTTGTCCCGGGCATCCATCCCTTCAACGGAAAGCCGTTCAAGGAGCTGGATGGCCGGGTCAAGCCCGGCCATGACGGATCAGTGAGTCAGGCGCTCGCATGGGCCCAACCTTGAACTGGGCGCCCGGACATAACGGTGGATTAGTGCTCGACACGCGAGAGATGCGAGCGTGAACACGCATGGCCCATCCGCTCGCATCAATCCCGCCATCTCACCTCACGCCGCGCCGGCTTGGCGTGTGTCCTCGTGCACCTGCAGGAACCGCTGCGTGAAATCCGCTGCCGGCATCGGCTTGCCGAAGTGATAGCCTTGTCCCTGCTCGCAGCCGAGCCGCAGCAGGAACTCGGCCGTCGCCGCGTTCTCGATGCCCTCGGCGATCACCGACAGGCCGAGCTGCTTGCTCAGGCTGACCGTCGAGCCGACGATGGCCGCGTCGTCGGCCTGGGTCAGCACGTCGCGCACGAAGGAACGGTCGATCTTCAGACCGTCGAGCGGGAATTTCTTCAGATAGCTCAGGCTTGCATAGCCGGTGCCGAAATCGTCGAACACCAGGCTGACGCCGAGTGCCTGCAGCCGGTTGAACGTCTGCAGCACGCCGGGTTCGTCGTGCAGCAGGATGTCCTCGGTGACTTCGAGCTCGAGCAGGCGCGGCGACAGGCCGGTCGAGGTGAGCAGCTTGCTGACGAAGGCCGCGAGGTCGCCGGACTGGAACTGGGACGGCGAGAGGTTGACGCCGACGCGAATGTCGTGGCCGGCGAGCTGCCAGTCCCGCGCCTGCCGGCAGGCGGTGGCCATGACCCAGGTCGCAACCGCCTCGGAAAGATGCGAGGTGTTGACGACCGGAATGAAATCACCGGGAGGCACGAGGCCGCGGGTCGGGTGACGCCAACGGATCAGCGCCTCGGCGCCGATCACGCGGCCGTCCAACAGCTCCACCTGCGGCTGGTAGAACAGCTCGAATTCGTTCCGCTCGACGGCGAGCGCAAGCTCCGCCTCCAGCGTCAATCTCTGCTCGAGCTCGTGGCGGATGGCGCTCTCGAACAGCACATGGCTGCCCCGCCGGTCCGTCTTGGCGCGACAGAGGGCAAGGTGGGCATTGCTGAGCAGCTCGTCTGCCGAGTGCCCGCCCTCGGGATGCACCGCGACGCCGAGGGTGACCTTGACGCGCTGCTGGCGCGTGCCCGCGTCCAGCGGCGCCTCGAACAAATGCGACAGATGATCGGCGAGCTCGGCCACGGTGCCGCCGATGGCGGAGCAGGGAATGGCGACGGCGAACTCGTCGCCGCTGAGCCGGGCGACGCGGCCCATGCTGCCGATCTCGGTGCGGAGCCGCTCGGCCGCCGCGCGCAAGACGCTGTCGCCAAAGGCGTGGCCGAGCATGTCGTTGATGCGCTGGAAGGCATCGAGCCCGATCACCAGCAGCGCCACGCGGTCGGACGCGGCATCCGCGGTCGCGATCATGGCGGCGAGCTCGCTCTGCAGCGTGTTGCGGTTGATCAGCACGGTCAGCGTGTCGTGCTCGGCGAGGTAGCGGATGCGCTCGGCCTCGCGCTTGCGCGCCGAGATGTCGCGCAGGATCACGCCATATTGCAGGCCGTCGGCACCCTGCCAGGCGGAGAAGCTCGCCTCGACCGGAAACACCTCGCCGTCCTTGCGCCGGCCGTCGAACTCGATGGTGGATCCGCCGGGCATCAATGTCGCCGGCAGCGCCGCCTCCTGCTGCGGAAACAGGTCATGCGCATCGCTGCCGTCGGCGCGCAGACGCGCAAAGGGCTGGCCGATGATCTCGTCGGCGCCATAGCCGAAGATCGCGACCGCGCCCGGATTCCACACCGTGATCCGCCGGTTGCGGTCGGTACAGACCAGCCCGTCGCCGATCGACATCGCGATCCGCTCGAAACGGCTCTCGGCGACGTGCCGCAGCAGGCCGCGGAAGTCGATCTCGTCGAGGGCCGTGGCCGCGAGATAGGCGACCAGCGCGATCTGCAGCATCGAGGTGTCGAGCACCAGGGCGTAGCGGTCGTGCAGCAGCAGCGCCACGGCCTCGATCAGGACGCTGATCATGGCGATCAGCAGCGCGCGCCGCGCCGCCGAGAGGTGCCGCCAGCTCGCCAGCATGATGATGACGATCAGCAGCAGGCCGCCCAGGGTGGCCGCCGTCGACGTCGAGAGCAGGGTGCGGTGCTGAATGATCGATTCGGCCGCCAGCGCCTGCAGCATGACGCCGGGCAGGACGCGGCCGTTCGGCACGCTGTAATAGTCGCCGAGCTCGATCGCGGTGGCGCCGACGATCACCCGCTTGTCCTTGATCCGGGCCAGCGCCGCCGCGTCGCCACGGAGGACGTCGACATACGACACCCGCGGCAGCGACGACAGATCGATGCCGTAGTCGACCAGGAAGGAGCTGTCCTTGACCGCATCGCTGCCGGCGAGGAACGCGCCCATGGACTGCAGGAAGGTTTTGCCCCCGCCGGTCTCGCAATATTCGCCGAAAGCGTAGCTTCTGACACGGCCATCGCGCGCCACCTCGATATTCACGAAGGCCGACCATGCGAGCTGCTCGAATTGCGGCAGCGGCCGGTTGAGGTGAATGGCGGTGTCCTTCCCGGCCGCATCGAGCTGCCTGAAGGCCGGCAACACGACCGAGCTCTTGGCATTCTGCAGCGCGGTCAGGAAGGCCTGATCGCCGGCCGCGTCGGACGGCGTGCTGAAATCCACGTCGAAGGCGACGTCGCGCACGCCGGCGCGCTGCAACTGCTCGAGCAGGCGCGCATGCTGGCTCCGCGGCCACGGCCAGACGCCGATGGCTTCGATCGAGCGCGGGTCGATCGCGACCACCGCGATCTCGCCGCTGGCGGGGCGGGTGTCGAGGCGTAAGCGCAGATCGACGAGGGCGTTGCTCAACAGCTCGTGGCCCCCCGACAGGCCGACCGTCAGCAGCGCAACAACGACCAGAATATGCGGCATGAACCGCCTGAACATGCCCTCTCCCGAATATCTGCGTGCCACGTCGACGCCCGCGTTCCCGATCCCGACCTCATCCCGCTCCGACCGCAGAGCCATGGAACCCTGCGAGCCCGCGCTCCCCCATGACGGCGCATGACGCAGGCGTGACGCTCGAGCGGGACTCACTAGTTCTTGCTGTGACCGTAGGCGTAGGCATTGCCGTGGTTGCCGTTGCCATGGTTGCCGCTGTTGCCGTTGCCGCTATTTCCGTTACCGCTGTTACCGTTGCCATTGCCGTTGTTGCCTTGGCTATCGTTGCCCTGGCCGTTGTTGCCGTTACCGCCATTGTTGCTGCCGCGGCTGCCACCATTGGCATTGCCGTTGCCGGCGTCGCCATTGCCGGCTGCATTGGCGCTGGCGGATCCGCTTGGCGAGCCGACCGCCGCGGTGACGGCAGCTGCGATCGAGGAATCTCCCGACGTGCCGCTCGCGATGGCCGAGTTGCTCGTCGCATTGCCGCTGTTGCCGCGCGCGTCATTCCAGGCGGAGCTTCGTCCTCCACCGGCGGCCGGCGCGTGGGCGCCATGGGCGAGGCCGCGCGTCGCCTTCTGGATGTTCAAATTGACCTCGCCGATCGATGACGAGATCCGCACCACGCCGGGCTTCGCGCCGCCGAATCCGGTCGCAGAATGCCGCTGAGCGGCGACCGTTGTGCCCGGACGCGCGGGCGGGCCGTTGACGTTCAGCGCGTGGATCACGCTGCCCTTGGCCTCGCGCGGCGCCTGCAGGCCGTCGCGCGGCACCGGAACGCGATCGATGGTGGAGGCGCGCGGCGGGCCCTGCTCGATCGGGCTGAAGGTGCCGGCGCCGGACAGGCTGAGGCCGGAGCGGCCGGTCGCAAAGGCGGTGGCGGCCTGACCCGGCATCACCTGGGCGATCTGGCCGGTCTTGAAGTCCGACACCTGCACCTGGCCGCGGCTGACCTCGACCTTGGTGCTGCGGCCGGAGATCGTGACGCTGAACTGCGTGCCCTTGACGACGGCGGCGAGATAGGGCGTCTCGACCTCGAAATGCTGGACGTTGCGCTTCTCGACGTCGAGCAGGATCGAGCCGGCGCGCTGCAGGATGGTGGTCGCCATGCCGTCCCTGGCCGCGGTGGGCAGGCCGACCTCGGAGTTCGGCGCGATCACGATCGTCTCGGCGCCGCGGGTCAGGCGGACGCGGCCGGTCGGCCCGGTCCGGATCGTATCGCCTGGCTTCAGCGGGTCCTCGCGACCGAGGGACACCTGCGCTGCGCCCTGGGTGGTGACCCAGACCTCGCCGGACGATTTGCTCACCAGCCACGGCTCACCGTCGGCCGCGAGTGCGGCCGGCGCCGCACCGAAAAGGCACGCGGCGATCAGTCCCGGGATCAGGAAGCGCTTGAATGACATGGCACGAACTCGCGTCGTTGGCGGCTTTTGAAACTAATCGAAATGTTTCAAGAGACCCTTAGGAGTTGCAGCCGCGTTTCCCTCACGCATTTACGCTTCGTTGACCTTAACAAACTAGAAACGAGGCATGCGCGCTGGTTGTGTCGACGGAACTGGGAGGACTGCGGGTTGGCGCGACGTCGCGGCCGGACCGCACGGCTCGCGACGGCTGCATGGAGCCGTGATCGCCGCCGGCATTTCCCTGTCCGCATCGCTGTTTGCAGCGACGGTCCACGCTCAGCAGGTCAGCCAGCCGGGCTTCGATCCGCGGCAGACCGAGCGCTATTTCGACGAGCAGCAGTCGCGGTTGACGCAGCCGCCGCCGCGGCCGC
Organism: Bradyrhizobium sp. SZCCHNR1015; assembly: GCF_032489875.1. Lineage (NCBI taxonomy): Bacteria > Pseudomonadati > Pseudomonadota > Alphaproteobacteria > Hyphomicrobiales > Nitrobacteraceae > Bradyrhizobium > Bradyrhizobium sp. SZCCHNR1015. The sequence continues at coordinate 48,677 of NZ_JAUEYW010000028.1, forward strand.
GTGCGCCGCAATTCGCGCCCCAGGGCGGCGGCGATCGCAAGCCCTTGTTCACCATGCGCGGCGTCACGCTGACGGGGGCGTCCGCGCTGCCCGCCGAGCAGCTCGCCGCGAGCTATCAGCCCTATCTCGGCAAGCCGGTGTCGCAGGCCGACCTCGCGGCGATCACGACCGCGATCAGCGATCAGTACCGCGCCGCCGGCTATCATCTCAGCCGTGCGATCGTACCGCCGCAGGACATCCGCGATGGCCGGGTGCGGATCCAGATCCTCGAAGGCAGCATCACCGAGGTGACCTTGAAGGGCGCCGGCGCGGAAGAGTTCGGCATCCGGCCGATGCTCGCCCCCGTGCTGGCCGAGCAACCCTCCCGGCTGGAGACGCTGGAGCGGCAGTTGCTGCTGATCAACGGCCGCGGCGGCGTCCGTCTGGTCGATTCCGCGCTGGAGGAGATCGGCGGCACCACCGGCCGGTTCCGCCTGGTGATCGAGCTGCAGACCTGGCACGTCTACGGCTTCGCCGGCGTCGACAATTTGGGCTCATCGACCATCGGTCCCTGGCAGAACTACGCCACGGCCGCCTTCAACTCCTATCTGCTGCCGGGCGACACGCTCACCGCCAACCTGTCGACGACGCCGGGAGATCCGCGCCAGCTCGCCTTCGGCCGGCTGTCCTATGAGGTGCCGGTCGGCACCGACGGCGCCTATGTCGGCGCCTCCGCGCTGTACAGCGAGGTGCGGCCGGGCGACCGAAGACGGCTGTTCAACGACAACACGGTGACCGAGACGCTCGAGCTGCGCGGCGGCCTCGTGCCGATCCAGTCGCAGCGCGCCTCGCTGAAGCTCAATCTCGCGGCTGCCTTCAGCGACGTGACCGAGCGCGACCTGTTCGGCATCTGGTATCGCGATCGCGTGCGGACGCTGACCTTCACCGCCGACTACCGCTGGAAGGATGATGTCGGCGGCGACAGCTACCTGACGGCGGCGTACCGGCAGGGCCTGAACGCGTTCGGGGCGACGCCGCTCGACGATCCCCTTGCGTCGCGCGCGGGCGCCTCGCCGAGCTTCTCGGTCTTCAACGGCTGGTTCGCGCGCTATCAGACATTGTCCGAGGCGTGGTCGCTGAAGCTCGCGGCCGCCGGCCAGCTCGCTTCGGGTCCGCTGTACAATTCGCAGCAGTTCTATCTCGGCGGCCTCGCCTATGGCCGCGGCTATGGCAGCGCCGAGATCAGCGGCGACAATGGCGTCGCCGGCACGTTCGAGGTCCGCTTCGAGCAGAAGCCGAACTGGCAATATCTCACGAGCTACCAGCTCTACGGCTTCTTCGATGCCGGGCTCGCCTGGAACGACGGCTTCCGGCCGTCCGACGGCGTGGCGCTGACGTCGGCGGGAGCGGGGATCCGCTTCACGTTCCCGAACGACTGGCGCGCCGATCTCGGCGTCGCCGCGCCGCTCAGCTACCGCGCCCCCGACAACACGACGCGCAGCGCGCGCCTGCTGCTGACGCTGTCGAGCGTGCTCAAGCTGTGCCCGCAGCGCGGCCAGGGACCCTGCATCTGAGAACTGGCGGGATCGGTGCGGCGGCGGATGTCTGCTTCTCCCATTGGGCGAGGACGGATTGCATCAGACGCAATCGATGATGCGTTCATCGTGACTAGCCGCCTCCGGGGTACCGCGCCGTTGGGGTTTATGAGGTCTCAGATGAGGCCGAAGGTGATCGCGATCAGGAAGAACACGATCAGCCCGACGCTGACCAGCTTGAAGATGTAAGCGGCCTCAACATCGCGCCCAAACCACTCAAAGTCTGGCCCCCATAGGACGGTTGCGACGAACCCCAGAACGAGGGTCGTGATCAGCAGGATCACGTAGACGGTGTCCATTGATTGAGCCTTCACTCGCGGACACCGAATGTCCCATCAGCATTCTGGTGATGTCCCGGAGGTCTTCACGCACAGTATCGGCATGCCAAGTTACCAACCTTGGCAGAAGAAGTTGTGTGTAGCAAATGCAACGCAGTCTGCCCGTGCGACCGATCAAAATCTCCGTGCCGAAGGACGCGGCCCATCAACCGGAGCTACGCACCGACCTCTCCCGATGGAGCGAGGCGAAACGAGAGCGTGGCTGACCGCTCGGATCAGCCAAATGCCTCAGATCTAGACCGGCTTGCCATGGCCGTGGAACAGCCGGCCCTTCTCGGTGATCAGGACGATGACCAGCGCGCTCGACGTGCAGGCCAGGAAGCCCGCCGCGAACGGCAGCGCGCTGCCGTCGAAGGCCTGGCCGACGACGGCGCCGGCGGCCATGCCGAGCAGGGTCGTGATCGAGCCGTAGAGCGAGGACGCGGTGCCGGCATTGGCGCGCTGCGGCTCCATCGCCAGCGCGGTGAAGTTCGCGAACATCAGGCCGAACGTGAACATCATGCCCGCCGACAGCAGCATGAACAGCCACAGCGGCAGCATGCCGAGAACCGCCGCGCTGAAACAGGCCAGCGCGATGACGACGCTGCCGACCAGCGCGCCATGCGAGATCATGCGCATGCCGAGCCGCCCGACGAGGCGGGCGTTGAGGAAGCCGGCGACAGCGATGGTCACCGCGATCGCCGCGAAGGCGAGCGGGAAGTAGCGGCCGAGATGATAGACGCCGGTGAACAATTGCTGCGAGGACAGCACATAGCCGAGCACGGCGCCGAAGATGCCGCTCGCGGCGAGCGCATAGCCGAGCGTCTGGCGGTTGGTGAGGGTGTTGCGGAAGGCCGCGATGATCTCCTTGACCGAGAACGGCTTGCGCTCGCTCTCGGGCAGCGTCTCGGGCAGCCGCATCGCGGTCCACAGCAAGGTGACGATGCCGTACAAGGTCAGCACCACGAAGATGCCGCGCCACTGCGTCAGCAGCATCACGGCCTGGCCGAACGACGGTGCGATCACGGGAATGGCGATGAACACCATCATCGCCAGCGAGACCACGCTCGCCATGCGGCGGCCGGCATAGCAGTCGCGCACGATCGAGGTCGCGATCACGCGCGTCGCCGCGGTGCCGAGGCCTTCCAGCGCGCGCGCCAGCAGCAGCATCTCGAAGGACGGGGCGGCGATCGCGAGCAGGCTGGCGACCGCATACAGCACCATGCCGCCGATCAGCACCGGGCGCCGGCCGAAGCTGTCGGACAGCGGGCCGATCACGAACTGGCCGAGGCCGAAGCCGATGACGAAGGCCGACAGCACCGTCTGCAGCCGGTTGGCGACGTCGATATGGAACGAGGCGCCGATGTTCGGCAGCGCCGGCAGCATCATGTCCATCGCCAGCGGATTGAGCGCCATGATCGCCGCGACCACGATGACGAATTCGGTGAAGCCCATCGGCCGGTGGCGGACGATCTCGATGGTGTCGGCACTGGTATCAGCCAAGGCGCGGGCCTTCCAAGGTGTTGGGAATGCGGGAGAGAGTACCGATAGATATCGGGTTTGCTGCGTCGCACAAGGCGTGTTTCGGAATGGCTGCTCACCGGCGCCGGCGTTGGCGTGATTGTGACTGCCCGTGAGCCGCTGAAAATTGCGCCGGCGGCGCCGCGATGGTAACGGCCGTGTGATCGACGTCCGGATCCAGGCCCGCATGAAGACCTACAAGATCGTCGTCCATGTCCCGGAAGCGGCGGGTGACGCCGTGCGCCACGCGATGGGCGAGGCGGGCGCCGGCCGCATCGGCAACTATGATCATTGTTCGTTTACCTCGAAGGGCACCGGCCGGTTTCGTCCGCTCGCCGGCGCCAACCCGGCGATCGGCGCGGTCGGCCGGCTCGAGACGGTCGAGGAGGAGCGCATCGAGGCCGTGTGCGCCGGGGACAGGCTGAGGTCCGTGATCCAGGCGATCCGCAGTGCGCATCCCTATGAGGAGCCGACGATCGACGTCTATGCGCTCGAGAGGGTGGACTAGCATGCCGATGCTTCATCTCATGCTGCGCGGCTTCCGCACTCTCCTGATCGCGGCGCTGTTCGCCACGACCGCAGCGTCCGCGGCGCGGGCCGGCGACGCCGCGCCGGCCGACCAGATCTCGGCGTTCCGGCTCGCCCATGGCGAAGGCCGCGTGACGCGCGACGCGACGCTCGACCGCATCGCGATGGAGCAGGCGCGCGCGATGGCCGATAAGGACGATCTCAGCCACGAGGTGCTCGCTCCCTTCACCCGCCGCGTCGCGCCGTCGAAGGCCGGCCGCGCCGCCGAGAACATCGCCTACGGCTATGACAATTTCGACAAGACGCTGGGGCAGTGGATCAACTCGGCGGGGCACCGCAAGAACCTGCTGCTGCCGAAGGCGACCAAGGTCGGCATCGCCAGCGCAAGGAATGCCAGCGGCAAGCGCACCTATTGGGCGATGGTGATCGCGGGCGACTACGACACCGAGAAGCCGAAGGGCGCTCCGAAGAGCAAGGGCAAGGCCGTGGTCGCGCAGACGGCGACACGATCCGGGAAGGGCGACGCCAGGCCGGTGACGCGCTGGGGCGCCAAGCCGCCGGCATCCTCCGGCAAGGACTGCCACCTCAGCATCAAGGTGATCGGTCTCTGCATCTGAGCGCAGTGACCTGCGGCCGCTGCTGAACGCGACGCCCGCCGCGCGATCACGCCGTTGTGCGAGGGAGGCTTGTTGCCGAGGCGAGTTTCGTCGGATATGCAAGCAATGGTTGTCTTTTTGGGCAGCCAGTATCGTGAAGATTTTTCATCTCATTTTGAACGGAGACCATCATGGCAGTCATTGAGCAGACCTCGGCCACCAGCACCAATCCGCAGACCGTCTCGGCGCCCTACCAATGGTCGCTCACGTCCTACGAGGAGCAGGGCAATCTGTGGCTCAAATGGAGCACGAACGCGCCGTTCCGCGCGCAGCAGGGGCAGATCTCCGTCTACAGCGGCAGCAGCTTCCCTTCCGATCCTCAGAAGGACCGCAAGGCCTGGTCGTGGGACAACGAGCACGGCGGCGGCTCGGGATGGGACACGGGCTTGCGCTACGGCTCCGACTGGCATTGCGCCTGGATCGCCGAGAAGAGCCCGAACGGGCCCTACGCCTACGCGGTCAAGCTGATCACCAAGGTCGCCGCCTGACCTGAGGCGGCGCGAGAGGTGGGCTCGACGAGCCCACGTACTTCGCCGCGCTGAGACCTGTGCCTCAGCGCGGCTGCTTCTTCAGGTGCAGATAGCCGGGATCGAACTCGCCGATCGCGCATAGCCGCGTCCAGTCGTGCACCGTCAGCATGCCGCTGCGGAAATCGACCGCGCGGCTGGCGCGCAGCTCGAGCAGCGTGCGGTTGACCGTCGCGATCGCCATGCCCAGCGCCTCGCCGAGCTGCACGAGGCTGACCGGCAACTGCAACTGATCGTCCCGGACGTGTCCGAGCGCGCGGGCGCGATAGAACAGTTCGCAGAACATGTGCGCCATGCGCGCCGGCTTGCTCCGCGCGCTGTTGTTGGTGATGGCCTCGCGGAAGATCGACGCATCGATCAGCGTCTCGCGCCAGATCGCAAAGCCGAGCGTCGGCCGCCGGCTGATCGCGCGGGTCAGCTCCTTATGCGCAATGCTCGCCACCACCGCCGGCCCGATCGCGCAGACGGCATGATCCATGCGGTTGAGGAACAGCGCCTGGGCGTCGGGCCAGTCGCCCGGCATGTGAAAGGAGAGATACTGCCGCTGGCCGCCGGACAGCAGGTGATAGCGCGCCACCCATCCGGAGATCACGACGACGGAACGGTCCGGCTCGTCGCCCTGGCGGATGAGGTCCTCCTGATCGGCAAGCTCGCGCAAAGCGAAGCTGAAATGCCGGATCTCGGCGATGTCCTCGCCGGTCAGCTTCGAATGCTCCCTGAGCTTCTCGGTGACGATCCGGTCCGCATCCATGAAAATCGTACCGTCCGGGCGCTGTTTTGTATCAAATGAGACGACGGAGCCGGCGATGCCGACTAAGGTGGCTTTCAGCAGATGCGGTCGAAGTTGCCGGTCGCCGCATCGGGAGAACAGCCGTGCCCCACATCGCGTTCCTCTCCCGGCTCCGCCAATTGTTCGGTGGCACGGGGCCGCATATCGAAACCATCGCAGCTGCCCTCGCCGACGGCCGCATCAAGCAGCCGGCGCATCCGATGTCGGATCAGGAGCTGTCGCGCGCGATCCGCGAGTTCCAGAGCCGGCCGGCCTCGGAGGAGGCCTTGAGGAAGCTCGCGGAGCGGCTGGCGGCCGCGAAGCCCGACCGCCCCTCGTGACGGCTCTCATGACGATCTGGCGGGATCCGGCTCCAGCAGGAACAGCATCAGCCGCACCAGTTCGTCCTCGAGCTCGCGCGTGCCGACGAGGCGATGCTCGCGCATGAGGGCAGCCCGGATCGGGCCCAGCGCAGCGCGGACCAGGATGAAGCGCCGCGCGGCCGGCATCGCCTCGCTCCGCAATCCCACCGTCTGGATCAGCCGTTCGGTCATGCGGTCCACCATCTCGTGCAGCGCCTTCTGCAGCTCCGCGTCATTGCCCAGCAGGCCGAGCAGATAGCGCCGCACACGGTGACGGCCGGCGAACGGGGCGAAGCCCTGGCGCACCGCTGCGCGCACGATCGCCTCGCGTCCAAGCCCGCGATGCGCCTCCAGCGCCTCCCCGAACTCCGCCTCCTGGCGAGCGAACTCGCGCAGCACCAGCGCCCGCAACAGTGAGGTCTTGTCCCTGAAATAGCTGTAGAGCGTGCCGATCGAGAAGCCCGCGCGCTCGGCGATGGCGTTCGTGCTCAGGCCCTTGCCGCCGCCGCTCTGCAGAAGTTGAGCGGTTGCCTCGAAGATCACGTCGAGGGTCTGCCGCGTGCGCTTCTGCACCGGGGTTTTTCGAAGTATTTCAGGAGCTTGCTGCACGGTCTGGACCTCGGCTGGCGGACGGGCGAAATCGAGTAGGCGTTGCTGCCGGCTCGGGTTAGATCAGAGCCCGCATGCAGGCTGCCGGACAATGAGTGGATGTGCTCCGGACCGGGCCTGCTTGCGCCGGGCTGAACCTCATTTGAACGAAGGACTGATTGCCATGCTGCGCGTCGCATTCCCGTTTGTCACATTCATCGCCGTCTCCCAATGTCTTCTGTCGCAGGCCGCGCTGGCCGGCAACCGCGCCGCCGCCGACAGCTGTGCCGCCAAGCTGTCGCCTGTGGCGAAGCAGATCTACGACGCGTCTGCGCCGGCCATCGGCCCGGACAGCGTCGTCAAGGACGTCATCGTCGAGCGTGTCAGGCCGCTGGTGATGGCCGGCAGGCTCGATCGCGACACTGCCCGCGCCAACGCCGCGCCGGCCGGCGAATGCCTGGTGCTGCTGAAGTAGGTCGCGCCGCGCCCCGCAAGGTTTGGCGGCTGCGATGGGACATCAGGCCGCAGCCTCCCGGAGCAGGCGGCGTCGCTCCGGGGCAACCCGGCTTGGCAAGTTCGGCCGACTCGCGCATCACTAGGTGATGCTGGAGCTTCTCACCCGTCACTGGGTTGCCGGCGCCGTGTTCATGGCCGCGGCGCTGCTGGCGTTGGTGCCGCTGCTGGCGGCCGACTGGCCGCTCGCGCTGCTGCTGATCTTCCTGCATTCGCCGGGCTACATGATCCACCAGGTCGAGGAGCACACCGGCGACCGCTTCCGCAGCTTCGTCAACACCGTGATGTTCGGCGGCCGCGAGGCGCTGACCACCGGCGACGTGCTTTGGGTCAATTGCGGCGCGGTCTGGGGCATCGACCTGATTGCGCTCTACGTCGCCTGGATCGCCGGCCCGGCCTGGGCGCTGGTCGCGCCCTATCTGATGCTCGTCAACGCGCTCGGCCATATCGGCCCGGCGCTGCGTTTTCGCGGCTACAATCCTGGCCTCGTCACCGGCATCGTCCTGTTCATTCCGCTCGGCCTCGTCACCGTGCTGACGATCCCGGCCACAGCGGCGCAGCATGCGCTCGGCTTCGGCCTGTCGCTGCTGCTGCATATCATCATCGCCGCCAACGCGATCCGTCGCGCGTCGCGGGCCCGCGCCGTGGCCTGAGCGCGCGGCCTCATTCGCCCGGAACGAGCTGGATGGCGCGTGCCGGCTGCGCCGGCCGCCGCAAGCGCCGCCGCGACAGATAGAGCAGCGTGCCCGTTACGGCGAACAGCGGCATCAGCGCGGCAGCGAGCATGAAGGCGAGCTGGCCGGGCCAGCCGAGAATGCTGCCGCGGTGGATATCCAGGATGCGGGCGAGCACGCGCTCGCCGGCGGTCTTGTCGGCGTAACGCTCGGCCGCGAGCAGCCGGCCCGTCGCGCCGTCGATACGGAATTCGTCACGCCGGCCGTCATGGGCCTCGCTCGGCCAGGCGCGCACGCGCACCGCCGCGCCGGCGGCCGCCGGCAAGGTGAGCTGCATCACCGCGAAGCGATCCCCGATCTGCTCGCGCAACGTGGCCCACACCAGATCGAGCGCGACAGGCTTCGCGTCCGCAGACCCGGAGCGGCCCTCGCGCGGAGCTTTGCCGGGCATCGATGCTCCTGATGTCGCCGGCGCGAGCAGCGCGGTCAGCCCGGCCTTGTACCAGGCGTAGGAATAGGACAGCCCGGTCAGCGCGATCACCAGGTAGACCGGCAGCACCCATGTGCCGATCACGCTGTGCAGCGAGCGATGCAGGCCGCGTCCGCTCAGTCCGAGCTGCGGCTTCAGCCATGCGTTCGCGCTCGTGGCGCGGCGCGGCCAGCGCAGCACGATGCCCGTGATCAGCAGCACGACGAGGCCGAGCACGGCGGCGCCGGTGATCTGCCGGCCGGCGCCGTTGCCGTCGCCGGGCAGCAGCAGCCAGCGATGTAGGTGGCGCACGGTCGTGAAGAACGCCTCGCCGCGGGGCTCACCGAGCACGCGGCCGTCATAGGGATCGACCAGCAGCGAGGAGGGATGGCCGCCGTCATCCTTGCGCGCGAAGCGGACGCGCGCGGCGGCGGAGGGATCGCGCGACAGCGTGATCGCGGAGACCTTGCCGATCGCCGGGTCGGCCTGCAGCCGCGCCATCAGCTCGGCGGGCGAAAGCGGCGCTTCCGAACGCGGCGCGACGTGGGACAGTCTGGCGTTGAGACCGGCCTGGATCTCGTCCTCGAAACTCATGATCGCGCCGGTGATGCCCATGAAGGAGAGGATCAGCGCGGCCGCAAGACCCAGGACAGAGTGGATCTGCAGCAGCGCCGGTTTGATGAAGGACGTCACGCACGCTTCTCCTTCTCAGAACTTCACCGTGGCCGACAGCGACACCCGCCTCGCATCGCCGACCGCGACGGTCAGCGCGCTGTTGGCCGAGGGGTAGTAGACGTTGTCGAACAGGTTCTTGACGTTGAGCTGGTAGATCACCGGCAGGTCATGGTGCCTGGTCTCGTAGCTCGCGAACACGTCGGCGACGACGTAGGACGGCAGCACGAAGCTGTTGGCGGCGTCGCCGGCGCGGTCGCCGACATAGCGCGCGCCGCCGCCGAGCCTGAGCTGGCCGGGCAGCGCCGTGCCGAACTCGTAGACGAGGTAAAGCGAGGCGGTGTTGAGCGCGACGTTCTGCAGCCGGTTGCCGCGATAGACCGGGTCGTCCGTGACCCTGGCATCGGTGTAGCCGTAGCTGCCGATCATGGTCCAGTGCTCGGCGATCTTGCCGGTGACGTCGACCTCGGCGCCGCGCGAGCGCACCTTGCCGGCGGTGGTGTATTCGACGACGCTGCTGGCATTGGTCTGCGACACCAGCACGTTCTGCTTGTCGATGTCGTAGACCGCGACGGTGCCAGACAGCCTCTTGTCGAGATCGAACTTGAAGCCGGTCTCCCACGCCGTGCCCTGCTCGGGCGCGATGTTGGAGCCGAGTACGACGCCGCCGGTGAGCGGCGCGATCGTCGAGTTCGGCTTCAGCGACTGCGTGTAGCTGGCATAGAGCGAGAGCTGGTCGTTGAGCTTGAGGATGGCGCCGCCGAGCGGCAGCACGGTGTCGGCGGCGACGTCGGTATTGGCCTTGAACGGTCGGCCGCGGCCGGCGATCTGCTCGTAGTCCATGTAGCGCACGCCGCCGACGAAGGAGAGCTTGTCGGTGAGATGCAGCGTGTCCTGCACAAACAGCGAATACTGGCCGAGCTTGTCGGTCTGGTCGCTGTCGCTGGCCGAGACCAGCGTGCCGGGTTGGATCAGCCCGTAGACCGGGTTGTAGACATTGAACACGCTCGTGACCTTGTCGCGGATCAGGTCCTGGCGATAGATCGTGCGATATTGCGCATCTCCGCCGAACAGCACCTCGTTGCGCAGGCCGCCGAGCCAGAAGGCGCCTTGAATATAGGACGTGCCGTAGCTGACCCGGCTCAGCGAGCCCCAGGTGCCATCATTGCTGCGGGTCTCCTGGCCTTTGGCGTCGATCGCGGTGATGCGCAGCTGGTTGGCGCTGGAGCTCTCGGTGTTGTAGCTGTAGGCCGCGGTGAGCTTCCAATCGTCGTTGAGCTTCTGCTCGACCGAGGCCTGGACCAGGTCGGACTGCCCCCATGTGTTGTTGAAGGGCTCGTCGAGCCGCCGCGTCGCGGGGATTGCCAGCGGCGCGCCGTTGACAAAGGCCGTGCCGCGATCGAACGGGGTGATGAACTCGCGATGCTCGTAGTTCAATTGCACGGTCGTCGTCTCGCCATACCAGGCGAGCGACGGCGCCACCAGCATCTCGCGATGGCGGCCGAAATTTCGCCAATAGTCCTCGCTGACGCCATAGCCGATGAAGCGATAGGCGAGGCCGCCATCGCCGATCGGGCCGGTGACGTCGAGCGTGCCGTCGGCGCCGGTCCTGCCGTTGGCGTAGGCCGAGCCGAGCAGGGTGACCGAGCCGTGTTGATACAACTCGGGGCGCTTGCCGATGGTGTTGACGATGCCGCCTGGATCCATGATGCCGTAGAGCAGCGACGCCGGGCCCTTCAGCACCTCGACGCTGTCCACGGCCGCATTGAGGCTGCGGCTCTGCACCAGCGGCAGGCCGTTGCGCATGATCGAGCCGTCGCGGTTGTCGCCGAAGCCGCGCCGCATCACGGCATCCTGCGTGCCGGCGAGCGTGTTGGCCTGGGTGACGCCGCTGATATTGGCGAGCGCATCGTCGATGTTGCGCGGCAACTGGTCCCTGATGACCTGCTCGGGCACGACGTTGACGGATTGCGCGGTGTCGAGCGGCGACGCGCCGCTGCGCAGCGTGGTCGCGCTCGGCATGGCGCGGTAGTTGAGCTTTGCAGCGTCGAGCACGGCGGCCTCTGCCGCGGCGCGTTCCGCGCGTGTCGGCATCGGCGGCGGCATTGCACGCCGTGACGGCAGCGCACGCGCCTGGCGCTGCGGCGCGCTGGCGGCGCTCGCAGGCTTGCGCTTCGGCGCCGGCACGTCGACCGTCACCGGCGGCAGCGTCGCCTGCGCAAACACGGGAGAGGCGGACCAGAGGATGTCTGCGGTCAGAGCACTCACGAGCGCAATCGCGCCACGCATGCCGGTACGAGCGCGCGCATCGCGCCGGACTTCACACTTCGTCATCGTTCACTGCACTTCCACGTCGCACCGTTCGAGGGAACGGTCAGCTTGATGCGACGTCTAGCAACGCAGTGCAGCGAAAGACACAACGCGCCGGATTGAATTGCTCTAAGCCATGCGGTGTTGAAGTGTTCTAATTGGTTCGGAGATGCGCAGGTCGCGGCGTCTCTGCGGCATTGCGCATTTGATGATCACGATCGACGCGGAGTGATTATGATCGTGCGCGATATGATGCGTGACAAGCGCTCCACCCGAGCCGCGGACGGAGCGCTGCGGGTCTCGTTTTCCGGGACTGCGTGCCGAGGACTCTGAACGCTTGGAACCGGTCGTTGATGCGCGCGCGGCCGAGCCTATTGCGCTGCTGCGAGCTCCAGCTCGGCCGGCTTGCCCGGCCCGATCAGCGGAATGTCCAGCGTGATGCGCGTGCCCTGCTGCGGCCGGCTGTCGAGCTCGATGCGGCCGCCGAGCGTGGATGCCACGAGGTTGAAGGCGATGTGCAGGCCGAGGCCGGCATTGCCCTTCTCGCGGCGCGTGGTGAAGAACGGGTCGAACACCCGGCCGCGCACCTGGTCGCGCATGCCGACGCCCTGATCGGCGCAGACGATGCGCACCGACTCATCGCTGGGCTGTGCGACCTCCACGGTGAAGACGCCGCTGCTGTCGCCAGGATAGGCATGCGTCGCCGCATTGAAGGCGAGGATGCTGATGACCTGCCCGAGTGCGCCGGGATAGCTGGTGAGCACGATGCCCTCCGGGCAGGACAGCACGACCGTCAGTCCCTGGCGCACCAGCAGCGGGCGGAGCTTGGCGACGTGATCGGTCATCCAGCTTTGCAACTCGAAGGTCTGCAGCGCCTCGTTGGCCTGGTCGACGGCGACCTGCTTGAAGCTGTGGACCATCTCGGAGGCACGATGCAGGCTCTGCGTCGTCAGGTGCAGACCCTGCTGCAGCCGCGCGACGCCCCGCGCCAGATCCGAGCGCCGCACCGGGCCGCCGCCAAGCATGCGCGTGATCGCCTGGACGTCGCCTTCCATCGCCGTCGACGTGGTCAGCGCCAGCCCAAGCGGCGTGCTGACCTCATGGCCGACGCCGGCGACGAGCTGGCCAAGCGAGGCCAGCTTCTCTGCCTGCACGAGATGGGCCTGCGTGGCATGCAGATCGCGCAGCGAGGTCTCGGAGCGCTCCTTCTCCCGCTGCAGTGCCTCGGCAGTGCGGAACTGCTTGCGCGCCTGGTACTCCCGCGCCCCGACCGCATAGAGCGAGAGCAGGCAGGCATTGCCGACCAGCGAATGATCGATGAAGCGCAGGCCCGGCGGCAGCGGCTCCGTCGCGAGACTCTCGGCGACCGCCAGCGCGCTCCAGCTCGTCGCGCAGAAGATCGCGTAGGAGCCGGTACGCAGCGGCAGCATGGTGGACACGAACAGGATGACGATGATCATGCCGGCCGCGGAGTAGGTGAAGCCCGACGGCAGCACCCAGTAGATCGTCGGCAGCACGCAGCCGGGGATCACGCAATAGACCAGATGGATCGGCTCCGCCCATCGGCGCGCCGGCGTCGACAGCAGCGCCGTCAGCGGCAGCAGCACCAGCACGGCGGTGCCGCCGCGGATCGCGAGCGTCGTTGGCACGATCTCGGGATAGAGCACGAAGTCCCACAAGGTGTAGCCGGCAAAGGTGAGCGCACCGAGCAGCATCGCGATCTGCGTCCAGGCGGTATTGCCATGAACAAATTGATCAACGAAGCGCCGCTCCTCGACGGCATCCTCGAAACGCAGCCCCAGCCGCTCCAGCAATCCCAACATTATGCCACCGCAATCGAAAAACGATCCCCCACCGCAGGACGAGCCGCGGCGGGAGGGCAGACATACACGAGATGAGCTGCTCGCGAAAACGACGGGAGATCGCAGCCGTGGCCTGCGGCACGCGGAAGGTTATTAGAACTGTTCCAAACTGTTTCCGGCCCGGTCTGCCGGTCCGTCAGCACCAAGGCATCCGGACTCCGCTGCTATCAGGAGATTTGGCGGAGCCGATCGGGGACTCATGGCGCCGCCTGACCTTCGATCGCCAGATCCTTGCCATAGCGACCTTTGGTTCTGAACGTCACCTTGTCGCCATCGAAGGTGAGCCGCCAGTTGCGCTCCTCGCCCTGGCCGATGAACTGCACGTCGATCGCGAAGGTCGTCGGATCGACCCAGTTGCCCTTCATGGCGCGGTAGACGTAGGGCTGCCAGGGGTGAGGTTGCGCAGTCGCTCGATAGAGGCCGTCGAGGCCGATCGGGCTCTGCAGATGAACTGTTCCCCCGTTGCGGTCTCGCGACGGGATGTCCCAGGTGACCTGCGGCTCGGGTCCGGTGAGGCTGAGGGTGATTGTGTTGATGCCGAGCGGGCCGGGCGGAAATGTGTAGGTCCTGCCCGAGATCGTCGCCGCGATATCCGGGACACTGCCGACCGTGCCTCGCGTCTCCGTCCCGGCCTCGCCGATGGCGGCCGCCAGGGCCTCCTTGGCTTCACTGGCGGCGGGCAGGGCCTCATTCGATTTCACCGTGGCCAGGATCTCATTCGCAAGCTTGCGGAACGGACAGAAATTGCGCGCGGTCATCACGGCCACGATGTCAGGGTCCGGCAGCACCATGATGACCTGGCAGTGATAGCCGACGGCCATGAAGACGTTCCGCTCCGGCAGGGCCCAGAACTGATCGGCATAGCGGAGCCCCGGATCGAACGTCGCGTTCATGCTGACGGTGGCGTGGTTGACGGCTTCGATCCAGTCGAGGGGCAGCAATTGCTGCTCGCCCCAGCGGCCACGGCGGAGATAGAGGTAGCCGATCTTCGCCATGTCGCGCGGCTTCAGCGCGAGCCCGAATCCGCCGCCGGAAATCCCCTTGGAATCCTTGAACCAGGCGTGCTCGGTGATGCCAAGCGGCGCGAACAGTCGTTCCCGGGCAAAATCCTCCGCGCTCTTGCCGGTGAGCTTGGTGACGATGGCGGAGAGCAGATGCGAGTTGCCGCTGTTGTAGTAGAACGTCTCGCCCGGCGCATGCGCCATCGGACGGTCGAGAACATACTGCACCCAGTCGGGGCTTCGTCCCATCTCGTACAGCGACGTCTCGGCGCCGCCGTTGTAGCCCTCGTCCCAGTCCAGGCCGGAGGTCATGTTGAGCAGATGCTGCACGGTGAGCGCCTGCTTGCGCGCGTCGACATTGTCGATCCTGCGATCCTTGAAGAAATCGAGCACCGGATGGTCGAGGCTGTCGAGCACGCCATCCTTGAGCAGCATCGCGATCAACGTGGCGACGACCGCCTTGGTCGAGGAGTTGATGATGTGCAGCTCGTCGTCCTTGTAGGGCGCGTAGGACGCATCGAGCACGACGCGGCCGTGGCGTGTGACCAGCAGGCTGTCGAACCTCATGGTCTTGCCGGCGGCGACGAGCTTCGTCAGCGCCGCGGAGTCCATGCCTTCTTCCTCGGGCGAGGCGGTCGCCCAGCCGGGCTGGGGGAAGCGGGAGAGGCTGGTGTCCTCCGCCGAGGCCGTGTCGGCGAAGAGACCAGCAAACAAGGCCGCCGCGACCAACAAGACGTCAATCCTGAGACGCACCATGCCGAACGTCCTCTGTTGAACATAGCGATGATACGGTATCAGAAGACCCCAATCCATCAAAGATTGTGTGACAATCATATTGCGCGCGGCAGCTCCGGCGTATTGCCGGTGACAGGGTCAGAACCCGTCCGGCCATCTCTGAGCCGAGTGCATCACGGTCAGAATCTCGATGCCGGCCGTCGTCGGGCGATAGGGCACGATGTAGGGGATATCTGTGAGCACGAGCTCACGGGTGCCGGCCACGCGGCCGGGGCGTCCGATGTCGGGGCTCTCAGCAAGGGATTCGACCCGCAAAAATGATGCGCGCAACGACACGGGCGGCAGCTGCGGGATTGTCTTCGGCAATGTACGAGCCGATCTCATCGAGGCGCCGCAGCGTTCTTCTTGTCCATCGGATGGGACGTTGGCTCATCCTCGTCCGGCTGGCTTCACGTATTTGGCGATGACCTTCGCCACTTCGGCGTCGCTGGCGAAGTCTCCTTGCTCAGCTTCGGCCAGACCCGCCTCGATCTCGGCAAGTTGCCAGGCTTGCCGGTGCACGAATTCCTCAATGGCACCCGCAGCGACTTCGGAGCGCGGACGGCCGAGCCTCTCGGCGAGTTCGTCGAGCTTTGCAGACGTCGCATCCGAGACGCGGACAGTGAAGGCAGCCATGGGATTTGTCTCTCGGTTGGGCGGGTTGTGTGTGAGACCAACCGTCCGGTCAACGGCCTCCGTCAAGGATCGTCGGATCGTCCGAGCGTTTTCGCGCTCACGCCCAATGCGCCCGCAGCGCCGCCGCGATGCTCTGTGGCCGCTCGACGATGCTCCAGTGCCCGGCGTCCTGCTCGACGTGCAAGGACGCGCCGTGGTGTTGTGCGAAGCGGCTGAGCGTGTCGAGCGGCACGTAAGGGTCTTGCGTGCCTGAGATCACGAGGCCGCGTCGCGGAAGCTGCGCCAGCCGCGCGATCCAGTCGCCACTGAAGCAAAGCCCGTTCGCCGAGCGATACAGCGCGAGGATCGCGCGCTTCATCGGCGACTGCCAGGCCGCGGCTTCACGTGCGGCGAGGTCGGCCGGCAGTCCGCTCTGGCGGAACATCCGCGCCATCAAGCGCTGCGACGACAGCGTCATGAAGATCTCGCCGAGGACCGGCGTGTTCCAGATCCGTGCGATACGATGGCCGCGATAGGCGGCATCGAGGGCGCCGCCGGCGACGGCCCACGAGCGCACCAGCTCAGGCCGCAGCGACGCCGCACGCAACACCAGCAGTGCGCCCCAATCATGCCCGACCAGGTCGAGCGGCCCGACCGCCGCATGCTGCGCCTCCATCAGCGCGACCAGCCAGTCGGCGTAAGCGTCCTTGCTACATGCAAAGCCGGCCGGGGCTTCGCCGCAGAAGCCGGGCAGGCAGGGGACGGCAACGGTCTCCCCGAGCGCCGCGATCAGCGGCCCCCAAATCACCGGCGTGTCAGGGACGCCGTGGAGGAAGATGCGGTTGGTCATGACCTCAATGTATCACGGGCGCGATCTTCGTATTCCGCGAAATTTTTTCTTTCCTTTTTTCAGAAATCATGCTTATCTCCGGCCATCCCGCCTCATCGGAGAGGGGCGTACGCGTCGTCACGATACGTGGAGTGCGGGGAGCGATGGCCGTGAGGCGCCGGTGGACGACTGGCGGTTTGCGGACGGCGAAGTCGTGTGGTCCTGGCGCCCCGAAGCTGGCGTCAAGCCGGCGGCGTTCATGACGAGCGCGCCGGTGACGGGGGCAATCAAGCCGGTCCCCGGGGAGCAACTGTCTTTTTTGTAGACCGGTGATCGGCCGGCCTCAAGGCTGGCGCGAAGGCGCGCCACCGCCTTC
>NZ_JAUEYW010000029.1:0-33257 GCF_032489875.1 Bradyrhizobium sp. SZCCHNR1015
CTGTGGTACCTGCCGCCTGCATTTTTTTGAGCAGGCGGGCCACGGGCGCGGCCAGCGCCCGGCCTTCCCTGCGCCCTTCTATTCGAGGAGGGTGGCTGAGCAAGCAAAGCTCGGGCGCAGATCGCGCTGCGGGGACGTGCAGCCATGATCCGGCGAAGCTCGCCACATACGCGGTGTCGTCCCGGCCTTGAGCCGGGACCCATAACCACCGGCGGGAATGAGACGCGCAACTGTCAGCCATGTCCCTCGTGAGATCGCGCGGTATGGGTCCCGGCGTTCGCCGGGACGACAGCGGGGGGCAGAGGAACAGTGCACCGCACACATGACCTCGCAGGTAGCTGACACCGCCGTCACCCGCGTAGAAAATCCTTGACCCGTTCGCACGCAAATGGCGAAGGATGCACCAGGGAGTGAAAACAACAACAATGCGCCTGCCGTTCTACTATGGCTGGGTCATCGTCGCCGTGACCTTCGTGACGATGGCCGTCGGGGTCAATGCGCGCACCGCGTTCTCGCTGTTCTATCCGCCTGTTCTCGCCGAATTCGGCTGGGACCGGGGTGTCACCGCCGGCGCGTTCTCGTTCGGCTTCGTTGCCTCGGGCATCGTCAGTCCGCTGATCGGACGGCTGATGGATCGCACCGGGCCGCGCGCGGTCATGGAACTCGGCGTTGCCCTGATGGCGGGCGGTCTGCTGCTGGCGCCACTGACCTCGCAGCCCTGGCATCTCTACATCACGATTGGGGTGATGGTCGGCGCCGGCAGCGTCTGCCTCGGCTATTCCGGCCAGTCCTTGTTCCTGCCGAACTGGTTCATCCGCCGCCGCGGCCTGGCGATCGGCATCGCCTTCGCTGGCGTCGGCATCGGCTCGATGACGCTGTTGCCGTGGGTGCAGCACATGATCGCGCAGACCAACTGGCGCACGGCCTGCACCGCGATGGGCGTCGTCGTGCTGGTCGTGCTGGCGCCGATCAATCTCCTGCTGCGCAAGAAGCCGGAGGAGATCGGGCTTTGTCCGGACGGCGATGCCGCGCCGCTCGCCAATGCGGCCAAGCCGGTTTCCAACGTCGTCGATGCCGCCTGGGCCGGCATCGATTGGACGCTCCCGCGCGCGCTGCGAACGGGTCGGTTCTGGTGGCTCGCGCTCGGCTATTTCTTCGGCCTCTACGTCTGGTACGCGGTGCAGGTGCACCAGACGAAATACCTGCTCGAGATCGGTTTCAGCTCGAGCGTCGCGGTGTGGGCGCTCGGCGCGGTCAGCCTGCTCGGGATCCCGGGCCAGATCGCGCTCGGCCATCTGTCGGACCGGCTGGGGCGCGAGGCGGTGTGGGGATTAGGCTGTCTCGGCTTCGCGATCTGCTTCGCCGCGCTGATCGCGCTCAAGGCCGCGCCGTCGCTGCTGCTCGTCTACATCATGGTGGCGACGCAGGGCGCGCTCGGCTACGGCCTGACCTCGGTGATGGGCGCGGTCGCGCTGGAAATATTCCAGGGCGCGCATTTCGGCAGCATCTTCGGAACGCTGATGCTGATCGGGCTATGCGGCGGCGCAGCAGGGCCGTGGGTGACCGGCGTGCTGTATGACTACACCCTGAGTTACACGCCGGGCTTCGTGATCGCCTTCCTCGGCGCCTTCGTCTCGGCGGCGGCGATCTGGATCGCGGCGCCGCGCCGGGTCCGCCTCGTTGCCGGCCAGTTGCACAGGTTAAAGACGGCGGGGGCTGCGGCATGATGTGTGAACTGGCCGGTTGCCATCGCGGCGCGGGCGTGAGCTAATCGGCCAATCCAGGGAGAGGGACCCCATGAACGAGCATGTTCAGGCCGCCAAGGCCGCGCCGCTGTTCAATCCGCTGTCGCCGGAGTTCATCCGCGATCCCTATCCGTTCTATCAGCAGCTCCGCGACAATGATCCGGTGCATGTGACGCCGTTCGGCTCGTTTCTCGCCAGCCGGCACGCGGAGTCGAGCCTTGTGCTGCGCGACAAGCGTTTCGGCAAGGACTTCGTCGCGCGTTCGATCCGCCGCTACGGCCCTGACATCATGAACGAGCCGATCTTCCGCAGCATGAGCCATTGGATGCTGCAGCAGGATCCGCCGGATCACACGCGCTTGCGCGGCCTCGTGGTGAAGGCATTCACGGCCCGCCGCGTCGAGGACATGCGGCCACGGATCCAGGCGATCGTCGATTCGACGCTCGACGAGATCATCCCGCGCGGCCGGATGGACCTGATCGAGGACTTCGCGTTCAAGCTGCCGGTCACCGTGATCTGCGACATGCTCGGAATTCCCGAGGAGCACCGCGAAGCGTTCTACAAGAGCTCGCGCGAGGGCGGCCGGCTGCTCGAGCCGGTGCCGCTGTCGAAGGCCGAGATCGCCGAGGGCAATGCCGGCAACGCGGTATCGAAGGCGTATTTCCAGCACCTGTTCGAGCTGCGCCGGAAACATCCCGGCGACGACCTGACGACGCAGCTGCTGCAGGCCGAGGAGGACGGCGCCAAGCTCAGCAATGAGGAGCTCACCGCCAACATCATCCTGCTGTTCGGCGCCGGGCACGAGACCACGGTCAACCTGATCGGCAACGGCCTGCTGGCGCTGCACCGCAATCCGGACCAGCTGGCGCTGTTGAAGGCGCGGCCGGAGCTGATCACCAACGCGATCGAGGAGTTCCTGCGCTACGATTCCTCGGTGCAGCTCACCGGACGGGTGGCGCTCGAGGACATCGAGGATCTCGGCGGCCGCCGGATCCCCGCGGGCGAGAGCGTGCTGTGCCTGCTGGGCTCCGCCAACCGCGATCCTGCGGTCTATCCGGATCATCCGGAGCAGCTCGACATCACCAGGGCCAACGTGAAGCCGCTGTCGTTCGGTGGTGGCATCCACCATTGCCTGGGGGCGCAGCTCGCCCGCATCGAGGCCGAGATCGCGATCGGAACCCTGCTGCGCCGGCTGCCGGAGTTGAAGCTGGACGATCCCGACAACCCGGAATGGCGGCCGACCTTCGTGCTGCGCGGCCTGAAGCGGCTGCCGGCGCACTGGTAACCATCTTCGTTAACGGAATTGTGCAACGCCCCCGGAAATACCGACAGCGCTGTGACTTCGCCATACTTAATCCTATATGATGCAGCGCTCCGGTATCGATGCCAGTGGGCCGCGGCCGTATTGGCTTTAAGGTTGGGACGCCGGAGCGTTGTCCTTTGAGGGAGACCCCGTGCAGACGACCCTGCTCGGCTTGGCGATTGCCTTCATCCTTGCGCTCCTTGCTGCGCTGATCGGCCCGTACTTCGTCGACTGGAACCAGTTCCGGCCGCAGTTCGAGGCCGAGGCGGGCAAGATCATTGGCGTGCCCGTGCGGGTCGCCGGTGCGCTGGACGCACGGCTGTTGCCGACGCCGACCTTGCGGCTGCGCCAGGTCACCTTCGGCGGCGCCAACGATCTCGGCAAGCTGCGCGCCGACAAGCTCGACGTCGAGCTCAGCCTCGGCGATCTGATGCGCGGCGAGTGGCGGGCGAACGAGCTCACCATCGGCGGCATGGCGGCCGATCTCGGGCTGGATGCCAAGGGCCAGGTCGACCTGCCGGCCGCGTCGGGCCGGTTCAATCTGGCGGCGCTCGCGATCGACCGGCTCAACCTCACCGGCCGAGTCGCCCTGCACGACGCCGCCAGCCGCTCGACGCTGGAGCTGACAGACATCGTCTTCTCCGGCGACGTGCGTTCGCTGGCCGGCTCGCTGCGCGGCGACGGCGCGGTGTCGATCCGCGGCGGCCGCTACCCGTTCCGGGTGTCGTCGAGCCAGGACAAGGACTCCAACGGCCTGCGCGTCCACCTCAACATCGATCCGGGCGAGCGTCCCGTGATGGCCGACATCGAAGGCCTCATCAGCTTTCCCAACCGCTCGCCGAAGTTCGAGGGCGCGCTGACCCTGTCGTCGCCCCCGAAGGAGCAGGGCGCCGACAACGACAAGCCCGCCCAGTCTGCGAAGGAGCCACCGGCGAAGCAGGCCCAACAGGCCAAGGCCCGTCCGCTGAACCAGGCCGGCGCGACGCCTTGGCGCATCGCCACCAAGGTCGTCGGCGACCAGGCGTCGGCCAAGCTCGACCAGATCGAGGTCAGCTTTGGCCAGGAGGATCGCTCGCTGAAATTCGCGGGCAGCGGCGACATCCGTTTCGGCGCCGCCCCCGTGCTGAAAGCCTCACTGTCCGCACGCCAGCTCGATGCCGACAAGCTCCTGGCCGGCGGGGACGACATCAAGGACCGGCGGGCGATCGCGCCCGCGCTGGTGCTGCCGGCGCTGCGCAACTGGATTGCACAACTGCCGACCTTGCCGATGCCGGCCAACGTGCAGTTCGCGACCGAGCAGATCATGCTCTCCGGCCGTCCGGTACAGAACTTCACCGCCGACCTGCACAACGAACCTTCGGCATGGAGTCTCGAGAAGGTCGACCTGCGCGCGCCCGGCTCGACGCGGCTGACGTTCCGGACCATCGGCATCTCGACCTCGGTGACATCGGGCTTCACCGGCGCGCTCGATCTCGAATCGTCGGAGCCCGACACGCTGGTGGCCTGGCTGCAGGGCCGCAGCGACGGCAGCTATCGCACCCAGCGTCCGCTGCGGCTGCGTGGCGACCTCAACGTGGCGCCGGAGCGGGTCGCGATCGACAGCCTCAAGGCCGATATCGACGGCGGCTCCGTCGACGGACGCGTCGCTCTCGTCAACCGGCCAGCGGGGCCGGGCTCGCGTTTCGAGGCGGTGCTGAAGGGCGATCGGCTCGATCTCGACGCCGCGATGGCCGTGACGCGCTCGCTGGTCGGTGTCACCGGCGAGTGGCCGGCGGAGGCCAGCGTGGCGCTCGACGTCGCCCGCGCCAAGCTCAGCGGCCAGGAGCTGCGTCCGCTCACCGCGCGCTTTTCCTATGATCCCAAGACCATCGCCATCGACCAGATCAAGTTCGGCCAGAGCAGCGGCGTGACGAGCGAGGGCTCCGGCCGGTTCGATCGCGCCGACGCAACCGGACGGCTGGTGGTGACCTCGATGGCCGGCTCGCTCAAGGAGATCACGGCGCTGGTGCAGCCGCTCGCGCCGCAGATCGCCGCCCGCTTCGATGCGCTCAGTATGCCGCCCGGCGCCGCCCGGCTGAAGCTCACGCTCGATCTCGCCAAGGACCCAGCCAACGCCGATCGGAGCCAGGCCAAGGCGGTGCTCGATCTCGACGCGCCACAATTGAAGGGCTCGGCGACGCTGACGGCCAAACCCTCGGCCGCGGCGCTGCGCAGCTTCGAGGTCGATGCGATCGATCGAACGGAGCTTGGAATCGAGAGCCGGGTGTCGTCGGAGCAGGGCAGCGCCGTGCTGGCGCTGCTCGGGCTCGATCGCGTGGCGGCGGCGGGCACAGGTCCGGCCCAGTTCGATGCCAGCGTGACCGGCGGCTGGCGGGCGCCGCTGCGGGTGAATGCCAAGCTCTCCGGCGCCGGTCTCGATGGCGATGCGCAAGGCACTGTCGATCCCTGGGGCGACACCGCAAAGGCCAACGTCAATCTGCGCCTGCGCAGCGCCAACCTGTCGCCCTTGTTTGGATTGAAGCCGCAGGATCCGGGCGCGCAGAACGTCCGCCTGTTCAGCCGTCTCGGTCTTTCCAATAATCGCCTGACGCTCGACGACATCGACAGCACGGTGGGTGGATCGCGGCTGCGCGGCCGGCTCGCGCTGGTGCTCGACGACGACAAGCAGATCGAGGGCGAGCTCGGGCTGGATGCGCTCGACGTGCCGCAAGTGGTATCGGTGCTGATCGGAGCGGCCGGGCGTGAGCCCGCCGAGCCTCTCGGCGCAGGTCTCTTGAAGGGGTGGCGCGGGCGTGTCTCGTTCCAGGCCCTCAGCGGCGCCATTCTGAATGGCATTGATCTGCATCCGCTGGGCGGCGCCATCAAGAGCGACGGCCAGTCGCTGACCATCGAGAACCTCAAGGGCAAGCTCGGCGGCGGCGACGTCACCGCGACCGTCGATGCGCGCTCCAACGCGAATGGTCTCGTCCTGAACGGCCGCGTCGAGCTCGCCGGCATCGACGGCAACGCGCTGCGCTATCACAGCCTGAAGATGCCGGCCGGCAAGGTCTCGGCGCAGATGACGCTCGCCGCCGAAGGACGCAGCGTGCAGGCACTGGTCAATGCGCTCTCGGGCAATGGCACGGTGACGCTCGACAATGCGGCGCTCCCCAATCTCGACCCGCGGGCGTTCGATGCGGCGTTGCGCGCGGCCGACGCCGGCCAGGTGAGCGACGACGGCAAGTTGCGGCAGGTGATCGAGCCGGTGCTGACGTCGGGGACGTTGCCGGTCGCGTCTGCTCAGATACCCTTCATCATCCGCGACGGCCGGCTGCGGGTCGGCGCCACCACGCTCGACGCGCAAGGCGCCCGCGTCATCGTGTCCGGCGGCTTCGACATTCCGGCGGACAATGCCGACATTCGCGCCAGCCTGAGCGCCAATACGGTCGGCAATGCCAACAGCCGTCCGGAGATCCAGTTGTTCGTGGTCGGGACGTCCGAGGCGCTGACGCGCGCGGTCGACGTCACCTCCCTGTCGTCGTGGCTGGCGGTGCGCGCGATCGATCGCGAAACGCGGCGTCTGGATGCGATCGCGCGCGGCGAGGTGCCGCCGGCCTATCCATCGTCGACGGCGTCGCTGCCCGGTGCACCCGAGGCTGGCCCGGCGGCACCGAGCGCGGCCGACGTGCCGCTGCCCGGTCGTGATCCACGGCGCGAGCCGCGCGCCAAGCTGGGTGGTCCGCGCGCCGTCGTGTCGCCGCTGACCCCGCAGCTCTCTGCTCCCGCCCCTGCGCCTCAGCCGGCGGCACCGATGGCATCGAGCCAGCCGCAAGTCGCGCCTTTGCCGCCGCCGGTCGAGATCAAGCCCGCGCCGGGGGCGCTGCCGCCGCGCCCACGGCCGGTGCCGCGCCCGCCGGTCGTGCTGACGCCGCCGGGCAGTCCGTGATTCCGGCCGAAGGCGTGCGGGGACCGCGCCGATGATGACCTTGCGACAGGTCGAGGTCATTCGCGCGGTCATGGTGACGGGCACCATCAACGGCGCCGCGCGCCTGCTGAAGGTGTCGGCGCCGGGTGTCAGCCGTCTGGTGAAATACACCGAGCGCTCGCTCGGCATCCGCTTCTTCCAGCGCCAGAACGGCCGCTACTTTCCGACGCCCGAGGCGCAGAACATCTTCGAGCAGATCAACAGCGTCTACGAGAAGGTCGACGATCTCAGCTACATCATCTCCAACATCGGCCGCGGCGCGCTGTCGGAACTGCGCGTCGGCTCGGTGCCCAGCATCTCCCAGGTGATGGTGCCGCGCGCGATCGAGCGCGTCCGCCGCCGCTATCCTGATTTGGGCATCGACATCAACATCCTCAAGATCGAGGAGGCGATCGACTATCTGATGCTGGGCAAGGGCGAGTGCGTGGCGATGAGCTATCGCCTCGATCATTCCGGGCTCGAATTCCTTCCTCTCGCCTCAGGCGAACTGTTCTGCATCGTCCCGCCCGGCCACGAGCTCGCCGGCCGCAAGCAGGTCTCCGCCGCGGAGATGACTCGCTATCCGTTGATCGGCATCGATCCCAATGACCCTTACGGCCGGATCATGGCCGAGATCTTCGCGCGCAACAAACTCAGCTACAACATCTCGATCAAGGCGCGCTTCGGCACCACGGTCTGCGCGCTGGTGAAGGCGGGGCTCGGCATCGCGGTGATTGACCAGTTCACGGTCGCGCATGGCGGCTATCCTGGCATCGAGCTGCTGAAGATCGCCGAGCCGACGCGGTTCGACACCTACATCGCGGTCAAGCGCGGCACGCCGCTGTCGCTTTACGCGGAGCACTTCATCGACTGCCTGCGTGCCGAGATGCGCGCACTGGAGCCGGGCCGGCGGCAGGTTGCGAGGCCGGGGAAGGCGGCGCTCGTCAAAAAATAACATGATGTTAGGTTCAGCGGATATTTGGGTAATTGTGTTAGCTGGCGGACGCGCTATCGTCCGCGACGCCATTCATCG
Source organism: Bradyrhizobium sp. SZCCHNR1015 (assembly GCF_032489875.1). Lineage (NCBI taxonomy): Bacteria > Pseudomonadati > Pseudomonadota > Alphaproteobacteria > Hyphomicrobiales > Nitrobacteraceae > Bradyrhizobium > Bradyrhizobium sp. SZCCHNR1015. Next base: position 8,025 of record NZ_JAUEYW010000029.1, read on the forward strand.
CTCGTGCGGCGATCGCGCGAGCGGCAGCAGAGACTGAAGCCAACGTGCCCGATCTTTCCGCGCTCAAAGCCCGCAAATTCCTGACCGGCCTGATCGGTGCGCCGATCGCGCATTCGGCCTCTCCTGCCATGCACGAACATGCCGCGGCGGCGCTCGGCGTGCGCTGCCACTACCAGCTCATCGAGGTGGCCGGCGCCGACCGGGCCGGTCTGTCCGCGCTGCTGGAAGGCGTGCGCCGGCTCGGCTTTGCCGGGGTCAACGTGACCTATCCTTACAAGGAAGCCGTGGTCGAGCTGCTCGACGAGCTCGCGCCGAGGGCGGCGGCGATGGGCGCGGTGAATACCGTCGTCGTTCGCGACGGCCGGCTGATCGGCCACAACACCGACACCACCGGGTTCGAGCGGGCCGTCGCGCCGCTCATCAGCCAGACCGATCGCGGCGTCGTCGCGTTGGTCGGGGCCGGCGGGGTTGGCAAGGCGATCGCCTTCGCACTTGCAAACCTCGGAGTCGCCGGCCTGCGCATCTACGACACTGAGCGCACGCGCGCCGAGAAGCTGGCGAGGCTGCTGCCGGCCGGCAACACGGTAACGGTCGCGGACAGCGTCGAAGCGGCACTGCACGGCGCAGTTGGCGTCGTCAACGGCACGCCGATCGGGATGTTGCCGAACCGCGGTACGCCGGTGCCTGATCATTTGTTGCGCGCCGACCTCTGGGTCGCCGACGCGGTCTATTCGCCGCTCTGGACGCCGCTGCTGAAAGCCGCCAAAGCCAGGGGAGCCTGGGTCCTGCTCGGCCGCGAGCTCGCGATCTACCAGGCTGCGGACGCCTTCGAGTTGTTCACCGGCCTGGCGCCCTCGACCGAGGCGATGGGGGCTGCGTTCGACAACCACATGGCGGAGAGATATCCGGCGGTTGACGCCGCCTGAGCCGACGGTCAATACGCGCCGGAACAAGTCGTTCAAGCAAGAAACGCAAACAAGCGTTTAAGTCAGAGGAGGAAACAACGTGAGATCGATCATCCTGGCTGGCCTGTGCTCAGCCACGCTGCTGTCCGGTGCCGCCTACGCGCAATCCGGCGCCCCCATCAAGATCGCCGATGTCGCCGAGCTCTCCGGCGGCGGCGCGACCGTCGGCAACAACTGGAAGAACGGCATCGACCTCGCCGTCGAGGAAATCAACGCCAAGGGCGGCATCCTCGGCCGCAAGATCGAGGTGAGCCACGCCGACTCGCAGTCGAACCCCGGCGTTGCGCGTGCGCAGGTGCAGAAGGCGCTCGATGGCGAGCCCTACGTGCTGCTCGGGCCGGGCTATTCCGGCTCGGTGAAGGTGACGGCGCCGCTGGCGGCCGAGGCCGGCATCACCCAGATCATGGGCGGCGAAGCGGCCGAGCTCACGCAGGCCGGCAACAAGTTCCTCTTCCGCACGTCGTTCGGCCAGCAGTCCTCGATGCCGAAGGTCGCCAAGTACATCAACGACGAGCTGAAGGCGAAGTCGGTCGCGGTGGTCTGGGTCAACAATGATTTCGGCCGCGGCGGCCGCGACGTCATCACCAAGGAATTCAACCGTCTCGGCATCAAGGTCGCGGCCGACCTGTCGACCGAAGCCGGCCAGGCGGACTTCGCTGCCGACGTCAGCAAGATCAAGGCGGCGGCGCCGGACGCCGTTTTCATCTACGTCAACGAGGAAGAGAGCGCGCGCATCCTGAAGGAGATCAAGCGCCAGGGTGTGACTGTGCCGCTGATCGGCGAGACCACGCTGGTCGGCCAGAAGGTGATCGAGCTCGCCGGTGATGCCGCCAACGGCGCTCGCGGCCACGTCGGTCTCACCACCGACGCACCGATCGAGGCCATCAAGGCGTTCCGCGACCGCTTCGTGAAGAAGTACAACTACGTGCCCGATCACAACGGCATCAAGGGCTATCTCGCGATCTACATGGTCAAGGCCACGACCGAGAAGATGGGCAAGGTCGACTCCAAGGCGTTCGCCGACACGCTGCACGGCCTGACCATCAAGACCTCGGCCGAACCGAACATCCTGATGGATGTGACCTTCGACCAGAACGGCGACATCGATCGCCAGGGCTTCCTGGTCGAGGTCGTGGAAGGCAAGCAGGTCGTGAAGCAGGTGTTGCCGAAGCTCAACTGAGGACAACGGTCGATCGGCGGCGCCGGTGTGGTGATGTCCGGCGCCGCCGTCACCCAAGGGCTCACGGGGAAACCATGTCCAATCTGCTCGACCTGATCGTGGCGGGACTCGCCACCGGCGCCATCTACGCGCTGGTCGCCGTCGGCTTCACCTTGCTGTGGCAGACCTCGCAGACCATCAACTTCGCCCAGGGCGAGTTCGTGATGCTGCCCGCCTTCCTGATGCTCGCGGTCATGCATCTCGGCGCGCCGTTCTGGCTCGCGGTGCTCGCCGGCGTGCTGCTGTCGGCGCTGCTGCTCGGTCTCGCCTTCAAGATGCTGCTGGTCGATCCGATGCTGCGGCACGGCGTGCTGCCGCTGGCGATCGCCACCATGGCGCTGGCGATCGGGATCAAGGAGGCCGTGAAGCAGTTCTTCAGCGCCGAGGCGTCGCCGTTTCCGTCGATCGTTCCCGCGGGCGATATCAGCGTGCTTGGCCGTGTCATCTCGCTGCAGAGTCTCGGCGTGCTCGCCGTTGCAATCCTGGCCGTCGTCGGCCTGACCACGCTGCTCAATCGCACCTCGCTCGGCCACCAGATGCAGGCGGCGGCGCAGAATCCGACGGTGGCGCGCATCATCGGCGTTCCCGTCGAGCGCATGATCCTGCTGACCTTCCTGATCAATGCCGTGCTGGTCGCGCTGGCCTCGCTGCTGATCACGCCGATCTATCTTGCCAAATTCTCGAGCGGCGAAGTGCTCGGGCAGGCGGCGTTCATCGCCGCGATCGTCGGCGGCTTCAACCAGGTGCGCGGCGCGATCGCCGGCGGTCTCCTGATCGGTGTCGTCGACAACCTCGCCGCGGCCTACGTCTCCACCCAGTATCGCGCGGCTGTTCCGATGGTGCTGCTGATCCTTGTTATCCTGTTCCGGCCGCAGGGCCTGCTCGGACGAGCCGAGGAGCGCACGGTATGACCCGGAACGGCAGACTGCTCCTCGCCGCGCTGGCGATCGTCGTCATTGCTGGCCTGATCATCATCCCGATGAACTTCAACCGCTACGGCCTCTATATCCTCAGCCAGTGGGCGGTGATGACCATCGCCGCGATGGGGCTCAATCTCACGCTCGGCTATGCCGGGCAGGTGTCGCTGGCGCAGGGCGCTTTCGTCGGCATCGGCGCCTACGGGGCTGCCATCCTCACCACCCATGGCTGGCCGCTGATATCGGCGCTCGGGCTCGTCATCATCGTCTGCTTCATCGTCGGCTGGCTGTTGGGCTATCCGGCGCTGCGCGTGCAGCATCATTATCTCGCCTTCGTCACGCTCGCCTTTTCGACCCTGGCGTTCCTGGTGTTCCGCAACGAGAGCTGGCTCACCAACGGCATCTACGGCATCAGCAACATTCCGCGCCCCGAGATCTTCGGCTTCCCGACCCGCAAGCCGTTGCCGTTCTACTATCTCTGTCTTGGCTCGCTCGGCCTCGTGACGCTGGCGATGTGGTGGCTGATCCGCTCGCCCTGGGGCCGCGCCTTCATGGCGCTACGCGAAAATCCGATCAGGGCGCAATCGCTCGGCATCGACACCAGACGCTATACGCTGATGGCGTTCGCGATCGGCTCGGTGCTCGGCGGCATCGCCGGAGTGCTCTATGCGCCGCTGACGCAATATGTCGATCCCGTGCCGTTCAACCTGCAGCTCTCGCTCGATCTCCTGATGATGGTGATCGTCGGCGGTGCCGGCTTCATGCTCGGGCCGTTCCTCGGCGCCATGATCGCGGTGCTGCTGCCGGAGTGGCTGCGCTTCGCCGAGGGCTATTATCTGATGCTCTACGCGGCCGCCGTGATCGTGCTGCTGATCTATTCGCCGAGCGGCATTCTCGGCATCCTCGACCGCTATCTCAGCTCACGGCGCACCCAGGCGGCATCCGCATTGCGGGCGGCGGCTCAATCCAAGCTGGAGGCCGCGCGATGACCGCAGTCCTCGACGTTCGCGACGTCAAGAAGAGTTTTGGCGGCATCACCGCCGTCAACGGCGTCAGCTTCGACGTGCAGGAGGGCGAGATCCTCGGCCTGATCGGCCCCAACGGCTGTGGCAAGTCGACGCTGTTCAACTGCATTCTCGGCCAGCTCGTGCCGAGCGGGGGCGAGGTGAGGGTGGACGGCAAGCTCGTCACCGGCCAGCGTCCGTCCGAACTGAACCGCCTCGGCGTCAGCCGCACGTTTCAGCTCTTGCAGGTCTTCCCGAAGCTGTCGGTGCGTGACAACCTGATCCTCGCCGGCCAGGAGCATCGCGGCAGCATGCTGTCGCGCCTGTTTGGTCCGTCGGATGCAGGGCTCACCGAGACCGCCGATCAGATGATCGGCTTCTTCAAGCTGGAGCATCTCGCCAACGAGCCGGCCGGCGGCCTGTCCTACGGGCAGCAGAAGCTGCTCGATGCCGCGATGGCGTTCATGGGCGGTCCACGGCTGGTGCTGCTCGACGAGCCCGCCGGCGGCGTCAATCCGACCATGCTCGGCGATCTCAAGGACCGGCTGATCGCGATCAACCGCGAGCGCCGCGCCACCTTCGTCGTGATCGAGCACAACATGGAGTTCGTGATGTCGCTGTGCTCGCGCGTGATGGTGATGGCGGAGGGCAAGGTGCTGGCGATCGGCAAGCCCGACGAGATCAGGGCCAATCCGGCCGTGATCGAAGCCTATCTCGGACACTGACGGAGCCGACGATGAGCGATCCCATTCTCGACGTCCAGAACCTCGTCGGCGGCTACGGCAAGATGACGATCCTCAACGGCACGACGTTCTCGGTGCCGGCGGGATCGATCACCACCGTGATCGGTCCGAACGGTGCCGGCAAGTCGACGGTGTTCAAGGCGATCTTCGGTCTGTTGAAGCTGCGCGAAGGCAAGGTCATCTTCAAGGGCCGCGACGTCACCGGCTTCAGCCAGCGCGCGCTGCTCGGCGCGGGCGTCTGCTACATCCCGCAGGGCCGCAACATCTTCGGCGAGCTGTCGGTGCGCCACAATATCGAGCTCGGCGGCGTTGCCGCGCCGCGTGAGATCGATCTTGCTGCGCGCGTCGAGGCGGCGCTCGACGTGTTTCCGGTGCTGCGCAAGAAGGCGGACCGGCAGGCCTCGACGCTGTCCGGCGGCGAGCAGAAGCAGCTCGAGATCGCGCGCGGGCTGCTGCTCGAGCCGCAGCTCGTGCTGATCGACGAGCCGTCGATCGGGCTGTCGCCGTTGATGGTGCAGCAGACCTTCGACATGCTGAAGCAATTGCGCGACCGCGGCGTCTCGGTGCTCCTGATCGAGCAGAATGCACGCTCGGCGCTGGAGATCTCGGACTACGGCATCGTGCTCGAGCTCGGTCGCACCCGCATCATCGACAAGGCCGATCGCGTGCTGGCCGATCCGCGCATCGGCCAGCTGTTCCTGGGCGGCGCGATGGAGGAGACGGCGGCATGAACCAGCGCTCGATCGCAACGGTCTCCATCTCTGGCGCGCTCGACGAGAAGCTCAAGGCGATCGCTGCCGCCGGCTTCGACACGGTCGAGATCTTCGAGAACGATCTGGTCGCGTTCGGGATGCGGCCGCGCGAGATCGGGCAGATGTGCCGCGACCTCGGCCTTTCGATCTGCGCCTATCAGCCGTTCCGCGATTTCGAGGGCATGCCGGAGCCGCAGCGCGCGCGCAACTTCATCCGCGCCGAGCGCAAGTTCGACCTGATGCAGGAGCTCGGCACCGACCTGCTGCTGATCTGCAGCAGCGTGTCGCCGGCCGCGCTCGGCGGCATCGACCGCGCCGCCGCGGATTTCCAGGAGCTCGGCGAGCGCGCCGCGAGGCGCGGCTTGCGCGTCGGCTACGAGGCGCTGGCCTGGGGCCGCCATGTGCACGACTATCGCGATGCCTGGGAGATCGTGCGCCGCGCCGATCACAAGGCGATCGGCGTCATCCTCGACAGTTTTCATGCGCTGGCGCCGGCGCTGCCGACCAATGCGATCCGCGCCATTCCCGCCGACAAGATCTTCCTGGTCCAGTTGGCCGACGCACCCAAGCTCGAACTGGACGTGCTGTCCTGGAGCCGGCACTTCCGCAGCTTTCCCGGGCAGGGCGACCTCCCGGTCGGCGAGTTCATGGAGGCGGTCGCCGCGACCGGCTATTCCGGGCCGCTGTCGCTGGAGATCTTCAACGATCAGTTCCGCGCCGGCTCGGCGCCACGCACGGCGCTCGACGGCATGCGTTCGCTGCTGCTGTTGCAGGATGACCTCGCCGGAAAAATCCCCGCGGCGTCGGCAGAGCCCCGCTTCGCGCCTCGCGTGAAGAGCCACGGCATCGGCTTTGTGGAATTCGCGGTCAGCGAGGACAAGGCGGAGTCGCTCGCCGCATTGTTCGGGCAGCTCGGCTTCCGCAAAACCGGGCGGCATCGCAGCAAGGCGGTGCAGCGCTGGTCGCAGGGCGCGATCGAGCTGGTGATCAATTGCGAGCCGGCGAGCTTCGCGCATTCGCACTATATCACGCACGGTTCCGGCGTTTGCGCGTTGGCGTTGGATGTCGACAGTGCGGACCGTGCCATGGCGCGGGCGCAGTCCTTGAAGACGCGCACCTTCACCCAGCCGGTCGGGCCGGGCGAGCTGGAGATCCCGGCGATCCATGGTGTCGGCGGCAGCCTGCTGTATTTCCTCGATACCCACGGCCGTCACTGGGATGTCGACTTCGAACCGGTCGCCAGCGACAAGACGACTGATCGGCTCTTGGCCGTCGATCACATCGCACAGTCGATGCCGCATGAGGAGATGCTGTCCTGGCTGTTGTTCTATGCCGGGATCATCGACTTCTCGCGGCTGCCGCAGATGGAGATCGCCGATCCCAGAGGCCTCGTGCAGAGCCAGGCGATCGTCAACGGCGATCGCAGCCTGCGCTTCATCCTCAACGGCTCGACGGCGACGCGCACGCTGTCGTCGCGTTTCATCTCCGAGTTCTTCGGCTCGGGCGTCCAGCACATCGCCTTCGCCTGCGACGACATCTTTGCAGCCGTGGCCGAAATGCGCGCCCGCGGCGCCGGCTTCCTCGACATTCCCGACAACTACTACGACGATCTCGAAGCGAAATACGATCTAGCGCCCGAGACCATCGCGGCCCTCCGCGCCAACGAGATCCTGTACGACCGCGACGGCGACGCGGAGTTCTTCCAGGTCTACACCCACATTTTCGAGGAGCGCTTCTTCTTCGAGATCGTGCAGCGCCGCAACTACCAGGGCTTCGGCGCCGCCAACGCCGCGATCCGGCTGGCGGCGCAGGCGCGCGAGGTGCGGCCGGACACGATGCCGCGGCTGTAGCTCAGGGCTCCGGCCGAATCCCAGGCAGACTGACGATTGCCGCCGCCAGGTCTTCGATCACCAGCCGGACGCGCGCGATGCCGGCGCGCTCCGGGACGATCAGCATGTTGAGCGGCACCGACGGCAGCCTGTAGTCGGGCAGGAGCACCGTCAGCCTGCCCTCGGTGATGAGATCGTCGACCAGCCAGGCATGGGCTGCGGCGATGCCGCGCCCGGCCAGCACGGCTTCGCGCACCGCGAGGCCGTGATTGGTTCGGAAGCGGCCGCTGAAAGGCACCTCGTGGCGCTGGCCGTCGCCGGACATCAGCGCCAGCACGTCGCTGCCGGCGACATTGGGCATGCGGATGCCGTCATGGCCGAGCAGATCCTGCGGTACGCGCGGCGTGCCGCGTCCTGCCAGATAGCCCGGCGCCGCCACCAGCAGCCGGTGCGAATGGCCGAGTGCGCGCAGCTTCATCGAGCTGTCAGTGAGCGGCGCGAGACGGAGCGCGATGTCGACGCCCTCGCGCACCAGATCGATGCGCTCGTCGGTCAGATTGAGATCGATCGCGATGTCCGGATAGCGGTCCTGGAACGCGAACACCAGCCGGGTGATGTGCAGGATGCCGAACGCGGCCGTGCAGGAGATGCGGATCGTGCCGCTGGCGGCTCCACGCGTGCCGCGCGCCTCGTCGCCGGCCTGCTCGATCAGGCGCAGGATCTGGACGCAGTTGGCATAATAGAGGCTGCCCTCGGTGGTCAGGGTGACGCGCCGGGTGGTGCGGCTCAGCAGGGGAACGCCGATCGCGTCTTCAAGCTCCTGGAGATGACGCGAGATGGTGGACTGACCCAGCCCAAGCTCACGCGCGACGGCCGACAGGTTGCCCCGTTCGGCGACGCGAACGAAGCTGCGCATGTTGACGATGCTGACGTCCAACTTATCCATAATTCGGCATAATGTTATCGATAGCAGCCATATATTGGATGAACGAGGCCGGGTCTATCTCCTGGATTGTTCCAGCCAAGGGATCAAGCCATGAATGTGCTGCTCGTCTTCGCCCACCCCGAACCCCGCTCGCTGAACGGCGCCCTGCGCGACGCCGCTGTCGCCGAGCTTCGGTCGCAAGGTCATCAGGTCAGGGTCTCGGATCTCTATGCGATGGGCTGGAAGGCGGCCGCCGACCGCGCCGACTTTCCGCAACTGCCGCCCGATGTGCGCCTCAACGTCGCCACGGCCTCCGGCGAGGCGTTCAAGACGCACTCGCTCACCGACGACGTCAGGGCGGAGCAGGAGAAGCTCCTATGGGCCGACGCGGTGATCCTGCAGTTTCCGCTGTGGTGGTTCACGATGCCGGCGATCCTCAAGGGCTGGGTCGACCGGGTCTATTCCTACGGCTTCACCTACGGCGTCGGCGAGCACAGCGACAAGCGCTGGGGCAACCGCTATGGCGAGGGCGTGTTCGCCGGCAAGCGCGCGATGCTCGTGGTGACCACCGGCGGCTGGCAGGAGCACTATTCGGAGCGCGGCATCAACGGGCCGATCGACGACCTCCTGTTTCCCATCAACCACGGCATCCTGTTCTATCCCGGCTTCGACGTACTGCCGGCCTTCGTGGCGCACCGGGTGAACCGGCTCGATGAGGCGGGCTTCGCGGACATCGCCGCGCGGCTCCGCGCGCGGATGCGGACGCTGTTCACGGATCAGCCGATCCCGTACCGGCGGCAGAACCACGGCGATTACCTGATCCCGTCGATGCAGCTGCGTCCCGAACTCGGGCATGCCGACGCGCGCGGCTTCGCGCTGCATGTCGACGCTGTGCGATGACGTTGCCGCGGCGCGGGCTCAGCCCGCGCCCATCGCGACCGCGATGTGGTAGGTCGCGAACGCCGCCGCATAGGCGAGCGCGAACATGTAGAAGAAGGTCACGGCCATCCAGCGCCAGCTGCCGGTTTCGCGGCGGATGACGGCGAGCGTCGAGGCGCATTGCGGGGCGAAGATGTACCAGGCGAGCAGCGCCAGCGCCGTGGCGAGGCTCCATTTGCTCGCCAGCACCTGGCCGATCTGCTCGGCCGCCTCCTTGCCGCCCTCGATCGCATAGACGGTGCCGAGCGCGGCGACCGCGACCTCGCGGGCGGCCATGCCGGGCACCAGCGCGACCGCGATCTGCCAGTTGAAGCCGACCGGCGTGAGCAGGGGAGCGATCGCCTGGCCGATCATCGCCGCGAGGCTGTAATTGATCGCAGGCTCGGTGGCGCCCTCCGGCGGCTGCGGGAACGAGGCCAGGAACCAGATCAGCACCATCATCGCGAAGATCGTGGTGCCGGCGCGCTGCAGGAACATCTTGGCGCGGGTGTAGACGCCGATCGCGATGCTGCGCAACCGCGGCATCTTGTAGTCCGGCAGCTCCAGCATGAACGGTGCCGGCTGGTAGTCGCGCATCAGGAAGAACTTCACCAGGAACGACACCAGCAGCGCGCTGATGATCCCGGCGGCGTAGAGCCCGAACATCACCAGTCCCTGCAGGTTGACCAGGCCCCAGACCTTGGTCGGCGGGATGAAGGCCGAGATGATCAGCGTATAGACCGGAATCCGCGCCGAGCAGGTCATCAGCGGCGCGATCAGGATGGTGGTGAGCCGATCGCGGCGGTTGTCGATCACGCGCGTTGCCATGATGCCGGGAATGGCGCAGGCAAAGCTCGAGAGCAGCGGGATGAATGCGCGGCCATGCAAGCCGGCGCCGCCCATGATGCGGTCCATCAGGAACGCCGCGCGCGCCATGTAGCCGAAATCTTCCAGGAGCAGGATGAACAGGAAGATGATGATGATCTGCGGCAGGAAGACGATGACGCTGCCGACGCCGGAGATCACGCCGTTCTGCAGGAAGCTCTGCAGCAGGCCCTCGGGAAGCTCGTCGTGAACGAGCTGGCCGAGCGCATCGAAGGCCGCCGACAGCACCTGCATCAGCGGCTGCGCCCAGGCGAACACCGCCTGGAACATCACGAACAGGATCGCCAGCAGGATGAGCAGCCCGCCGACCGGATGCAGCGCGACCGAATCGATCCGGGCGGTCCAGGTGTCCGGCCGCTCGGGCAGGCTGACCGTCTCCGCGATGATACGGTCGGCCTCGCGCTGAGTGGCGCGCAGCTCCGGGACCGTGAGCGGACGCCAGGTGTTGGCGCGCTCTCCGGTGGTCTCGGCCGCCTGGGCCAGGAGCTCGTCGGTCAGCCGCAGCAGGTCGTCGGTGCCGCCCTTGCGCACGGCGATCGACGTCACCACCGGCACGCCCAGCGCCTGCGACAGTGCGGGAACGTCGACCGTCACGCCACGCCGCTTGGCGATGTCGAACATGTTGAGCACGAGCGCCAGCGGCCGGCCGGTGCTCTTGAGCTCGAGCAGCAGCCGGACCGTCAACCTGAGGTTGGTCGAGTCGGCAACGCACAACACCAGGTCGGGCAGGACCTCGCCGGTGGCGCGTCCCAGCACGAAATCCCGGGTGATTTCCTCGTCGGGGCTGCGGCCGCGCAGCGAATAGGTGCCGGGCAGGTCGACCAGCGAGACCTGGCGGCCCTGCGGGGTGACGAAGCCGCCCTCTTTGCGCTCGACCGTGACCCCGGGATAATTCGCGACCTTCTGGCGGCTTCCCGTCAGCGCGTTGAACAGCGAGGTCTTGCCGCTGTTGGGCGTACCCACCAGGGCCAGATGCAGCAGAGGGCTTTCCATGACGACGCTTTCCGCGCGGCCTATGCCACGATGACGGCCATGGCCTCGCGCCGGCGGACCGCGACGGTGATGTTGTCGACACGGACGGCGATCGGGTCTCGCCCGACGATCCCCTCATGCAGGATTTCGACCCGGGCGCCCTCGACGAAGCCCAGTTCGATCAGCCGGCTCTCCAGCTCAACGTCCGGCAGCGACGACGCCGCGCCGCCAGCGGCCAGATGCTGGATCGTTCCGGTATAGCCCCTTCGGGCCAGACCGAGCGGCTGAGGCGGCCGTGTATCGCAGATTTCGCTCATAGCCTGTATTTTCAATCGCGTGCCAAGAGGTCAAGCGCGGCATGTTAAATGCCGCGGCATCTTAGAGCGATTTTAAACAGACCGGGCGGGCCGCCGTCTGATCTGCCTCAAGGAGCGGCAGCGGCTGCCGTGTGCCGGGTGTCCACCGCCGCCTTCGGCTCGAGGCCTGAAGACGCTGCGGCGCGGCTCTTGAAGTGGTCGAGCACGAACAGCCGGATCGCCGACGACAGGTTGCCCTGCTGGCGATTGTTGTCGATCTCCCCGACCAGTTCGGACAGGGTCATGTTACGGAGACCCGAAATCTCCTTCATGCCGTTCCAGAAGGCCTCTTCGAGGCTGACGCTGGTCTTGTGACCTGCGACCACGATAGAACGTTTTACGACGGGCGACTTCATCACGCGTCCTCGCCATTGATACGATGTTGATCGAGTAATTCGTTCGCGCGCTTGTCGCGTTGGGCGTCAGTTGCGCGTTCGGACTTCGTCCTGCCGAAGCGAGCGCGGTTGCCTTCGGCGACCTTTGCTGCCTGATCGCGCTCCACGCGCTTTCTGAAACGCTTCAAGTTGATGATGTCACCCATGCTTGCTCCAATCATCTAAGGCATCGAACATCACGACGAGAGCATGCGCATTGCGCGGATGAGCTCAGGCGTTCTCCAGACAATCACGTCATCGCTCCCTGATAGTTCGATGGCCATTCGCGTCGTTGCGAGCTGGATTTGTTTACTCACCAAACGCAGCAGAACTTGTAGTCGAGAGTATCCTTTAGGGGTTAACAGCGAGAATTGCATCACCCCCCGTAGTACTACGGGACTACCGCTACGCTCGCCCCGGCCTCGTCATCCTCTCGGGTTGAACGAGGCGGTCGAATTCCTCTTCGGAGACGAGACCGAGCCGCAAAGCTTCCTGTTTCAGCGTTGTGCCGCGCTGATGCGCTGATTTCGCGACTTTGGCGGCGTTGTCGTAGCCGATCTTCGGCGCAAGCGCCGTCACCAGCATCAGCGAGCGCTCCATCAGCTCGCGAATGCGAGCAGTGTCGGCCTGGATTCCGGTCACGCAATGTTCGCTGAATGAACGTGCTGAATCACCTAGTAATTGTATGGACTGCATCATGCAATGTGAGAGCAATGGTTTGTAGACGTTCAGTTCGAAATGACCCTGGCTGCCGGCCATGGTGATCGCCGTGTGATTGCCGAACACCTGGCAGCACACCATCGTGAGCGCTTCGCATTGCGTCGGGTTCACCTTGCCCGGCATGATCGAGGAGCCCGGCTCGTTCTCCGGCAGGATCAGTTCTCCCAATCCGGAGCGGGGGCCTGATCCGAGGAAGCGGATGTCGTTGGCGATCTTGAACAGGCCGGTGGCCGCCGCATTGAGCGCGCCATGGGCGTAAACATAGGCGTCGTTGGACGCAAGCGCCTCGAATTTGTTGGCGGCACTGGTGAAGGGCAGGCCGGTGGCGTCGGCAACATGCCTGGCGAACAGCTTCGCGAACTTCGGATCCGCGTTCAGGCCAGTGCCCACGGCGGTGCCGCCCTGCGCCAGCGGCAGGAGATCCCGCGCCGCGATCTCGATTCGTGCGATCGCGTTCTCGACCTGCGTGGCGTAGCCGGAGAACTCCTGGCCGAGCGTGAGCGGCGTGGCGTCCTGGGTGTGGGTGCGGCCGATCTTGACGATGTCCGCGAACGCGTCCTGCTTGGCACGCAGCGCCGCCAGCAGCTCCGACAGCGCCGGCACCAGATGGCCCGCGATCGCGCGCGCCGCGGCGATGTGCATCGCGGTGGGGAACGAGTCGTTGGACGACTGGCTCATGTTGACGTGGTCGTTCGGATGAACGGGCTTCTTGGTGCCGCGCTCGCCCCCCAGCAGCTCGCTGGCGCGATTGGCGATCACCTCGTTGAGGTTCATGTTGCTCTGGGTGCCCGAGCCGGTCTGCCAAACGACCAGCGGGAAATGGTCGTCGAGCTTGCCGTCGATGACCTCCTGCGCCGCCTGGACGATGGCGTCCGCCATGCGTGGCTCGAGCAGGCCGAGCTCGCGGTTGGCCTGGGCCGCGGCCAACTTCACCAGCGCGAGCGCGCGCACGATGCCGATCGGCATGCGGTCGTGGCCGATGCGGAAATTCTGCCGGCTGCGCTCGGTCTGCGCGCCCCAATAGCGGTCGGCGGCGACCTCGATCGGGCCGAAGCTGTCGGTCTCCGTGCGCGTCGATCCGTGCGATGATGAATCAGCTGAATGTGCCATGAAGCATGCCCATGATTGATGGTGAACCGGCGTCGACCGGTTCAAGCATGCTTCAATCTAGTGGTCCAACCGCCGTTCCGCGCGCGGCGAATGGGCCTATTTCTTGCGGAAACGGTCCAGGCGCACGACCTCGGCGCCTTCCCCCGGCGAGGTCGGCGGGAGCGGCTTGTCGTCGCTGGTCTCGGCCGGCGTCGCAGGCAGCGGCCCGGCGATGGCCGATGGCGTCGGTGCGGCCGGCAGCTTCGGCGCGGCCGGCGTCTCGGCAATCGCCTCCGACGGCTCGAACTGCAGTCCGAATTGCACGGACGGATCGAAGAAGCTCTTGATCGCGTGGAACGGCACCACGAGGCGCTCAGGGATGCCGCCGAACGACAGGCCGACCTCGAACCGGTCCTCCGAAACCACCAGATCCCAGAACTGGTGTTGCAGGATGATCGTCATCTCCTCCGGATATTGCGCGAGCAGCCGCGGCGACAGCTTGACGCCCTCGGCCTTGGAGATGAACGTGATGAAGAAATGGTGCTCGCCCGGGAGCCCGTGGGCGGCAGCGTCGGTCAGCACCCGGCGCAGCACCCCGCGCAACGCGTCGCGCGCCAGCACATCGTATCGAATATGATCCGTCGCCATGATCGGTCCTGTGTCGTGAGGGCTGCGCCCGACGTGTCGAGCCGCCGCGCCCGGCAGGCAGCAGCATTCCCGACTCGCGTCAGTCACATCGTACCCGGCATCGGCGCCGAGGTCAGCAGCCATGCCGGTCGATCGCCAGATATGGGAACGGGTAGAAGCTGGCGGAAGTCCGGTCAACGGCGGAATGAACGGGTGCCGCGCCAAAAAACTGGGGACGGCACAGCCCGTGGAAGGAAACCGGTTAACGTGGAGGCAGGTGAAAGTGGAGGCTTCTGTTGCCAGGTGCCTCCGAACCCCGCCTAACGGAGCTTAACCCGTTAGGACTTTAAGGTGGTCTTTCAAACTGCGTTACGCAGCCTGAGCAACCGGAGCAAAGTTGTCGTTGGCAACTATTGCAGTAGCCCGATAACGGCGGAACAATACCGGGAAAAAGCTCGCCCTTTACGCCCTCGTCGATCCTATTTCGCCCCCGCCAAAACCCATCTGTCGGTGGGTTTTGGTGGAGGCGCCGGGTACCGCCCCCGGGTCCGAATGGTTTATTTCGACGGCGATTTATTTCCATAGCCGGCAAGCCGGCACCCCCTATATAGGCCGCCGGCCAGCGGATGCACAGGGCCGAAACGCCGCGGCGCGCGACAAAAATGTGGGCGGCTGCCGGGAACCTCTGGTTCGACCTTGGCAGCCTGGTTTTCGTCCTCCTACAGTGCGGCATGCCTCCCGAAGTTGCGCAGGTTGCCTCTCCCGCGGCCGACATCGCCAGACACCCGCCCAGCCTCCGCACGCTCTTCTTCGCATTCGCGAAAATGTCGCTGTCGGGCTTCGGCGGCGTGCTGGTGTTCGCGCGGCGTGCGATCGTCGACGAGCATCGCTGGATGACGGCGGAGGAGTTCAACGCGACCTTCGCGCTCTGTCATTTCCTGCCCGGACCGAACATCGTGAATTTCTCCGTGGTGTTCGGCGCGCGATTGCGCGGTGTCGCGGGCGGAATCGCTGCGTTTGCCGGCCTGCTCGGACCCCCGATGCTGCTGATCACCTCTCTCGGCGCCATTTACGGTCATTTTGGACAAGCCGACACGTGGCGACGGGCGCTTGCAGGCGTGTCCTGCGTGGCCGTTGGCCTGCTGGCGTCGGTGGTGTTTCGCATGATCTCGCCGCTCCTCAAGAAGAGCGACGTGGCGGGCGTTGTCGTCGTCGCTGGCGTGTTCGTGGCGATCGGGCTGGCGCGCCTGCCGCTTCAGGAGGTTCTGCTGGTGGCCGTGCCGCTCAGCCTTGCCGTCACCTATGCCAAGACGCGGTGGGCACGATGAGCGGGGACGACAATCCGCTGTTCCAGCTGTTCTGGACCTTTGCGTTGATCTCGCTGTTTGCGGTTGGCGGCGCCGTGGCGGCGATTCCCGAACTGCAACGTGTTGCAGTCGAGGCCCGGCACTGGATGACAGACAAACAGTTCGCCGACCTGTTCGCACTGTCGCAATTGTCGCCCGGGCCCAACGTTCTGATCGTCACCCTGATCGGCTATTCGGTCGCAGGCGTGGCAGGTGCGGCGGTCGCGACGATCGCGATGTGCGGTCCCACTGCCGTGCTCTCCTATTTCGTCAGCCGTTGGCTCTCGAATGCGCGGGATGCGCGCTGGCCCGCCATGCTGCAGGCGGCGCTGGTGCCGTTGTCGATCGGCTTGATGGCGGCGAGCGCATGGATTCTCGGTCAGGCTTCCGACCAGACGTGGCGGGCGTTCGCGCTGACGGTCCTTGCCGCACTCGTTGCATCTATGACGCGACTCAATCCGCTCTGGCTGCTCGCCGCAGGCGGCTGCCTTGGTTTCGCTGGCCTTCTCTAGGGAAAGCCGCTAGCAAAACAGAAGCGCGACCGGTTTGCTCCGGGCCGCCGAACGAAAACAGTGCCGGCCATCAAGGCCGATCGGGGAGGGCGAGGCATGGCCGAGACCACGGGCCAATTGTCGGGCGAAACGGCGGGCATGCCGGCCGCCCGCAGCGTGACCGCCGCATCGATCATTCTGGTCCTTGCCTTCGCGCCACAGATCATCGAGCTGCTGATTGCCTTGGCCGGTCTTGTCGGTCCACTATCCGGACGCGGTCCGCTACAGGTCATTGCGGCCCATGCGTCGGCCTTGTCGATGGCGATCCCGAGCCTGGCGCAGCAATATGCCGCAAGCGGCAAGACCTCGCTGTCTTCCGATGTTCTGCTGGCTCTCATCTACACCTATCCGCTGATCGCGGTCGCAGTGTTCACATTCATGGTCCGTCCGCGCGCGGCGCAGGACTATTTCGGCGGCGTCGTGCTGATGGCGATCGCGCTGTTCGCGTTGTGGGCCTCCAGCGACCTGCAAGGCATGCGCGGCTTCTCGTTCGGTGCCGGAACTGCGCCGCGGATGTTCGGTCTGCTGCTGCTAGGGCTCGGAGCCGCCGTGGCCGTGATCGGCGTCGTGAGTGAAGGCGCGCAGCTTGCGACCTATCACTGGCGCGGACCGCTGTTCGTCTCGCTCGCGATCCTGACCTTCGCCGTCTCCATTCGCCCGCTCGGACTCTTGATCACGGGGCTTGCAAGCTTCCTGATCGCGGCGATCGGCAGCCCGGAGACGCGCTGGCGCGAGGCCCTGATCGTCGGCATCTGCCTGACCGGCGGCTGCGCGCTGCTGTTCCCCTACGTGCTGGGGTTGCCGATGCCGCTGTTGCCGCGTTTCCTTTTGCAGTGAGGGCGTGATGGATCTGTTTGCAAATCTCGCCCACGGTTTCGTCGTCGCGTTGTCGCCAATCAATCTGCTGATGTGCCTGATCGGCGCGCTGGTCGGCACGCTGGTCGGGGTTCTCCCGGGCATCGGGACCATCGCCACGGTGGCGATGTTGCTGCCGATCACCTTCGGCCTGCCGCCGGTCGGCGCGCTGATCATGCTGGCCGGTATCTATTACGGCGCGCAGTATGGCGGCTCGACCACGTCGATCCTGGTCAACATTCCCGGCGAGGCGACGTCGGTGGTGACCGCGCTCGACGGCTTCCAGATGGCGAAGCAGGGCCGTGCCGGTCCGGCGCTGGCGATCGCCGCGATCGGCTCGTTCTTCGCCGGCTGCGTTGCCACCGTGCTGATTGCGATCCTCGGCGCGCCGTTGACCAAGCTCGCGCTGGCGTTCGGCCCGGCCGAGTATTTCTCGCTGATGGTGCTGGGCCTGATCTTCGCGGTCGTGCTGGCGAAGGGCTCGGTGCTGAAGGCGATCGCGATGATCGTGCTCGGCCTGCTGCTGTCGATGGTCGGCTCGGACATCGAGACCGGTGTGTCGCGCATGGCCTTCAACATTCCCGAGCTCGCCGACGGCCTCGGCTTCGCCACCGTCGCGATGGGCGTGTTCGGCTTCGCTGAGATCATCCGCAATCTCGATGCCGGCGCGGAGATGGACCGCGACCTCGTGCAGAAGAAGATCACCGGCCTGATGCCGACCAGGAAGGATCTGAAAGACTCCACGCCGGCGATCCTGCGCGGCACGCTGCTCGGTTCGATCCTCGGCATCCTGCCGGGCGGAGGTGCGGTGATCGCCTCGTTCGCGGCCTATACGCTGGAGAAGAAGCTCGCGCGAGATCCGTCGCGGTTCGGTCGCGGTGCGATCGAGGGCGTCGCGGCGCCGGAGAGCGCCAACAACGCGGCGGCGCAGACCTCCTTCATTCCGCTGCTGACGCTCGGCATTCCGCCGAATGCGGTGATGGCGCTGATGGTCGGCGCGATGACCATCCACGGCATCGTGCCGGGCCCCCAGGTGATGCAGAAGCAGCCTGATCTGGTCTGGGGCATGATCGCCTCGATGTGGATCGGCAATCTCATGCTGATCATCATCAACCTGCCGCTGGTCGGCATCTGGGTGCGGCTCTTGCGCGTGCCATACCGGCTGATGTTCCCGTCAATCGTGATCTTCTGCGCGATCGGCATCTATTCGGTGAACAACGCGCCGGTCGACGTGGTCCTGGCGGGCGCGTTCGGCCTCGTCGGCTACTGGCTGATCAAGCATGATTTCGAGCCGGCGCCGCTGCTGCTCGGCATGGTGCTGGGCCCGCTGATGGAGGAGAACCTGCGCCGGGCGCTGCTGATCTCGCGCGGCGACTGGTCGGTGTTCCTAACGCGGCCGCTGTCGGCCGTGCTGCTCGCGATCGCGGCGGGGCTGCTCGTGCTGGCGGTGCTGCCGACGCTGCGCCGCAAGCGCGATGAGGTCTTCGTGGAAAGCGAAGGCTGACCAGCGTCGGCGGACCGGACGCCGGAGGCGCTCGGGACCCTGGTCAAGGGCGAGATCGTCAAATGGTCCGCGGTCCTCAAGCCGGCGAGCTGGTACGGAACGGCCATGGATCGGGAGGAGGGCGGAACGTGCGGTCCCGCCCTTGTCAATTGCGGCTGCGGCCGACATTTTTCGGGGTATAATTAGCGACCGGGCCGAGTCGAGGCTAGGGCCGGGCGATCCCTGCCGTTACATTCGCCGCCTTCCGCGAAAGGCCGCCAGCGCGCACCATGCACCAGTATCACGACCTGCTCGAACGCATCCTGTCCGACGGCGCCGAGAAGCACGACCGCACCGGCACCGGCACGCTGTCGGTGTTCGGCCACCAGATGCGCTTCAACCTTGCGGCCGGCTTTCCGCTGGTGACCACCAAGCGGCTGCCGCTGAAGGCGATCGTGCATGAGCTCTTGTGGTTCCTCAAGGGCGACACCAACATCAAATATCTGCACGATCACGGCGTGACGATCTGGGACGAGTGGGCCGATGGCAATGGCGATCTCGGCCCCGTCTACGGCTATCAGTGGCGCTCGTGGCCGACGCCGGACGGCGGCCATATCGACCAGATCGGAGGCGTGATCGACATGATCAGGCGCAATCCGGATTCGCGCCGGCTGATCGTGACGGCCTGGAACCCGGCCGACGTCGAAAAGATGGCGCTGCCGCCGTGCCACTGCCTGTTCCAGTTCTATGTCGTGAACGGCAAATTGTCGTGCCAGCTCTACCAGCGCTCGGCCGACGTCTTTCTCGGCGTGCCCTTCAACATCGCATCCTATGCGCTGCTGACGATGATGGTGGCGCAGGTGACGGATTTGAAGCCCGGTGAATTCGTGCACTCCTTCGGCGACGTGCATCTCTATTCCAATCACATCGAGCAGGCCCGCCTGCAGCTCACCCGTGCGCCCCGTCCGCTGCCGACCATGACGCTCAATCCGGACGTCAAGGACATCTTCGGCTTCCACTACGAGGACTTCGCGCTCGCCGGCTACGATCCGCATCCGCATATCAAGGCCGAGGTCGCGGTCTGACGCATGCCGGTTTCGATCCGTAGCGCCGGGCCTGACGACATCGGAAGCGTATTCGCGCTGATCCGGGAGCTCGCCGACTACGAGAAGCTCTCGCACGAGGTCGGCGCGAGCGAGGCCGACATCGCCGCCGCGCTGTTCTGCGAGCATCCGACGCTGTTCTGCGATCTCGCCGAATGGAACGGCGCGGTGGCGGGCTTCGCGGTCTGGTTCGTCAACTTCTCGACGTTTGCCGGCAAGCCAGGGATCTATCTCGAAGACCTGTTCGTGCGGCCGGCGTTTCGCCGCAACGGCATCGGCCAGGCCTTGCTCGGCCATCTCGCGCGCACCTGCATCGAAAACGGCTGGGCGCGGCTGCAATGGTCGGTGCTCGACTGGAATGCTCCTTCCATCACTTTCTACAAATCGCTCGGCGCCGAGCTCATGGACGAGTGGACGCTGTGCAAGGTGACCGGCGAGGCTCTGGCTCAACTGGCGGAGAGGGCGCCGTGATCGAGATCGTGCTGATCGTCGCAGTCGCCGACAACGGCATCATCGGCGCCGCCGGTGCGATCCCGTGGCGGCAGAAGAGCGACATGCAGCGCTTCAAGGCGATGACCATGGGGCGTCCGATCGTGATGGGCCGCAAGACCTTCATCTCGTTTCCGCGCCGGCCGCTGCCGGGCCGCACCAACATCGTCGTCACCCGCAATGCCGAGTTTCGCGCCGATGGCGCGATCGTGACCCATACCGTCGATGAAGCGCTCGTCATCGCGCGTGGTGATGCGCTGCGGCGTTCAGCCGCGGAGATCGCGGTCATCGGAGGCACCGAGCTCTTTGCTGCAACGATGCCGATCGCCGACCGGCTGGAGATCACCGAGGTGCATGCGAGCCCGCCTGGCGATACCGTGTTTCCGGCGATCGACCCGGCCCGATGGGAGGAGGTGGCGCGGCAGCGCCATGCCTCGGGGCCTGACGATCAGGCCGAATTCTCCTACGTCACCTATCGCCGGCGGCGGTGAGCGTTTCGCCGGCGGGATCGACGCGACGGCCCGTCCAAGACCATCCGTTAATGATGAAGTCGCGCAGTTTGGCCGTGTGGCGGAGCTGAGGCCGCGGCAAACCGGCGCTTCCGGCCCTGTTTACATTGACAAAACCCGGTTCGGGCTTAGCTGGAGCGCTACGTTGTAAGGGGCGGGGCCGTCCCTTATAACCCGGCGACCGTCGGGGCCGGCGTTGGTGTACACTCAGCCTCTCGGAGGAGATCGATCGATGGCGTGGAAGAATCAGGGCGGAGGCCCGTGGGGTCAGGGTCCGAAGGGGCCCTGGGGCTCGGGACCGCAACCGGTCGGTCCAAGGCCGCCCGACCTGGAAGATCTTCTGCGGCGCGGCCAGGACCGGCTGCAGCAGTTCGTGCCGGGCGGCGGCTTCGGCACCGCGGGCGTGCTCCTGATCGTGCTCGGCGCCATCATCATCTGGCTCGCCTCCGGCATCTACCGCGTGCAGTCCGAGGAGCTCGGCGTCGTGCTGCGCTTCGGCAAATATGTCCGCGATGAGCAGCCGGGCCTGCGCTATCACCTGCCTTATCCGATCGAGACCGTGCTGCTGCCCAAGGCGCTGCGCGTCAACTCGATCTCGATCGGCATCACCGCCAACGATGATCCCGGCCGGCGCGGCCGCAGCGGTCGCGATGTCCCGGAGGAGAGCCTGATGCTGACCGGCGACGAGAACATCGTCGACGTCGACGTCACCGTGCTCTGGCGCATCAAGCCGAAGGGCGCGGCCGACTTCCTGTTCAACATCCAGAACCCCGAGGGCACCGTGAAGGCGGTGGCCGAGAGCGCGATGCGCGAGGTGATCGGCCGCTCCAACATCCAGCCGATCCTCACCGGCGCCCGCACCGTGATCGAGCAGAACGTGCAGGAGCTGATGCAGAAGACGCTCGACAATTACGGCTCCGGCATCCAGATCACCCAGGTGCAGATGCAGAAGGTCGATCCGCCGGCCCAGGTGATCGAGGCGTTCCGCGACGTCCAGGCGGCGCGTGCCGACCTCGAGCGTCTCCAGAACGAAGCCCAGACCTACGCCAACAAGGTGGTGCCGGATGCGCGCGGTCGTGCCGCGCAGATCCTGCAGGTCGCCGAAGGCTACAAGGAGCAGGCGATCGCCGAGGCCAAGGGCCAGAGCGCGCGCTTCCTCAAGGTCTATGACGAGTACAAGAAGGCGCCCGACGTGACCCGCGAACGGATCTATCTCGAGACCATGGAGCGCGTGCTCGGTGGCTCGGAGAAGCTCGTGCTCGACTCTGGCGCCACCGGCGGCCCTGTGCCGCTGCTGCCGCTCGGCGATCTCTTGCCGCGCCGTCCGGCGCCGGCCGCTCAGCAGGGAGGCGTCCGATGAGGTCCCCCGTTGCAGGCATCGTCGCGCTCGTCGCCGTGCTCGTGCTCGTCGTCATCGGCTACAGCTCGCTGTTCACCGTGAACCAGACCGAGCAGGCGCTGGTGGTGCGGTTCGGCAAGCCGGTCGACGTCGTCACCGAGCCCGGCCTGAACTTCAAGGCACCGTTCATCGACAACGTGATCTCGATCGACAAGCGCATCCTCGACCTCGAGAACCCCTCGCAGGAGGTGATCGCGTTCGACCAGAAGCGGCTCGTGGTCGACGCCTTCGCGCGCTACAAGATCAAGAACGCGCTGCAGTTCTACCAGAGCGTCGGCTCGATCCAGACCGCCAACGTCCAGCTCGGCACGCTGCTGAACGCCGCGCTGCGCCGCGTGCTCGGCGAGGTCACCTTCACGCAAGTCGTGCGCGACGAGCGCGAGGCGCTGATGCGCAAGATCCGCGATCAGCTCGACAAGGAGGCCGACGCCTATGGCATCCAGGTGGTGGACGTCCGCATCCGCCGCGCCGACCTGCCGGAGGCCAACAGCCAGGCGGTGTACAACCGGATGAAGACCGAGCGGCAGCGTGAGGCCGAGGAGTTCCGGGCGCTCGGCGGCCAGAAGGCCCAGGAGATCAGGTCCAAGGCCGATCGCGAGGCTACCGTGATCGTCGCCGAGGCCAACTCGCAGGCGGAGCAGACCCGCGGCGCCGGCGATGCCGAACGCAACCGGCTGTTCGCCGAGGCCTACAGCAAGGACCGCGACTTCTTCGCCTTCTACCGCTCGATGACGGCGTATGAGAACGGCCTGAAGTCCGGCGACACCCGCTTCCTGCTGCGGCCCGATTCGGAGTTCTTCCGCTACTTCGCCAACCCCTCGGGGAAGCCGGCGGGGGAGACGCCGTCCACCGCCAGCAGCTCGACCGCGGCGGCCGCGGTGCCGGCGCCCAAGCCCTGATGCATCGGCCCCGATGACCAGGGCGGTTGATCCGGGTGAATAAGAGTTGACATGGACGGGGCGAAGCCGTTGCTTCGCCCCGTTACATATCAAGAAGATCGAACGGGAGGTCCGGGTCCGATGAGGTCCATTGCGTTTTCCGATTTCCTCATCGGATTAGGTATCCTGTTCGTGCTCGAAGGCCTGTTGTTCGCGGCCAGTCCGGAGTGGATGCGGCGGGCGATGAAGACCGCGATGACCACGCCCGACAACGTGCTGCGCGCGGTCGGCATCGGCTCGGCGGTGGCCGGCCTGGTCCTGATCTGGGTGATCCGGCGGCCGATCTGAGGTGTGCATCGCCGTCTGCCTGCGCGCCGCCGCACAGGAACGAGGTCCGGCCGCGGCAATGACCGTCAACCGCCCGGCCAACGCCATTGTGAGGCGATGGCTGCGCCATTTTGCCGTATTAGGTCGCCCTCAATGATGAATCTGCGGTCCGATCCGGCGTGCTTGCGTCCTCCGCCGGTTCCGGCGCACTGTAACGGTTGAATTTGCCGACTTTTCTGGAGATCCGCCCGATGACCGCGACCCTTGCTTTCCGCCGTCGACTGCGTCCGATCCTGACCGCGGCGGTTCTTGCCGCGGGCTGGGCGCTCGCGCCGGTCCCGGCCTCGGCGCGGGGGCCGGAGGGGATCGCCGATGTCGCCGAAAAGGTGATCGACGCCGTCGTCAACATCTCGACCTCGCAGACCGTCGAGCCCAAGGGCGGCTCGTCCGAGAACCGCAACGCCAATCCGCAGGTGCCGCCGGGATCGCCGTTCGAGGAGTTCTTCGACGATTTCTTCAAGAACCGCCGCGGCGGTCCGGGCGGCCGGGGTGGGGCCGACAACTCGCCGCGCCGCACCAACTCGCTGGGCTCCGGCTTCATCGTCGACGAGTCCGGGGTCGTGGTCACCAACAATCACGTCATCGCCGATGCCGACGAGATCAACGTGATCATGAACGACGGCACCAAGATCAAGGCCGAGCTGGTCGGCGTCGACAAGAAGACCGACCTTGCGGTGCTCAAGTTCAAGCCGCCGCGGCCGCTGACGGTGGTCAAGTTCGGCGATTCGGACAAGCTGCGGCTGGGCGACTGGGTGGTCGCGATCGGCAACCCGTTCAGCCTCGGCGGCACCGTGACCGCCGGCATCGTCTCGGCCAAGAACCGCGACATCTCGTCGGGCCCCTATGACAGCTACATCCAGACCGACGCCGCCATCAACCGCGGCAATTCCGGCGGCCCGCTGTTCAACCTCGATGGCGAGGTCATCGGCGTCAACACGCTGATCATCTCGCCGTCCGGCGGCTCGATCGGCATCGGCTTCGCCGTGCCCTCGAAGACCGTGGCCGGCGTCGTCGACCAGTTGCGCCAGTTCGGCGAGCTGCGCCGCGGCTGGCTCGGCGTCCGCATCCAGGGCGTGACCGACGAGATCGCCGAGAGCCTCAACATCAAGCCGGCGCGCGGCGCGCTGGTCGCCGGCGTCGACGACAAGGGACCGGCGAAGCCGGCCGGCATCGAGCCCGGCGACGTCGTCGTCAAGTTCGACGGCCATGACATCAAGGAGCCGAAGGACCTGTCGCGCATCGTCGCCGACACCGCCGTCGGCAAGGAGGTCGACGTCATCGTCATCCGCAAGGGCCAGGAGCAGACGCTCAAGGTCAAGCTCGGTCGGCTCGAGGACAACGAGAAGGTGCAGCAGGCGGCGATCAAGAAGGACGAGCCCGCCGAGAAGCCGGTGACCCAGAAGGCGCTCGGGCTCGATCTTGCCGCGCTGTCGAAGGACCTGCGTACCCGCTACAAGATTAAGGACAGCGTCAAGGGCGTCGTCGTCACCGGCGTCGACCAGGCCTCCGACGCCGCCGAGAAGCGGCTGTCGGCCGGCGACGTCATCGTCGAGGTCGCCCAGGAGGCGGTGACCTCGGGCGCCGACATCAAGAAGCGCGTCGACCAGCTCAAGAAGGACGGCAAGAAGTCGGTGCTGCTGCTGGTGTCGAACGCCGACGGCGAGCTGCGGTTCGTGGCGTTGAGCCTGCAATAGGGGCTTCAGGCGGTCGTAACCATTAGCCTTCTGCGCGCTTTGAGATGCGAAGATGAGCGCAATGCAAGTGAATGCGCCCTCTCCCCTTGTGGGAGAGGGCATGTAGGAAAGAGCGGCAGGCTCGGTTGGGTGAGGGGTATCTCTCCAAGAGTTTCACTCGCGGAGAGATACCCCCATTGGCGCTAACTTACCATTTTGCTGCCGGAAATGGATGATTCCTCGGTCGAGTGACTGACGAATCGCT
>NZ_JAUEYW010000030.1:0-28534 GCF_032489875.1 Bradyrhizobium sp. SZCCHNR1015
TCGGCGAGCGCCGCGAGCGTGTTCTGCGACGTCGTCGATTTGCCGATGCCGCCTTTGCCGTAGAATGCGATTTGTCGCAGTGATGACATTCTGCTCTCCATCAACCGATTGCCTATGTCGCGCCCGCGCTGTTCGCGAGGCGTGACCGCGTCCTCTCTGTGTCCGAACCGGCAGACGGGTTGTTGGGAAGGAGAGCATCGCTCGTCCGAAGCGTCGGCGTGCACTCAGCCCTCAACCATTGCCTGGGCCCAGTTTTGCAACGGCTGTGCCAGCACGCGCACGGCGTCAAAAACAGTCATGATTTAAAGGAGATGCGGAGCATTCCGTGAGCGATGGCGGGTTGTTGCAAACCCGACATCGGAATGCTTCGCAAGATGCGACGACGCGCGGTGCTGTCCGAAACGACACAACGGCGGCGACTTTTCAGCCGCGCGGCGCCCGGAACGAGATTTGCTAGGTCCTCTCCGCAGCCCTGCGGCACAGACGCTGACAACGTTGAGGAGGATGCAATGCAGATCGGAGTGGAGACGGCCAAGGCCGTGGACCAGCGGCGCGTGTTCGTGATCGACGACGACGAGATCACGCGCGCGGCCCTGCAGTTCATGTTGCACGACGAGATCGAGACACATGAATTGGCGACTCCCGAGGAGGCGTATGAGAAGGGCGTCGACTGGCTGGCGCCGAACGTGGTGCTGCTCGGGGTGTCCTTCCTGAAGCAACGCGGACCCGAGCTCGTCCGCGAGATCCTGGCGAAGTTCAAGGGCGTGCGGATTCTGATCGTGACCGCCAAGGCGGACGAGGCGATCGCGATCGAGGGTCTCAAGGCCGGCGCGCATGGCGCCGTGGTCAAGCCGCTCACGATCGAGTCGGTGCGCAAGAAGGTCGACACCATTCTCGGCCGCGCCGGCGGCGCGCAGCTCGTCCAGCTCGGCGGCGCCTGACGTGACGACCGTCGTCTTCTACGAGAAGCCGGGCTGCGGCACCAACGCCCGGCAGAAGCTGATGCTGACGCGCGCCGGCCACGATGTCGTCGCCAGGAATCTCTTGACCGAGCCCTGGACCGGCGAGCGGCTGCGCGCGTATTTCGCCGGGACTCCCGTCTGGGCCTGGTTCAATCCAGCCTCGCCGCGCGTGAAATCAGGAGAGATCGAGCCAGAGACGATCGAAGCCGTCGCGGCCATCGACCTGATGCTCGAGGATCCGCTGCTGATCCGCCGGCCATTGATCGAAGCCGGCGGCCAGTGCTGCGCCGGCTTCGATCGTGAACCCGTGATCTCGCTGCTTCGGCAGTACGACGATCTGGACGACGTCCAGGGCTGCACGCGTCCGGAGGCGTCGACACCTTGTTCGGAGCCGCGCTGAGCGGCTCCGGTCAGCACGTCAGCGTTTCAACACCATGACCAGGCGATCGACACGCTTGCCCTGCTTGAAGTGGGATTCGACGATCTCGTCGATATCCTCAGCGGTGGTCGGCCGATACCAGACGCCGTCCGGATAGACCACCATCATCGGTCCGGCGCTGCAGAAGCCGAAGCAGCCGGCAGCGGTGACGCCGATGTCCGTCAACCGCTGCGCCTCGATGGTCTTGGTCAGCCGGTCCCACAGCGGCTGCACGCCGAGCGCGCCGCAGCTGCCGCGCGGATGTCCGGGCGGGCGCTGCGTCAGGCAGACGAATGCCTGGTGTTTGTAGAGCTGCGGAATCTCGAACGCGTCATCCGCCTCGGCGACATCGGCATCGCTCATGACGCAGGCGCCTTGATGCCCTTGTCGGCGAGCAGTGTCGCGAGCTCGCCGGCCTGGAACATCTCGCGCACGATGTCGCAGCCACCCACGAACTCGCCCTTCACGTAGAGCTGCGGAATGGTCGGCCAGTTGGAGAACTCCTTGATGCCTTCGCGAATGAAGGGATCGGCGAGCACGTTGACGCTCTCGTACGCCACGTCGAGCTTGGCCAGGATCTGCGCCACCGCGGCGGAGAAGCCGCATTGCGGCGCGGCCGGCACGCCCTTCATGAACAGCATGACATCACTGCCGTCGATCAGCTTCTGAATGCGTTCGGATGTCGACATGGACTGGATCCTTTCCCTGAATGCGA
Source organism: Bradyrhizobium sp. SZCCHNR1015 (assembly GCF_032489875.1). Lineage (NCBI taxonomy): Bacteria > Pseudomonadati > Pseudomonadota > Alphaproteobacteria > Hyphomicrobiales > Nitrobacteraceae > Bradyrhizobium > Bradyrhizobium sp. SZCCHNR1015. The sequence continues at coordinate 2,096 of NZ_JAUEYW010000030.1, forward strand.
CCGATCAGCCGGGCGGCAACGATCACTTCGGCAATGACGTTTCGAGCGCCAGCGCGTGCAGCACGCCGCCCATCTGGCCCTTGAGAGCCGAATAGACCATCTGATGCTGCTGCACCCGGCTCTTCCCAGCGAAGGCCTGTGAGGTGACGCGCGCCGAATAATGGTCGCCATCGCCTGCCAGATCCTCGATCACGACAACGGCATCCGGGAACGCCTCCTTGATCAGACGCTCGATATCCGTTGCTGCCATCGCCATCGCTGCTGCTCCCGCTGGATTGATGACGGCATCATGCAAGCTCCGAACCAGTCATTTGCGCGCCGCAATCGCCGGCTCGCCGGCATCTGACGACGTGTCCACGCCAAATCGCGCAAGCGTCGCGTCGTGTTTGCGACATCGGCCGCGGGGCGGCGAGGAAGCGGCGTTCAAAATCCAACATCGGCCCGTTCTTCCACCCGCCTCGTGCCGGCTTCGACACTGCTGCGCCCGCGCGAAAACGGTCCGTGTCTTGCAGTGATTTGATCGAGGTCAATGCAGATGCTCGAACTCGTCAGCGAACCCGACACGATCAACTTCGGCGATCTGTCGCAAGAGATCGATGCCCTGTTGCAACAGGGCGTGGCGGCGTACCGCCGCGACCACGCGCAGGCGGATCGGCTGTTTCGCCAGGCGCTGGCGGCCGCTCCGCAGCAGCTTCCGACCTACTTCTGCCTATATAAGATTCACACCTATCAGGGCCATCTCGACGAGGCAGAGGCGGTCGCCGAGCTGGGCCTTGCCGAAGCGGCGCGCCAGGCCGGCTGGCCACGTGATTGGCGGCATTGGACGCCGCATGATCCGCTGCCGGACGGCGCCGGCCGCTTCGCGCTCTACACGCTGAAGGCCCTCGCCTTCATCCATCTGCGCAAGACTGATTCCGAGGGCGCAGCCGAAATGCTCGCCGCGCTGCGGCGACTCGATCCCACCGGCGCCGTCGGATGGCCGGTCGTCGCCGCGCTGGCCGAGGGGCTCGGTCCGGAATGAGGCGACGCCATGCACGAGCGAAGCGAAACATGACTCGAATTGCAACGACCATCCCCCGGTGCGAACCAGGATCATGAGAGGAACCAACGCATGATGACCATGCACGCCCCGCCCCCTCCTTCCCCGGCGCAGACCGCCGTAGCGACCGGCTCCCAGAGTGCAGCCGAGAGCGTGATTGCGGCGTTGCGAACGGTCTATGACCCGGAGATTCCGGTGAACGTCTACGATCTCGGGCTGGTCTATCGGATCGCGCACGAGGGCGGCGGCGCCGTCGAGATCGACATGACCCTGACGGCGCCCGGCTGCCCGGTCGCGAGCGAGATCGTTCGCATGGTGGAGGACGCCGTGCAGGCCGTCGACGGCGTCGCATCGGTGAAAGTCACGCTCGTGTTCGAGCCGCCCTGGGACAAGTCGCGCATGTCCGAAGAGACCGCGCTGGAGCTGGGTTTGTTGTAACGCGCGCCAACCGCGCAACGGAAGCAGGAGCATCACATGCCTACGGAGAGCACGATCAAGCTGACCGCCAGCGACGGCCATACCTTTCAGGCGTTTCGTGCCGATCCCACCGACGCGCCGAAGGGGGCGATCGTCGTCCTGCCGGACGGCGCTGACGCTGCCGGCAGGCTACGCAAGATCGCCGATGCCTTTGCGGCCAGCGGATATGTCGTGATTGCGCCGGAGCTGTCACCTCCTGCGGCGATCGAATCGACGGTGGAGGGCGAGCCGGCCAAGTCCGTGCCGGATCCGACAACGCCGCTGCTCGCCGAAGTCCAGTCGACCGTCGACAGCGTCAAGGACTGCGGCAAGGTGGCGGTAGTCGGCTTCGGCGCCGGCGGCGGTCTGGCCTATGACGCGGCCAACCGCGTCTCCGGCGTGGCCTGCGCGGTGAGCTACTACGCGACAGGTGTCGTCAATGCGGCCGGCGCCAAGCGCAAGATTCCGACCCTGCTCCATTTCGGCGAGGCCGACATCGTCGTGCCGTTCGCGGAGGTGACCATGTTCCGCGCCTATCATCCCGAGGTCAGCGCATTCTCCTATCCGAATGCCGCGCATGCGTTCGACGGCAACGGCGAGACCTATGATGAATCTGCAGCCGCGCTGGCACATGAGCGGACACTGGCGTGGATCTCGCAATACGTCGTCGGCCAGCCGCCGATCACGCTGAAGAATGCCGGCGCCTACGCGCTCGCCAAGACCGACAAGAAAAAGAAGAAGAAGGCCGACGACGACATGGGACCGCCGACCGATTGAGAATCCGATGGAGTGAGAGCGTCGCGATGCTGCCGACCACCATCCTGATCGACGAGCGGCCACGTTGCGTGGTGCGCCCCAACGACACCAAGGATCTCAACCGCTTCATCCGCAACGGCAAGCCTTTTCTGCTCGCCGAGCATCCGGACGGCAAGATCACCCACCGCAACGCCAGCGGTACCGAGCTGATCCAATGGCAGAACGCGCTGGCGCTGCACCGCGCCTGGGGCGGCGACGACGAGAATTTCTTCGGCGTGCCGTTGTATTAGTTGGGTACTAGTTGTGGTCCGATGGACTACAAGAACCTTCGGATCACCTACAAGCTCGCTGCGCGATACAGCGCCCTCTCCCCTTGTGGGAGAGGGCATGCAGGACAGCGCAGCAGACTCGGTTGGGTGAGGGGTCTCTCTCGCCGGGCGCCACCTCGCAGAGAGCCCCCCTCACCCGACCAAATATGTGGAGAGGCCGGCGATGCCCTCTCCCACAAGGAGAGAGGGCCCATTCTTGAGCACCGCGGCTTACCTCTCAGCTCACGGTCGCGCGGCCCGCGCGTCGTGCGGATTGCCGGCCTGGTTGCGCATCCAGTCGGCAAGCTTGGTCATCGCGGCGTCGACATCCTGGCGGGCCTCGATGTCGCTGACGGTCTCCTCGAGCGCGCCGCGCATGCAGAGCAGCCAGGCGTCGCGCTCGGCATTGCCGATGGGAAAGCCCATATGGCGCTGACGCAGCCGCGGATGCCCCTTCTCAGGTGAATACAGCTTCGGGCCGCCGAGCCATTCCGAGAGGTATCGCTTCAGGATGTGCTTGATCGGCCCAAGATTGGTGCCGTGCATGTCGCGGATGGCCCTCGCCTCGGGCAGAGTATCCATCCGGTGGTAGAACGACTCGACCAGACGATCGACCACGACGGCGCCGCCAATTCGTTCATAGGGCGTGACGACCGGTCCCGCTTCTGAAGTCCCGGTCTCTGAAGTCCCAGCATCCGCCATCGGTCGTTCCTGTCTCTACTCGTCCAAGCTCGGCTGCAGGATGACCTCAGCCGGCGCCCCCGGGCCCTGCTGGTCCACGAGCTCCAGCGCATCGACACGCGACAAACCGCCGCCACTGTCCATCAGCACGATAGCGTCCTTCGGCATGCTGGCAAGAGCCTCGATCAGCTTGGCGACAGTCACGGTCCCTCCCGCTCACGCAGCGTCGTGCGCCGCCACAGGCGCGCCGGTCTCGTCGAAATGCAGCGTCACCGGATCCTCGTCGAGCATCACGATCTCGGCCCGGCTCAGCGCCCCATTGGCATGGTAGCTGTAGCAGTGCGTGAGCTCGATCTCGCCATAGACGATCTTTTCGAACCCGGTCAGTACGCCTTCGGCATCGAAATAGCCGCGGATGAACGTGTTCCGGTTCGAGAGCTGCTCAGGCGCGATCGCAGTCACCAGCCGCAGCGGCAGCTTGACACCGGTGTAGGAGACGAAGAATCGACACGCCTGTCCCGCATCCGCGCTCATGCTGCCGCTCGCATCGAAGGTCACACCGCCGCCGTCACGAGACGGCTGCGGTCTTCAGGGCCTCAATCTGGTCACGGTCGACCTTGAACACGCCGCGGCCGCCGGCAAAGGTCTGATAGGCCTTCATGCCGATCGCAGCACTCAACTTGTCGAACCATTGCTGCGGCGTCAGGTCCCCGGGGCGCTCGCTGATCTCGGCGACAGTGCCGTCATTGGCGAAGCGGACATGCAGCGTCAAATTGTCCATGGTATCCTCCCCTTACAGGCCTGAACCGAAGCCGAGCAGCTCGATCTTGACGTTCTCGGTGCCAAGGATGGTCGCCTGGCAGGCGAGGCGCGACTTCGAGCCGACGCCGACGATGGTGTCGAGCTTCTCGTTCTCGAGCTTCGTCACCTTCGACACGCCCTTGCGTCCCTCCTGCAGGAAGATGTGGCAGGAGCCGCACTTTGCCTGGCCCTCGCATTTGTGCTGGATCTCGACCTCAGCGCCGAGCAGCGCTGCCAGAATGGTGGTGCCCTCGCCCACCTCGATCGTCTTGCCGGAGGGCATGACCGTTAGAGTTGCCATTGAATGTCTCCTTTGCTGGGTTGAGTTCAACTGGTGTCAGTAGATCGCGGCGCCCGCCCCGACATTGACCGAGGCGTCCTTCATCGTCGCAACGATGAAGGCGATCTGGTCCGTGGTGAGATGGACGTGGAACGGCAGGGCCACCACACGATCGGCCACCTTCTCCGTCACGAGATAATCGCCACGGCGATAGCCCATGTCGAAATAGTGTCGCTGCAGATGCAGAGGATTCGAATAGGCCACCGCCTCGACCTGCTCGACCCTGAGATCCTCGACGATCGAGTCCCGGCTCGACTTCGAGAACCGGGTGCCGAGATGGACCTGGTAGAGGAACCAGTTCACCTCGGTGACATCTGGACCGACATAGGGATCCTTGATGCCCTCGAACGACTGCACCTCGCTGTAATAGATCTGCTCGATCAGCTTGCGCCGCTCGAGGATCTCGTCGATCCGCCTCAGTTGCGCCAGCCCGAGCGCGGCGGTCACGTCGCTCATCACGGCCTGGTGCGACGCGCTGCTGCTGACCACGACCGATGCGCGCTCGTCGAGCCGGTGCGACCGGTGCCGACGCACGGCCACCGCGATGTCGACGTCGTCGGTGACGACCATGCCGCCCTCGCCGCAGGTCAGCGCGAAGGGCTGCGAGAAGTCGAACACCGCGGCTGTACCGAATGTGCCGACCAGCGCCCCCTTGTATCTCGAGCCGATAGCCTCGGTCGAATCCTCGATGACAGGCAGTTCGTGGGCTTTCGCGATCGCCTGCAGCTCAGACCATTTGGCCGGGTGGCCGTTGGTGTTGCCGGCCAGGATCGCCTTGGTGCGCTCCGTGATGCGCGCCTCGATCTTGCTCGGGGCCAGCGTGCCCGAATAGTAGTCGATATCGGCAAACACCGGCTTGGCGCCGGCGATGCTGATCGCATGCGCGATCTCGCGGAACGAATACGACGACGCGATCACCTCGTCGCCGGGCCCGATCCCCATCGCCTTCAGAATCAGCAGCAGACCGAGCGTTCCGCTCGGGACGGCGATGGCATATTTGCGCCCGAGATAGGCGGCGAACGTTGCCTCGAACTCCTCCACCAGCGGACCGCAGGACAGCCGCGGCGAGCGAAGCGTCGCCTCGACCGCCGCGATCTCCGCCGTCGTGATGTCGGGATCGGACAGCGGGATGAAGTCGGAGCCAACCGGCGTAAGTTCGGTCTCGTCCTGCTCCTGTCGATCCGCATCGTGCACCAGAACGGGATTGATCATGATCAGCTCCGCCTGGCGAGGATCAGGCCGGTGGCCTTCGCCGGATCGTCGGTGACCCCAGCGCAATGTTCGCTGGCGTCGAGCAGATGCAGATCGAACGCCGGATAGCTGCGGAACGGCGCCTCGGTCACGTCGGAGGCATCACACCGCGTCAGCGCCAGCTTGGGAAACCGACGGCGCAGTTCGCCGAACGCCGCGCTGCCGGCATCTGGTCCGGTGAGGACCTGCTCGATCTCATTCAGTTCCTGCTCGGCAAGCGCCATGCCACCCGTCCTCTTTGCTACTGCCAGAATATCCGCTCGGGATCGGCGTTCAGTTCGTCAACCGCCGCGGTCAACCGCCGATGCACGCTGTGCAGCTCCCAAATCCCCCGACCGTGATCTCTCCAGAACAGCTTCCACATTGCGTTCGCGGCGTCATGACGCAGTAGCGCGACGTCGATCACCCCGCCGTCCTTGTCGATGTTGCGCGAGCAGCACGGACTCTGGACGTGATAGCCCTCAGTCGCCGGCGACACCGTCGGCTCGACGTAGCGATAGCGCTTGCGCGACTTCAGCGCGCGTTCGATCCGCTTGCGATCCAGTTCGTTGGGATGCGCAGGCAGGATGACGCTGGGCTCGAGCGCGGCTGCGATCATGGCAGAACATCTCCCTAGACCGGGACGATCTCCTCTTCGAGACAGCCCACGACGAGCTGCTCGCCGAACTCGACGAGATAGATCGGCATGTTCGCCTCGGTGTGAGTGCCGACCTGGACGATCTCGCCCATGTCACCGACGCCGACCAGCTTCGCCTCGGCCGGCGCGTTCGGGAACGAGCCGTCGTTGACGAGATCGATCAGCGCCTTCACCCGCTGACCCCATTGATATCTAGGCAGACGCGGCTCGATCATGATCTGGTTGCTCCCGGCAGCGGCAGCTCGTCCTCGGCCTCCCCGCGGGGAACGGTGGATTCGAGCTCCTTGCGCTTCATGCCGACGCGGTTTCCGCTCTCGAGAAACTCGACGCCGTAGATGTAGAACTGCTGCAGGAAGGTTCCGATCGAGACGACGTAGCCGACCTCGCCCTTCTTCGCAAGGATCTCGCCGATCTCCTTGCCTGCATAGGTGCCGTCGTTGCGGATCGTACGCTTGGCCTTGACCTTCTCGCCAAACGCGAAATACGGCGGCGCGGACAGCTCCACGACCTCGCTGTCACGAACGATGTTGCTCATGCCGGTTTCTCCATCGCAGCTCCGGAACGATTGTCGAGCCGGCCGCGCGCCATCTCCTGCACCAGCGGATCCTCGTCGCGCGCCAACTCGCCGAGCTCGCTGAGCGCGATCCGGCTCGCAACCTCGTGACGCACCCGCCAATCGGCGTCCTTGCGCATCGCGGTGAGGAGATCAGGCACGAGGCGCTCGGCGATCTCGAGCCGTACCCGTGGATCGGGGTCGCTGATCATGCCGAGCAGCCAGTCGCTCGGGATGCGCCGCGCGACGACGCGGCGGACCTCGGCCTCCGGGTCCCCCATCATGCGGCCGAGCACAGACGGCACGATGCGGCGCGCCACGACGAGGCGGACGTAATAGTCGTCGTCCATCATCATCGGCATCAGGTCTTCCGGATCGAGCACGGTCGCGATCCGAATGCGGACCTCGCGATGCGGATCATGGCGCAGCCGCAGCACCAGCCGCTTCGGCAGCCGCCGCGCGGCGTTCCAGCGCACCGTCTCCTCGGGATCATCGAGCAGCGGCGGCAGAAAGAACGGGCTGGCATGCTTCGCCGCGATCGCACGAACCTCGAAGTGCGGATGCTTGACGTAGCCGTTGGCGAGCGCCGGATTCCAATTGAAGAAGCGGTCGATGCGACGGGCGTAGCGATCGTGCACGCAGGCGTGCCGAAGGCGACATCCGCCGGATGCGTTGAGCGGCGCGTGTTCGCAGCTCGCGCAACTGATCTCGTTGCCCTGCCAGTCGATGGCCTCGTCGATGTCGTCATTCATCGTCGAGCTCCACCCGGTCGACCACCTCGAGCAGGACGCGTGCGCCGATCTTGTCGCTGGGATCGAGCTCGAGCAGCTTCTGCACCGCGAGCCGTCCCTCGACGAGATTGCCGAGGCGCATCTGCAAATAGGCGTATCCCTTCAAGGTGAACATGAAGAAGCGCGGCAGCATGTTGTCATAGCTGCCGAACTCGGCATGACCGGCGCGAACGTCGCGCCAGTGCGGTGGCAAGCGGTTTTCGACGGCCGCCTTGGCGAGGCACCGCTTGGCGATCCGCAGCGCGTCAGCGAGCCGTCCCTTGTAGAAATAGAAGCGGTAGAAGCCGATCAGGACCGCCGCATGCCCAGGCGCCAGCGCGTCCGCCTCCTTCAGATGCGTCTCCGCAACCTCGTCGAGATGATAGCTCTGGCCCGCCTGCCACAGATGATACTCGGCTTCCTCCGGCAGGCCGCCGCCGAGCAGCGCGTCGGCGAGCAGCGCGTCCTCGATGGCAGTCTGAGAGCTGGGCCGGGCATCGGTGGGCATGGCGAGCTGTCCTAGTGCTCCAGCGCCTTCAAGGCATGGGTCGAGCACGAGACCTGTTTCGGATCGTGAAACACGAGGCCGGTCTGCGTCGCGGTATCCGCGAAGTCGATGGTGACGCCGTCCAGCAGCAGCCGGCTCTCTGCCGGCAGGAACAGCTTGACGCCGTCCCGCTCGACCACGGCATCGCCGGGCCGGGGTGCGGCGAGGACGCTGATGTCGGCGGCGAGCCCGGAGCAGCCGCCGGGAGAAACGGCGAGCCGGAAGCCCGAGCCCGCAGTGCCGTCAGCCCGCAGCATCATGCGCATGAATTTCTGGGCGGCCGGCGTGAGCGTGAAGTTCATCTCGGTCTCCCTCAAGCCGGCGGCTGGTAGCGCGGGAACGAATTGTCGATCACGCAGGTGTTGTCGACCGGGCAGACCGCCGCGCATTGCGGCTCGTCGAAATGGCCGATGCACTCGGTGCACTTCTTCGGATCGATCACGAAGGTGCCGTTCTTCTCCGAGATCGCCACGTTCGGACATTCGGGTTCACAGGCCGAGCAGCTCGTGCACTGCGAGGCAATGATCTTCAAGGTCATCAAAGGCTCCTGTCGAAAGGGCCCGGCGACGGGATCGCGTCGCCGGGTCTGATGTCACGCCGCCGAGATCAGGGCGCCCTGTCGAATTTCGGCGTCGCCGCGCACGACGTGCTGGATCTCGCCGCTGTTCACCCTGTCGAGATAGCTCTTGAACCAGGCGATCGCGGACTTCTCGATGAACTCATGCGCGAACTGGTCGACCGGCTCGATGCCCGCGGCCTGCAGGTCGCTCTTGGGGCAGCCGCCGATCTTGGCCACGAACACCGCATGGCAGTCGTTGATGGCACGGATGACGGTCTCCAGGCTGTCCTCGTCGCCATAGCCGCCCTGGCAGTACAGATCGACGCGGCGGTGACCGACGAACTTCGCGCCTGCCGTGGAGAGCTCGTAGACCTGGAACTCCTTGGCGTGGCCGAAATGCTCGTTGATCAGGCCCGAGCCCTTGGTCGCGACCGCGATCAAGAGCTTGATGTCGCTGGACTGGCCGGCGAGCGAGGCGAGCTCCTCCTGCTTCGCCACGACCTTGGCGACGCGCTCGCTCTCCACCGCTTCCTGATAGGCCTTGCGGCTGTCGATGTCGTAGTTCACCTCCATCGCCATGATCTTGTCGGTGGTGAACTCGGCCGAGCGATCCTCGCCGAGCAGGCCCACGGCGTCGGCGCGGCACTGCCGGCAATGCCGCATCATGTTCATCTCGCCTTCGCACTCGTCCTGCAGCGCCTTCAACTCCTGCGCCGTCGGGCCGCGCTGGCCGGTCAGGCCGAACACGGTGCCGTGCTCCGGCGAGGAAATCAGCGGCATGATGTTGTGCAGGAACGCGCCGCGCGACTTCACCGCCTTGTTGACCTCGACGAGGTGCTTGTCGTTGACGCCCGGGATCATCACCGAGTTGACCTTGCAGAGGATGCCGCGCTCGGTCAGCATTTCCAGGCCCTGCAGCTGACGATCGGTCAGCAGCTTCGCCGCCTCGACGCCGGTGTAGCGCTTGTGCTTCCAGAACACCCAGGGATAGATCTTGGCGCCAATCTCAGGGTCGACCATGTTGATCGTGATCGTAACGTGATCGACGTTGAAGCCGGCGATGGTGTCGACATGGTCCGGGAGCGCGAGGCCGTTGGTCGACAGGCAGAGCTTGATGTCCGGGGCGGTCCGGGCGATCAGCTCGAAAGTCTTGAACGTCTTCTCCGGATTGGCGAGCGGATCGCCGGGCCCGGCAATGCCCAGCACCGTCATCTGCGGAATGGTCGAGGCGACGGCGAGCACCTTCTTGGCGGCCTGCTCCGGCGACAGCTTCTCGCTGACCACGCCCGGACGCGACTCGTTGGCGCAGTCATATTTGCGGTTGCAGTAGTTGCACTGGATGTTGCAGGCGGGCGCGACCGCGACGTGCATGCGCGCGTAGTGATGATGCGCCTCCTCGCTGTAGCAGGGGTGGTTCTTCACCTTCTCCCAGATCTCCGGCGGCAGGTCGTTCTCGCCGGCGCCAGAGCCGCAGCTCGCCTTGCCGCTGCCGCCCGAGGTGCCGCAACCCTTGTGTTCCGCGATGGTCTGCATCACCGAGCTCAGCTTGTCGCCGTCCGGTATCGTCGCCTGTTCGTGCTGCACTGACGCGTCCATGTCCGCTCCTTACGTTGCTGGCGAGCCGCAAACCGCCTTGACGATGGTTCAGCAACTCGCGTGCCACGCCGCGGAAGCGGTCATTTCGCCGGACTATCAACGTGTTAGTGAGATGATTGCGCCTGTCGCCTTGCCAACATGCGAGAGGCTCGCGATCGCGCGGATGTTAGAAACGTTACAGACTCGGCCAAGGCCTCAAGCCGAACAGCAAGACAGCGCGGCATGCGACCGCGCTGTCCGATGATCCGATCGATTGGTTGTATTCAGCCGCCGATGATGATCTCGGTGGCGCGGACCAGCGGAATCGCGATCGGCGTCAACCGCTCGGCAATGAAGAACTTCAGCTCGTTCTTCGACAATGAGTCGGGCTCGACCAGGACGTAATGCTCGGCGCCGGAGCGCTTGATCACCTGGCGACCATAGGTGCGCAGCAGCTGGTCGTTGAAGCGGCAGCCGATGAACAGGAAGCTGCGGTCGGTGCGCCGATCCTTGACCGTGTCGGGTATCGGCGTCTGGATGTCGATGTCGGTCAAGACCTCGACATAGTCGGCATCGGTGATCAGGAAGTTCTTGGCCGGCGTGATCCCGCCATGCGGCTTGTAGAGCAGCGTGGTCCAGCTTGCAGCCTTCTCGCGATCGCTCTCGGCGCCCGCGGCGTCATAGAAGCGATACCAGCGGTCCTCGCCGATGCCGGCACGGGTGATGCCCTGCACCTCGCCCCAGTCAGTACGTCCAGCCAGCGCCGTCCGCATGGCGCCGTCATACCAGCTGTCGACGATCATCGGCAGCGGCAGCGACGCCAGATGCTGCTGCAGCGGTGTCGGCGCGACCGGCGCGGCAAAGGCTTCAGCCATCAGCGCCGTCACCGTCGAGCGGTGGCGCGTGCTCTCGATGTGCTGGGCTGAAGCCCACGCATTGCCCTTGGCGCGGCGCGGCAGCGCCACCTTGGTGCCGAAGAACGCGGCCAGCGCTTCAGGATTCATCGGCACGTCGGCGCCGGACTGCTCCGACACGGCGGGACCGAGGAACGGGACGACCTTGCCGGCCTTCAGTCCGGCGACAACGTCCTTGAGCAGGGCCTCGGCATCGGCCTGCTTGACGATGTCGATATGAGGAAGCGGCGCGTTCATCACTCGTCCCCTTCGCCACCGCGCTTGCGCGCATTGATCGTGATCGGCAGCCGCGTGTCGGCGGCCATCTGCGGCAAATCCAGCACCCAGCCATTGGCGATGCGGATCCAGCCGCCCCACAAGGACTCGTGCTCGGACTCGACGATGGGCTCCTCGAGGTCCTTTTTGGGGACGTAGATCGACAGGCCCGTTTCCGGCGAGCGGCGGATCATGACTTTCATTGCGTGAGCTCCGTGGATCGAAGGGGGTCCGCCGATTGCGGAGGATGATGCTGCAGCCAGGCCGGCGAGGTCTCGCGCAACCTGGCGACGATATCGGGCAGAACCTGCAGCACGCGCTCGATGTCCTCGGTCGACGTGTCGCGCGACAAGGAAAAGCGGACGGCGCCGCGCAGCAGATCGGCCGGAACGTTCATCGCGCGCAGCACATGCGACGGCTCCATCGAGCCGGACGCGCAGGCGGAGCCGAGCGAAGCCGCGATGCCGGCCTGGTTCAGGCGCATCACGATCGGCTCGCCTTCCAGATGCTGGAAGGCGATGTTGGAGGTGTTCGGCAGGCGATGGTCCGGATCGCCGAGCACGGCGCAATGGCCGACGCTCTGGATGATGTCCTGCTCCAGCCGGTCGCGCAGACTGCGCACCCGGCCCTGCTCATCGGCCAGATGTCGGCCAGCGAGCTCGGCCGCCTTGCCGAGCCCGACGATCGCGGGCACGTTCTCGGTGCCGCCACGTCGCCGGCGCTCCTGCGGGCCGCCGCGCAGAAGCGGCACGAACGGCGTGCCCTTTCTGACATACAGCGCACCGATGCCCTTGGGACCGTGCAGCTTGTGGCCGGACAGCGACAACAGGTCGATATCGGCGCTCTTCAGATCGATCGGGATCTTGCCGACCGCCTGCACGGCGTCGGTGTGGAATAGCGCGCCGGCCTCATGCGCGAGCTTGGCCAGCTCGGAAACCGGAAACAGCGTGCCGGTCTCGTTGTTCGCCCACATCACCGAGGCGATCGCCGTGCGCGGCCCAAGCGCGCGCCGGTAAGCCTCCAGATCGAGGCGGCCGGCGGCATCGACGCCGACCAGATGCACGGTCGCGCCACGCCGATCCCGCAGATATTCGACGAGCGACAGGATCGCGGGATGCTCCACCGCCGTCGCGACGATCTCGTTCCGGCCCTCCTGCGCGTCGAGCGCCGACAGGATCGCGGCATTGTCGGATTCCGTCCCGCCCGAGGTGAAGACGATCTCGTGGTCGAAAGCGGCGCCGAGCAGCGCCTGCAGGCTCTTGCGCGCCTGCCTCACGGCCCCGGCGACCTCGCTGCCGAACGCATGCGAGGACGACGCATTGCCGAACTGGTCCGTGAAGAACGGCAACATCGCGGCGACGACCTCGGGATCCGCGCGGGTCGTCGCGTTGTTGTCGAGATAGACCGGGCGCAAGACCGCTCCTTAATGCCGCGCCTTGGCTGCGCCGGCCACCGGAACGAGGCGAACGAACTCGCCGAGCTTTTCGATCATGCGCGCCTGGATGCCTTCGAGCGTCGCGCTGGCGAGCTTGCAGAAAATACAGGCGCCGGCGAGCTTGACCATGATCTTGTTGCCGTCGATCTCGACGAGTTCGCAATCGCCGCCGTCGCGCTTGAGATTCGGACGGACCTCCTCGATCACGGCCCGGATGATCCGCTCGCGCTCGCTCATCTGCGACGGCGCTTCGACGATGCCCTGGGATTCGACCAGCATGGTTTCACTTCTCGCGTTTTGAATGATCGAGCGAAAGATCAGGCGAACGACTTGCCGCAGCCGCAGCTCGACTTCGCGTTCGGATTCTCGAAGGTGAAGCCGGAGCCCTCCAGCGCGATGACGAAATCGATCGTCGTGCCCTCGAGATATTCGAGGCTCTTGTGATCGACGAGCACGCGCACGCCCTCGCGCTCGATCACGGTGTCCTCCGGCTCGCTGCCGCTGACGAGACCCATGTTGTACTTGAGCCCGGCGCAGCCGCCGGCTTCGACCATGATCCTGAGGCCGTCGACCGGCTTGTCGGAGGTCGTGATCGCGTTGCGAACCGCATTGATGGCGCTGTCGGTCAGGTTGATCATCATCGTCTCGCCCTTTCCCATTCGGCTGTTGCGAATGGGATTGGCAAGTCCCGTGCCATGCAACAATCGCCTGAAAGACCTCATGTTTTCATGCCGTCGCTGTGGCGTTTCCGACGCGTGTCGGGTTTCCGACACGGATGACCGACGCCGGGCCACGGACGTGCCGAAGGAATGTCGCGGCGGAAACCCGACAATGCCCGGAGGTCGCGCGCGAAAGACCAAGTGAATCAAGGCGCAGCACACATCGGCAGACAATTTGCATTCCAGCCCTTTTCGACCGCGCCGTGCGGCGAACGGCTGACCAGGACATGCGAGAGAATTGCTGATGACGACATTGGAGAAGACGGTTGCAATCGAGACCACCGCGCTCGCGCAGCTCGACAAGGAAGGACGGCTGTTGAACGCCGTACTCAAGGCGCCGACCACAAAGCCGGGGCGGTTCGGCTTCCGCGGCGACATCGCGCTGAAATTCCAGACCCAGGTTGCGGACGAGAAGCGCCCGCCGGACTTCTCGATCGAGCAGGTGCTGACGATCGTCAACGACGGCGAGGCGACGATTCCGGTGCTCGTCGGCTACATCCACTCGCTGGCTTATCTGGAGACCGCGGTCGAGGTGCTCAAGGGCCTGCTGACGCCGGACGGCAGCTACTTCATGTTCTGCAACAACATCGATCTGCTGGCGAAGTACCGCATCAAGATGGGCGACGTCACGTTCTATGTGCTGCCCTGCGACGAATCCACCGTCTGGAAGGAGATGATGGATCTCCTCGGAATCGACAAGAACGACATCAAGAAGCTCGATACCGCCGGCAAGCTCGACTACGTGCTCGATGCCGCCAAGAAGTTCAGCGAGAGCTATGAAGTCATCGCCTATGCAGATGCGCTGGCCAAGATGGAGCCGGTGAAGAACCGTAACGAGAACCGGCCGGTCTGACTCTCGTTCCTTCACGCGCAAGCTGAAGTCCCGGCGCTCGCGCCGGGACTTCGTGTGAGAGCTCAGCCTTCTTCACACTGAAGACCCGTCTCTTCAGCCTCCTCGTCATCCTCGACCAGGGTCACGCCGGTCACGCAGATGTCGCCGTCGAGGACACTCAGCGCGACCGGCGTCAGGCTCTCGCCCTTGCACGGGCCGTCGACGCAGAGTCCGGTGCCGATCTCGAACAGCGAGCCGTGCTTGCCGCACAGGATGCGCAGGCCGTTGCCGTCCAGGAACTGGTTGCGTTCCCAGTCGAGATTGACCTTGTCGTGCGGGCACATGTTCAGATAGCCGAACACCTGCTTGCCCCAGCGGATGACGAAGATCGGCCACGGACGATGGCTGCCGTCCTCGGCCACGATCATGAGCTGAAAGCCCATGGCGCGGCGGCTCGGAATGTCGTTGAAGCTGCAGATGGCGTAGGCGACGTCGGTCGTCATGTCAGGCCTCATCGATGTCTGGCGCATGTCCGACATTGCCGCTCTCGGCCCAGCGAGAGCGGCGGTCGGCTCGCTGAAGGACCACGTTGCAAGATTCGCGCAACTCCGCCTGTTCGCCTCGCCTTCTTCGCCGCTGCGGGAGACTGGCACAGAACTTGAAAATTTCTCCTGCAAACGCGGCTTTGTAAGGAGATCGACATGAACGTGGCACTGGAATTCGTCGAGAGCTCGCTCGACGACATCAAGGCGGCGCTGGCTGGCGGCACGCTGACGGTCTACTCGGTGGCACGCCCGATCACTGCAGACAAGGCCGTCGACCGCAGCGGCGTGCTCGCAACCTTCACGTTCGGCTCGCCCGCCTTCGGCCCCGCGGCGGACGGCCTCGAGCAGCCGAACTTCGTTGCGGCATCGGTACCGGCGGCCACCGTCGGCACGCCTGGCTTCGCGCGGGCGCGCAAGGCGGACGGCACCACTGTCGCCGATTTCTCCGCCGGCCCAGGCGAGCGCGAGATCAAGTTCACCGAAATATCATGCTCGCCCGGCGCGCCGGTCACGGTCGCGACCTTCAAGATCATCGCCGAAGGCGGCTGGCCGGAGCGTCCGGAATACTACGACACGCATCCGCGCCCGGGCTATCCGATGCCGAAGACGCTCTGACGCGCCACGTGCAATCATCGGATCGGCATCTCTGTTGGATCAACGACATCGCGAGCGCATCCATGAACACGGACACCTCTGACGCCCTGGTCAGCTCGGAATGGCTGGCACAACATCTGTCCGACCCTGCTATCAAGATCCTCGACTGCACCTGGCACCATCCGAGCACCAACCTGGACGGCCGTACGCAATATCGCGGCCGGCACCTGCCGGGCTCGGTGCATTTCGACATCGACCAGATCGCCGACAAGTCGAGCCCGCTGCCGCACATGCTGCCATCATCGGAGGATTTCGCCCACAAGGTCGGGCTGCTCGGCGTCAGCAATGCCGACCGGGTCATCGTCTATGACCGTCACTATGGCGGCTCGGCCGCGGGCCGTGTGTGGTGGATGTTCCGCGTCTTCGGCCACGACAACGTCGCCCTGCTCGACGGCGGCTTCGGCAAATGGACCAAGGAGAAGAAGCCGGCGGAGATGACGCCTGTGCGCCCCGTGCCGGCGAGCTTCAGCGCGAGCTTCAGGCCGGAGCTTGTGGCAACCTCGGGCGCCGTGCAGAGCTTGCTGCACAGTGGCGGCGCGCAGTTGGTCGACGCCCGTGGGCCGGGCAAGTTCGACGGCACCCAGGCGGACGTGTTCACGTTCAAGCGCCAGGGCCACATTCCCGGCGCCGTCAATCTGCCCTGGGCGGATCTGGTCGACCCCGACACCGGCGAACTGCTGGCCTCCGATGCGCTCGGCGCCCGCTTCGCCGCCGCTGGCGTCGATCTGGCGAAGCCGATCGTCACCACCTGCGCCTCGGGCATCACGTCTTGCATGCTGGCGCTGGCGCTCTATCGCCTCGGTGTTCCGAACGCGGCCGTCCACGACGGCGCCTGGGCGGAATGGAGCCAGCTCGACGACACGCCGGCGGCGGCGTGACAAAGCGGACTTGGATGGCGGGAGCACGAGCATGGCAAAGACCCTGGTCAAGACTACGCAGGACGGCCGCAAGGTCGAGGTGATCGGGCTGGCAATCTGCCTCGAAGGCGAGCTCGAGGCGTTCGAGCTGGTCGAGGTGAAGCTGCATCCGAACCGGCGCAAGATCTGGGAGGCCGCGCCCGACGCCACCCACATGGCCGGCCGGATCACGCTGACGAAGGACGAGGCCGCGATCGTCGAGAGCGCGTTTGCCGCCGCCCAGGCCGAGATTCTCGCCAACCCCGCCGCAATCAACGAACGCTTCCGCATCGCCGCGATGTGGAAGGCCAGGGAACAGGGAATCGAGTAGGCGCCACATTCGGAGTGGTGCGCATCTCCCTCCGCCGTCATTCCGGGGCGCGCGCAGTGCGAGCCCTGAATCCATAGCAACGACCGGCTATGAGGCGCGAGATGTCCCGTGGCGCCTGTCTGCGAAAACAAGAAACATTCGTGGCTATGGATTCCGGGCTGATCGCTGCGCGATGCCCCGGAATGACGCATGGATGAACTGTGCCGCCATGGATGCGGCAGGAAAGACTCGTAGGGTGGCAAAACCGTCGGGCGACGCGAATCGGCGTCCGATGGTGTGGCCACCATTATCGTTCCGGATGCGCAGATGGACGGCGAGCACGGCGCGTGAGACCGAATCCCCTATTGAGAGACCGCCCAGGCGCCTTTGCCCACCCTACGGACCAATGCCCGTCATCGCGAGCGCAGCGACGCGATCCAGGGCGGCGCGAGGACTCTGGATTACTTCGTCGCCTGCGGCGACTCGCAATGACAATGACGCTGTGGCGCGCGTCCGTCCCTGCTACTGAAAAATCCGGCCACGGTAGTGATAGCTACCGCCGTCATCGACGTCGAACAGCTCGCCGATGTCCGGATGCTTGACCGGCTCGCCCGAGACGTCGGCGACCAGGTTCTGTTCGGGCACATAAGCGATGTAGCTGCTGTCGCCGCATTCGGCGAGCAGATAGTAGAACGGCTGCTCCCGATCGAGCCGCGTATCCATCGTGATCGCCCGCCAGCCCTCCTCCTCGGAGAACGACAGATCGACGTCGAACACAACACCGCGCAGGTCGTAGACGCGATGCCGGGTCACCTGGCCGATTGTGAACTTTGCTTCCATCCGCAGCATGACGGCACGCTCGACAGTCTCAGGCCGCCGGCGAATGGGTCTGGCAGTTGGTCGGGCAGACCCGGGCGCAGGCGCCGCAGCCGATGCAGGCGCCGGTGTCGTGCATGACCATGATCTTCTTCTCGACCTCGTCATCCTCGTCGTCGTCGAGCTCGACGAACTCGCCTTCGTCGTTGATGCCCTTCAGGGTCATGACCTCGCGGCCGCAGACCTTGTAGCAGCGCCCGCAGCCGATGCACTTGGCCGCATCGATCGCGACTAGGTAGTCCGGCCGCCAGTCGCGGCCGTCACGGGTTGAATTGGACATGGTGACGGGTCCTTGTACAGGCTCACGCGGCCTCGAGCTTCTTCAGCTCGGCCCGCTTCTTCTCCAGCTCGTCGAACGCCTCGTGCGCCTTCTGCGCCGTCGGCAGGATCTGGTCCCAGTTGATGGGCAGCTCCTCCGACAGATCATGCAGGTTCATCTTGGCATCCATAGCGCGCGCCGACAGCTTCTTGATCTCGGCCTTCAGGGTGTCCAGGTCGCTCATCTCTCATCCTCACAGTTCAGTAATTCGCGACATCCTTGAACTTCTCGATCATCTCGACGCCGGCCTTGACGAACTTGTCGCCCTCGTCGGCCAGCTTGCCGAGATTGTCGAAGCCGAAGCGGTGTACGTCGCGCAGCTGCTTGTTGACCACGATCAGCCGGCCGCCGATCAGCACCATGCGGCCGAAGCCCTCGTGACTCATCTTCAGCATCGGCGAGATCATCACGCCGGTGGCCTTCTCGATCGACAGCGCGACCGCGTTGAAGAACAGCTCGAGCCGCCAGATCGTCTCCGGATCGGGATCGCCGATGATCGGCAAAGCGCGCCGCTTCTCCTTGTCCAGGATGTAGGGCTCGAGCAGATCGACATCCTTCTTGCCCTCCCAAGCCCCATGGGTGTCCTGGGCACGCCAGACCTTGATCAGCTCCTTGACGAAGGTCCGCTGCTCGGCGGGGACGGTTTCGACGGCTACCGCGGTATCGGACATGGTGGTTTCCTCATTCCTCGAAATCGAGCGCGCGTTCCTGGCCCTTCGCCAGCGCCTTGCGCAGCCACGGCGGCGGCGTCCCCTTCAGCACGGTCTGCAGCTTGCCCAGGAGATCGGTGATCTCCTCGGGCTGATTGACCTTCATCGGATGGATGTTGTTGGCGACGACGCGCGCTGCGCCGGAGCCTCCGATCGCGGCGACATAGAGGATGGCGCAATCCTTGATCGCCTCGATCTTCGGCGCCAGCTTGTCCTCGTTGCCGTCCTCCTTGAGATCGCCGTCGAACTCGACGCTCTCGACGAAGCGGTAGCCCTCGGGATCGAGATCGTAGATCGCGATGTTCTTGGCCCAGCCGAAATGGGCATCGACGCGTTTCAGATCCTGGGTAGCGAATGCGACTTTCATGTCGTCGGTCCTTTCTCCTGAAGCGTCAATGCAGCGGCGCCACGACGGCGGAGTCCAGCGACACCGGCGGCGTATCCTTCCAGGGATCGAGCCAGGTATCGGGCGTCGGCTGATGGTTGTCCTCGCGATCGGCGATGATGAGATTGGCGAGTGCGAAGATCAGATCACGGGTGCCGCGATAGCCGACCGTCAGCAGATGCCCTGCCCCGAGCCGGTCGAACATCGGGAAGCCGATCCGGTAGAACGGGATCTTGAGCCGCGCGGCGGCTTGGCGACCATGCGAATGCGTGAGCATCAAACCGCAGCCGCGTTCCTTTGCCAGGTTTTCCAGATCCTCGAGATCACCGATCAGCACCTCCTGGCAGGGCATGCGCTCGAGCACCGGCGACTGCGTGGTGGTGATGGCGACCGCGATCTCGGCCCCCATGTCGTGCAGCATGCTGGCGACGTCGAACAACAGATCCGGCTCGGCGCCGATCGCGAGCTTGCGGCCGCCGATGTGGAAATGCGCATCCAGCATGGCGTCGGCGAGCTGACCGCGCTGACGGCGATATTTCGCCGGAACCGGACGCCCCGAGATCTCGCTCAGGAACGTCATGAACTCGTCGTTCGGCAGCAGCCCGCAGAGACGTTCGAACAACCGGTATGGAACGCCGGTCCTGGCCTGCATCGCCTCCGCCGCGCGCTTCATCTGCGCCCCGATCGCGATCGTCCAGGACGCGCTGCCCATGACCGCGATCTCCTCCAGCCCGATGCCGCCGATCGTCGTCGGTGTGAACTCGTCGGGGATGTGACCGTCGAGCGAGCCGCCGATATCCGGCAGGAACGACGGCTCCAGCCCGAAATCCTCGATGATGGTACGCAGTTCCTCGATGTCCCCCGGCGTCAGATGACAGCCCGGCAGCACGTTGACCCGCGCTGGATCGCGCCTTGTCGACGTCGGCTTGTCGACGAGCACCTCGACCATCTTGGCGACGGTCTTGTCCCAGCCATCCTGGAACGCGTCCTTGAAATCCGGCGTGGAGACATAGACCAGCGGATAGTTCGCCAGCTCCGGATGCTTCTCGCGGATCAGCCTGATGTAGCCGTCGACGTCGTCGCCCTTGGTCTCCGTGACCCCGGTGGAACAGATGCCGATGATCTCCGGCTTTTGTCGCTTGTGGATGTTGAGGATCGCCTGCTCGACATTCTCGTAGCCGCCGAGCACGGTGGCGACCTCGCTCATCGCGGTCGTCTGCATCGGCACCGCTTCCTTGAAGTGGCGCACGAACAAGGTCAGGCCGAACGAGGTGCAGCCCTGCGAGCCGTGCAGCAGCGGCATCGCGCCGCGCAGGCCGAGGAAGGCGAACGAGCCGCCGATCGGCTGGCTCATCTTCAGCGGATTGACCGCGCAGGCCTTCTTTCCGATGATGACCTTGGCCATGAGCGCTCCTACTCCGCCGCCTGAAGCAGCTCGGCCGGCGCCTTCTGCGCCGCCAGGATGTCCTCGACCCGACCGGCACAGGCGCCGCAGCCGCCAGAGGCGTTGGTGTGCGTGCGCACACCGGCGACGTCGGTGAGGCCATGCGCCTTGATCGCATCCTCGATGGTGCCGAGGTCGACCGTCTTGCAGTGGCAGATCTTCTTGGCACGCCGCGCGGCTTCAGCTGCGACTGGATCGGCCGCGAGCGCGGCAGCTTCGGCATTGGCCTGAGCGATCGCCCTGGCCTGCCAATTGTCGCTGGCCGTCTCCCAGGGCGCCCGCTTGCGCAGTTGCTCCCACATCGGGTTGTAGATCGCCTTGTCGATCTCGGCGACCAGCTTCACCATGCCGATATAGCCCATATAGGCGTGCGAGCGCTCCTGGTTGATGTCGAGCCAGGGCATCGCCGCCTTCAGTGCCACGAATTGCGACTTGCCGCCCGACAGCATGATGTCGGCCTTGGCGTCCTTGAGCATCTTGTACATCTCGCGCGGCGCCATATCGTCGATCATGTGCGCGTCCTGGCCCATCAGCTCCTTGATGCGCTCCTTGTCCTCCTTGGTGGACTTCTTCACGGAGGTGCCGACCAGCTCCATGCCGGCCTCCTGCAGCGCCGCCACCACCGACCACGATTTCACGCCGCCGGTGATCAGGAGCACCTTCTTGCCGGTGAGCCGTTGCTTGAACGGCTCGATCGCTGCCCAGGCCTTGGCCTCCTCGCGGGCGATCACCGCCTCGGTGCGGTCCAAGAGATCGGCCGGAGCGCCGCGCTCGACCAGGAGACGCGCGATTTCGCGCAGCGAATCCGAGGAGTCCTGGATGCCGTAGAACGAGCCCTCGAAGAACGGGATGCCGTAGCGCTCCTCCATCTTGCGGGCGACGTTGATCATCGCCTTGGAGCACACCATCATCGCTGCGCGAGCGCGGTGTGACGACGCGACGTCCTTGTAGCGGCCGTCGCCGGAGATGCAGGCGGAGATACGGATGCCGAGCTCGTCGAACAGCGGCTTCACCTGCCAGAGCTCGCCGGAGAGATTGTATTCGCCGATGATGTTGAGGTCGTAGGGGGTGGTCACCTCCGGCTCGACGGTGCCGATGACGTGGTCGAGCAGCGCCTCGCCGGCAAGCTTGTTGCCGAGGTTCTTCGGGCCCACAAAGCCCGGTGCATTGACGGGAATGCACGGCTTGCCGAACTTGGCGGAGGCTGCCTTGCAGACCGCGTTGATGTCGTCGCCGGTCATGGCGGGCACGCAGGTCTGGTAGACGAAGACCGCCGGCGGATCGTACTTCTCGATGATCTCCTTGATCGCCTTGTACAGGCGCTTCTCGCCGCCGAACACGACGTCGGTCTCGTTGATGTCGGTGGTGAAGCCGGTGCGCCAGATCTGCGCGCCCGACGAGGCCGCACCGCGATTGTCCCAGGAATTCCCCTCGCAGGCGATCGGCCCGTGCACGAGATGCGCGACGTCCGTCAGCGGCTGCAGGGCGACCTTGGCGCCGTCGAAGGCGCAACCACCGGCCGCGCCGCCCGGCTGCAGCTGCTTGGTGCAGCCCTTCTTGCGCTCGGCCTCGGACTTGTTGGCGTTCTTGCCGCAACCCGGCTCGTTGAAGACGTTCTGGATCGTGGCAGACAGCGAGCTCATCGGCTTCTCCTGTTGGCGGACCTTCTGCGCGTCTTGGTGAGACGAGGAGGCTCCGGCCTCTGCGGCCGTCCCCATGAGCCTTGTCGTCCAGATCGAAGCGCGGCGGCCCTTGAGGGACCGCCGCGCGCCGTCACTTAGCGGATGATGTCGAAGCTGTAGTCCGACTTGGCCGGCACGTTGGTGTTGCGGTCGATCTCGTCGAAGATCTTGTCGAGGATCGTGACCAGCACGTTCAGGCCGCCCTGATAGCCCCACACCGGATAGCGGTGCTTGTGGTGGCGATCGAAGATCGGGAAGCCGATGCGGATCAGCGGCGTGCCGGTGTCGCGCTCCAGATACTTGCCGTAGGTGTTGCCGATCAGGAAATCGACCGGCTCGGTGAACAGCAGCGAGCGCATGTGCCAGAGATCCTTGCCGGGATACACGTGGCAGTTCTTGCCGAACGGCGAGCTATCGAACACCGCCTGGACCTTCTCGGCCCAGTCCTTGTTGCCGTTGGTGGCGAGCACATGGGTCGGCTCGGCGCCGAGCTCGAGCAGGAATGCGGCCAAGCCGAGGCATAGGTCCGGATCGCCGTAGATCGCGAACTTCTTGCCGTGGATGTGCGCGCTGGAGTCGGCGATCGCGTCGACCAGGCGCCCACGCTCGAGAGCGAGAGATTCCGGGATCTCCTTGCCGCTGATGCGCGACAGCGCCATCACGAAGGCGTCGGTGCCGGTCACACCGACCGGATGGTTGAAGGAGACGACCTCCTGGCCGTGGTTCTTGATGAACGGCAGGGTCTTCTCGGTGCAGAAGTGCTGCATCGAGATCGTCGCCTTGGCGTGAACGGCGTTGGCCGCGTCCTCCAGGGTCGTGCCGCCGTCGTACATACGGAACTCGCCGTCGGTCGGCGTGTCGAACACGTTCGAATTGTCGCCGAGGATCGTATACTCGATCCCCATCGCCTCGAAGATGTGCTTCACTTCCTTGATGTTGCCAACGGTGTAGCCATCGAAACCGCCGATGAAATTGATCTTCTCGTTGGGAACGCGCTCCAGCTTCGGCGCGGTGCCGGCCTTGCCGTCCCAGAAGTGCTCGAGAATGCCCTTCATCGCGTTGTCGTAGCCGGTGACATGGCTGCCGACAAAGGCAGGCGTATGGGCGAAAGGCACGTCGAATTCGGCCGGAACCGAACCCTTCTCCTTGGAGGTCTTGATGAAGGCGTTGAGGTCGTCGCCGATGACTTCCGCCATGCAGGTGGTGGAGACAGCGATCATCGACGGCTTGTACATGTTGTAGGCGTTGGCGAGACCGTCGATCATGTTGTTCAGCCCGCCGAACACAGCCGCGTCCTCGGTCATCGACGACGACACGCAGGAGCTCGGCTCCTTGAAGTGGCGCGACAGATGGCTGCGATAATAGGCCACGCAGCCCTGCGAGCCGTGCACGAACGGCAGCGTCTTTTCGAAGCCGACGGCAACGAACACCGCGCCGAGCGGCTGGCAGGCCTTGGCCGGATTCACGGTCAGCGCCTCACGGGCGAAATTCTTCTCGCGATATTCGGGCGTCTTGGCCCATTCGCGGATGCGCTCGACCTCGGCGGGGTCGCGCGGATTCTCGAACATCTTCTTCTTGTTGGCCAGCATCTGCTGGTATTCGGGACCACGGAAAAGCTCGAAGTGATCGAGCACATGTTCGGCAGACTGCGTCATGGGAAAACCCTCTTTATGTTCCTGTGTCGATCAGGGAGCGCTGGCTCTCCGCCGAAGGAGAGCCAGGCCGTGGGTGGTGGTGGTTACTCGGCCGCCTGGAGCAACGGCTTGGGCGCCTGCTTCCAGGGTGCCTTGGCCATCTTCCAGACCGGCGAGTTGATGGCCATGTCCATGTCGCGGGCGAAGATCGCGAAGCCGTCATAGCCATGGTACGGACCCGAGTAGTCCCAGGAGTGCATCTGGCGGAACGGCACGCCCATTTTCTGGAACACGTACTTTTCCTTGATGCCCGAGCCGACCAGGTCCGGCTGGACCTTCTCGACGAACTTCTCGAACTCGTATCCGGTCACGTCGTCGTAGATCAGCGTGCCGTCCTTGACGTAGTGCTGGGCGGTGCGCTGATAGTCGTCGTTGTGGCCGAACTCATAGCCGGTACCGACGACCTCCATGCCGAGGTCCTCGTAGGCGCCGATCACGTGGCGCGGACGCAGGCCGCCGACGAACAGCATCACGGTCTTGCCTTCGAGGCGCGGCCGGTACTTGGCGATGACGGCGTCCATCAGGGGCTGGTACTTGGCGATGACACGCTCGGCACCCTCCTTGATCTTGTCGTCGAAATAGCTCGCGATCTTGCGCAGCGATTCGGCGATCTTGCTCGGTCCGAAGAAGTTGTATTCGCACCACGGAATACCGTACTTCTCTTCCATGTGGCGCGAGATGTAGTTCATCGAGCGGTAGCAGTGCAGCACGTTGAGCTTCGCCTTCGGCGTCGCCTCGAGCTCCGCCAGCGAGCCGTCGCCCGACCACTGGGCGATCACGCGCAGACCCATCTCCTCGAGCAGGATGCGGGACGACCAGGCGTCGCCGCCGATGTTGTAGTCGCCGATGATCGCGACGTCGTAGGCCGACGGCTCGAAGCGCGGCGCGGCATCGGCCGGGAGCTTGTCGAACACCCAGTCCCGGATGGCGTCGTTGGCGATATGGTGACCCAGGGACTGAGACACACCGCGGAAGCCTTCGCAGCGCACGGGGACGATGGTCTTGCCGTCATACTCTTTCGACTTGACCTTGGAGACCGCCTCGATGTCGTCGCCGATCAGGCCGATCGGGCATTCCGACTGCACGGTGATGCCGTTGTTCAGCGGGAACAGCTCCTGGATCTCGTCCATGATCTTGGCGAGCTTCTTGTCGCCGCCGAAGACGATGTCCTTCTCCTGGAAGTCGGAGGTGAACTGCATCGTCACGAAGGTGTCGATGCCGGTCGTGCCGATATAGTAGTTGCGGCGCGCCGCCCAGGAGTACTGGCCGCAGCCGACCGGACCGTGGCTGATGTGGATCATGTCCTTGATAGGTCCCCACACCACGCCCTTCGAGCCGGCGTAGGCGCAACCGCGGATGGTCATGACGCCGGGGATCGACTTGATGTTCGACTTGACGCCGCAATCCGACTTGCCGTTCTCATGCACGTTGAGATGCTTGGCACGGCGCTTGGCGGTCTTTTCCGGATAAACCTTCAGGACCTCGGCGATCAGTTCCTTGTTGCGCGCCTTGATCTCGGCAACGCTTTGTTTCTCGATGACGCTCATCTGGCTTTCCTCGATGATCGGTTGCGGAGGTGCTCCGGCCCTTGGAGACGAAAGGCCGGAGCACCGGTGGCGGTTACGCCGTTGCGGCGAGATCGGCGGCAGTCTTTCCGATTTGGCTCTCGTCCACGGCCTTCATGATGCCGTGCTCCATCAGCATGTCCTCGAGCTCGTCCATCGTGATCGGCGTCGGGATGATGCCCTTGCCGCCGTTGTTGTGGATCTTCTGAGCCAGCGAGCGGTAGTGGCCGGCCTGGACCGAGTCCGGCGCGTATTCCAGCACGGTCATGCGGCGCAGCTCGGCATGCTGCACGATGTTGTCGCGCGGCACGAAGTAGATCAGCTGCGTGCCGAGCTTCTTGGCGAGAGCTTCCGCCAGCTCCAGCTCCTTGTCCGTCTGGCGCTCGTTGCAGACCAGGCCGCCCAGGCGCACGCCGCCGGAGTTCGCGTATTTCAGAATGCCCTTGGAGATGTTGTTGGCGGCATACATCGCCATCATCTCGCCGGACATCACGATGTAGATCTCCTGCGCCTTGTTCTCGCGGATCGGCATCGCGAAGCCGCCGCACACCACGTCGCCCAGCACGTCGTAGGACACGTAGTCGATGTCCTCATAGGCGCCGTTCTCCTCGAGGAAGTTGATCGAGGTGATGACGCCGCGGCCGGCGCAGCCGACGCCCGGCTCCGGACCGCCGGACTCGACGCAGCGGATGTCGCGATAGCCGACCTTCATGACCTCCTCGATCTCGAGATCCTCGACGCTGCCGGCGGCGGCGGCCAGGCTGAGAATGGTGTCCTGCGCCTTGGCGTGCAGGATCAGACGGGTCGAATCCGCCTTGGGGTCGCAGCCGACGATCAGGATCCGATGACCCATCTCGGCGAGCGCCGCGAGCGTGTTCTGCGACGTCGTCGATTTGCCGATGCCGCCTTTGCCGTAGAATGCGATTTGTCG
>NZ_JAUEYW010000031.1:0-16712 GCF_032489875.1 Bradyrhizobium sp. SZCCHNR1015
TGTGGTACCTGCCGCCTGCATTTTTTTGAGCAGGCGGGCCACGGGCGCGGCCAGCGCCCGGCCTTCCCTGCGCCCTCTTTGATGAGAGGGCGAAAAATCAAAGCTCGGGCGCAAAACGTGTCGCGAGGTCGCGAAACTATATTCTCATGCATCAGAAAGTGCTGTCGGACAACGTGAGCACGGCAGACAGTACGGGCGTCATTGCGAGCGCAGCGAAGCAATCCAGGATCTTGCCGCGGATGCGCTCTGGATTGCTTCGTCGCTGCGCTCCTCGCAATGACGGAGATCTTGGTGGGCGTCTCGTTTCAACAAACACGGTGTCGTCCCGGCGAACGCCGGGACCCATAACCCCAGGAAGATGTTGTTGCGCGAGATGTTGGATCAGGCTTGTTTCACCACGGCCGCCGCGGAGTATGGGTGCCGGCGTTCGCCGGGACGACAGCGGAGGTCGTGGCGATTGCTTGGCTCACACCGGCAGTGCAATCGAGTACTTGACCTGACTCAGGGCAAAGCTGCTCTCGATCGAGGCGATGCCGTCGAGCCTTGTCAGCTTGGTCTTCAGGAACGCCTCATACGACGACAGGTCGGCCGCTACCACCCGCAGCATGTAGTCCCGATTGCCTGTCATCAGATAGCACTCCAGCACCTCGGGCCAGGCGGAGATCGCCTTTTCGAACCGCTTCAGGTCCTCCTCCTTCTGACGCGCCAGCTTGATGGAGATGAACACCGAGACGTGCAGCCCGAGCGCCTTCTGGTCGACGGTGGCGATGTAGCGGGTGATGACGCCGCGCTCCTCCAGCAATTTCACGCGGCGATGGCAGGGCGAGACCGAGAGGCCCACCTTGTCGGCCAGCTCCTGCATGGTGATGCGGCCGTCGGCCTGGAGGTGGCCGAGAATCTTGCGGTCGATGGCGTCGAGTTCTGGCATTGGAATCAAGTCGCTGAAAATGAGTTCAGGTTGATAAAATATCCCAATAGAGCCGCTCTGTGCGCGAAAAATTGAGAATTCTGGCCGTGGCAAGAGGATTAAAGTCCACGAATCCAGCAATACCGGGGAGCAGCGCCATGGCCACGCCATCCGCATCGTCAGACCGTCTCGATATCCTGAACGCGCTGACCCGCAAGGCGTTGTGGCTGTCGTCCTGGACCATCCATCACGCCAACCACATCCGGCCGAACACCGATGGCCTGAAGGTCGGCGGCCACCAGGCCTCGTCCGCCTCGCTCGCGACCATCCTGTCGGCGCTGTACTTCTCGGTGCTGCGCCCCGAGGACCGCGTCGCGGTGAAGCCGCATGCGAGCCCGGTGTTCCACGCGATCCAATATCTGTTCGGCCGGCAGACGCGCGAGAAGCTGGAGAATTTCCGGGGCTTCAAGGGCGCGCAATCCTACCCGTCGCGCACCAAGGACGTCGACGATGTCGACTTCTCCACCGGATCGGTCGGCCTCGGCGTCGCGCAGACGCTGTTCTGCTCGCTGGTGCAGGACTACGTGCACGCGCATGGCTGGATGAAGGATCGCCGCGAAGGCCGCATGATCGCGCTGGTCGGCGATGCCGAGATGGACGAGGGCAACATCTTCGAGGCGCTGGCCGAAGGCTGGAAGCATGGCCTGCGCAACACCTGGTGGATCGTCGACTACAACCGCCAGAGCCTGGACGCCGTCGTGCGCGAGGGCCTGTGGGAGAAGTTCGAGACCATGTTCCGCAATTTCGGCTGGGATGTGGTGATCGTGAAATACGGCCGGCTGATGCGCGAGGCCTTCGCCGAGCCCGGCGGCGAGGCGCTCAGGCGCTGGATCGACAATTGCCCGAACGCGCTCTACGCGGCGCTGTGCTTCCAGGGTGGGGCTGCCTTCCGCAAGCACATCCAGGACGAGATCGGCGACCAGGGCGACGTGACGCGGCTGCTCGACAAGCGCAATGACGACGAGCTGCTGGCGCTGATGTCCAATCTCGGCGGCCATGACATGGCGAGCATGCTGGAAGCGTTCGAGTCCATCGATCACGACCGCCCGGTGTGTTTCATTGCCTACACCATCAAGGGTGTCGGCCTGCCGTTCCAGGGCCACAAGGACAACCATGCCGGGCTGATGACGGTGGCGCAGATGGAGAAATGGCGCGCGCAGCAGAACATCCGTCCGGGCCATGAATGGGACAAGTTCGAGGGACTGACGCAGGATGCTTCGACGCTGGAGTCGTTCCTCGCCTCGGTGCCGTTCAACCGCGATGGCCGCCGGCTCGATGACGCCGTGTTCGACGTGCCCAGGCTGACCTTCACCGCCGCGGCCCAGATGTCGACGCAGCAGGGCTTTGGCCTGATCCTCAAGGATCTCGCCCGCGGCGACACCGCAATGGCCTCGCGCATCGTGACGTCGTCGCCCGATGTCACCGTCTCGACCAATCTCGGTGCCTGGGTCAACCGCCGTGGCCTGTTCGCGCGTGCCGAGAAGGCCGATTTGTTCCGCAGCGAGAAGATCCCCTCGACCTTCAATTGGGCGGCCTCGCCGAAGGGCCAGCATATTGAGCTCGGCATCGCCGAGATGAACCTGTTCATCATGGCCTCCGCGCTCGGGCTGTCGCACGCCATCAACGGCGCGCGGCTGCTGCCGGTGGTCACCTTGTACGATCCCTTCATCGAGCGTGGCCTCGATGCGCTGAACTACGCCTGCTACCAGGATGCGCGCTTCATGGTGGCGGCGACGCCGTCCGGCGTGACCCTGGCGCCGGAAGGCGGTGCGCATCAGTCGATCGCGACGCCGTTGATCGGCATGGCGCAGGACGGGCTGTCGTCGTTCGAGCCGGCCTTCGTCGACGAGCTCGCCGTGATCATGAAATGGGGCTTTGCCCACATGCAAGCCGCGGCAGGCGAGGGCGGCTCGCTCTATCTGCGGCTGTCGACGCGCACCATCGATCAGCCGCAGCGGATCATGACGCCCGAGTTGGAATCCGACATCGCGGCCGGCGCCTATTGGCTGCGCAAGCCGGGACCGAATGCGGAGGTGATCGTCGCCTATAGCGGCGCGGTCGCGCCGGAGGCGATCGAGGCCACGGGCCTGATCGGCGAGTCCCGCCGCGACGTCGGCCTGCTCGCCATCACCTCGGCGGACCGGCTGCATGCCGGATGGACGGCGGCGCGCAGCCTGCGCCGGCATCGCCGCGGCGTGCAGCATCTCAGCCACATCGAGCAGTTGCTGGCGCCGCTGCCGCGCGATTGCGGCATCGTCACCGTGATCGACGGCCATCCGGCGACGCTCGGCTGGCTCGGCTCGGTGCGCGGCCATCGCGTCGAGGCGCTGGGTGTGGAGAGATTCGGCCAGACCGGCACGATCGACGACCTTTATCGCCACAACGGCATGGACGCGAACGCGATCATCGACGCCGCCGAGAGCCTCACCGGCGCCCCGGTGAGGCATCGCAAGATGGCGGTGTGAGAGGGGGCGGAAACAAGGACGCCGCCTCGCTCACCTGGGGTGAAGGAGACGGCGTCGCAACTTGGATCAAATGTCTACGTGCTAAAAGGCCAAGCAATAAGAACAGGCGAAAATATCGGTTCTGAAATCGTGTCCGGCGTCCTTTCGAGATGCCGGGATGTCTATGACGGGGAGACTAGCCACGGCGATCCAACGGCGATGTGAAGCAGTTCACATCTTGGAAATGAATCTTCGGCGACGGGAATTCTGCCATCCGGAATGATGGCCGGTTAGCGGCGAAAGAGGGAGCCACGCTTGTTGCGATGCAAAATAGAGCGGCGACGAAACGCAGGCGCGTCGGCTTGCGCCGGTCGCGGGCTTGCTCCTATATCCGCGGGACGCAACCCCGGTCCCCGCATGTGGCGGGTTCATCCCGCGGATCGCGCGTGCCAGGATGCCGGCCCGCGCGCTGCCGCCCCTCCATATGCTTCCACGTGAAGAGGTTTTCCGATGGTCAATCGCCTGCAATTCTACATCGACGGCGCCTGGGTCGATCCGGTCGTCAAGAAGTCCACCCCGGTCATCAATCCGGCGACCGAGGAGGCGATGTATGAGGTTGCGCTGGGCTCCAAGGCCGATGTCGACAAGGCCGTCGCCGCCGCCAAGCGCGCCTTCGAGACCTTTTCGCAGACCTCGCGCGATGAGCGCGTCGCGCTGCTCGAAAAGATCATCGCGATCTACAAGGGCCGCATGAAGGAGATCGGCGCCGCCGTCTCCGACGAGATGGGCGCGCCGCTGCCGATGGCGGAGAAGCTGCAGGCCGGCGCCGGCCTCGGCCATCTGATGTCGACGCTCGACGTGCTTAAGAAATACGAGTTCGAGGAGACGCTTCCGGCGTCCGTGGTCGTGCGCGAGCCGGTGGGCGTGGTGGGCATGATCACGCCCTGGAACTGGCCGCTCAATCAGATCGCCTGCAAGGTCGCGCCGGCGCTGGCCGCGGGCTGCACCATGATCCTGAAGCCGTCGGAATTCACTCCGACCTCGGCGCTGATCTTCGCCGAGATCCTGCATGAAGCCGGCGTGCCGAAGGGCGTGTTCAACCTCATCAACGGCCTCGGGCCGGAGGTCGGCGCCGCCATGAGCGAACATCCGGACATCGACATGATCTCGTTCACCGGCTCAACCCGCGCCGGCATCGACGTCGCCAAGCGCGCAGCGCCGACGGTGAAGCGCGTCAGCCAGGAGCTCGGCGGCAAGTCGCCGAACGTGATCCTGGAGGGGGCCGACCTCACCAAGGCGGTGACCGGCGGCGTCATGCACATGTTCAACAACTCGGGCCAGTCCTGCAACGCGCCGTCGCGCATGATCGTGCCGGCCGCGCGGATGAAGGAAGTGGCCGCGATCGCCAAGGGCGTCGCCGACAAGACCAAGGCCGGCGATCCCCGCGGCGAGGGCACCACGATCGGCCCGGTCGTCAATCGCGGCCAGTGGGACAAGATCCAGGCCCTGATCAACAAGGGCATCGAGGAGGGCGCGACCCTCGTCGCCGGCGGTCCCGGCCTGCCCGAGGGCGTCAACAAGGGCTTCTACGTGCGGCCGACGATCTTCGCCGACGTCAAGCCCGAGATGACGATCTCGCGCGAGGAGATCTTCGGGCCGGTGCTCGTCATCATCGGTGCGCAGGACGAGTCCGAGGCGGTGAAGATTGCCAACGACACGCCCTATGGTCTTGCCGGCTACGTCTCGGCTCCGACGATCGAGAAGGCCCGCGAGGTCGGCCGCAAGATCCGCGCCGGCAACGTCAATTTGCAGGGCGTGCCGAACGATCGCACCGCGCCGTTCGGCGGCTACAAGCAGTCCGGCAACGGCCGCGAATGGGGCAAGTTCGGTCTCGAGGAGTATCTCGAGGTCAAGGCGGTCGCGGGCTACAACGCGGCCTGATCGGTGAGGATGCGTAGGGTGGGCAAAGCGCAGCGTGCCCACCGTTCGCGCCGACAACGAAGCAGGTGGGCACGGCGCTCCGCGCCTTTGCCCACCCTACGGGACCGGATGTCAGCCCCCCAGCGCGCCCTGCGTGTTCACGTAGAGTGCGTAGATCGACTGGCTGGCAGCCATGAACAGGCGGTTGCGCTTGAGGCCGCCGAAGCAGACGTTGGCGCAGCGCTCGGGCAAAGCGATGCGGCCGATCGGCGCGCCATCCGGCGCGAACACCATGACGCCATCGAGCTCGGGCGAGCCCATGCCCCAGCCGCACCAGAGATTGCCGTCGACGTCGCAGCGCATGCCGTCCGGCGTGCCTGGGCCGGCATCGATGTGGACGCGCTTGTTGGCGAGCTTGCTGCCATCGGCGGAGACGTCATAGGCGAGGATCTTACGGGTCGGCACGCCGCGGGATTCGACGATGTAGAGGATGGATTCGTCGGGCGAGAAGCACAGCCCGTTCGGCCCCAGCACGCCTTCGGCGACGATGGTCGCTTGGCCGGTGCCAGCGTCGATCCGGTACACGTGGGTGTCGATCTCCGGCTCGGCCTTGTAGCCCTCGTAATTGCCGAGCAGGCCGAAGGTCGGATCGGTGAACCAGATCGAGCCGTCGGACTTCACCACGACGTCGTTCGGCGAGTTCAGCCGCTTGCCGTTGAAGGAATCCATCAGCACGGTGATCGAGCCGTCGTATTCGGTGCGCGTGACGCGGCGGCCGCCATGCTCGCAGGTGACGAGCCGTCCCTGCCGGTCACGGGTGTTGCCGTTGGCGAAATTGGAGGGCTTGCGGAAGATCGAGACCGCGCCGGTCTCCTCCTCCCATTTGAGGATGCGCTGGTTGGGAATATCGCTGCAGAGGAGATAGCGCCCGTCGCCAAACCACACCGGCCCCTCTGCCCAGCGCAGCCCGGTGGCGAGCCGCTCGACCGCGGAGAGCTTGAGCCAGTATTTCTCGAAGCGCGGATCCAGCGCCTGGATCGCCGGATCGGGATAGAAGGTGGCAGGGCGAAAGCCCTGCGCGTGAGCGTTTCCGTCGGACATTTGGCCCGTCCTGTTATTGCGCCGTTACGATCTCTGCTATCATCGCCGAGCAATGACCGCAAACCTGCGGGCCGAACAAGAGGGATGAAATGCCACGTATCTTGATGACCGGAGCGAGCGGTGGGATCGGCACTTCCTTGCGGAAGCTGCTGCCGCCGATCTATCCGGACCTTCTGCTCAGCGACCTCAGACCGCCGGCGGATCTGTCCAGCCAGGAGACGTTCAAGGCGGCCGATCTTGCCGACCTGTCCCAGGTCGAGGCGCTGTGCGAGGGCGTCGACGGCATCATCCATTTCGGCGGCTACTCGGTCGAAGGACCGTGGAGCGACATCCTGCAGGCCAACATCATCGGCGGCTACAACCTGTTCGAGGCCGCCCGCCGCAAGGGTGTGAAGCGCGTGGTGTTCGCGTCGTCGAACCACGCGGTCGGCTTCTATCCGCGCCATCGCAAGATCGACAACGACGTGCAGCCGCGCCCCGACGGCCGCTACGGCGTCAGCAAGGTGTTCGGCGAGGCGCTCGGGTCTCTGTATGCCGACAAGCACGGGCTGAAGGTCACGTGCCTCCGCATCGGCAATTTCGGCGACAAGCCGCTCGACAAGCGCCGTCTGTCGATCTGGCTGAAGCCGGAGGATCTCGTGCAGCTCTGCCGCATCGGCCTGGAGCATCCGGACATCCACTTCGAGGTGCTGTACGGCGCCTCGCTCAATGAACGCGCCTGGTGGGACAACCAGCGCGCCTATGATCTCGGCTACCGCCCGACCGGCCGCGCCGAGGATTTCCGCGAGCACGCCATGGCCGAGCAGGCCAAGCTGCCGGCCGATCCGATTGGGGACTATTTCCAGGGCGGCGCGTTCTGCACCACGGAGTTCGATGGCGACACAAGCCGGATCATCGATTGGGGGTGATCCAAGGTCGTCATTCCGGGGCGCGTCCGCAGGACGCGAACCCGGAATCTCGACATGAGAGTTTAAACCACTTCTGGATTCCGGGTTCGCGCTCCGCGCGCCCCGGAATAACGAGACAGAGCAACGAAAGAAAAGAAGACCATGACCGACGGCCTGCGCAAGGGACTGACCGCTTACGGCGATGCCGGATTCTCGCTGTTCCTGCGCAAGGCCTTCATCAAGGCGGCGGGCTATTCCGACGACGCGCTCGATCGTCCGATCGTCGGCATCACCAACACCTACAGCGACTACAATCCCTGCCATGGCAATGTGCCGCAGATCCTGGAGGCAGTGAAACGCGGCGTCATGCTGTCGGGCGCGATGCCGTTCGTGTTTCCCACCATCTCGATCGCCGAGAGCTTTGCGCATCCGACCTCGATGTATCTGCGCAACCTGATGGCGATGGAAACCGAGGAGATGATCCGCGCGCAGCCGATGGACGCCGTTGTCGTCATCGGCGGTTGCGACAAGACCTTGCCGGCGCAGATCATGGCCGCGGTGTCCGCCGATCTGCCGACCGTGGTCATTCCGGTCGGACCGATGGTGGTCGGGCATCACAAGGGCGAGGTGCTCGGCGCCTGCACCGATTGCCGACGTCTCTGGGCGAAGTATCGCGCCGGTGAGATGGACGGCAGCGAGATCGATGCGGTCAACGGCCGGCTCGCGCCTTCGGTCGGCACCTGCATGGTGATGGGCACGGCCTCGACCATGGCCTGCATCACCGAGGCGCTCGGCCTGTCCCTGCCGATGAGCGCGACCATCCCGGCGCCCCACGCCGAGCGTTTCCGCTCGGCCGAGGCCAGCGGCCGGGTCGCGGCGGAAATGGCCAAGACGAAGGGGCCGAGGCCGAGCGAGTTGCTGACGCCGGCGGCCTTCAAGAACGCCCAGGTGGTGCTGCAGGCGATCGGCGGCTCGACCAACGGGCTCGTGCATCTCACCGCCATCGCCGGCCGGACGCCGCACAGGATCGACCTCGATGCGTTCGACTGCATCGGGCGCGAGGTGCCGGTGCTGGTCGACCTCAAGCCGTCCGGCGATCACTACATGGAGCATTTCCACCACGCCGGTGGCGTGCCGAAGCTGATGAAGCAGCTCGGCGATCTCATCGACCTCGATTGCCGCTCGATCACCGGCCAGTCGCTGCGCGACATCGTCGCTGCGGCGGAGGATGTTCCCGGGCAGGACGTGATCCGCGCGCGCGATGACGCGATCAAGCCGGAAGGCGGCCTTGCCGTGCTGCGCGGCAATCTGGCGCCGCGCGGCGCAGTCATCAAGCATTCGGCGGCGAGCCCGAAGCTGCTGCAACATACCGGGCGCGCCGTCGTGTTCGAGTCGGTGGAGGACATGACCCTGCGGGTCGATGATCCCGCTCTCGATGTTTCGGCCGACGACGTCCTGGTGTTGCGCAATGCCGGACCCAAGGGCGCGCCAGGCATGCCGGAGGCGGGGTACCTGCCGATTCCGAAGAAGCTCGCGCGCGGCGGCACCAAGGACATGGTGCGCATCTCCGATGCGCGCATGAGCGGCACCGCGTTCGGCACCATCGTCCTTCACATCACGCCGGAGTCCGCCGTCGGCGGTCCGCTGGCGCTGGTGCGTAGCGGCGACATGATCCGGCTCGATGTCGAAAAGCGCAGCATCGACCTGCTGGTCGACGACGCCGAGTTGGACCGGCGTCGCGCTGCGCTGAAGCAAGCCGCAACGCCCGAATGGGCCGAGCGCGGCTATGCGCATCTCTTCCATGCAACGATCCTGCAGGCCGACGACGGCTGCGATTTCGATTTCATGCGCCGGAAAGGGAAGAGTTGAGCGCAGTCCTACTTTCCCTTGCTGGTGAACCGCTTCACGGCGGCGCGGAATTCGTCGGTGTGCATGCAATTGATGATTGCATCCCGCTCGGCCGCCAGCTGGTCTTCGACCGAGCTGGTCAGTGCGCGATGGATCAGCGCCTTGGTCGCAGCGATCCCCGCCGGCATGTTCTGCGCCAGTCGCTGCGCCAGCGCTTCGGTGGCTGCAGCGAGCCCGGGGGCGGGGACGACTTTCGCGACCAAGCCCCATTCATGGGCCTGCGCGGCCGTGAAGCTGTCCTCCGCCAGGAAGATCTGCAGCGCCCGCCTGATGCCCACAGTGGCGACCATGCCAACTGTACCGCCGCCGTCGGGCGACACGCCGAGTTTGGCATAGGCCGGCGTGAAGCGCGCGTCCTCGGCGGCGATGCAGAGGTCGGCGGCGAAGGCGAGCGACATCCCTGCGCCGGCGGCGGAGCCATGCACGCTCGCCAGCACGATCTTGGGCATGCGCCGCAGGCTCGCGATGAAAGCATGGTAGTGATGCAGCAGTTCGCTGACGACAGGCGTGATGGTGTTGGCCTCAGCGGCAGCGCCGATCGTCTGCAGGTCGCCGCCGGCGCAGAAGGCGCGGCCTTCGCCTTTCAGGATCAGCACGCGGATGGTCTTGTCGGCCTCTACTTGGGCCGCAAGCAGCTCCAAGCGCTTCGCAATCGCAAGGTTGATGGCGTTGAACGCCGCCGGGCGGTCGAGCGTGATGGCCGCGATCGGACCCTCGATGCTCAGGCGGGCAGGTTCCGCTACGGCGTCCGACATTCATACCTCCCGGGCGTGGTTCTTGTTGCCGCATTTAAACCGCACGGCGGGACCGGTGACAATGCCGGGCAAGTCTGCCAAAACCCGGTTCCGTCGGCATGGACAATGACAGAATGGGGCAGGGCGCAGTGACGAAGGGACCGGTGGTGATCGTGGGTGCGGGGCATGCGGGATTCCAGCTCGCGACCTCGCTGCGTCAGGCAGGCTTTGCCGATCCGATTCACCTGATCAACGACGAGCGGCATCTGCCGTATCAGCGCCCGCCGCTGTCGAAGGCCTATCTCAAGGGCACCGGCGGTCCCGAGACCCTGATGTTTCGGCCGCAGAAGTTCTACGCGGACCAGACCATCGATCTCGTCTACGATCGTGCCGTCGCGGTTCAGTGCGATCAGCGCAAGGTGCTGCTCGCCTCCGGTCGGACGCTCGACTATGGGCACCTCGTGTTCGCGACCGGCGCGCGCAACCGGCTGCTCGACATTCCCAATGCCAATCTCCCGGCCGTGCGCTATCTGCGCATTCTCGACGACAGCGAAACGCTGCGAGGCTTGCTCGCCGATGCCAAGCGGGCCGTGGTGATCGGCGCCGGCTTCATCGGTCTCGAATTCGCGGCGACCGCGCGGATCAAGGGCCTCGAGGTCGACGTGCTCGAGCTCGGCGCGCGGGTGATGGCGCGGGCCGTGACGGCGGAAATCTCCGACTACTTCCAGAAGCAGCATGCCGATGCCGGCGTGCAGATTCATCTCGGCGTGCAGGCCACCAGCATCGAGGCCGACGGCAACAAGGTCACCGGCGTCAGCCTCAGCGATGGTCGGCACATCCCCGCCGATCTCGTCGTGGTCGGCGTCGGCGTGCTGCCGAATGTCGAGCTCGCCGCCGAGGCGGGATTGCAGGTCGCCTCCGGCATCGTGGTCGACGAGTATCTGCTGACCAGCGATCCGCATATCTCGGCCATCGGCGACTGCGCCCTGTTCGTCAGCCAGCGCTTCGGCGGGACTCTGCGGCTGGAGTCGGTGCAGAACGCCACCGATCATGCCCGCTGCGTCGCGGCGCGGCTGACGGGCGACGTCAAGCCCTATGACGGGCAGCCGTGGTTCTGGAGCGATCAGGGCAATGACAAGCTGCAGATCGCGGGGCTCACCACGGGCTATGACCAGGTCGTGCTGCGCGGGGATCCGGCGCAAAAGGCGTTCTCCGCATTCTGTTACAAAGAGGGCCGGCTGGTCGGCATCGAGTCGGTCAACCGCGCCGGCGACCATATGTTCGGCCGCAAGTTGCTTGCTGCGGGCGGCACCTTGGATGCAGCCAAGGCCGCTGATCCCAGCTTCGACCTGAAGAGCGCTCTGGCCTAGAGCCACGCGCGAACCTCCTCCTCGGTCGGCATCGACGGGCCGGCGCCCATGCGCTGCACCGAGATCGACGCGGCGATGTTGGCATAGCCGATCGCGTCCGCGATATCAGCGCCCTGCGACAGCCTTGCCGCCAGCGCACCGACGAAGCAGTCGCCGGCGCCGGTGGTGTCGACGGCCTTCACCGCGCGGCCTTCGACCAGCCGGGCCTCGGCGCCAGAAACCGCGACCGCGCCGCGCGCGCCGAGCGTGACGCAGACCGTCTGATCGTCGCGAGGCTTGAGCGCAAGCACCGCCGTGATTACCTGCTGCGGCGTCGGCGCGTCGCCAAGCTCGATGCCGGCCAGGAAGCCGAGCTCGGTTTCGTTGAGCACGAGGACGTCGACCAGCGCGAACAGCTCGCGGCCAAAGGCGCTGGCGGGGGCGGGGTTGAGGATCGTGGTGGCGCCGGCGGCCTTCGCACGCTGGAAGAAGGCGGCGATGGTCGCCTGCGGGATCTCGAACTGGCTCACCGCCACGTCGCCCGTTGTCAACGCAATCTGCGCCACATCGTCAGCGCTGACCTCGGCATTGGCGCCCGGGATCACCACGATCGTGTTGTCGGCGTTGGCCAGCGTGATGATCGCGGTGCCCGTCGACGCGTCCGCGCTGTCCTTGACCGCGGCGAGGTCGATGCCCTGGCCGGCGAGGAAGGCGCGCAGCTGCTCGCCGAAGGCGTCGCGGCCGAGGCGGCCGATCAGCGCCGTCGGCGCGCCGAGCTTGGCGGCTGAGACCGCCTGGTTCGCGCCCTTGCCGCCGGGAAAGTACATCACCGACCGGCCCGCGACGGTCTCGCCGATGCGCGGATGGCGCTCGGCCGCCGCCACCACATCCATGTTGATGCTGCCGGCGACGACGACCCGTCCCATCCGCTTTTCTCCCAAACAGCCGCTAGACGCGCGCCTCGAATTCCTGCCGGACCAGCTCGATATCGGCGAGCGTCGGCAGGCCGGCCTCGTTGCCGAGCTTCTGGATCTTGAACGTCGAGGCCGCGCGCGCGAACTCGAAATGCTCCTTCCAGCCCTTGGCGGGATCGGCGAGGTACGAATACACATACGCGCCGTGGAAGACGTCGCCGGCGCCATTGGTGTCGATCACGCGCTCGCGCGGGATCGGATAGGCCGGCAGCGTATGCACGGCGCCGACCTCGTCATACCAGAGCAGGCCCTTCTCGCCCTGGGTGACGCCGCCGATGCGGCAGCCGCGGCTCTTCAGGTAGTCGAGCATCTTTTCCGGCGTGAGATCCATCTGCTCGCACAGCCGCTCGGCGACGATCGCGACGTCGATATATTCGAGCAGCTCATGGGTGTTGGTGCGCAGGCCGCCGCCGTCGAGCGAGGTCAGGATGCCGGCCTCGCGGCACAGCTTGGCATAATGCAACGCGGCGTCGGGCTGGTGGCCGTCGACATGCAGCGCCCTGCAATTGCCGAGATTGAGCAGCGGGAACGGGTGGATATGCGCGTCGTCGCGGCAGCGCACGATGGCGCGCTTGCCGTCCTTCGGCATGATGAAGGACAGCGAGGAGGCATTGACCTTCCGGGGGTGGACCGAGATGCCGTATTTCGCGGTCATGTCCTGGAACATCCGCCCGAGCCAGTCATTCGCGACGGTCGCGATCAGGTCGGGCACAATGCCGAGCTTGGCGCAGCAAAATGCCGCAGTCACGGCATTGCCGCCGAACGAGACGGCATAGTCGGACGCCACGTGCTTCTCGTCCCCCGTCGGCATGTGGTCGGTGATGAATGTCACGTCGATGTAGGTCTGTCCGATGAAGAGGGCCTGCATTGCCATTTCTGTCTCACTAAGGGGTGATCGCGGCCCCGGCGCCGCAGATTAGCAAGCGGTCAAAGCGGATCAACGCTGAAATTCTTCGTCAAATCGTCACCTTGGTGGTTGAGATCGGCCGTCTGCTACCGGTGGCCCCCTGCCGCCGGCGCGCGGGTCGCGCTATGGTTGCCGGCCTGCAGAAACGCAGATTCGGGAGTGGAATATGACTGTCTATGCGGGTCCGGTGTTCGAGATGGCCACCAATCAGTTCAACGTGATCGCCGACCATCTTGGTATCCCAGCCGACGAGCGGGACCGGCTGCTGTTGCCGAAGCGGGCGATCACCGTCTCGTGTCCGATCCACAAGGATGATGGCACGATCTCGGTCTATGAAGGCTACCGGGTCCAGCATCTGCTGACGATGGGGCCGACCAAGGGCGGCACGCGGTTCGCCCCGACGGTCGACATCGGCGAGGTCGCCGCGCTCGCGATCTGGATGAGCTGGAAATGCGCGCTGGTCGGCTTGCCCTATGGCGGCGCCAAGGGCGGCATCAACGTCGATCTCTCCAAGCTGTCGAAGCGCGAGCTCGAATCGCTGTCGCGCCGCTACATGCAGGAGATGATCCCGTTCGTCGGCCCGCATACCGACGTGATGGCGCCCGACATGGGCACCAATGAGCAGGTGATGGCCTGGTTCATGGACACGTATTCGATGTACCAGGGCCAGACCGTGACCGAGATCGTCACCGGCAAGCCGGTGTTCTCCGGCGGCACGCTCGGCCGCCGCGAGGCGACCGGCCGCGGCGTCGCCCATGTGTCGCGGCGGGTGATGGATGAGCTGGGCATCGACCCGACCACGTCCACGGCCGTGGTGCAGGGCTTCGGCAATGTCGGCTCCTACGCCGCGCTCGGCTTCCACCAGATGGGCATGAAGGTGATTGCGGTCAGCGATCACACTGGCGCCCTCCATGATCCGCGTGGCCTCGACATCCCGGCGCTGATGGAGCATGCGACCAGGCACGGCAGCATTGCGGGCTTCTCCACCGAACTCGCCTTCGATCCACACCAGATACTGACCCTGGCCTGCGACATCCTCGTGCCGGCGGCCGTCGAGCGCGTGATCGACGCCAAGGTGGCGGCGCATCTGAAATGCCGGGTGATCGCGGAAGCCGCCAACGGTCCGACCACGCCGGATGCCGATCTCGTGCTGGAGCAGCGCCGCAAGGAGATCTTCCTCATTCCCGACATCCTCTGCAATTCCGGCGGCGTCATCGTCAGCTACTTCGAATGGGTGCAGGATCTACAGCAGCTGTTCTGGGAGGAAGAGGAGGTGATGCGCAGGGAGTACCAGATCCTCGACCGCGCCTTCGAGCGGATGCTGGCGCGCGCCAAGGCCGACGACATCTCGCACCGGACCGCGGCGATGGCGATCGGGGTAGAGAAGGTGCGCAACGCCAAGAACTCGCGAGGGCTGTTTCCGTGATCACCGGGCTCGACCACGTCGTCGTCCTGCTGCAGGACATCCAGGCCGGCAGCGCCGCGTTCGAGACGCTGCTGGCGCGCAAGCCGTCCTGGCAGAATTCGGGCGAGGGCGCCGACCGCGTCCTGTTCACGCTCGACAACATGAGCCTGGAGCTGATGGCGCCGGCGGGGGAGAGCCCCGCCGCCGACCGCATCCGCAACGTCATCAAGATCTGGGGAGAGGGGCTCGCCAGCATCTGCTTTGCCACCGGCGATATCGGCAAGATGCATCGGCGGCTCGAGCGGGTCGCGCTGAAGCCGGATCCGATTGCCGAGGTCGACAACACCGATCGCGTCTCCGGCCAGACGCTGCATTGGAAGCGCACCCGTGCGATGACCGATCTGACGCGCGGCGTGCGCATGTTCTTCCTCGAGCTTGCCGAGCCGCGCCCGCCGTCCGCCAAGACCGCCGATACGGCCGTGCTCGGCCTCGACCATATCGTGATCTCGACCGAGGATCCCGAACGCGCCGCCGCGCTCTACGGCGCCCGGCTCGGCCTCGACATGGCGCTCGACCGCAGCCATCAGGAATGGGGGCAGTTGATGTTCTTCCGCTGCGGCGACCTGATCGTCGAGGTGGTGAAGCGGCCGGTCGCCGGCAACGACAAGGCCCATGACAAGCTGTGGGGCCTGAGCTGGCGCGTCGCCGACATCGATGCCACGCGCGCGCGGCTGCTCGCCGCCGGCCTGCAGGTCTCCGAGCCACGGGCCGGCCGCAAGCCGGGCACCCGGGTGATGAGCCTCTACAGCGGCACCTGCGGCATCCACACGCTGATTTTGGAGAAGACGCCGCGCGCGGCGGAGTGAGGTCGAAGCGGAGCCGACGGCGTCGTGGGCCAGCCGGCCGTGATATAGGTCGGAACGGCCTTCGGAGTCTTGCCCGCACCGATGATCTCTCCTTCCGAACCGGCTGCTGCTGCTTTGTCCCGTCCGCGCCGTGTCTTCATGCTCGGCGCGACGGGCACGATCGGCCGCGCCACGGTTGGGGCGCTGCTCCCCCGCGGGCACGAGGTGGTCTGCTTCGTGCGTGCGCGCGACGACGCAAGGACGATCCCGGGTGCCACGGTCAGGACAGGGGACGTCACCGATCCCGTCTCGCTCGCGCGCGACGGCTTCCGCGGTGAGCGGTTCGACGCCGTCGTGTCCTGCATGGCCTCTCGCACCGGCGTGCCGCGCGATGCCTGGGCGGTCGACCACCAGGCGCATGTGAACGTGCTGGAAGCGGCCCGCGAAGCAGGCGTGACGCAGTTCGTCCTGCTGTCTGCCATCTGCGTGCAGAAGCCGCTGCTGGCGTTTCAGCAGGCCAAGCTGGCGTTCGAAGCGCATCTGATGGAGCAGGGCCTGACCTATTCGATCGTTCGCCCCACCGCGTTCTTCAAGTCGCTGTCCGGGCAGGTCGAGCGTGTCAGACAGGGCCGGCCATATCTCGTGTTCGGCGATGGCCGTCTCACCGCGTGCAAGCCGATCAGCGACGCCGATCTCGGCGACTACTTGGCCGGCTGCCTCGATGACGAGAGCCGCTGCAATCGCGTGCTGCCAATCGGCGGCCCCGGACCGGCCATCACGCCGCTGGAGCAGGGCGAGCATCTGTTCGCGCTGCTCGGACGCAAGCCGCACATCCGCCACGTCCCGGTGGCGCTGCTCGACGTCGTCATCCGCGGGCTCGATCTTGCTGGTCGGGTCGTGCCGTCGCTCGCCGACAAGGCGGAGCTCGCCCGCATCGGCCGCTACTACGCCACCGAATCCATGCTGGTGCTCGACCCCGCCACCGGCCGCTACGACGCCGACGCCACGCCGTCGACGGGTTCGGAGAGGCTGTTCGACTACTACGCCAGGCTGATCCGCGGCGAGGCCACGGCCGAGCGCGGCGACCACGCGGTGTTCTGAAATCGCCAGCGCGCTGTTGAGCATTCCACCCTCTCCATCGTCATGGCCGGGCTTGACCCGGCCATCCATCACTCTTCGCGAGAAGATGGATGCCCGGGACAAGCCCACGGCTGTCCGGTTCAGACAGACTGGACATGGTGCATGGCGTGGATTCTTCTGCGGTCTTGAGC
>NZ_JAUEYW010000032.1:0-12125 GCF_032489875.1 Bradyrhizobium sp. SZCCHNR1015
AAAGCGATTCGTCAGTCACTCGACCGAGGAATCATCCATTTCCGGCAGCAAAATGGTAAGTTAGCGCCAATGGGGGTTCGTGCCACATATTCAGGTCTGAGCCCGGGGCGACCCCTCACCCGGCTTTCATGCTGCGCATGAAAGCCACCCTCTCCCACAAGGGGAGAGGGTGCACCACCCGTGCCGCTTGATACTCAGCATTCTCGTAGAAGTACCTGCTAGTCTAACTCCGCCAAACGTCAGCCCGCCGCCGCCTCGCGGCGCTTCGACGACCACACCAGCGCGAGCACGCACAGGCCCAGCAGCACCGGCGGGAACACCACGAGGTTCACCGCCGACCAGCCGAAATGGGCGAGCAGCTGGCCCGAGGAGAACGAGCCCAGCGCCATCAGGCCGAAGATCAGGAAATCGTTGAACGCCTGCACCTTGTTGCGCTCGGCGGACGTATGCGTCTCCAGCACCAGTGCGGAGGCGCCGACGAAGCCGAAATTCCAGCCGACGCCGAGCATGACCAGTGTGGCCCAGAAGTGCATCGCGGTCAGGCCGGACAGGCCGATGACGGCCGCGACCGCTTCGAGCCCCAGGCCCAGCGCGACGATGGCCGGCGCACCGAAGCGCGCGATCAGCGATCCCGTGAAGAAGCTCGGGCCGTACATCGCGACGATGTGCCATTGCAGGCCGAAATTGGAATCCGACACCGTCAGCCCGCACATCT
This sequence comes from Bradyrhizobium sp. SZCCHNR1015, assembly GCF_032489875.1. NCBI lineage: Bacteria > Pseudomonadati > Pseudomonadota > Alphaproteobacteria > Hyphomicrobiales > Nitrobacteraceae > Bradyrhizobium > Bradyrhizobium sp. SZCCHNR1015. Next base: position 716 of record NZ_JAUEYW010000032.1, read on the forward strand.
GCATCGCCAGCGGCGCCGAGGTCATCACCAGGTTCATCACCGGATAGGCGATGGTGCCGCACAGCGCGGCTGCGATGAAGCGCGGCTGGCGCACGATCTCGGACAGCGGCCGGCCGCCATGCAGATCGGCAGCTTCAGGCTTCGGCAGATCGACGCCGGCCACGATCCCCATCGCGACCAGCGCGACCGCCGCCTGGATCAGATAGCTGAACGCGAACAGATAGGGCTGCCAGACGTCCATGGTCCATTGCACGAGCTGTGGACCGAGCAGACCGGCGAAGATGCCGCCTGCCATCACCCACGACACCGCCTTGGGCCGGAACGCGGCGCTGGCGCCGTCGGCAGCAGCGAAGCGATAGGATTGCGCGACCGCGCCATAGAGGCCGCCGAGGAACGTCGCCAGGCAGAACAGTGCGAACGAGCCGCGCAGAATCGCGAGGCAGCCGAGCACGCCGGTGACGGCGCCGCAGCCGGTACCGATGAGGAAGGCCGCCCGGCGGCCATAGCGCCGCGAGATCGCGCCGGTCGGCAGGGTGCCGGCGGCGAGGCCGACGACGTACATCGAGATCGGCACCGTCGCGAGCCCGATATTCGGGGCGATGGTGACGCCGACGATCGCGCCGGTCGCGAAGATCACGGCCGAGTTGGCGCCGGTCAGCGCCTGGGCGGCAGCGAGCCGCGCCACGTTGCGGCGAGCGCGGGCATCATCGGAGGTGTCTTCGCTCACGGTCAGATCGATCATCTCAGGTATCCGGGGGCGTGGCGCGCACGCTTCGCCTTGCTGGTTCAGCCGCACTATTGGGGGAAGCACGCGCCCGAGGCAACGGGCGCGAACGGAGACAAGCCATGCGGCAGCGGCCGCGCCACCGAGCGTGATTCGACACTCCCGACCCGCCCGGCTAATCAAGCCGACGGTATTCTCGCGTCAACGGCGCCCGCGGAGCTTGAGCCATGTCAATCGACGATCGTCCGACCATCGCGGCGCCCGATGACGATCCGTATCTGTGGCTCGAGGAGATCGACGGCGAGCGCGCGCTCGCCTTCGTCGCGGCGCAGAACCAGCGCACGCTCGCCGCGTTCGGCGATGCGGCATTCGCACGCGACCGCGACGCACTAGCTGCCATTCTGGACCGGCCCGACAACATCCCGTTTGTGAGCCGACGCGGCGGGCTGCTGTACAATCAATGGAAGGATGCGGCGCATCCGCACGGCTTGTGGCGGCGTACGACGCTGACGGAGTTCCGCAAGGCGCAACCGCAATGGGAGGACCTGCTCGACATCGACCGACTCGCCGCCGACGAAGGCGAGGACTGGGCGCTGAACGGAGTCTCGAGCCTGCCGCCGGCCCATGAGCACGCCATCCTGAGCCTGTCACGCGGCGGCAGCGACGCCGTGGTGCTGCGCGAGTTCGACCTCGCGGCGAAGCGCTTTGTCACGGGCGGCGTCACGCTCTCGGAGGCCAAGGGCAGCGCCGCCTGGCTCGATGCCGACACGCTGCTGCTGGCGAGCGCGTTCGGCCCGGGCATGGCGACGCCGTCCGGCTACGCTCGGACGGTGCGGCGCTGGCGGCGCGGCCAGCCGGTCGAGCAGGCGGAGGTGATCTTCAGCGCCGAAGGCAGCCAGTCGACATGGGTGCATGTCGGCGTCGATCGCAGCGTCGCGCCGGCACGGGTGTGGTTCGCCGAGGGCATCGACTTCTTCAACCAGCATCTCTGGCTCGGCGACGGCGACGGCGCGCGGACCAGGCTCGATCTGCCGACCGACTGCTGGATGTCGGCGCATGGCGACTGGATGGCCATCAAGCTGCGCCAGCCCTGGAGCCTCGGCGAGGTCACCCATCCTGCGGACGTGGTGCTCGGTCTCCGGCTGTCGGCATTCCTTGCCGGGCGCCGCGATTTCACCCGCGTGTTCGAGCCCGCGCCGCGACGCGCGCTGCAGGGCCTGTCCTGGGCCGGCGGCCGGCTGGTGCTGTCGATCCTCGACGAACTCAGGGCCAGGTTCGAGGTGTGGACGCCGTCACGGGAGGCGTGGAGCTGTGAGCGGCTGCCCGGCCTGCCGGAGATCGCGACGGTGGACGTCTGGCGCCTCGACACCGACGAGGCGGAAAGCAACGGCGACCTGCTCGCCAATGTCCAGGATCCGCTGACGCCGCCGTCGCTGCAACTGATCGAGGGCTTCGCTGCACCCGTGATCCTGAAGCAGGCGCCGCGCACCTTCAGCGCCGAGGGGCACGTCGTCACACGGCACGAGGCGATCTCGGTGGATGGCGAGCGCATTCCCTACACCCAGACCGGACCGGCCGAGCTGACCGGCGACGCGCCGGTGCACATGAGCGCCTATGGCGGCTTCGGTCACACGCTGCGTCCGGCCTACAATGCGGCACTGGGCAAGCTGTGGCTGGAGCGCGGCGGCACCCTGGTCGAGGCCAACATCCGCGGCGGCGGCGAGTTCGGCACAGCCTGGCACGACGCCGGCCGCTATGCCGGCAAGCGGCTCGCGCATGATGATTTCGCCGCGGTCGCCGCCGATCTCGTCCGCCGCGGCGTCACGGTGCCGAAGCGCATCGCGGCGCAAGGCGGCTCCAATGGCGGCATCCTGATCACCAACATGCTGGTGCGCTACCCCGAGCGCTTCGGCGCCTTGTTCTGCACCATCCCGCTGATCGACATGCGCCGCTATACCAAGCTGCTCGCCGGCGCGAGCTGGATCGCCGAATATGGCGATCCCGACCAGGACGCGGATTGGAGCTGGCTGCAGACCTATTCGGCCTATCACACCGCCACGCCCGGGCAGCCCTATCCGCCGATCCTGATCGCGACCACGCGGCGCGACGACCGCGTCCATCCCGGCCACGCCCGCAAGATGACCGCCAAGCTGCAGGCCATGGGCTACGACGCGTGGTTCTACGAACCCGCCGCCGGCGGCCATGGCTATGGCACCGACAACCGCGAGCGCGCCAGCTTCATCACGCTGGGCACCCGGTTCCTGACGCGGCATGTGGGGCTGGAGATGGCGTAGCGCCTACGCTCCGTTACCGTGCTGCCGGCCCCACCCACCGCTGTCGTCCCGGCGAACGCCGGGACCCATACTCCGCGGCAGGAGTTTGTCGCGAGGGCAGATGTCACGCCGATCTCGCGTCACAACTGGACCCTGTGGCTATGGGTCCCGGCGTTCGCCGGGACGACGGCGGAATTCGGAGCAGCGCCGTCGACAACTCACGACGTCCGACCGAACACCAGGATCATGTTGTTGGCCGGCATCTCCACCGTCTCGCGCAAGACGAGCCCGTTGCGCGCGGCGAGCGCGTCGAGATCGGTGATGTCGCGCACGCCCCAGTCCGGATCGCGCTCGCGCAGGGAGGTGTCGAACACGGCATTGCTGACCGCGGTGTGCTTGCCGTCACGCTTGAACGGACCGTAGAGCACCAGCACGCCGTCCGCCGACAGCGCCTGCCCGGCGCCGGCGAACAATCCCTCCGCCACCGCCCAGGGCGCGATGTGAATCACATTGGCACAGAAGATCGCGGCGAGCTGCGAAGGCCCGCCCGCGGCGCGGAACGCCGCCGGCCAGCCGGGATCCGACAAGTCGATGCGCTGGGCGTCGCGGATGTTGGACAGCCCGGCATGCCGGCGCCACGCCGCGATGCTGGCGAGGTGGTTGGCGTTGAGATCGCTCGGCCACCACGTCAGGTCCGGCCGCTGGGAGGCGAAATGCACCACATGCTGGCCGGTGCCGCTGCCGGCCTCCAGCACGTCGCCGGTCTTGCCAGCCAGCAGCCGTCCCAGCACCGCCCAGATCGGCTGGTGGTTGCGATGGAACGCGGCCGCGTCGAGCCGTCCGTCCGGTTCCACCGGCCGGCCGTCCCGGCCGAACTCCACGACATACTCCGCCATGCCCACTCTCCCGGCGCCAGATGAACGGCCTTCGTTAACCGCGTTGCGGCGGCCACCATAGCTGCATTGTCAGCCGATGGTCTTTATGCTTTGCAGCTCCTATATTACCGAGATCACCGAGACGTCGGAATTCCACCTTGATCACACCTGTCCTGCGTACCGCCCTGGCGATGGGGCTCTCGCTCGCCATGTCCATGGCCGCTCACGCCCAGTCCGGTGCCGTCGACGGCCAGAAGCTCGCCTTCGACCGCGGCAAGGGCAACTGCCTGACCTGCCACGAGATCAAGGGCGGCGACCTGCCGGGCTCGATCGGCCCGAAGCTGGAGAACCTCAAGGCGAGATACGACCGCGCCGAGCTGATCGCGATTCTCAACGACGAGACCAGGCGCAATCCGCTGACGGTGATGCCGCCGTTCGGCCGCAACCGCATCCTGACCGAGCAGGAAATCAGCGCCATCGTCGATTTCCTGCAGACCCTCTGATTCCGTTTGGAGACCGCCATGACTGCCTCGTCCGGCCCGTTGGCCCACCGCCGCCTGTTCCTGAAGGGCGCCGGTCTCGTCGCGCTGATCGGCCTCGGCAACGCCGTGCTGCACGCCGCGCCCGCCTTCGCGGCGACCAACGACAACAAATATCCGGAAGACGCCTTCAAGCAGAAGAACGCGGGCGACGCTGTCAAGGCGCTGTACGGCCGCGACCACGAAGCGTCCGACAAGATCAAGCTCGACGCGCCGGAGATCGCCGAGAACGGCGGCGTGGTGCCGATCGCGGTGACGACGTCGCTGCCGAACGTCACCTCGATCGCCTTCATCGTCAGCGAGAATCCGTTCGCGCTGGCGGCGTCGTACCACATCCCCGAGGGCACCGTGCCGGCGGTGGCGAACCGGCTGAAGATGGCCAAGACCTCCAACGTGATCGCGCTCGTCGAATCCGGCGGCAAGCTCTACAGCGCGACCAAGGAGGTCAAGGTCACCGTCGGCGGCTGCGGCGGCTAAGGTCAGGAGATCATCATGGCATCGAGCATCCGCGTCCGCGCCGTCCTGAACGGCGACATCGCCGAGGTCCAGACCCTGATCCAGCACCCGATGGATACGGGCCTGGTCAAGGACGCCAAGGGCGAAGTGATCCCGGCGCACTACATCCAGCAGGTCACCTTCGTGCACAAGGACAAGACGGTGTTCCTGGCCGATTGGGGCACCGCGGTGTCCAAGGATCCCTATGTCAAGTTCGCCTTCAAGGGCGCGGCCAAGGGCGACGAGCTCAAGGTGAGCTGGGTCGACAGCAAGGGCGCGACCGACAGCCTGACGGCGACGATCCAATGAGGGCGCCGTGCCTAGCGCTGACTGTCGCGGCCGCGCTCGCTCTCGGCGCCTGCGGCGCCGCGGCCGCGGACAAGCCGAACCCGGCCGCCGACGCCAAGGCGTTCCAGGATTACTTCGTCAAGAAGTTCCCGAAGGTGGCGTTCGATGATTTCGTCAACGGGCCGTATTCGATGAACGCCGACATGCGCAAGCAATGGGAAGAGAAAGAGGAGTTCCCTCCTTACGAGTTCGCGCTCGACGCCGGCAAGGAGATGTTCGCCAAGCCGTTCAAGAACGGCAAGACCTATGCCGACTGCTTCCCGAACGGCGGCATCGGCATCCGCCAGAACTATCCCTATTTCGACGACAAGGAAGGCAAGGTCATCACGCTGGAGCTGGCGCTGAACCGCTGCCGCGAGGCCAATGGCGAGCAGCCCTACTCCTACGTCAAGGACGAGATGGCGTCGCTGACCGCCTACATGGCGTTCACCTCGCGCGGCAAGCGCTTCGACATCAAGATCCCCGATGACCCGCGCGCGCTCGAGGCGTTCGAGAAGGGCAAGGAATATTTCTACACCCGCCGCGGCCAGCTGAATTTCTCCTGCGCGAGCTGCCACGTGCAGAGCCCGGGCGAGCGCATCCGCGCCGAGATCCTGGCGCCGGCGCTCGGCATCCTCAACGCGATGCCGATCTACCGCTCGGAATGGAGCGGCATGGGCACGATCAGCCGGCGCTTCGTCACTTGCAACAGCCAGACCCGCGCCGTGCCGCTGGAGCCGCAGTCGGACGAATACCGCAACCTCGAATATTATCTGTCCTACGTGTCGAACGGCCTGCCGGTTTCAGGACCGGGAGCGCGGCCATGAAAAATGTCACGACAGCAGGCGTCATGAAAAAGATCGTGTTCGCCATGATGGTATCCGCGGTCGGCGCCGGCTCCGCGCGGGCCGCGTCGGAGGCCGACTATCTCTCGGCGGTCGCGGCGGCCGAGAGCGCCAACAAGGAAGCCGGACGTCTGCGCAACCAATGGACCGTGACCCAGGCCGCACTCACCGCTGCGAAGAAGGCAGCGGATTCCGGCAATTTCGATTCTGCGCTGAAATCGGCGCAGGAGGCCGAGGCGCTCGCCAAGGCCTCGATCGTCCAGGCCACCAGCGAGAAGCAGCGCTGGAAGGACATGGAGATCCGCTAGAGCATGATCCGGAGACGTGGCAACCGGTTCTCCCTCGCGACAACCGCCGAAGGCGTTTGCGCGGAGATCATGCTCACACAAAGGGATGGATCATGATGCGATTCCATGGAATCGCATCATGATCTAGAACGCTGGCCATGACGATGCGGCGCCGGGATTTTCTGAAAGTATCGGCTGTCGCGGCCATCGCCGCGCCGGCGCTGCTGCGCAGCGCGACCGCCGCCGACACCGTCAGCCTGTACGACATCGAGAAATTCGGCAACGCGCGCATCCTGCACATCACGGACACGCATGCGCAGCTGCGGCCGCTGTTGTTCCGCGAGCCCAGCGTCAATCTCGGCATCGGCGAGATGTGGGGACGGCCGCCGCATCTGGTCGAGCGCGCCTTCCTCGACCGCTACGGCATCCGGCCCGACAGCGCCGAGGCCTATGCCTTCACCTCGTTCGAGTTCGAGAAATACGCCGTTCGCTTTGGACGGATGGGCGGCTTCGCGCATCTGAAGACGCTGGTCGACAAGCTGCGCGCCGATGCCGGCGACCATCGCTCGGTGCTGCTCGATGGCGGCGACCTCTGGCAGGGCACCGGGCTCGCCAATGCGATGCGCGGCGCCGACATGGTGAGCGCGGCCAATTTGCTCGGCATCGACGCGATGACCGGGCATTGGGAGTTCACCTATGGCGAGGAGGCGCTGCGCGCCAACCTCGCCCGCTTCAAGGGCGAGTTCCTGGCGCAGAATGTGTTCCTGACCGAGGAGGCCGCGTTCAACGACGCCAAGGCGTTCGACCCCGGATCGGGGCGCGTGTTCAAGCCGGCCACCATCAAGGAGATCGGCGGCGCCCGCATTGCCGTGATCGGCCAGGCTTTCCCCTACGTGCCGATCGCGCATCCGCGCCGCTTCACGCCGGACTGGACGTTCGGCATCCGCGAGGAGGAGTTGCAGAAGCTGGTCGATGGCCTGCGCGGCGCCGACAAGGTCGATGCCGTGATCCTGCTGTCGCATAACGGCATGGATGTCGACCTCAAGCTCGCGAGCCGCGTCACCGGCATCGACGTCATCCTCGGCGGCCATACCCATGACGCGGTTCCGCAGCCGGTCGCGGTCAGCAACGCCAAGGGCGCGACCTTGGTCACCAATGCCGGCTCGAACGGCAAATTTCTCGCCGTGCTCGATCTCGATGTCGGCAAGGGCCGCGTCGCCGATGCACGCTACCGGCTGCTGCCCATCTACTCGGAGCTGCTGAAGCCCGATCCCGCGATGCAGGCGCTGATCGACCAGACGCAGCAGCCGCAGGTCGCGGCCTGGAGCGAGAAGCTCGCAACATCGGACCGGCTGCTGTACCGGCGCGGCAATTTCGAAGGCGCGACCGACGACCTGATCTGCGCGGCGCTGCGCCGCGAGCTCGACGCCGAGATTGCGCTGTCACCCGGATTCCGCTGGGGTCCGACCTTGCTCGCCAACCAGTCCATCCTGCTGGAGGACGTGCTGGCGCAGACCGCCATCACCTATCCCGAGACCTATGTGCAGCGGATGACCGGCGCAGAGATCAAAGACGTGCTCGAGGACGTCTGCGACAATCTGTTCAACGCCGATCCCTATCTGCAGCAGGGCGGCGACATGGTGCGCACCGGCGGGCTGTCCTACCGCTGCGCGCCCGCCGAGCCGATCGGCCGCCGCATCTCCGATCTCACGCGCGACGATGGCCGCCCGCTCGACGCGCGCAAGAGCTACAAGGTCGCCGGCTGGGCCTCGATGAACGCGCAAGACGGCAAGCCGGTGTGGGACGTGGTCGCCAACCACCTGCGCGACGGTCAGCTGGTGCTGGTCGGAACCAACAAGGTCACGCTCTCGGGCGTCGACGGCAATCCCGGATTTGCATCGCAATCGTGACCGCGGATGGCGCGGTGCAATCCGGCCTGCCGAGCGTCCGCCGCATTGGTGACATCGGGCCGATCGTGCTAATGCCACGACGATCCTGATCGAAAGGAGGCGCCGATGATCTTCCGCCAATTGTTCGACAGCGTCTCCGGCACCTACAGCTACATCCTTGCCAGCCGCACCGGCGGCGAGGCTGTCATCATCGATCCCGTGCTGGAGAAGGTCGACCGCTACTGCCAGCTGTTGCGTGAGCTCGATTTGCGCCTGGTGAAGGCCGTCGACACCCACCTGCATGCGGATCACGTCACCGGCCTCGGCGCTTTGCGCGACCGCACCCATTGCGTCACCATCATGGGCGAGCAGACCAAGGCCGATGTCGTGGCGATGCGCGTCAGCGAGGGCGACCGGATCGCCATCGAGGGCATCAGCCTGGACGTGATGTACACGCCCGGGCACACCGACGATTCCTATAGTTTCTCGATGGGCGACCGCGTCTTCACCGGCGACACGCTGCTGATCCGAGGCACCGGCCGCACCGATTTCCAGAACGGCGATGCGCGGCAGCAGTACGACTCCATCTTCAACAGGCTGCTGCGGCTGCCCGACGACACGCTGGTCTATCCCGCGCACGACTACAAGGGCGACACCGTCTCCACCATCGGCGAGGAGCGCCGCTACAATCCGCGCCTGCAGGTCAAGTCGGTCGACGACTACGTCGCGCTGATGGCGAATCTGAAGCTGCCGAACCCGAAGATGATGGATGTCGCGGTGCCCGCCAACATGCGCGTCGGGCTGCATCAGGAGGAACTGGCGAAGCAGGGCCTGTCGCTGTCGGCACGTGAGGCGATCGAATGCCTGGGACGTCCCGACGTGCTGCTGGTCGATCTGCGCGAGGCCGCCGAGCGCGCCAAGCACGGCACGCTGTCCGGCGCGCTGCACGCGCCCTATCCTGCGATCGCCGACAATCTCAAGCCCGGCGGCATGCTGCGCGAGGTCGCCGCCGCCACCGGCCGCCGCATCGTGTTCTTCTGCGCCTATGGCGAGCGCTCGGCGATGGCCGTGCAGACCGCGCAAGCGGCGGGGCTTGCGAATACGGCACATATCGAGGGCGGACTGGACGCGTGGAAGAAGGCCGGCGGACCGGTGGTGCCGTAGGGAGTTACGCTCTCGCTCTCCTCTCCCACCTTTCGGCAGCCTTCGACCGCGCCCCACACTCGCTGTCGTCCCGGGCAAGACCGTTGACGCGAAGCGTCAGCGGGCGCCGACCCGGGACCCATACCGCGTGATCCGTCTTGAGGCAGGCTGCGTGTTGCACGACTCGCGCAACAAACATCCGCCGGTGGTTATGGGTCCCCGCGTTCGCGGGGACGACACCTGTGGTGGGGACACACCGTGCCTTCCTGCCCACAACCCCGGAACGGCGGCGGGTGACTTGCCGCCCCTCGGCCGCCGGCCATCCCGCGCAGGTGCCATGCGCGGGCGTTCATGGACAATGAACCGCAATCCGATACTGTGGCGTTGTGTCGCGCGCCTCTGTTTAGGCAGCATCGGCGGTTTGCCGGCAACGCGTCCTCTTTTCCATCGCTGACGACCGGAGCCACACGGATCGACCATGGCTGACGTTCTCGCCGCACCGCAACATGTCCGTGCTCCGGTCCGGGCCGCCTCCCCGCTGCGCACGCTGGCGCTGATCTCGCTGGCGCATTGGGTCAGCCACCTGCACATGCTGGTGCTGCCGATGCTGTTTCCGTACCTCAAGGAGAAGCTCGGCGTCGGCTATGTCGAGCTCGGCTTTCCGCTCACCGTGTTCGCTGTGGTGTCGGCGCTAACGCAGGCCCCGGTCGGCTATCTCGTCGACCGCGCCGGCGCCCGCCGCATCCTGCTGCTCGGCCTCACGCTCGGCGGCCTGTCGCTGGCGCTGCTCGGGTTCTACCTGACCTACACGAGCCTCGTCGTCTCGGCGGTGCTGCTCGGCCTCGCCAACGCGGTCTACCATCCCTCGGACTATGCCCTGCTGTCGGCCCACATGGACGAGAAGCGCATGGGCCGCGCCTTCGGCGTGCACACCTTCGCCGGCTATCTCGGCGGCGCCGTCGCGCCCGCGGTGATGGCGGCCCTGGTCACCACCGTCGGCGGCTCCGGCGCGCTGATCGCGGCCGGCCTGGTCGGACCGCTCGCGGCGCTGCTGCTGCTCGTCGGCAACGTGCCCGAGGTGCCGCCGCATCCGCATCACACCGCTGCCGATGGCAGCAAGGCGAAGCAGCCCAGCCTGCTGACGCCGATGCTGATGCTGCTGACCGTGTTCTTCATGCTGCTCAGCCTGTCCAACGCCGGCATCGCCAGCTTCGGCGTGGTCGCATTCATGAACGGCTACGGCATCTCGTTCTCGACCGCCAATATCGCGCTGACCGCATTCCTCGGCGCCAGCGCCGTCGGCGTGCTCGCCGGCGGCCAGCTCGCCGACCGCATCAGGCATCACAACCTGGTCGCGGCCGTCGCCTATGCGATCAACGCCGTGCTGGTGCTGATGATCACTTTCATCAACCTGCCAACCGTGCTGCTCACGGCGATTATGCTGGTCGCCGGCTTCATGAGCGGCGTGATCGCGCCGTCGCGCGACATGCTGGTGCGCAACGCCGCCCCTCCGGGCGCCGCCGGCCGCGCCTTCGGCATCGTCTCCACCGGCTTCAACTTCGCCGGCGTCGTCAGCCCGCTGCTGTTCGGCTGGATCATGGACATGAACGCACCCCGCTGGGTGTTCGGCGCCTCGGTCGGGTTCATGCTGCTGACCATCGTGCTGGCGTTCTTCACCGAGCCGAAGAAGGCCAAGGCGTAGTTGTCGACGTAGGGTGGGCAAAGCGAAGCGTGCCCACCATTTGTCACCGACACCACAGCTACCAACGGTGGGCACGCAACGCCTGATGGCGTCGCTTTGCCCACCCTAAGGACAGTAAGCTATTAGTTCGTCCGCGCTGCCCGATGCAGCGCCCTCTCCCCTTGTGGGAGAGGGCATCGCTGGCGCAGCCGCGTACTCCGTCGGGTGAGGGGGCTCGCTCTGCGAAGGAAGCCGGCGGAGAGAGACCCCCATTGGCGCTAACTTACCATTTTGCTGCCGGAAATGGATGATTCCTCGGTCGAGTGACTGAC
>NZ_JAUEYW010000033.1:0-5448 GCF_032489875.1 Bradyrhizobium sp. SZCCHNR1015
GTGATCCGCGTCGGCGGCGCGACCGAGGTCGAGGTCAAGGAGCGCAAGGATCGCGTGGATGACGCGATGCATGCGACGCGTGCGGCCGTCGAGGAAGGCATCCTGCCGGGCGGCGGCATTGCGCTGTTGCGCGCCAGGCAGGCCCTGAGCCGGGTGTTCAGGAGCAAGAGCGAGCCGGACAGCATTTCCGACCTCGCGATGTCTGACACGCACGATCTGGGACGCTTGCTTCGTAAGCAGTCCTTGTTGAACAACAGGCTCTTGAATGAGATCTTCGCATCCATCGAGAAGCTGCTGAATTCCGACAGTCCGTTCGTCTATCCGGATCTCTTCTTTCAGCGTGTCCATCGTTTGCAGCTTCCCGATTCGCTCGAAGCCGAATTGATCGACTATCTGACAGAAATGATTCTCAACCTCAGAGAAAGGCGCGAATCCGCTCGCCGTCATTCGCGGACGCGGGGAGCGGGCTGGCAATCTGCTCGGCAAAATCCGGACATCATGCATGGCTTTGGTATCGTCATGAAGGCGTTGGAAGCACCGGTGCGCCAGATTGCGGCAAATGCCGGAGCCGACGGCTCCGTCATCGTCGGCAGATTGTTGGAGCGGGATCAATATGCTTACGGGTATGACGCACAGTCCGACGACTACGGGAACATGATCAGCAAGGGAATCATCGATCCGACCAAGGTCGTGCGGACCGCCCTGCAGAACGCTGCCTCCGTTGCGGGCCTGCTGATTACGACCGAGGCGATGGTCGCCGAACTCCGCAGAGAGCAGGCGGCGGCTCCGGCCACGCCGTCCGGCGGCAGGATGAGCGGAATGGATTTCTGAGGCTCGCCCGAAACTCAGTTCGTTCGCGACGACGTCACGAAGAACTGACGCCGCTTACGCAAGATCGCGATCCCAGGGCGGCTCCGGCGCGAAGGCCGCCGCGAGGTGGTCGATGAAGGCGCGCACCTTGGCCGAGGGCGTGCGATCCGGCAGGTAGACGGCATGCACCGCCAGCAGGTCCGATGGCGGCACCTCGAGCGTCAGCGGCACCAGCCGTCCCGCGCGGATCTCGTCGCCGACGATGAAGGTTGGCTGGTAGATCACGCCTTGCCCGGCGAGCGCTGCCGCGAGCAGCGCATCGCCATTGTTGGCGCGCAGATTGCCGCTCACGGTGACATCGACCGCGGCCTTGCCACCCATGCGCCAGCGCGACGGGCCGGCCGCCGCCAGCGTGTAGCCGAGGCAGTTATGGCTGCCGAGATCGGCCGTGGTGCGCGGTGTCCCATGCGCGGCGAGATAGGACGGCGCGGCGCAGACCATCATCCGGCACGGCGCCAGCCGCCGCGCCACCAGACTGGAGTCCTTGAGCGTGCCGATCCGGATCGCGAGATCCCAGCCTTCCTCGATCAGGTCGACCAGCCGGTCATTGAGCCCAAGCTCGACGCTGACGCCGGGATAGAGCGCGGCGAAGCTGGCGAGCAGCGGCGCGATCTGGCGCGTGCCGAAGGCGAGCGGGACATTGAGCCGCAACAGCCCGCGCGGCTCGACGCGGTCGGCCGCGATCGCGCTTTCGGCCGCCTCGAAGTCGCCGAGCACGCGCTCGGCAAGGTCGAGATAGCGGCGTCCGGCCTCGGTGATGGTCAGCCGGCGCGTGGTGCGGTGAAACAGCTTGGTGCCGAGCCGCGTCTCCAGCGCCGCGAGGTGCTTTGTCACCATGGTCGGCGACATGCCGAGCAGGCGGGCCGCGCCCGACAGGCTTCCGGAACCGGCCACCTTCGAGAGCACCTCCAGTCCGGTCAGCCGGTCCAACACTGGATCATCTCACTCTTTGGGTGTGAACTGATTTTCCATTGTATCGGATTATCGTCTTTCGGGAAATGATCCATATGCTGGGGGTCCCCACCGGAGGTTCCGATGATCGATTCCCGTACCGCGCCCTATGCCGCGCTTCTGCTCCGCCTCACCCTTGGCGGGTTGTTTCTGGCCCATGCCAGCCTCAAGCTGTTCGTGTTCACGCCGGCCGGCACCGCCAAGTTCTTCGGCAGTATCGGCCTGCCGCCCGAGCTGGCCTATCTGGTGATCACCGCCGAGATCCTGGCCGGCATCGCGCTAATCCTCGGCATCTACACCCGCTGGGTGGCGCTCGCCGCCGTGCCGATCCTGCTCGGCGCCATCTTCACCGTGCATGGCTCCGCCGGGTTCTTCTTCAACAATCCGAAGGGCGGCTGGGAGTATCCGGCGTTCTGGGCGGTGACCCTGGTGATCCAGGCCCTGCTCGGCGACGGCGCCTACGCGCTGGGCGGCCTGCGCAGCAGCCTCGCCGGCGGTCAGTTGCGCAGCGCGCACTGACACGGACAGTTGGGGTCGCTGACTGTTGCCACACTTTCGCTGTCATCACCGCGAAGGCGGGGATCCATAACCACAGGCGGAACTGGTGTGGGAACGACGGTCGATACTCAGCCTGCCTCGAGTGTCGATCACGCGGTATGGGTCCCTGCCTTGGCAGGGACGACAGCTGTGGTTTTGGCGCGCTATCTTGACGACGTGATCTTGACGACGTGTCAGCAGTCCGAGGAGAGATGACATGACCCTTCCCAGCATCTTCCTGTCGCACGGCTCGCCGATGCTGCCGCTCACGGATTCGGCGGCGCGTGACTTCCTCGTCAGCCTCGGCGGCCGCCTGCCGCGGCCGAAGGCGATTTTGGTGATCTCGGCGCATTGGGAGACGGACATCCCCGCCGTCAATGCGGTCGCCACCAACGAGACGATCTACGATTTCTACGGCTTTCCCCGTGAGCTCTATCAGTTGCGCTATCCCGCGCCGGGAGCGCCCGATCTCGCGCAGGCCGTCGCGGCGCGGTTGCAGGCGGCCGGGCTGCCGGTCGGCATCGACCGCGAGCGCGGGCTCGATCACGGCGCCTGGGTGCCGCTGCTCCTGATGTACCCGCAGGCCGACATTCCGGTGCTGCAGCTCTCGATCCAGACCGAGCGCGGGCCGGCACATCATCTCGCACTCGGCCGCGCGCTGGCCCCACTGCGCGACGAGGGCGTGCTGATCATCGGCAGCGGCAGCTTCACCCATAATCTCGGCGAATTCCGCAAGCGCCGGCTCGATATCGACGACCCCGCGCCGTCCTGGGTGGTCGACTTCGCCGACTGGGTGCACAACGCCGCGATCGAAGGCCGCGTCGACGACCTCGTCGACTACCGCCGTCTCGCCCCGCATGCGCGCGACAATCATCCGACCGACGAGCACTTCCTGCCGCTGTTCGCTGCACTCGGCGCCGCGGGAGAGGGCGCCCGCGTCGAACGGCTGCACAACAGCGCCAATTACGGCGTGCTGCGCATGGACGTGTATGCGTTCCATGGTGCCGACGAGGCGAAGGCGGCGGCCTGAGCCCGCAACTCACCCTGAAGGTTATCGGCATAAGTCCAAGACATTGTTCTTATTGCGGTTGACTAAACGCTGACCGAACTTTCCCTAAGCGAAGGCATTTCGTCGCATAGTCTGCGCCGCGAGAAGGTTTTGTTGTATCGCCTGAAGCAGAGCCGCACTTTGTAGTGATTTGTTCGTTGTAATGCCTACGCGCGCAAGCGGCAGATTGCTGCCCGGCCATCCTCTCCTGCGACCGGTTTCATTTTACCGCAATCTGCGGACGATCTTGTCTTGTATTTTCAATCTTTAGTTGGTGTGATTAGGGTCATTCAATCGAAGCTCCGGGTCAAGGGGAGGAGGAAATGAAAGTCGTAGTATCGTTTGGACTTTCGATTTTTGCGCTCGTAGTAGCAACGCCTGCGTTCGGTCAGATCGAGGAGATAGAAAGAGCTGCCAGTTCTCGTCCTAAGTTTGAGGCGATCAATAGTCCTCAAGACATATATGAATACGATCTAAGAGTTCAGAATCTCTGCGATGCTCAAGGAAGTCTGAGTTCGATTGCATCGTCATGGATAGGTCCGAAACGAACGGGGAATATTTTCGTCGATGGCTTCAATGTCAAAGATCGGTCTGTGGCACTTGCTGCCGTCGTTACCTTTCCAAACGCTAAGAAAGATGAAGTTGGCCAAGTCAAGGTGCCTCTTATTGTAAAGTCGAACTTTGGGGATCCGGTTGTTCAGAATTGCGATGGAAAGATCATTACCGATGTGAAGGCAAACGCTCGTATCAAGATTCATCTGGAATTCAAGCGAAGTGAAGTTGTACGATTTGGCGATCCAGCCAAGTTCATCGGTGGAATAGCGAAGGTTGGGAGCAGTGCGGTAGCGCTCGGAAGTTTTTCATCTGTCGGTGTAGGCAGTGTTGTTGTGCCTGTTGTCTCGTTTCTCGAGAAGAATACCAGCGCAATCTCAACCCTCAATACGGGGGTGAACGAGATAATGGAATCCTTCGCCGACGTCCGAGCGCCGGATCCAAAGCAATATGAGATCGATCCTGCAACTCGGCGGATCGTTTATCGCAGTGGGAGAGTTCCTGTCATAAATATCGTGAAGGAGGGAAGGTCGAGTGGCGTTATCGCTAGCGGACTAAACGGTTGGCCGGGAGTATATTCAGCATTTTCTTTTCGATATGGAGAGCTGCAGGGCTACTTCAACAATGCGCAGAATGCGGTAGATGCTCCGTGGTCAAGGAATTTGCAAAAGTTTTGTGCGAAACTCCGCGCCTATATTGACAGCGGAACTAAAGGCGATCGCTTCGCTACTGCGCTGGGCGTCGGATTTCACGCATTCTACAACTCGACTGAGTATGCCGGAAAGACCTGTCTGAATTCCTGGGAGATAGCTGCACTGCGAGCGCGACAGTTCTCTCCACCTTTCGAGAATGCATGGCCTTCTGAAACAGTTACCTCAGCCGTCGCTGTTCGCACTCAGGCGCAGCCGCATCGAGCAGCGTCGGGGAAGGCGAGGCTGGCCAGTGCCGTCGTTCGCTCCGAGCGTTGGTAAATTTTGCGTCCATCGTTATGACTGGATTGTCTGATGGCACTCCCGCAGGTTTGTTCAAATCGAACTTGCCCGTCGGGTTACTTTGTCGCAGATCATTTCGCTTGCGTCGTCGGGCAAATCACCGCGATCTTTCCGCGCATCCCGCCTCATCATGGAGGGGCGTTGCGCGCGATCGTCACGACACGCGAGGCGGGGAGCGGTGGCCGCGAGAGCTCGCAGCATGTCCTTGGCAGCATGTCCTTGGCAGCATGTCCTTGGCAGCATGTCCTGGATGTGCGGACGAACGACGTTCTTGCGGACGTGAAGTTGCAGGGTTCTGATACCTCGACGCTGGTATCACCGCGCAACGCGTGAAAGGCGTTGTCGCGCATGGCGGCCAACAAGCCGAGCGCCAGGAAGCCTGCATATAAGCGTGAAGACCATCGCGCAGGGAGGGCCGGGCGATCTCGGCTGAACCTGTGGTACCTGCCGCCTGCATTTTTTTGAGCAGGCGGGCCACGGGCGCGGCCAGCGCCCGGC
>NZ_JAUEYW010000034.1:0-4738 GCF_032489875.1 Bradyrhizobium sp. SZCCHNR1015
AGATGAAACGCCTGACCGCCGATTTCAATCGCGACTGGCCCGACGTGACCCGGACGCGCGAGAGCTTCGTGCTGGCGGAAAGATTTCCAATTGGTTCTTGACTTGGGTGCTTGCTCATCGAGCTGCGGCAGCCATCAATTAGCGAGTGGTCGCCAGAGGCTCGCAATTGTAAGTAATCGACAATGCGCACTCAGACAATAGCCCAGCCTTGTGAGGCCGGTGCTGGATACGGAAATGATGGTCTCACGTGGTCGAGTCCAGCCAGCGAAATATTAAACCCATCTATATCTCCCTCAGGATAGCTTCAACTTCGGGTATCAAGTTTCGCCCGGGGCAGTCGGTAGGGGCATGAAGTTTGTGGATAGTGACGCTGGACGTTGGAAGATTCCAGCGAACTAAGAGCCACTTCAAAAGGCCCCGCAATGCCTCTCTTTGCTCTGGGCGTACCGCTTCATGTTCGAAGTCACCCTCGACAGCAATCTGAATGTACCCTCTAGGATCGTAGCCCGTATTAGTGTCACCGGCGAACCTTACATCCCGTCCCTCAGCGATTGAGCCCCTTGCGTCGATATAGAAATGATAAGGTACATCGGGCCAGGATGGTTTTGACTTTGATGGTGAGACTCGACCCGGCGACTGCGAGAATGCCTGCAAGCCGCGCATCTTCGCTTCGATGCTCGTCGAGATGTTACTGCGAACGCCCGTGTGATGTATAATAATACCAATGACAGTCTGGGCTGTCATTCCACCATTTGCCGATTTCGCTCGCCATTGTTCGCGCGAGATGATCTCCGGCTGCGCGCCCTGAGCTTCTGGGGTTCGGTCAGCAGAGGACCGCTCGGTACTGGTCGCGCTGCAATTCGAAAGGGTTGCAGCGAGCGCGAGTAACAAAACAAGCTGCTTCCCCATAGCCATTCCTTCGGGTCTGAAGTTCGAATGGAGCGTATTCGGGTGTTATTAGGAATACCTAGACGATGGTCAGGGCGGCCCAAGCCGGCCGATCGGCACCCAAGTTAGGCGCGATTCAGCAGCTATTTTTAAAGTACGCTGTTGGATATCCGCGCTGCTTGTATCCTTGTGCGGTGCTCTGGGCTGTGTCCCTATTCAGCGGGCCGACTCCAACACAGTACCAGCCGGCGCGGAAGTTGGGATAGTAATTACGAGCATTTGTGTCGATGAGTTGTGCTTGAAGCGCACCGCTGACTCCACGGGCGACACTTAGATCTTCGGAGCAATATGCTATCGCGTAGTAACCGCACCTGCGGCCTCCTTCCGAGGGCGGGCTCGGCTGCGCAGGGCTGGGTGCTAAAGCGGCGTTGGGCGCCTGAAGCGCAGCGGGTGCTATAGCCGTTGCAGGTCGAGCACTCGAGTTGGCCCTCTCATTTTCAGAGTCGGCCCTTTCCAAGACGGCATTTGCGAAGCAAGGGCTTGAGCCACTCTTCAACTCCCATACCATCTTGGCTTGAGCATTTGTAGTAAGAATGAGGTAGTAACAGGTAAACCCAGCGCCAGAGATCTGATAGTTTGATCCGCTTTCGCCCCTTGAACTCGTGATGGAGGCCTGACCGAGATTGGGTAAGCTAGCTTCGCGTGTCTGCCCGATCTTGTTGAAGACGATGTGCGGTCCAGGCGGACTGATCGAAACCCACACGCCGTCGAACATTTGCAAGGCATCGTCGGCGAGCGCACTTGCCGAGAAAGCCAATGATACGCTGGTCACTCCGGCAACGAGAAAGACGCGAACGCGCATCGCTCACTGCTCCGCGCTAGGGAGGATCTTTCTTGAAATGCGCAGACGGGAAACACACCGATGAGCCACCTTTGAGCTCCCAGGTCATCTCGCTATTGTTGATCTTGCCGACGAAGTATTGACACGAAAAGCCCTCGCCGGAGACCAGGAAGTTCGACCCGTTCTCGCCGTTTGATACCCGGA
Organism: Bradyrhizobium sp. SZCCHNR1015; assembly: GCF_032489875.1. Classification (NCBI taxonomy): domain Bacteria; kingdom Pseudomonadati; phylum Pseudomonadota; class Alphaproteobacteria; order Hyphomicrobiales; family Nitrobacteraceae; genus Bradyrhizobium; species Bradyrhizobium sp. SZCCHNR1015. The sequence goes on from NZ_JAUEYW010000034.1 coordinate 1,934, forward strand.
TGGCCGCCTGTCCTAAGACAGGGAGGCTGGCTTCACGAGAGTTGAGGCCCACCTTGTTGAAGATGAAGTGCGGACCGGGCGGATTGACCGAAACCCAAACGCCGTTGAAAATGTCCAGCGCGTCCGCCCGAGCGTTAGCGGTTGCAAAAACAATAAAGCACCCGAGAGCGACCAAAAAACAGCGCATTGCGCTTCCCCTTCAGGTTAATATACTAAGCTCAAAAAGCCGTATGCGCGGCATTGCCAAGGCTACAACCACTGCATTAGGATTTCCAGTGTTTTGACGAGGCCCAGACTGAGCATGGAATAAGGGCAGAGGGGGATAGTATGTTGATAGTTAGGGTTTGGAAGATTGATTTCTTTTCGAAGCTTCTGGTGGCCGGCCTCTGGGCAGCCTTTTTCCTGCCTCAAGCCCAAGCGCAAACCCAAGGGCTTCTCGATGGTCGGTTGCTCGGCAACTGGCTCAAGAGTGGATCCGGAGACAATATTCGCTTTCTGTCAAATGGTGATTTGAACATTTCGTTTTCGGGGGCGGCAACCGTTTTCAACGGAGTCGGATCGGTCGAGAGGTGTGCCGATGGCGGTGCGAATATTTGCCTGGTCGGGCCGCGTTTTAGGTGCGCCTACCGGTATGCTTTTGCCGGTGAAGGACTAAATCTCTCATTCCGTACGGGTGGGCCGGACGTGGCCTGTAGAGCCGCGGCAGGCGATTACCGGCGGGTGGAGCCCTGAGCGACTGGGGCTACTTCCGATCTGAATTGTGCTCATCGAGCAGATCCGATGGGGCTTTTGATCCATTGGTCCCGCAAAACCGTCCGCTGACGGTTTGAGTGATGGCTTGAGCTATTTGCGCCTGAATTGTCTCCGTTTGAAGATTGATTTCGTCCGCTCGGTTGACGATCACGCCCGCCTCAAGGAGCAGAGCCGGATAGGGAGCGTCCTTCAGCACGGCTAACCGATCATTCAGATAGATCCCGCGCTGCCGATCAATGAGTTTTCGCCCTTCACCGGGAATCTTCATCGCATGGTGCAGCGAAGGCCGCAGTCCTTGCCTGATCAGTTCATCTGCCAAAAGCTGGGCAGCCGCTAAGCTCTCGGCAAACTTAGGAGTGAGCTCAGACAGGAAGATCGAAAAGCCGGAAAATTCGTCGCTGTAGTGGTTTGCTCGTCCGGCGAAGCTCCATTGATGGATAAACAACGGCTGAACTGAATCGTGATGAAGGGAGATAAATAGAGTTGGAGAATAGCGTTTAGCCTGGACGACTCGGTTGAGGAGCTGTTCTTGGCCTATGCCATGTACGACCAGCACGCTCACAAGGTACCCCGACCTTGCAAGTTCTAATGAAACCCTGCGAGCGAGGCTGAGGTTGAACTCAAACTCCGGCACGCCGCGCGCGCTAGTCGCTCCGGGTTGCTCAGGCGTGTGGCCGACGTCCAGCATCACCTTCACGATCGATGTGCAGTGCGGCACGGACACCGACTGTGGTGCTGCGGTGGGTATCAGGGCGATACTGCTAAGGCTGCTCGTGAGAAGCACAGTACGAAGGCAATACAATGCTCGCATGGAGGCCCTGGTCCAAAGCACCGCTTCTAATGCATTTGTCGATGGAGACCGATCCGATCCATCATACGGTTGAGTTCGAAGGAATTGTTAGCAGCCGTCACCACTGCGAAGCCGAGATAAGCAGGCTTTCAACTGGGAAATCCGCCTCGAATAGGCGCTCGCCAAGCAAGTTATATTCGTACCACAGGCATTTCGATCGTTGGACAACCAACTCTTCTCGGTTGCAGCCAATCTTGAAGAGCTTGCCGCGTCACCGTTGCTGCGAGCGTAAGCCTGAGCCGATGTATACAAAGCATCGAGATTTTGATCGAGCTGAGCTAGGCCGTCGTCTGAACAGACAGTTCTTTCCGCCTCATTCAATCGAGCGGAGCAGGAGAAGCTCGGAGAGACGGAGGGGCGAGGCGGTGGCGGAGGCGGCGGTAACGGGGCCGGCGCCGGTACTGGTACCGGTACCGGTACCGGGCTATCGGCTTGCTCGAAAGCAGCTGACTTGAAACAGACGTCCCCACCGCTCTTCAGCTCCCAGACCATTCTTGTCCGCTGGTTGGTGGTGAGTATCAGGTAAAAGCAGGTGAATCCTGGGCCCGAGATTCGGAAATTTGATCCGTCTTCTCCATTGGATGGACCTATCGTGGCTTGGCCAAGTATCGGCAAACTAGCCTCTCTTTGACCCAGGCTAATCATATTAAACACGACGTGCGGTCCTGGCGGATTTACTGCCACCCACACACCGTTGAAAATCTGCGTTGGGTCGCCCTGCGCCTGAGCGCCGACGGCTGAGGCCAGGAAGCTCAACGATACCAAGGTAATGGAACGACAAAACACTGTTTGCTCTGAACGTTTCTTCAATTCGGGTACTCAGTCTAATCCGCTCGCCAGCGGCTGATCAAGCTATACTCGACTGGACCGCGTCCGCTCCTCCCGAGGCCGGATCACTATCGCTGCACCATGTCCGATCCTCAAGTGTTGGTCGTCCGAACGCGTAGTTCCCCGCCTATTCAAGGGCTGCCGCGCGAGCGTCGTCCTGAATCGTAGTCGACAACATTGAACATCGGAGCTTCTGAACCTGGCTATGGCATTGAGGTGTATGGTCGTCGCAAGCGTCGCACTCGTTGCAAACCCATCGGCCGCTGCGCCGCCATCAGCCGCGCCGCTCGACGATGGCGCCGCGGTGGAGCGTGCGATCGGCGGCGCGAGATGAAACGCCTGACCGCCGATTTCAATCGCGACTGGCCCGACGT
>NZ_JAUEYW010000035.1:0-1821 GCF_032489875.1 Bradyrhizobium sp. SZCCHNR1015
GGAGCGAGCCGCACCAGCAGCGCATGCAGCGGCAGGTCGCGCGACAGGTCGAAGCGGTGCTGCACCAGGCCGTCGAGTCTTGCGGCCAGCGCAGCGTCGCGGTCGGCGGGCGAGAGATCGGAGAGGTCGTCGTGCAGCAGGCGGAAGGCGCCGGCCGGGCGGATGATCTGCACCGGCGCATCGGCCTTGAGCTCGACCGTGCTGCGCAGGCTCTCATGGCGTGCGACCAGCGCCGTCAGCGCGCGATCGAGCGCCTGGGCATCGAGCGCGCCGTCGAGATCGAGCGCGAACGGAATGAGATAGGCGGCCGAGCCGCCTTCGAGCTGATCCAGGAACCAGAGCCGGGTCTGGGCGGCGGACAACGGCAGGTCGACCGGACGGGGCACGGCGACGAAGGCGGTGGCCTGATCGCCGGTCTCGCCGTCGAGGCAGGCGGCGAGGCGGGCAATGGTCGGCTGCTCGAACAGCCGGCGCAGCGGCAGCTCGCGGCCGAACTGGCTGCGCAGGCGGGAGACGAGGCGGGTGGCAAGCAGCGAATGACCGCCGAGGGCGAAGAAATTGTCGTCGATGCCGATCTCGTCGTGGCCGAGCAGCTCGGCCCAGATCGCGGCAAGCGCCTGCTCGGTGGCGGAGCGCGGTGCGCGATGGGGCGCCTCGGAGGCCACGGCGAGGTCCGGCTCGGGCAGGGCCTTGCGGTCGAGCTTGCCGTTGGGGGTGAGCGGCAGCGCATCGAGCGTGACGAACAGCGAAGGCACCATGTAATCTGGCAGCAGGCTGCCGAGATGGCTGCGCAGCTCTGCGATGGACGGCGCAACGCCGTCGCGGCCGACCACATAGGCGACGAGGCGCCGCCCGTGCGGATGCTCCTGCGGCACCACGACGGCAGCAGCGACGCCGTCGTGACGGCGCAGCGCGCTCTCGACCTCGCCGGGCTCGATGCGGAAGCCGCGGATCTTGACCTGATGGTCGGCGCGTCCCAGGAACTCCAGCGTGCCGTCGGCCTGCCTGCGCGCGCGATCACCGGTGCGGTACAGCCGGGTGCCCGGCGGTCCGAACGGATCGGCGATGAAGCGCTCCGCCGTCAACCCGGGACGGTTGATATAGCCGCGCGCGAGACCCGCGCCCGCGACATAGACCTCGCCGACGACGCCGATCGGGACCAGCGCGAGCCGCTCGTCGAGCAGGTGCACCTGCATGTTGTGGACGGGACGGCCGATCGTCGGCGGCGCGTCGTGCGGACCGTCGGAGAACCAGGCGGTGGAATAGACGCTCGCTTCCGTCGGCCCATACAGATTCCAGATCCGGCAGTCCGGCAGCACGGCGCGCGTCCGGTGCACCAGCTCCTCGGGCAGCGCCTCGCCGGCAAGGATCAGCGCGCGCGCGTCGGTCGGCAGCGCCGACATGTCGAGCAGCGCGCGCAACACCGACGGTACGCCACTCAACAGCCGCATGCCGGAGCGGCCGCGATGGGCGATGGCGAGCAGGTCGGATGCGACCTCGATGCACCCACCGCAGCTCAGCGGCGAGAACATCTCCAGCACCGACATGTCGAAATTGATCGAGGACGAGGCGAAGGTCGCCGCCAGCACGTCGGTGCCAACAGCGGCAAAGCTCCAGCGCACGAGATTGACGAGACCACGCTGGGGGATGGCGACGCCCTTGGGGCGGCCGGTGGAGCCGGAGGTGAAGATGACGTAGGCGAGGTCGTCGGGCAGCGGACGATGCCGCGGCCACGCCGGCGGCGGTTGCAGCAGCGCGGGATCGTCGAGCCGGAGCTGCGCGAGATCGTCGGGCAATGCGGCGGTGCTGCCGTCGGTCAGC
>NZ_JAUEYW010000036.1:0-1524 GCF_032489875.1 Bradyrhizobium sp. SZCCHNR1015
ATCTCGTCTCACCCTCCAAGAGACAGAGGGCGCAGGGAAGGCCGCATAGGCGTTAAGTTTATGCTTGAGTGTTGGAATCCGCCGTGATTCGAACAGGGGATGGCAGACGAATCGCTCCTGAACGAGGACTGGACGAGAGTGGTTGCGCAGCTGGGCGGGGCTGCGCAGCTCGAGAAAACTGCGCGCCAGACGAAGGCCTTCGCGCGTCGGCGGCAGATTCCAGATGCGGTGACGTTACTTCGGCTGATGCTGGCCTATTGTTTGGGTGAAAGAGGGCTGAGATCGACAGCCGCATGGGCGGCTTCTGTTGGCCTTGCCGACCTCACCAGCGTGGCGTTGTTCTATCGGCTGCGTCAATGTGGTGATTGGTTTGCGGTGCTGGTGGAGGGCTTGCTCGCTGCGGCAGCTCCGAAGGCGAGCCAAGGCCGCCTGATCCGCATCATCGATGCGACGACAGTGCCTCAGGCGGGACCGGCTGCGCGCAAGAACAGTGAGCTTTGGCGCGTTCATAGCGCATTTGATCTGCCCTATGAGCGCTTTGGTCACTTCGAGCTGACAGATCAGCAAGAGGGCGAAACGTTTGACCGGATACCAGTGGTCAAGAACGAGATCCGCATTGCTGACCGCGCTTATCTGCAACCTGACCGCATTGCGGCCGTCCGCGAAGCCGGGGCCGACGTTTTGATCCGAGCGGGCTGGAAGAACGCACGTTGGCTTGACGCCAAAGGCCTTCCGTTCGATCTGATGGCCCAATTGCGTGCCGCGAAGGCGCGCGGACTGGTCGATCGGGAGATTTGGATCAAGCGCAAGGGCGGCGCGCCTCTGGCTATGCGTCTGGTCGCAATCAAGAAGCCCACCGGTGCGGCTGCTGCTTCTCGGCGTAAAGCCCGGCAAGACGCAAAAGATGAAAACCGCATCATCTCCAAAGAAACTTTGGAGGCTGCGGATTGGGTCATTCTGATCACGTCGCTCGCGCGGGACGAGTTCTCCACCAAAGATGTGCTTGCGCTCTATCGATTGCGATGGCGGATCGAGCTTGGGTTCAAGCGACTGAAGAGTCTGATTGGCCTCAAGACGCCGCCAGGAACCGATCCGCGCTCTGCCAAGCCCTACCTGCTGGCCCACCTCCTGATCATCCTGTTGCTCGAGCCGCTTGCCAGCGACTTCGAGGACTCTCCCCACTGGACGCAGGCCGCTTAACGACGCCTGGCGCTTGGCGGGTCCTGCAGCAGCTCGTTGCATCCTTGCTGCAAGCAATCATTCCACAACCAACCATCCGTTGCTTGCGCCGCAGAAAACGCGCGTTGGGGCGCCACCTTCGCGAGCCTCCTCGAAAACGCAAGTATCAATCGATGCTCGCGCTACCTTAACGCCTATGCGGTCTTCCCTGCGCCCTCACTTTCCAGAGGGTGACGCGTTCTCGGAAAACTCGGGCGAAAACACGCCGCGAGAACGGATTTCCATGCGACATACAAAAGAGCAGTGCCGGGATCACGGCGATAGGCGAGGGCGCGGGGTTTCTGG
>NZ_JAUEYW010000037.1:0-1333 GCF_032489875.1 Bradyrhizobium sp. SZCCHNR1015
CCGGGGAGCAACTGTCTTTTTTGTAGACCGGTGATCGGCCGGCCTCAAGGCTGGCGCGAAGGCGCGCCACCGCCTTCGGCGGCTGACGGCCTTGACCCCGTCCGCTCGCCGGTCTGTTGGCTTGGCGTGCGCTCGGGCGGAGCCCGAGCGGCTATGAGGCGCTCGACCCGTTCACAACGTGGAGCGCCGGATTCCACTTTTGGCGGCGTTTGACCATGACGTTGAGAATGCAGATCAGCTTGCGCATGCAGGCGGTCAGCGCGACCTTCTTCAACTTACCTTGGGCGAGCAGGCGCTCGTAGAAGGCCTTCAGGACTGGATTGCACCGCGTCGCGGCGCCCACGCAGGCCATGTAGAATGTGTTGCGAGTTCTGCGGCGTCCGCCCTTGACGTGCCGATCCCCGCGACGCCGGCCACTGTCATCATCGTACGGCGCAACACCCAGCAGCGCCGCGACGGCTTTGTCGCTGGTCTGGCCGAGCTCCGGCATGGTTGCTATCAGCGTAGCACACGTCGTGCGGCCGATGCCCGGAACGCTTTCGATGATCTCGGCGAGCTCCGCAAAATGCGGCGTGCTTTCGATCAGGGCGGAGATCTCTGCCTCGAGCTCGGCCAGCTCGGCGCTGATCGCCTTGGCGATGCGCGTATGCAGACGCTGTACTTCTACAGGCAATTTATGCTCGCCCTGGTTCTTCAGTCTGACCAGCATATCTTTCGTCGCTTGGCGCACATTGACCATCTGCTGAAGCTTCTCTCGGGCGGCATCGTAGGCTTGCACCGCAGCTTCGTTGAAGGTCTCGGCGAACCAGGCGATCGTGTCCGCATCGATACTGTCGTTCTTGGCCAGGCGCCCGGCCGATTGAGCGAAGCTCCGCACCCGCTTTGGATCGACGATACGAACGTCGATCTTGGCGGCTCGCACCAGTTTGGCCCACTCCCGCTCGTAGCCGCCGCTGGCCTCCATCACGACCTTGGTGACGCCGTGCCGGCGCAGCCACGCCACGAAGTCGCGCTGGCCTTCCTTCGTCCTTTCAAACATCTGCTTGGACCCGGGCGCTCGGGTACAGGCATCGACCTTATCCTTGGCGACATCGACACCCGCGACAACGAGATCATTCTGTGCCATCATCCAGCTCCCTTCCTTGCAAGGTGCGGGCTCGAAGCCCGTGCAACTGTTCGGGTTGAAGGAAGACACCGGACCTGTCCCACGCTCCCCGACAGGCTCTAGGGCCTTTGAGCACGATCGGGCTCAGATCCAGCGACGGGCGGTTGGTCAGAACCGCCCGTTCGCACATTCTGGCAGGTTTCGAACACACAAGAGCGCGAAGTAAGC
>NZ_JAUEYW010000038.1:0-1132 GCF_032489875.1 Bradyrhizobium sp. SZCCHNR1015
AACACGCGCTTGAAGATCGTGTCGACGTGCTTGAGGTGATAGCCGAGGTCGAACTGCTCGTCGATCTCGGCATCTGTCAGGTACTTCTTCACGTCGGCATCGGCCTTCAGCAGGGTGCGGAAGTCGCCTTCGCCGCGCCAGACCGGCATCGCGTTGCGCTGGACCAGTCTGTAGGGGAGCAGGTGATCACGCCGTGAAGAATTACCCACCGAATGTCAGGTGTTTCGGTTCGGGAAACGCCTTTGTTTCGATGCACTTGAGCAGACATTCACGCAGTATGTCGCGAGCGAATTCGGCGTGCGTGTGAATATCGGCGACTTTAGTGCTCGCTCCATGTGCCGCTTTCGATCGTGCGTTGTACCCCTGACGCAACTGCTCGAAGAGAGTCTCTCTTTCGGAGCCTTTTCGGAGGAAGTTAGAAATATAGAGGGCGAGCCGGAATGATATCTCTCGTTCAGTCCTGAACAGGGCTTCGAGGCCACTCCAGGCTAACAATAAGCAAGCATTTGCGTATGGGATGCAGTGGTAAGAGGTGAGCGATTGCATTGCATTCTGAAAAATGCGGTCATGCGTGAAGCGCAAACCGGTGTCCATGTGAGTGCTTATCCACTGCGCGTCTTCGAGTGTTAATTTGGTTTCGCGATAACGATTCGGAATCGCATCAATGAAGCGTTCGCAGAAAACATGCCGAGAGTCGGACTCCGGTTGATCCAAGACAGAGTGCGTCAGAATTGCTGGAGCGTTGATCCATCCACCCGTGCGGATCATTAGCAGAAATGAAAATACGTGGACTGGGTCTAGAGCAAAACGTCCGTCTCCGTCGGGGCTCTTGAGAGCTACTTCAAAATCTACATCATCAATCAGCTTGAACGAGTTGTAGTCACTTTCTCTGTCGATGTGCTTGAGTTTGATCTCAATTCTCTTCTTTGGATCGCGTCTGCGCAAGTGCACGAGTGTCGACTCGTGCTTTGGGTAGATCTCGAGCTCGTCGAAATCTAACTTGACGCCCTTGCATGGTATGTAGCGCCAATGCCAGAGCAGCATGCGTTCACGCTTCCCCGAACACGCGCTTGAAGATCGTGTCGACGTGCTTGAGGTGATAGCCGAGGTCGAACTGCTCGTCGATCTCGGC
>NZ_JAUEYW010000039.1:0-1005 GCF_032489875.1 Bradyrhizobium sp. SZCCHNR1015
CAGTTGGTGTCGGTCGCGGCATGCTTGAAGGCCGCGCCGCCCCAGCTGGTGAAGCCGCCCGAGGCCGCCTTGGCATGACAACTGACGCAGTCCGCCCCGCCGGTGGCGACGTGGTTCGGATACGACGCGGTGCCGAGCGCTCCCTTGGTGCCCTGGCCGGTGTAGTTGCCGTTGTGACAGCTGTCGCAGCGCGCCGTCGCCACCGCCGCGTGGTTCATGGTGTAGGTGGCAAAGCTCGCCGCGGTGCTGGTGTGGCAGTTCGAGCATTGCAGCGTCCCGGTCGGGATGTGCGGCGGCGTGGTCATGCCCTGCGCCGTCTTGCCGTTGTGACAGGTGGCGCAGTTGGTGTCGGTCGCGGCATGCTTGAAGGCCGCGCCGCCCCAGCTGGTGAAGCCGCCGCTCGCCGCCTTGGCGTGACAGCTGACGCAGTCGGCGCCGCCGGTGGCGACGTGGTTCGGGTACGACGCCGTACCCATGGCTCCCTTGGTGCCCTGGCCGGTGTAGTTGCCGTTGTGACAGCTATCGCAGCGCGCGGTCGCCACCGCGGCGTGGTTCATGGTGTAGGTCGTGAAGCTCGCGGCGGTGTTGCTGTGGCAGTTCGAGCATTGCAGCGTCCCGGTCGGGATGTGCGGCGGTGTGGTCATGCCCATCGCCGTCTTGCCGTTGTGGCAGGTGGCGCAGTTGGTGTCGTTGGCCTTGTGAGCAAACGCCGCGCCGCCCCAGCTGGTGAAGCCGCCGCTCGCCGCCTTGGCGTGACAGCTGACGCAGTCGGCGCCGCCGGTGGCGACGTGGTTCGGGTACGACGCGGTGCCGAGCGCACCCTTGGTGCCCTGGCCGGTGTAGCTGCCGTTGTGGCAGCTGTCGCAGCGCGCCGTCGCCACCGCGGCGTGGTTCATGGTGTAGGTCGTGAAGCTCGCCGCGGTGTTGGTGTGGCAGTTCGAGCACTGCAGCGTGCCGGTCGGAATGTGCGGCGGCGTGGTCATCCCCATCGCCGTCTTGCCGTTG